>QWPT01000001.1:0-67172 GCA_003671075.1 Planctomycetota bacterium
AGACTCGCCAGCCCAAACTCCGCCGGCGTCAACAGTCTCGCCAACACCAACATCGCAAACACGGTGACGAACTTGTTCGCAACCGTCTGCAGCGTCGTCCATGCCGACCCTGAAGCCGCCGCCGACGCAAAACCCGCCTTCCCAGGCACGGGCTCGTCGGCTGGTGCGCTGGCGTCAGGCGCGGACAAGCCGCGCCCCCATGTCCACATCAAACGCACGCATCGCATCGCGAGTATCGATCACCAGCTTCGCGTGCTTGGCAAGCAGCGCATAGTCGACGGTCGAATGCGCAGTGCTGATGAGCACGCAGTCGTAAGTCGCAATCGTCGCCGCGCTCAGCGCAACCGATGTCATCTGAAGATCATGCTTGCGTCCCGCCCAAGTCGCGGGCACCAGTGGATCGAAGTAGTCAACATGCGCGCCCTTCTGAAGGCACAGCTCGATGAGTTCGAACGACGGGCTCTCGCGCACATCATCGATGTCGGCCTTGTAAGCAAGTCCAACCACCAAAATCCGCGAGCCCTTCATCGGCTTGGCTTGATCATTCAGCGCACGCACCATGCGGTCCACAACATAGTGCGGCATCGATGTGTTGATCTCGCCAGCAAGCTCGATGAATCGCGTGGACAGCCCGTATTCGCGCGCTTTCCAAGTGAGGTAAAAGGGATCGATCGGAATGCAGTGGCCGCCAAGACCTGGCCCTGGGAAAAACGGCATGAAGCCGAATGGCTTGGTGCTCGCCGCGCGCACAACTTCCCAAACATCGATGCCCATCGCGTCAAGCACGATCTTCATCTCATTGACCAGCGCGATGTTCACGGAGCGAAAGATGTTCTCGAGCAGCTTTGCGCTTTCGGCGACTTCCGCGCTCGAAACGGGAACGACCGTGGTCACGCCCTTGCGATACACGGCGGCGGCGAGATCAGTCGAAACCGCGTCGAGGCCGCCGACCAACTTCGGGATCGTGCTCGTCGAATGAGACTTGCGTCCCGGATCCTCGCGCTCGGGACTAAAAGCGCCGAACACATCGCGTCCGAGCACGAGCGACTTCCCGCGCTCGCTGGCTGCCGCGAATATCGCCGGCATCATGTCGTCGCGCGTCGTGCGCGGATAGGTCGTTGACTCGAGGATCACGAGTTGCCCCGCCCGCAGCGTTGTCCCGATCGCCTTCGCGGTCTGCAGGATGTACGAGATGTCCGGCTCCCAATGCTTCCCGAGCGGAGTCGGCACGCAGATGATGATGACATCCGCCTCGCCCAACCTGCTGAAATCAGTGGTGCCCTCGAAGCGCTTGCTGTCGCGCAGCGTCGTCACCAATTCGTTGCCGAGGTGTACGAGATAGTTTCGTCCCGCACCGATCGCGTCGATCTTGGACTGGTCGATGTCGAAGCCGATGATCGGCAGGCCACCTTGATGCAGTGCGTGTGCGAGCGGAAGGCCAACATAGCCGAGCCCGATGATGCCGACCTTTGCGCGGCAATCCTCGATGCGGGAAAGCAAGTCGGCGGCGACGCTATTCATGATCTCGGCCAACGGAGCTCCTCGGCAACTGTCACAACCGCTCGCCCGGATCACGAACCCATCGTCGAAAATCCACAGGCCATCGGACGCCCGCAATCTACTCTGATTCGCGGCGCGCGTTGTTGCTCGTTGCCGTCAGCCCTGAATCGACATCGTTCCGCGCGGTTGGTCGCCCCCGCCGGTCGGACCGACGCGGGGCAGCACGCGCATACCGGCCGCGCTGATGTTCTCGCGCGCCAGTTCATCGAGGCAGAGCTGCCAAGTCTCCCGTTCGAAGCGCAGTAGTTTCAGCACCTCGTCGACAAGCTCAGGGTCCCTGCTCATATTCGCCTCAACGAGGCTCTTGTAGATAAAGGTGTAGAGGGCCGACAGTCTCACGCAAAGCTCGGGCGCCTGTTCGGGCCGCAGCGCGTTCATGAGCTCCATGATGATGGCCTGCGCCTTGGTGGTCCCTTCGAAGGCAAGTTCGAAATTGCGTTCGGCATAGCCGCGGCGAACCTGCTCGCCAAAGCGAATGGCGCCATCAAGAAGCATCAGACGCAACTCCGCAGGAGTCGCCGTGAGCACCTTGGTCTTGAGATACGCCTGGGATCCGTGGGTTTGTTGCGAGGACATCGTGATGTGTATCGGATGAACGGAGTTCCGACTTCTGCTCCCGGCTAACGGAAGTTGGCGGAGAGCGAACCAAGCGACGATTGTTGCGACTGAAGTTTGGCGAGTGCGGTTTCCATCGCCGAAAACTGCGCCTCGTAACGCACGCGCCGCGACTCGAGACGAGTGTCGAAGCGGGAGATGCGGTCCTGCAGTCCGTCGAGCTGCTCCTGGAAATTGCGATTGGCAATCGTGGTCACGCCGTCGACAGAGTTGGTGAGTTTCTTCAGAACCTGGTCGAAGAGGTCGCCAAATCCGAGCTTCGAATAAGTCGTGACTGGGCTCGAGTTCACAATCGTCACGCCGCCGACAGTCGAGCTCGACGAGGTCGCCGCAACCTCGAAGCCTGTGAACAATTCCTCGACTGCCGCAGGATCTGTGTCGTAGGCGGTCTTGAACTTCTCTTCGTCGAACACCAGTTGGCCGTCTTTGCCGAAGCGGATGCCAACTTGCGAGAGATAGCGGTAGCGCCCCTCGACACCCTTCGCCGGACCCTGCGCGGTCTGGACCAGTTGCTGGCGCAACCGTGCCACCGTCGAGTTTCCCAGCAGCGGTCCGCGCTTCTCCGACTCTGGATCGTACTTATCGTATTCGCTGATCCGCGCCAACGCATCGTTCACTGTGGTGACAAGCTTCGTCACATCGGTCTTGATGCGCTCGAAGTCACGCGAAACTTCCACCACCGTCGTACCGCCCGACTTCTTCGCCTCGACCTCGAGTCCAGACACGATGTCCTTGAATGAATTCGTCGAGCTGGTGAACAGAAAGCTGGTCGCCGGATTTCCCGTACCGAGAAACAGCGAAGCATCACGGCCCTCGACGGCGCGAACAAGACCAAGGTCGACATCGCCGGTATCAACCAGAAGCTGGCCAAGCGTTCCACCGACGCTCGATGCAAGACTCAATCGAAACGGCGTCGTGCCCGCGCCCGCATTCACGATAGACGCGTTCACGCTGAACTTCGCGTTGTTGATCTTCGCCACGACATCATTGAGCGTATCGGTGACGTTGAGATCAATCGTCTTCTCGAGCGAACCCTCGATATCGTCGCCAGCACGCGCCGCAGTGCCGAGAATTCCAATGCCTCGCGCAACCGATCCAGAAACATCGATCACCGACATCGGGTTGATCGCCGAGCCCGTGTTGGTATCGATCAAATCGATGCCATCGCCAGTGTCATTGAGTCGCGCCTCAACGAAGAGTCCGCGCGAGTTGATCTCGCTGATCACATCGTAAACGGTCACTGCGTCGCTGCCCACATCAACAACCGCACTGTCTCCAGTCGAGTCGGTGATGCGGAATGTTCCCGTGCCCACGCCCTTGCCAAATCCAAGCGATGCGAGTGTGGTGCCGAGTGCGAGATGGCGTCGATCGAGATCGTCGCCGCGAATCGCAGTGCCACTCACCGTGCCTTCAAGCCCAAGCGCGGTTGCGCCGTTGCCGGTGATGGTGAGCGCTCCAGTTCCACCGCTGCTGTCGCGTGCCACGAGTGAACGCCCGCTATCGCCGACCGAAATCTCGATATCAACGCCAGCAGCAACGGCGCCGGCGTTCACCGCGCGCACGAGTGAATCAAGTGTGTCGTGACTTGTGAAGTCGGTGAAGGAGAAGGTCGCACCCGATCGGTCGGTCAGCGAGATCGCGGTCGGCGATGCGAGTCCGGATCCACCGTGCAGATTGTCGTTCCGCACCGTCTCGATGCCCGCAGCCACACGCCATCCTTCGGCAGAGCCCGTTCCCACCGCGCGATAGAGACCGAGGTCGCGCGCGGTGCGCTGCCCGACAGCCGCGCCGAAGCTTGAACCATCGGTTGTACCTGCCACCACATCGATCGACGATGTCGCCGCAACAGACAGCGCGATCCCCGTACCCGACGCGTTGACCGATGCCGTCACCAGACCATTGGTCTGTTCGTGGATGCGATCAAAGAGATTCTGCACCGTCGCGGCGCGCGGCGTCGCAACCTTGTTTCGAATCGTCGAACCCGTGATGATGTTGGATGTCGCGCCAGTAGGCCCAGTGAAAATGCCGAGGTCCTTCGCCGCGCGTTCGCTGTTTGGTCCAGCGGCGAGCACCTTGGGAACTCCCGCGCCACCGAGGGAATCGGTCAAAACGAAGTTGGTCCCGCTTGCGCCAAGACTCAGCACAACTTGTCCCGCGGCGACCGATCCATCGAGTTCAGAATTGACGCGAGCAATCAACTCGCCGACCGTCGTGACCGCGGGATCCTGCACTTGGCCATCAACAATGACGGCGCCGAGGTTCACGCCAACACTCACGCCCGACGATGTCACGATGGTGAAGTCGTCGGCATCAGTGGAATTGATGCGGATGCCAGTACCGTTGTTGAGATCGCTCAACTTGGTCGCGGCCGTAATCGGTTCGTCCTTGCGTCCGAGCGAAATGTCGTAGTTCGTTCCATCCACAACCAGGCGGAAGTCCGCGACATTGTCGCGAATGAGCACACCAGCCCCGTCATTGAGCGATGCCAGGCCAGTGTTCACGCCGATCTGATTGAGTTGCACGCCCGTCACCGAGCCGCCCGCGTAGGTTCCGTCGATTCCAAAGTCAGTCGCGATCGAACCAGCGCCGACATCTTCGATCTTGAGCGCCGCCGCTCCCCCGCTGTCATCACGAATAGACAAGCGCTCGTTCACGACCGACGCGGTGATTCCAACGCCTTCGGCCGCGTTGATGCGTTCCACCACCTCGGAAAGCGTGACCGCCGTCGAAAGATCGACCGTTGCCGTGCGCGCCAGTCCGTCGGTGAACTTGATCGATCCGCGCGAGATACCCGCGCCACCACGAAGCTCCGCAAGCGACGCGTCGCGATTCAACGAGGCATCGCCCCACTCAACGGTCATTGAGTCCAAGCCAAGCGGAGTCGCGTTCTTGGTGGCAAAACCTCGCGACAAAAGCTGGCTCGTCGACACCATGCGGCCAACGGTAAAGCTGTAGCTTCCCGGCGGCGTGGCCGACGACGCCTTCGCCGTCAGGACCGTCTCATCCGCCGAAACTGCGTTCATCGTCTGAAACGTCTTGCCGACCCGCAGCCCGGCCGCGGAGTTCTTGAGGTTCAGAAGGCGTGCGTTCACATCGAGCAGAGCCGTCTTGGACCCTTGGATCGCGGCCAACCGACGCTGAATCGGAATCTTGCCACGGGCCTCAAGACCGAGCAGCTGCTCGATGATCTGGGCTGAATTGATGCCACTGACGAGTCCTACGCCAGATGTGATGCCAGACATGCGCGTTCTCCGAGGAGGTCGGCGGTGCACGCAACCAGCGTGCCAACCCCTGCTTCAGGCCACATCCCTCATCGGCTCGTTGCCCTGGTCTGCTTGGCAGTCGGACGATGACGGGGTTGATGCCCACCTCGGAACGAGCAAATCGCGTCGACGCAGTTCCAACACGTCCCCGGCCCAACACACCAACACCCTCTGAAACATGTGTTGCGCGTTCGCAACGTGTCTTGCCATCACTGCCTGCTCGAAGTCGATTGGTGAACTCATCGATGCGCTCCGTTTCGGCGCCACGCGGGTTTGCGAGGCGGCGTGCGAAGCGATCGTCAAAATGGTGGGGTTACTCAAGCAGGGCTGAGAAAAACGCCGAAGAAAGACCAAGCGCCGATAAACGTGGCGGCGCAGACCTCTCCTGCCCTATGGGCGGTACTAGGTCGACAAAACATCTTGGTGATAGGCGGTATATTATGGGTCAAATTGACCCATTTATGCCATTCAACGGCTTCCGAATCCCATCTTGAGCATGAGCCCGTCGAACTGGTCAAGGTTGTAGAACTCTATAGTGAGTCTTCCCGACCCCTTCTTGCGCCCAAGTTGCAGTGATACGCGGGTTCCGAGATGTTCCGCGAGCTGCCGCTCCAGGTCTGTGACATTGGCGTCACGCGCCGAGGGATCAGTAGAAGACGTTTTTGGGCTGGCTTCGCTGATCGGGCGACCACCCTTCAGCGCGACCTGAACCCGCCTCTCGAGTTCACGAACCGACCACTCCTCCGCTATCGCCTTCGCCGCAAACATGGCGCGAGCGCCAATGTCCGTGACGCCCAACAAGGCTTTCGCATGACCTTGGCTGAGCCTTCCCGAGCGAACTAGGTCAGCTGTGCCGCCATCAAGGTCGCTGAGCCGCAACAAGTTGGTGATCGAAGCACGATCCAATCCAACCTTGTCCGCGACTTCCTGGTGAGTAAGCGAGAACTCCTGAGCAAGCCGGCGAAGCGCATGTGCGCGATCCATCGGGTTGAGGTCCTCGCGCTGGATGTTTTCGACGAGCGCCAACTCCGCGGCCAGCTGATCATCGACCACCTTGACCAACGCTGGAATCGTCTTCAGGCCTATCAGTTTGGCAGCCCGCCAACGGCGCTCACCCGCCACCAGCTCATATCCATTGAGGCGGGGCCGCACCATGATTGGCTGCATGAGTCCAGCGCTCTGAATGGACGCCGCCAAAGTCGAAAGCGAGGCCTCATCGAAATCCGTGCGCGGCTGACGACGATTGGGAACGATCTGGTCAACGGCAATATCGCGCAGCGCCATGGTTGAGCCATCAGCAGCCTGCTCGTGATCGGCGGGCTCAAAAGCGGGAGGCTCCATAGAAACCGGCGCCATCGGCGCGCGCAACTGCGGGACAAACGACCGAGCGGCAGGGGCCCCGGGAACCTGAATTTGTACAGGCGACCCAAGAAGGGCATTCAAACCACGCCCAAGCTTGCGAACTGGGCCTTTTTGCGATGGATCCTGATTCACCATTGATCACTCCAGTTGTAGATGTTCCCCGTGGAACAGTCCATGTTTATCCCTTGCCACACAGTTAATGTCAACAACGCGCCCTAGAAAATCTGCCCGATCAAGCCCACACACCAATGTTCCCCGTGGAACATGGTTATAAGACTATTATGTCTGTTACCATCGTTCGGTGGTCAAACACAGACTTCTCATCGCGCTCCTGCTCGTTGCCCTCACCTTCACAGCGCATGTGCTTGCGCTCTCTGCTGGGTGGATTTGGGATGACAACGACTACATCACCGCCAACCAACTTATTCAATCGTCTGATGGAATATCAACCATCTGGATGCCTGGGGCGACGCCTCAATACTACCCGTTGGTCTTCACTGGATTTTGGATCGAACACGCGCTCGTAGGACTCGAGCCGACGCTCTATCACCTCGACAACATTCTGCTGCACGCCGCATCTGTGCTGCTGCTTTGGCGCGTGCTTGTGCAGCTTGGCGTTGTTCATGCCTTCTGGATCGCTGCGCTTTTCGCGGTTCATCCGATGAGTGTCGAAACTGTTGCCTGGGCTACCGAACGCAAGAACACGCAGTCGCTCTTCTTCGCGCTGGCCTCGATTCTCTGCTTTGTCCATGCGATGCGCGCCACCCGTCCGCGCGCGCGAGGACTTCATATCGCCGCGTTCATGCTCTTCGTGTGCGCATTGCTCTCGAAGACGACTGCGGTATTCGTGGCGCCGGTGCTGGTGTGTATTGCGTTGCAGCAACGGCGAAGCATCACGCCGCGCTTTGCGATGATCGTGCTTCCTTACTTCGTGATCGGTGGCGCGCTTGGACTCTTCACCGCGTTCATCGAGAAGGCGCATGTCGGAGCAACGGGCGCAGAGTTCGACCTCACGCTTATCGAGCGCGTGCTGCTCGCGTCGCGCAACATCGTTTTCTACATCACGCACTTCGTGTTTCCAAGCGAACAGATATTCGTGTATCCGCGCTTTGCGATCAACGCGTCATCGATGACTGAGTGGATTGCCTTTGCGCTGATGTTCGTGCTCGCGGCTACGGCGGTGCGTGATTGGCGCCGATCACGCGCGCCCGCACTCATCTTGCTTTGGCTGTGCGCAGCGCTCTTTCCCGCGCTCGGCTTCTTTGATGTGTGGCCTTTCCGATTCTCCTATGTCGCTGATCACTTCGCCTACGCGGCGATGCCTGCGCTTGCGACTGGTTCGGTGCTCCTACTCTGGTCGATCGTGCGGAGCTTCAATGGAAACCCCCGCATCGTGCCATGCCTACTCGGTATCGCCGTTGCGGCGTGTGTGCCGTTGTCGTGGATCGCAAGCGACAAATACGCAGGCGTCGAGGAGTTGTGGCGTGACACCATCGCGCGCAACCCCAGCGCTTGGCTCGCGCACAACAATCTCGCGTCCGAACTTCTCGAACAGACGAGTGATGCGGGAGCGGCAGGGGATGTGAAGCGGGTTGAGGCGCTGGCGACAGAGGCGCTTGAACACGCGACCATCGCCTACATGCTCAAGCCTGATGAACTCACGCATGCGTCGAATCAAAGCGAGGCGCTACGCCTCTTGGGAAAGTTCGACGACGCACTCACTGCGATCGATACGGCCATCGCTACCGCTCCCAACTTCGTCGAGTTTCAGTGGATGCGCGGCCGGCTTCTTGAGCAGATGGGTCGATTGGACGAGGCGCGCGCGGGCTATATGGCCGCGACCAATGATGAACACGCCCTCAGCATTGAGCGCGATGCACGGCGATCGTTGGTCGGACTAGCGGTTCAGCGCAAGGACTTTGCTGATGCGCTGCTGCATCAGCAGCGCGTAGTTGTCTTGAGCCCCAGGGACGCAGACGCGATCGCAAATCTGGGCGCGCTGCTCAATGCCAATGGCGATGAGCAGGGCGCCCGTCGGGAGTTTTTGCGCGCGTTGAGCAACGGCGGAGAATTTTCGAGTGAAACCGCGTTCGTCACGACTGCGGTGCGCTATCTGCGGCTCGCGATCAGCAGTCCGCTGAGTCCTGATGAAATGCAGTCTGCACAAGCGCTTGCAACACGAATGGCTGCGGGCGCGCCGGGCGATCCATCGCTGCGATTCATTGGGCTTGCACTTGAACTTCGCGCAGGAAATGTCGCAGCGCGGCTTCCGCTTCAAACGATCGAACACGACGCACGCGCCGCAGATGCCACGGCGTTCGCCGACGAGATTGCCGCATTTCTGCGCGCCAACTAATTGCTACATTCCGCGCGTCTAGATGTTCTGGACATGCGCGCGGTTCCGAAGGCGGTGTGAATCCGTCACGAAGGCGTCACCGTGAACCACCTCGGGTTAATCCGTGGTGGGACAGTCGGGTCGAGTTCCGCGCGCAATGACTTCCTGCCTCCGCTCCTGGGGCTTTGGTGAAGTGCCGCTGTGCGCGTGTTTCTACCGCGCATCACGCACAACCATCGCACAGAAGGCTCCCGGGGCAGTCCGTTTGTTTTGCCGCGCAGGAGACGCGGCAGTTGCGGCCGCTTATGCCGCATGAAGGAGTCGTGCACATGAAGTGCATCATTGGTTTCATTGTTCTTGCAGGATGTTCCGCAACCGCATCAGCCGAACTGGTTGGTTCGTACACCGTTGGCAGTGGGGCGAGCTCCAGCCAACTGCTGTTTCAGTTCACCAACACCCACTCGTATCTCTATGAGATCCGCTACGACGGCGCGCTCTTCGGCGATGACTTGCTGGCGATTGCTGCGGCGGCGCAGCCTGGGTTCTTCTCCTACCAAGTGACGTCGTTCAGCTTCGGCGATGCGCTGCTCAGCGTTTCAATCGGGGCGGATGTCGACACTGGGTTCGGCAACCCGCCCGACTACCTCGACTACTGGCACTACTGGACCAAGGAGCTGGGCGATACAGCGTGGACCGAATCGTTCGTGGGCTTCGGCGACCGTGCGATCTCCAACGGATCGTGGGATGGCTGGGTGTTCAACAGTGCTGCGGCTCCGATGGCGGTGCCGACTCCAGGAGTATTGGCGGTCATGGCTGTTGCCGGATCACTGCGCCGAAGATCGCGCGCGTAAACACCAGCTCACTTCAGCGTCGACAAATAGGCGACCACATCGCGGATCTCCGCGTCAGTGAGGATTGTCTGCATCGACGGCATTGCGCTCGTGCCCGCGTTGGCGAAACCTACAGCGATCTTCTCATTTGGATTGATGAGTGAGTGAAGTAGGTAGCGCGTGTCGCCACGAGTCGCGACGCCGTCGAGCGCCGGCGCAGCATTTCCGCCTGTGCCAGTGACGGCATGACATTTCACGCAGACGGCGCTCTGGTGATAGAGAACGATGTCGCGCCCGCGCGTTGGGTCGCCACCGGCGACTGCGAGTGCGTCGTAGCGCGCGAGTGCATCGCTGGCCAGTGGCGCTCGCCAATTGTCGATCGAAGTTCGAACTGAACCAGCTCGACGATCCTTGCCCGCGTCAAAGACATCGAGGCTGAGTGCGGGATCGAGCGTGCCGCGCTCGAGTTCGGCTGCAAGCAGAGCGAGCGCGGCCTCGGCTTCATCGCCCATCGTGGCGAGATCATGCACTGCGCGCTGTCGTTCGAAGATATCGCCGTGCATGGACGCATCGGCCAGTGAGGGCAGGGCGCGGGCGTCATTGCGGCGAACAAGCATCGTGCGCGCTTCGGCGCGGAGTTCAGGCGAGTTGGATTCGAGTGCGGCGCGAAGTGCCTGCTCAATGCGATCGCCCTTATCGCTCGCGAGCGCGCGCAGGCTCGAAACCCGCTCGGCGGCGGGCAATTTGGCGTCATTCACCGCGCGCAGCGAGGCGGCGGGATCGAGCGAGATTCCGATCTTGGCCGCGGCCTCGCTTACCGCATTGCGAACGACCGGATCGGCACTCTCCGCCAATGGCGCGAGCTTGCGCGAAAGAACGCTCTTGAAGGAATCGGCGTCGCGCGTACTTACGTCAATGACGCGATATGCACCGTTGACCCGATTGCGCACGGTTGGCTTGGTCCAGGCCGCGAGTGCATCGAGTGCCTCAAGGCGCATGGGCGTCGGATTCGCGGGAGAGAGCGTGAAATCACAGAGAAGAGTCGCGGTGGCGGTGTTGCCCTCGGCTAGACAAGCCTCAATCGCGCGGCGCATGTGGGGAAACTCGCTTCGATCAACCGGCTTCATGCCAATAGGCTGCTCACTGACGCCGCTCGGAAGTTTCCACGCGATGCCGAGGTGATCACCACCGCCGCCCTCCGCATGCAGCGCGAGGATCGCGTACTTCTGGCCCTTCTCAAGATGAATGGGCTTCGATGTTTGGCCTGGCTGCGAATCAAATATGCCGGGTTCGGAGTAGCCTTCGACCTTGGCGACCTCGATCAGTGTCGCGGGATCTTCTGATGTTCCAACGCTGAGCACGGAGTCGTCATCGCTGCCGATCGAGAACAGATAGTCGCCCGTCTCTGGCGCCTCGACCACGCCGCGCATGCGCGAGATGTAGCTGTTGCCGATGTTGCGCTTGCCTTCGCCGATGGTGAGCTCGAAGGTTTCGCTCGGAGGCTTCGCCATAATCGCGGCGTCGTTGAAGTCCGCAAGTGTTCCAGTGCGACCGAGGTTCCAAACTTCGCGCGTGAACTTGTGACCCAGCGGCGCGGCGTCCGGTGCGACGACGGTTTCGCCTGACGAAACAAAGCGGGCGAGTGATGCGGCGAGCTGCGGTCGCAACGCGTTCATAGGAATGTCGTTGATGGCGCGCGCGGCTTCGAGGCGAATCTTGCGCTCGGGATCATTGAGGAATGTTGCGATGCGCGGATCGCGAAGTTTGCGCATCGTCAGCACCGCGGCCATGCGCAACGACGCGACTGGCTCGCCACCAAGCTCGCCGATCTTCGCGCGGTCACCGATCCAAGCGAGCGCCTGCACGCCAGCGTGGCGGAGAAACGGATCGCTATCGGCGTTGACTGCGAGCATCGAAATGATCGAGGGCTGCTGCTCGCGCGCGCCAAGCTTGCCGAGGGCGAGAGCGGCGAAAGCGCGGACGCGCGCAGATTCATCGGCGCAGAGCTCGCCCAATTTTTCTGCAGCAAGACCGCAGCGTGCCTCGCCGAGCATGCGCGCGGCCTGTGCGCGCATCTCGTCGTCGCGATCGTCGAGAATCGGCAGCGCGAACCACGCGGGATCAAAGTCGCCCTCAATCCGCTGGCGATCGGATGGATTCGAATCGCGCAACTTCGCGCTCGCCTGCTGCCCGAGCGCCCAAATGGCGTGAATGCGCGCGGTGCGCTCAGTTGCGGATTGCGCGATGTCGCCGAGAAGTTCGGTGGTGGCAGATCCCCGCGCCGCAAGGGCGAACTGCGCGCGCATGCGCACACGGCGATCGGCGTGCGAAAGCAGCGCCGCAAGCTCGTCAGAATCGCGCTGGGCAAAGCCCTCTTTGAAAAGACGCGTGACCTCGCCGATGCGCGGATCTTTGATGCGCGCCGCGTCCCACACCGCGTAGAGCTCGCCCTTCATGCCCGACTCCCAGCCGCCGCCCCAGTCGCTGATGTACATCTTGCCGTCGTAGCCGAAGTCGACATCGGTCGGCAAAACATTGTCGACGAATGGGTGCTCGTCGACGACCTTGAAGCCAGCGCCCACTGGTTCGAGTCCGAGCGCAAGCACGCGCGAATAGCTGTCGCCGCCCAGAAAGTCGCAGAGAAAGAAGTGATCCTTGTAGCGATCAGGAAGTCCGAGGCCGGGATAGAAGACGAGGCCGGATGGCCCACTCGCAACATGGTCGAGCGGAGGAAGCGTCCAAGCGGGCTGCAGCGGCGAGAACTCGGTGGCCTTGTGCGGCGCGAGGTCCGGACGCAAATGCCAAATGCCTTCCTGATTCCACGGCCCGCGCTGATTTGCGCCCTCAAGCGTTTGGTAGTCCATCGACCAACCAGTCTCGCCGCCCTCCATGCAATAAACGAAGCGTGCTTTGTCGCCACCGTCTGAGTTGTTGTCGCCGGTAAAGAGATTTCCGTAGTTGTCGAACGCGAGTTCCTGCGGATTGCGAAGGCCGGTGTAGAAGAGCTCGAGTTCGCTTCCATCGGGATTCATGCGAAAGACGGCGCCTGAGCGCGGGTCGTGCAGAAGTGCGCCGTCGGAAGTGGTGACGTGGTAGCCACGGTCGCCGATCGACCAGTAGATCTTGCCGTCGTAGCCGACGACAAGGCCGTGCATGTCGTGACCGCGCAGCGCAACGCGTACGCCGTAACCAGTCGAGTCCTTCATCTTGAACTCGGCGATACCGTCGCCATCCTTATCGTGCAGACGCCAGAGGTTCGGGATGTTGGTGTAGAAGATCTCGCCGTCGAGCGCGAGTATGCCCGCGCCCGATCCATCGAGCGGCTCGTTGAAGGGACCGGCGTAGAGCGTGCGCGATTCGGGATTTCCGTCGCCATCCTTGTCGGCCAAGCGTGCAATGCGATCGTCGTACTTTGAGTAGTACGCCATGCCGCCCTCGCGCTTCGAGGCCCACTTCTCGTACATCTTCAGCCTGTCCTCGACCGACTCGCTCGCGATGTCGTCGAGCAGCCAAAACGCACTCGATCGATTGTCCTCGATGCCACGCTCCTGACGATCACTTTCGGCAAAGTAAAAGACGCCTTGCTCGTCGATGCAGAAGGCGACCGGATCGTCGATCAACGGATATGCGGCGACGGTCGACTTCTCCAGACCGTCGACAGGCTTGATCTTGCAACCGGCGTCCACGGCAATGGGAGCAGGCGGCTTGGGCGCGACGCCTGATCCGTGTTCGGTCGGGGGCACCGCCAACGCGCTCGGCGCAAAGTAGGTGGCTGCGACAAGAGCGAACGGCGCGAACGGAGCGTGCATTCACCCATGCTACCGCTCGGGCGGTGGCGCGATCGAACCACGGTTGCGACGAATCAGCTCGCCGAAGTACGGAGACGTTCCCATGTGCGCAAGCAACATCGACTCAAACGCCGTGCGTGAGCGGGGCAGATCGCCAGCCCGACCACTCTTGTGGAGGCGCTCGAGACCGAGGTCGTAGCACTCTCGGAAGAAGAGCCAGCCGTCGGTCGCGCGACCGGCGTAGACCAGATCAAGGAAACCACGGAGCGTCGGGGCCAAAATGAGGTCTCGCGAAAATCCATCCTCCACCGCGGTGTTGGCGATGCTGGACTTCAGTGCGGAAAGTTGCTCCGTCGAAGGAGCGTCAGCGGCGGTGGGATCAAGAAAGCGAAGGCCGGTTTGGCAAGCATGCGCGCGAAGCACCGGAACTGGACTAGCGACCCCCGCAGTCAGCCAGTAGCGATAGGTGACATCGGGTTGGACCCAAACGCCCGCTTGGAAGCTGCCATTCTCAAGAACCGCGATTGGGAGGAAGGCGCCGTCGGCATCCGGGTTGAAGAGATAGGTCGTCGAGTAGCCACCAGAACCGCCAGTGTCGGAGCGGATCCAGAGTGAAGCGGTGGGAGGCGTTAGAAAAAACTCCCCAGCACTCGGGTGCAGCATGCGCGACCGATAGACGGTTCGTCCCCCAATCGACACCTCAACCAGGCCCTCAAAATCGTCGTCTGACCATCGTGGCGAGAAGATCGTCACCGTTGAACTTGCGAATACATAGGTAGATTCAACCTTATACCGAGGCAGCACTAGCTTGATTATTGAGTTCCCATAGGCACTTCCAATGCAGAGCGATGCTCCAAGAAAGCATATTAAGAGTCCGATTGACTGTTTTAGAGGTGAATTGGCACTGGTTCGAACATCCCGGCGAGAGCGCAATTGCAGGCCACACTCGGGGCAAGTTTCCCCGACGGGGTCGTGTTGATTGTCGTGGTCGGGGACCAGTTGATGGGCGCAACGGCGACAGCGGGGAGGATGACGCCGTTGCCTCCAGAGCGTGGCAAGAAACACCGCCCCAAAGATGAGGAGCATCCAACCGCAACCCGTTAGGAAGGTCGACCCTACTATCACCAATCCTCTATCGGCAGTCCAACTGCTGAGGGGCGAAATCGCGATGCGTGTCGCGATCCTGTTCACTGACTCGATGGCAACCATGATTGCCGATCCCTCAATCACGAAGGCATGAATTTATGCTCGGTAAGGTCCTCACTGTCGGCGCCATTCTCTCGCTCGCAACGCTCGGTATTGCTGCGAACCAGCAGACCAAGCCCGCCAACCAGCCAACGGCGGCGCCGGTTGGTTCAGCAACTGCGGTCAATACCTTCCAGATCGACGACACCCATTCCTGCGCTTTGTTCCGCGTTCAGCACGCGAAGGCTGGTCAGTTCTGGGGACGCATCAATGACGTGTCGGGCACCTTCACCATCGCTGATGATGTGACGAAAATGGCGTTCGCGGTCGACATCTCTGTTGAGAGCATCGATACCAGCGAGCCGAAGCTTGATGGCCATCTGAAGAGTGCGGACTTTTTTAACTCCATCGAGTTCCCAAAGCTGACCTTCAAATCAACCTCCGCCAAGAAGGGTTTGGATGGTTTGGTCGAGGTGGCGGGCGATCTCACCATGCACGGCGTTACCAAGCCGATCACCGCCATGATTGAGGTCACCGGCATGGCTGATATGGGAATGGGCGAACGCGGCGGCGTCGAGGCCATCTTCACCGTCAAGCGCAGTGACTTCGGCATGAACTATGGCGTCGAAAAGGGAATGATCGGCGATAATGTCAAGGTGATGGTGAACCTTGAGGGCGTGAAGGCAAAGGGCTAAGCCAACAAGCGCGCCCCTGCCGGATATCTGCAAAAAGTCAGCGACGGCTTTGCAACCGATCGCCCGCCGACGGCGAAGCGCATTTGTCTTTCAAGGCATTTGTATCGCGCCGCTCGTCTGAAGCCACACGGCCCCGTGGTTCCAGACGAGCGGTGTCTTTTTTGGTGCCTTGTTTCCGGCGTCTGTCTTCCCGTGTGTCTTCCCGTCTGTCTTCTCATGGCGAACCGCCATCGGGGACAAGTTGTCGACCATGCGGGATTTGAGCGGTCTCCCTTGCATTCAAGAATACGGTGCCTAGACTCTGCGCCGCTGCGAATGGAATCGCGGCGTTTTGGTCACGGACAGGTATAGCGCGCAACATCAGATCATGTCGGGACGGAAATGCTCATGGTTCGGCCAATCAGTGGTCGCGCCGCGGTGCTTCGTGCGAACAGTGCATGAGGTACATGTGAGAGTGCGTGTGAGAGAGCATGTGAGAGAGCATGTGAGAGCTACATGTGAAGCGTTGAATGTTGCGTCTGTGCCTGATCTGGAGCGGAGTGGTCAGTGCTTGAGCAATGCACAACAAACGAACACGGCGAGTCGGGCCGTAGAGGAGATGGAGCCATGCCAGACGATCCAACGAACGAAGATGCGCGAACGGAAAAGTCGGAGCGGGACGATGCCGTCAAGGCACCAGAAGTCACCACCAACAAGCCAGAAGATGGGAAGAAGGACCGGGAGTCGACGAAGGTCCCTCGCAAGATGAAAAAGCGAGAGGCCGCGAAGCTTGCTGACTCCACCAACATTGATTTCGCGGTTCCGACGCTGCGGCATTTCACTACCTACACCCGCATCACCCAAACCCTCGAGGGCTATCTGCTGGCGGCCATGCGCGAGAACCGCCGACTCGACCACATGTTGATCCACGGACGCCATGGGTCGGGAACCTCGACGCTCGCCCGCGCGCTGATTCGAGACTACGCGCCATCGCGTGTCGAAGAGTTCGATGCGCAAGGAGGCGTCTGCGCAACAAAGCTCAAGCGTGCGCTTGTAAGGGCAAACCGTCGAGGCGTGGTGTTCATCCGCCACATTGAACTGCTTGACGGGCAGTGCGCTCAGCTGGTTGCGAACTACATGGCGGGTAAGGCCATCGAACGCGAAGAACGCGCGGGGACTCAGCAGTCGATGCGAGCGCCTTGGGAAAGCGCGATCGACAAAGAGATCGCCGAATCAGCTCGCATCCACGATGACGCAAAAACTCCATCAACAAATGCCGCCACCAGCATCATGCCGGGTGGAACCATCATCGCAACCGCGCTGATGCCGAACCGACTTTCGTACTTGGTACGGACCAACATCCAGCAGTTGATCCACCTGCGCAACGATCCGAAGGCGCTTCGCTGTGCAATGGTCCGCGTGTTGCGCCAACACGCACTCATGCTTGACACGAGTTGCTTCCAGCGCGTCGAGCGTGTGCTTTCGACGCTCATCGATGGCACGGAACAACTCGCGCGCGCTGTATTGGCGCGAGCGGGAATCGAATGTGTTTCAAAGATCGACGACGACCTGATGAAGTCGATCATTGAAGAAGACCTGCCAAATCGGATTCCTGACGGGCAATACGCTGCATCGCTGCGTGAGCATCTTGGAGGCCGAAAGATTCTGTCGGCAACGGTAGAAGAGGTCGAACGCATCGCGAACGAAACGCTTTGGGGGACGGTGGCCGCACAGGCGTCCATCTCAACCATGATTCGTGAGAACCGTGCTCGAAAGCGTACGGAGCACCCGTCGGTTCCGTTTTGAACGCTTCAATCAGATGATGCGTAGCCGATCGCTGGTTGATCCTCAGGATTGGTGTAGGTGGAAGCGCTTGCGCCTGTCGTAGAGCAGGTGGAATCGGTGGCGGAATAGATGGCGGAGTTCATGGCAGAGTTCGTGGCAGAGTTCGTGGCAGAGTTCATGGCGGAATCTTCGGTCGAAGTTCGGGTGGTAGCCGGGCAGTAAGACTCTGGAAATGGCACGGTGCATGCACGCATTTGCTCGCTACGACTTTCGTTGGTCTCGACATCGCACTCCACAATCCAAAGCGCTTCGTGTTCCATGAGTGCTGACCAATCGCCGACGAGCTCATCGAGCTCGTCGGCTTTCATTTGCTGCGCTGGCCACGCGCCGAAGCGCTTGACCACACGATCGCGCAGTTCGGGGTCGCGCGCACATTCCCGAGTTGCAACAGCTGCCAACCGCAGTTCGGCGAGGTCGCGGGTTGCGTGTGCAGTAAAGTCGATTCCGAAACGGTGTTGGTACGCGGCCACGAACACCGTCGCAATCGTTGCCTCTCGACGCGCGACCGCTGCGGCCACGGCGTCGGCCATGTCCTGATAGAGCGTGTTCGCACACTCCTTATCCCTCTTGGTAAAGACGATCATTCTTGTTCCCCCTTTTTTTAACACCAATGTTTTGACGCCCACTTGTCCTGCGGCGTCACGCGAGGCTAACCGCGTCTCGATCAGCTTCCTGATTTCACAACATTCTTACGCGCGAATTTTAGAGAGGAAGCCCGAGCATCTCGCGCGCCTCGCGCCAGCGACTCCAGCGATCGTCCTTCGAACCTCGGAGGTAGAGGACAGGCGTGGTGCCGACAACTCCGCCGAGCGAGGAGCGACGACGGATCAACTGCAATTGTGAGACCGCGCCAATCAGCGAATCGGCGCAGGCGATGCGTGAGATCTCTTCGCGTGCAATGAATACACGCGAGGTGCGCTCGCGGATCTCTATGCCGCTCGGATGAATTATCCACACGACCGACTTCGGTCCATGCTCAGCGCTGCGCTTGTGGTTGGCTCGCCCAAAAATTCGGTATCCGATGATCAGTGATGAAATCAATATCGAGACAAAGAGGAAGACATGAAACGCATCAACCTGCGTTGCAACAACGCCGCCGCCCATCGCACGACGGGGAAATAGGAACTGCGCACCGAGGAAAAGTAGTGCGAACACCGCGAAGGCGAAGATTGGAAGGAGCGCTGATTCTGAGGTGCGCCGGACGCCGATCAGGACCACGCAACCCGCGAGTCCATCCGCTCCACACTCAGGGCAGAGCGCTTCGGACGCGATACCCATACGGCTGTAGCCGCAAGCTGGACAGGTGACCTCCTGAGCGATTGTCATAACCGCACTTTAGCTCCTGATCCTATTGAGGAAAGGCGGAGCGGTCCGGCGCGCACATCATCGAGGCTTCCAAACCAAACCGCCGATCGGCTGCGCTTTGCGCGACAACGCGAAGAACGCTGCGCCCACGGCGACCATCGATATCGACAACACCATCGGCAGCGTCAAACCGCCGAGCATCGCCACACCTTCATCAGGCTCGCGGAATTGCTCGGTTGCGTAGCGAAGCACGCCGTAACTTGCGAAGAAGATCGCGCACATCGTTCCCGCGCGGCGCGGCGCCAACCATGCGAGCGACATCACAAGAAGCGGGCACGGGCCTTCGGCGATGGCCTGAAAAAATTGGCTTGGATAGTACGCAGTGAGCACGGGCGCGATGGTTTGGGTCACCAGGTCGTGCGCGGCGCTGGCATGATCGTAATTGGTGGCGATCATCCACTCGATGAACCGCCCGTCGGGCATGCGCTCGGTCGCGGGCGCGATGGCGCGCAGCGGCTCGAGTTGCGCGGGGATCGCGACGAAACTCTCGAGCTGGTGCGGATACTTCACGCTCCACCACGGCGCGTTGGCCTGCATGTCGGCGGGAAGCGCGCGGCCCCAAAGTTCGCCATTCACCCAGTTGGCGAGTCGGCCGAACATGAGTCCCCACGGAACGACAAAGACCACCGCATCTCCGACGGCGAGGATCGACAGTTTTTCGCGGCGCGCAAACACGATCACTGCAATCGCCACACCAACGACTCCGCCATGGCTCGACATCCCGCCCTTGTGAATCTCCAGCACGCCCCAGTAAGGGAAGTTGCTAGTGAAATGGGAGATGAGATGTGGCTCGTATAAAATGCAGTGACCGAGGCGACCGCCGACGATGACGCCGACGACGGCGCTGGTGAGCAAATCGCCGACCTGACGCGGGTTCATCGGAATGCGACCAGAGATCGCGAGCCAACGCATGATGACCCAGCCGAGCAGGAAGCCTGATAGATAGGCCGTGCCATACCAGCGCGGACCTAGGCCAGGAGAGAACTCGAACACAAACGGATCGAGGGAGTGGAGCATCGACTCGGCGAGCAGCGCGACCATGCGCGAATGCTACGGGATCGCGTGCCGCTGGTGCGCTACTCTGCGGATATGACGATCCAAGGACCATCGGAGTTCGCCAAGTCGAGCCGAGCCGACGACCTCACGCCGTTTCTGCTGAAACTACTGAATGGCGGTCAGCTCGAGCAATCGGAGGCGCGGTCGGCGTTCGAGAAGATCGCGTCGGGTGCGGCGCATCATGGGGAAATCGGGGCACTGTTGGCGTTGCTGGCGACGCGCGTTCCGACGGTCGATGAGCTGGTAGGTGCGGCGATGGTGATGCGCGCGAAGGTCGAACAAGTTCGCTGCGCCACCGATCCGCAGGCAATCGTCGACACCGCGGGTACAGGCGGCGCGCCGAAATCGTTCAATGTTTCGACGGCGGCGGCGATTGTTGCGGCGGGGGCGGGCGCAAAGGTCGCCAAACACGGCAATCGCTCGCGCACGGGGCGTGGCTCTGCAGAAGCGATGGCGCGGTTGGGCGTCAATGTCGATGCTTCACCAGCGGTACAGGCGCGTTGTTTGGACGAGACAGGGATCTGCTTTTGCTTCGCGATCCACCATCATCCAGCGGCGAAGCATGTGATGCCGGTGCGTGCGGCGCTCGGATTTCCGACGATCTTCAACCTGCTCGGGCCGCTGACCAACCCTGCTGGCGCGCGACGACAAGTCATGGGTGTCTACGCCCCGAAATTCGTGCGGCCGATCGCTGATGCGTTGGCGCGACTCGGTTCAGTGCACGCGCTGGTGCTGCATTCCGACGACGGTCTTGATGAGATTTCCATCGGCGCGCCGACGACGGTCGTTGAAGTGCGCGATGGCATTGTGCGTGAATGGTCGATCGATCCGCGCAAGCTTGGGCTGGAGATGGCGGACCCGATGTCATTGGCGCCGGACTCGCTCGACGCCGCGGTGCGTATGTTGGCCGCGGTGATCGATGGTGAGGATCGTGGGCCGCGGCGAACGATGGTGCTGCTAAACGCCGCGGCGGCGCTGTTGGTCGCAGACATTGCACCGACGCTTGAAGCGGGAATCACGATGTCGGCGGAGTCGATCGACCGCGGTAGCGCGCGCGCAACGCTTGATGCGCTGCGCGAGTGTTCGCAGGGATAGGGACTGCGGATCGACGCGCACGTTGGTGGACAGAATAATTTGGGGAGAGTGTCGTACCTTCGCGGTGCTTCGTTTTTCGCGAGTAGGTTGTGCGCTGTGTAAATGGATGAAGTGAGAGATTGAGGCGGGTCCCAAGTTTGATACGGGGGCGGCAGGACTACACATGAACGACCAACGGGAAAATGAATCCAGTGCGGACGGCGATGCCATGCCCGGTCCGAGTCTGCGTGAACGCGCGCGTGCGTGCGATCCGCAGCCGATGGTGCCACTCGCGACATGCGTTTTCGCGGGAGGTTTGTGGATCGGATGCGCGTTGGCGCAGACAAGCGGATTCGCAAGAGTCGCGCTCGCTGAAGCGGCGCGTCCATTAGCGTTGGCGTTGCTCATTGTGGCGATGGCGGCAGGAATGGTGCTGGTTGGATTAGGTGTATGGATGGCATTCGGACGCGTGAAGAAGGATGAACTTGGAAACAAGAAGGCGGCGGAAAAGAAAGTGTGGAGTGGAAAGGTTGGGAGTGTGAGCGTCGACGACGCAGCAGAGGTCCATTGGTCGAAGTTCGCGCTGCTACTGCTGTTGATCGCGCTCTGTGCCGGCACACTTGGTGCGGGGATGCGGTTTGATCAGGTCATCGAACAGGCGATGGTGCCGATTGTGATGACGGATGGAGGAGTTGGTGGAGGGGTTGGTGGAGGGATTGGCGGCGCGGTTGGCGGCGCGGCGTACACAGCGACTGCGATGACCGAAGGCCAGCTCGTGACCGTTGAGGCGACTGTTGCGAGTGGGTTTACTTCGATCGGATTCGGCTCCGACATCCTCGCAAAGTACTTCCGTAAGCCACCGAAGCATCAGTGTCTGATGCGCGACATCGAGTTCATTGGCGATGATGGCGCGCGCATCAACATGCCAACAGGGGCGTTCCTCTCGATCAGCGTTCTTGAGCAACCTCCTCCTTGGAAAGTCGGAGATCGGCTGTCCATCGTGGGAAAGTTCATGCCGATCGCGCGCAGTGTTGTGCCGTCGACAATCGACTTCACGGAAGTCGCGGCCCGACGCGGGCTCATAGGTTCTTTGGTGGTTGAGTCTGAAAATCTGGCGACCATGGTTGCGCAATGGCGGTCGAGAACACCGATTGGCGATTGGTTCGCACGTGCACGGGAATCGTTGCGCGGAAGAATGCGAGAGGCGTTGTTGGCCGGGGTTCCCGGTGCTGGAGGAGAGAGTGGAATCCGCTCGATGCTGGTCGCGCTTGTCTTAGGCGATGTCGAGGACGGATATCGATCGATCGAGAATAGCTTTCGCGCTGTCGGGCTATCTCACATCTTGGCGATATCAGGATTCAACCTCGCGGTGCTTGGATGGGTGGTCGCATGGATGGCGGGGTTGTTCATCCGCGACGAACGTTGGCGCGCGGCACCGGTTGCGATGGCCGCACTGATCGCGCTTTGGGTGATGGCGCCGGCGGCGAGCGCGATGCGTTCGGCGTTGATGGCGGTCCTCGGCGCGAGCGGATGCGTATTGAAACGCGATTGGAACGGCGACGCAATCCTTGCCTTCGCGGCGATCGCCATGCTGCTTCATGATCCATCCGCCGCGCTCGGTCCAGGGTTTCAATTGAGCTTTCTCTGCGTGATCGCGTTGAGAAAGCTCGCGCCCGCCATCCGCACGCGATGGCTTGCTTGGATGCCTGCCGACGACAGGCGTCAAGATCATCCTGCGTGGATCGCGCTCAGCGGAGAGTACGCATCACGCGCGATCGCTGCGGGACTCGCGGCATTCTTCGCGAGCGTTCCGGTTGTTCTTGTGCAGTTTGGTTCGCTGCAACCATTCGGAACTCTGCTCACATTTCTCTGCACGCCACTCTCGACGGTCACGCTCGCGATCGCATATCCAAAGGCAATCATCGGTGCGATCTGGCCTCCGCTCACGATTCCGGTCGGACCAATTCTCTGGATCTCCGCCTGGCTGCAAGTTGAGTTGGTCGAGCGATCGATCACGGCAGGCGGAGGCACGGTGCAAGTTGGATCGATCGCTTCGTGGACCGGCGTGGCGATGATGGTGTTGCTCTTCGCAGCATTCCTCAGCAACGCACGTGTCTGGCGCGTTGCAGCGTGGGGTGCGATCGGGGTCATCACTGTCAGCCTGCTGAGCGGGCAACACCATGCGCAAAGGCCACGGTTTGAAATCACGATGCTCGCCGTCGGCGATGGTTCGGCGTATGTGGTGCGAAGTGGTGGATCAACGGTGCTCTTCGATGGCGGATCGAGCTCAACGGGGAGCGTCGCCGCGCGTGCGTTGCTTCCAATGATCGGCCGTGAGAGCTCCAACAGGATCGACGCGATAATCGTCTCGCATCCAAATCTTGACCACTTCAGCGCGCTACTTGATGTGGCACGGTACGCGCGGGTAGGTGAGTTGATTGTGCACCCATCGTTTGTTGACGCGGCTCGCCGCATGCCAGCGGTCGATGCGTTCATAGACGGTGTGAAAGGAATGGGTGTGCGGGTGCGCGAGGTATCCGCAGGAGACTCAGTGCGCATTGGAAAGATGACATGGACCTTCGTCTGGCCCGATGCGAACTTTAGGTCTTCCCATGACAACGACCTGTCGTTGGTGGTGCGCGCTACCCATGACTCGGGCGCGCGCGCACTCTTTTGTGGCGACATCGAAACGGAACCTGCTGCACGGATCTCGGCGAGCGCCCGCAACAACCGGCTCAACATCTCGTGTGATGTGCTCGAGCTTCCACACCACGGCAGTTGGCGGGAGGCTGTCGTGGACTACATCGAAACTGCGGCGCCATCGATCATCTTGCAATCGACGGCCCGACGGCGCTTCGATGCCGATCGTTTCGCGCCCCACCTTTCACCAACAACCTTCAGGTTCGTCACTTGCCGCGATGGAACGGTTCGGATCACACTTGGCGAAGATGGAAGGCTTCATACGACTGCTTGGGACAGCGAGGCAATGGGTGGTTGGCGGCCGATGGGCGTTTCGTCACTGCGCGACAATGATGAAACAGGCGCGATCAAGCTCAATCCTGTCACCGGCGATGCCATTTCCGCCATCGGTGATCCGCATCTCGAGTGTCGTGGCGTTCGCAGCCGACTCCCTGATCGAAATCGGGATACGACGATGATTAGCGTCAAGAACGAATCGCTCACTGTGGGTCGAACCAAACGTGAAGTCGACCTCTACGCGCGCGTCCATCGGCGCAGGCTCGGACAAGGCGATCTCGCAAGAGAACACGATCGCGCTACCACTCTTGGCTACAGAAGGAGGAAGTTCGTAACGAGCGGTCAACGGTCCCGCGAATTCGATCAAGGCGAGCCCGAGCAACGCGCGCGCGCTCGAACCGATATGGCTGGCGTTGGCGATGGCGTAATGAAAACTACCGGTCGGCACCTTGATCGATGGCTTTCCGAGAACCGCCAGCGGAAGCAATCGCGATGGATAAAGGAGACCTGCGACTGGATTGGCGGCGCTGTTGTCGGTCGTCATCGTTGGACGAACGCCAAGAAGCAGCGGATCGGACAGACGGAATCCCCATCCTTTGACGATGTCAAACTGGAGTTCGTCACCATCGACGACCGACCCGTCAACCGCCCAGATCCGTGCGCCCGACTTTCGTTCGCTGGTCTGCTTTGCTTGCGCGTCGGATCCGTCGGGAGTCCGGGCAAACGCGATGGCTGCAATTCGATCATTGGAAAGCTTGCGCCGTTCGGAACCAGCTTGCCCCGCTGGCGATTCGTTCGACGCAATTGGCTCGAAAGCGATGTCGGAGCCGAGCGACTCGACAAAGCCTGTGGTGGTATCGCCGTTGAGAAAGAGAACCGTGTCGCCATCCTCACGTCGAGTTGGCGTCAGCGACCCACGGAACCGAATCGACGCGACCTGTTCCATGGACAGCGGAATCGCGCCGATCCAACGGTGATCCCAATAGTTCCTGTCGAGCGCTGCACGAAAATTCCCAGGCAGGCGCTGGCCATCATTAGTTTCGAGAAGTCCGAAAGAGATCGGAGCTGGGGCGGTGAGGTTGCTGTCGGCGTCCACTCCACCAACCGCGATGGTGCGCTGTGTGATGAAGGCAATGACATCGCTGCAAGGAAGAACGCGCTCGGTTGCACTGTTGGCTTCGATGACCGACCAACGGTCCGCGTCAATGGAGTGAAGCTTGCCGGCAATCCATCGGCCATCGGTGGAAAGAACCCGAACCAACGCGTCACTCTCAGCATGAGCGGACTGCGACCAAGCCACGGGAACCAACAGCAGCAGCGAAGCGAGAACCGCCTCGGCGCAACAACGCGAGGGATTTCGTCGGAGCCTGTTTTTGCGCATCAAGCGTTGCGTTGTTTGATTCGACATGTTCGGGAAACACTAGCGCTGGAAGATTGGGAGGTATCGCTTAGGCATTTGCAGAACGATCATCGCCATTGCGGTCGCGTATGCGTTTCCGTTCTGCCCATCAGCCCACGACCCATCCGTGTTCTGGCGAGCAAGGAGCTCTTCGCGAATCGCCGGCCACCACGCGCGCCAATGCTCGCCACCAGCGAGATACATGGCCTGAACGGCGTAGTAGTGACCGTAGAAATAGTGGGGTTGCATGAAGTTCGCTCCCGCAGGTGCGCCGTTTCCCGCGCGCGGAAACGCGTTCTTCTTCAGGTAATCAAGACCGCGGGCGATGGACTCATCTTCATAAACACCCGCGTAATAAAGACTCGCGATGCCCGCCGCTGTGCGCGGCCACTGCGAGCCTCCCTGGTCGCGCATGTAGCGAAACCCACCGTCGGGATTCTGGCACTCGCGCACATAACGCACCGCCTCGTCGATGGTGGATTTGGGCACCTTCACGCCCGCGTTGCGAGCACTGCGAAGTCCCATGATCTGACAGATGGTCATCGAGACATCCGCATCAGCGGGAACAGGGTTGTAGCGCCAGCCGCCTTCATCGTTCTGGCTAGCGACGATCAACTGAACAGCACGAACGAGCGCGTCGCGAACGCGGTCATCGTCGTTGTTCATGCCGTAAATCTCGCCGAGGAAGAGCGTGGCGAAACCGTGACCGTACATCGGACCGTGAGTCTCGTCGGAAACGAGCAAGCCCGTTTCACTCGCGTGGGCGAGAACGAAGTCGAGGGTCTTCTGGACGCAGTCGCCGAAATCGCCGCGTCCAGGGACATTCCCGTCGGCCATGAAAGATATCGCGCAGAGGCTCGACACTCCGATGTGTTCGCCGTACCGACCTTCGCCGAACGAGCCATCTGGCTTCTGTTGCCGGCGCAGATACTCAAAGCCTCGGCGAACCGCATCTTCGAGTCTTGGCGTGATCTCAGAATCCACTGGTGCGTTCTCCGCACCTGCATCTGCCTTCTTACGCTCGGTGGTCGATGGGTCGACAGGGTTGGTCTGGGCCTTCGGCGCGCTGGTGTCGGCTGCTTTGGATTCAACTTTGGGTGGAGCTGTGGGCGCAGCGACTTCCTGTGGGGAAGCGGTCGCGGCCTGTGGACTCGCATCCGCGGTCCACCGACCTTCAAACAGCGACGACTGCATTGCGAGCGATGCCAACATAAACGCGGTCATCGCAGAACTCATCGTGATGCTTCCTCAGCGAGCCTGCGGTAGTACTCGCGGGTGAGTCGCTCATAGATCGTGGAGACACGGTCGCGGCGGCCTTGCAGCACGAGTTCACGCACGCGCTCGGGGAGCTGTCCCCACTCAATGCGAGATTCCGTGAGCTCCTGTCCATCGACGACGACATCGTCGCGAGACTGGTTCTTATCGCCATCCGATGGCTGGCTCGACCCTGCCTTGGCGCTCCCTGGCTTCGGCTGGCCTTGCTTCTGTTCTTGACCGTTCTTCTCACCTGGATCTTTCTTCTGATCCTTCTTTGATGACTGCTGCTTCTTCGAACTCGATGACTTCTTCTTCTGCTGCTTCTGCGCCTCATCAAGAAGGCGGTCAAGCGTCCGCACGACATCCTCTTGAATGCGTTGGGTACCGAGCCCCGGATCCTTCGCGTCAGTCAACCGATCGGAGGCGTTCTTCATTCCCTCGATGGCGCGCTGGACAAGGTCCTGCATCGTTGCCTCATCGAGTGATTGTGCGAGTCGCTTCTCCTGCGCGCGACGAGCGGAATCCTCTGCGCTCGTGCTTCCGGCAGTTGCTTCAGGAACGCCGAGCAGATCATCGAGTGACCTTGGTTCAGATCCCGGCGATTGCTTAGCAGGGGGAGTCGCACCGGTCGGTGGCTCTATCGGCGGCGGGGTAGATGGCGCGGTCACTGGCGCAGTCGCCGGCGGATCACCCAAAGCCACCGACCAGGCGGCATTGTTGGAGCCGAGCAATCCGATCGAAACAATGATGGTGGTCAGTGGAAACATTTGGTGCACCATGCAACGAGAGTATCGGTGTGTCATTGAACACCTCGGCGCGAATCCAATGAATTTCCCACAGACAAGCTTGGGCGTGGTGCGCTTGGAGGAACGGATGGGGGAACGGACGGGGGAACAGGCGGGGTAATCGTCGGTCCTGACTCCTTCGGCGAGATCTTCTCGGCGATCTTCGAGCCGAGTTCCACGATCCGCTGTTGGCGCACGGCGATTTCGGCAAGGCGCTGCGAGCGCGTAGTGACATCCAATTCCGACGCACGCTCCGCGAACAACCGTGTCCGTTTGGCCAATGAATCCTGCATCGCTCTCAGCAACTTGATCTCGGCGGCCGGCGGCACTGCGCCACCCGACTGACCTCCGCTTCCACCGCTATCGCCACCCTGATCCGCCTCCTGCTCGCCGAATTTATCCTCGTCCTTCTTCGGTGCATCGTTCTCATCGAGTGCAACGACGATCGCGCTCAGCGACGCCACGGCGTCGTCTTCACTGGGCATCGCCTCGGCGGGCCGCCCTCCGCTCAGGCTCGCTTTCGCTTCGGTCAACGCGGCGTCGATGGCATCGTGCATCTCCACGAGTGCGTCGGATCCCTGCACATCCTCTTCCTTGGCTCGGAGTTCAGCGATTGCCAAGCGCAGTTCTTCCTGCGCGGTTCCCAGTCGCCGACTCTCAATCAACTCGCGACGTCCGAGCACCGCCGCATCTGCCGGCACGATCTTCTCGACAGATCCGCGCAATGCCGCCTGACGCTCCAGAAAATCGCGGTACTTCACCAGCAACTCTTCGCGCTTCTCCTCTTCCGCACGCTCCTCGGCGCGATCGGCAGCCTGCTCGGCATCGACCAGCGCGTCGTTGAGTGATTTCAGAGCCGAATCGACCGCGAGGGTTGTGTCATTTCGATCGAACGGATCGCCGCGAAGATTCCCCGCGACCTTGGCGAGACTTCCTGCCGCACCATCGAGCGTGCGCGCCACTCGGGCGGCCTCTCGACCAGTCGCCCGCGCGTCGCTGGCAACACCACGCGTGTTCTGCGACAACTTGCCCGCGCCAAGAGCGGCACGCTCGCGTTGCGCGTCTGCATCAGCGTCGTTTCCGTCTCCGGCCGCCGCCACTTCGTCGCGCACATTCTCAGCGTCTTTGATGAGCCGTCGAATCGAATCCGCAAGCGACTCCAATTGCCGCGCGAGTTCCTCGGCCTGAACCTTTCGATCCTCGTTGAGTGCCTCAGCTGCTTTTTGCAGCGCCGACGCCGCGCGATCTTGCGCCTGCTTTGATTGGGCAAGGCGATTCTGACTCGAGTCCTTGGCGGCCTGCTCCAACTCCTCGCGGACCTTGCCGTCCTCAGCCGCCTTGGCCGCTTCCTCGAGCGCGCGCGACTGTTGTGGATCTGCATCCTTCAACGCCTGCGAACGCTCCTTGAGTTCCTGCACGACCTGCTCAGCCTCGGTGGCTTCCTGCTGCTGCTTGTCGGCGAGTGCATCGATCTCCGCGCGTGCGTCGGGCGAAAGTTCCTCGCGCCCTTCACCATTGGAACGCCGCGCAGCCTGATCGGTTTCGCGCGCGGATTGGCGAACCTTGTTGGCGAGTGCATCTAGACGGCGCTTGGCAAGCCAAGAATCCTCATCGCGATCAAGCAACGCGACGAGATCCTCAAGCTCCGCGCGCACAGCGTCCTGAAGTTCCGCTGCTGATTTGGCAGCGGCTGTGGCTGCATCCTTGGCAGTAGCCTGATCCTGGCCAGTCTTGCTTTCAGCAGCAACCTTCTGCTCGCGCGCACGCTCCACCGCCCCGCTTGCTTCGGCGCTGCGAGATTCCGCGGCCGCCGTCAGCTCACGGGCCTGCTCGGCGAGCTCCGACAACACGCCGTTCGCGCGATCATTCTTCTCGAGTCGAGCGATCGCCTGCTCGGTTGCTTCGCGCATACGCGCCGCACCTTCGGTCACCGCAGCCTGCAATTCAGCGAGTCCGCGCTCGGACGGATCACGCTCGACGGCGTCGCGCGCCTTTGCCTGGCGCTCATCCACGCGCATCGCGTCGCGACGCACGCCGGCAAACACACCGCGGATCTGCCGCTCGAACTCATCATCGCCAACAATGCGCAAGATCCGCGGCGCGCTGCGCACACGCTCGTGAGCCGGCTGAACGCTGCCGCCATCAAACGCGTCTTGTGCATAAGCGCGAAGGACGATGGAGTCGCCCGCGGACAATTTGAGTTTCGCAATATCGAGCATGCGCTCCACGCTCGCCTCGGCGGCCGCACCTTCCTCGCCGTTCACGCCAGCCATCACCTGCGCCGGCTCCTCAAACACCATGCTCTCCACCGAATCCTTGCCAATACGCGTCGCGATCTCGATACCTGCCTTCGCAAGCCCGATGTCGTCACGCGCATCGGCGCGCATCGCGATCTGCGCGTCAACAACGACCGACTCATCCTGAACTGGCTCGACGATGGTCGCCGAGGGCGGGCGATCAGCAATGGTGTCGAACGCGAGAATGATCTCATTCTCTCCGGCAATGCCGTCGGAATCGATAAGCGTCAGCGCAAGCCGCGTCGCCTCGACCGCCGTACATGAAACCGTCCAGTGAGCACCGTCCGCTTCATCGACCACAATCGTCACCGGCATCGTCGTCGCGCCGGGTTCGGCACCACTCGATGACACTTGCTTCAACGGCGAATGAGCGGGATCAAACGCGAGTGCGCGTGTCATCCTGAGATCAAAGACAATCTGACTGCCGGCGAGAATCGGATCACGAAGAATGCCGCGCGAGCCACTGCAATCGCCCAAGTCTTCAACGCGCAACTGAACTGCGCGCGCCGCGTAGGCCGGCGGTTCGATCCGCGCCTGCGCCGATGCAATCGCTGGCGGCGCGACCAATCGCACCGTAGCAATCTCCGTGGTCGCATCGCTGGTCATAAAGCGCACCTCGATGCGCTCGCCATCCGCATCAACGAAACGCTCGAATTCGCCCGACGGTTGACGAGCAAGGCCAACCTCAATCCAATCGCCAACAACGCCATCGCGAGTCACGCGATACTCCGCGCGCACGCGTTCACGCTCGGCCTCGCCTTCGGTCATGCGCGCACGCAGCGCAAGCGGACGGCCGCGCGCAGCAACCGATCCGTCGACGATCATTCCCGCCAACGCCGTGCGCGCCGGCCACACCGCATCACTCCAAGGCATCAGCACGCGACGCGCCGCAATCGAAGCAGTGTCCGGCTCAACAATCGCAAATCCAATCGCTGATCCAACGCAGAGCAACGCCGCCGCGAAGCGCGTTCCCATCGGCTTCCAACGAATCACCTTGCCAAGCGACGCGCCGCTCGAGCGGTCCTCGGCATCGCGAATCGCCCGAGCCGCGAGCGCACTTCCGCGAGCTGCGCCCGACAATTCAAACTCGACAGCGGATGCAAGCTTGCCTTGCAACTCAGGACGCATGCGCTCGATGCGCAGTGCAATATCCACTGGTTGCGGCCTGAATCGAAACGCGGGCAACACGACCTTGCGCACGTCGACAAACATGAAACCGGCGATCACCGCCAGCATAATTCCCCGCAAAACGCCTGGAAATCGCACGACCGCATCAACGGCCGCCACGCCCATCACACTCGCAAAAAACAACACCACCAGCGCCGCCACCGCGCCCGTAATGCGCAGCACCCGCGCGCGTCCAGCAAGTCGAACTACGGTGCGCACCATCTCTGATCGAACTAGCTCTGATCGAACCAGCTCCGAACCCGCCGCATTTCTCATGCCGCCTGGTTGAGCACCATTGTTGTCGTCGAATTCGTTCGTCATGCTTCATTACCGCGGCTACTTAGACAAGCCGCAGCAACCTCCTTCCGATCCACTCAAGACCAAGAAGTAGGATGATCGCCGCGAGCGCTGCCGGAGTATCCCACAGTGCTTTGAGCACACTCTCATCGGTTTCCCGCGCACGGCGGGGAAGAAGGTCCGGCAGCGTCGAGATCGTCTGAGCGTCGAGAGTCTGTCCGCCAGTGCGCTTCGAAAGTTCGGCGAGCGCTTCGTGATCGGCATCGCCGCGGCGCAACTCGTCATCGCGACGCACCACTTCAAACGCGCTTTCCACGCGGCCAAAGGACGGATCGATCGCCACGGCGCGAAATGCGCCGATCTTCTCGACAGGCACCGTCGCGGTTGCGCTGGCACCATCGCGGGCAAGATCCACACGCGCGATCGCCACACCGTCGACACCGATGATCTCCACCGGCATCGACGCGCCGCCGTCCTGGGCCGAAACCTCGTCGACAAACCGCAGCGTCACCACCACTGATTCGCCGGGAGCGACACGCGCTGGCTCGACCGTCATCGTCGCACGCTCGTCGCCATGGGCGAGCGACTCGCGCGCGAGCAGTCGCACCAACGGAATCCAGAACCGTTCGGGATAGCGTTCGCCTTGGCCGTAACGCCAGCGCCAGATTTCATCGGTCGCCACAAAGATCACTTCACCCGCGCCGAAACGCATGCGCATGACAGCCGCAGAAGGTTCGGCGGCGGAAGTTCCAATTCCCTCCGCAGTCGCCAGCACTTCCGCGGTCGGCTTCAATCTGCTTCGCGGCACATGCTGCACATAGCGCAAGCGTGGCCACTGCAGATCCAAGTTGGTGAGGACATCAGGCCACCCATCATCGTCTTCCGACAAACGCAGCACGCCCAAACGCTCGGCCACCGTTGTCGGCCGAAGAATGCTCGCGCCTACGCGCGGCTCCAGCGCCAGTGGTGGACGGAAGGGAAAGAGATCCGCGAGCGGCGTCGACTCCCACGATGCAGGTGTCGAGCGTTCGCCCGCGATCCACAACAAACCCGCGCCGCGCTCACTCACTTCGCTGCGCACAATCGCAAGCTGGTCTGGTGAGAAAAACCCGCTCGGTACATCGCCGAACACGAAGAGGTCGTACTTGGCGAACTCCTCCTTGGTCCGCGGCAGGCGCGAGATCGGCATGTTGCCCTCCTGCGCGAAATCGCGGTCGGCGGAAAGCAGCATGATCGAACTCTCTACATCTTTTTCCCGCGTCAGCAGGTTTTTGAAGTAGCGATATTCCCAGCGCGACGAGCCTTCAACATAAAGCACGCGCAACGGGCGATCGATGAACTCGACCGCAAGATCGCGGGTGTTGTTCTCCTGCACCAAATCGACATGCGGACTGTTGTCGCTTCCCGACACCAGTTCAACACGCCACTTGCGCGCGCCCGCTGCGTCGGCAGTCGCGTCAAGAACAACAATTTGTTCGCCAACGCCGTCGCCAATTTCCTTGCGCGCCAGTTCCGCGCCGCTCACCGTGTCGACCAAGCGCACTGCAATCGCGCCAACGATCCCTCCGCGATCCACCCGCACTTCCACCGGCAATCGATCGCGCACAAACGCGCGCGCAGGCGCAGCAGTCGCCACAATCGCGCCATCGCCAATGCGTGCGCTCGATCCAAGCGCAACCGTGAAGATCCGCACCGAATCGCGCTCGAGCAATCGCAGCGTCTCCGGCGAAACCGCAACCGCTGATCGTCCATCGCTCAACACCAGCACGCCACTCAGCGGCTTGCCCGCACTGCGCGTCAACGCCTGTCGCAGCGCCGCATCGATATCGGTGCGCTCGCCCTCGGCGGCGCCAAGCGCGTCAGCGACCTTCGTCCCCACCACCGCGAGCGAGAACGCGCCGCCGCTAAAACCAACGAAATCGATCTCCTTGCTGAGCGCGATCTGACCGAGCATTCCTTCCGACGATCGAAGGAGTTCGGTCAACTGTTTTTCGCGCGTGACCTTTCCGGGCGCATCGGAAATCGAAAGCGAACGGCTGCGGTCGACCAACACAACTAAGCGGTCTGGCTCAACGCGGGTGCGCTCGAAGCGCGCGCTCGGCCCAGATATCAGCAATGCCAGTAACAACAGCACACTCGCGCGCAATACAACGAGAGCAACTCGCAGCGCGCGCCGCCATGACTTTGTTGCGCCTTGGAGCCTGCGATAGCTCCACATCGCAATCGCCACCGCAGCCATCGCAGCCAACAGCCACGCCCACGCGGGCATTGGACGGGAAAACACGACACTGACCGAACCTGAATCGACCGGCACCTCGCCCGACACGATCCACTCGATGAATCCGCGGCCGTTCATGTGCGGCCTCCTGATGACGAGATGGACGACGACGAAGACATGGCCGGTTCGCTTCGCGCCCGCACTCGCACGCGTCCCACGATTGAAACTGTCTCGTCAGTCGATGACGCGCTTGGCAAAGAAGCGTGGGAAAAAAGCCTACTCAGAACTCCCTCGATCAACAGCAGCGCGAGCGCGATCACCAACAGCATGAACGACCAGTCCGCTTCCGATGGAACCTGCGCGGTAGTTTCATTCGATTCACTCGAGCGAAACCGCACATCGCCAAGAGGCGCCAAGGCCGCGCGCACCGAATCGGGCGCATTGGGCGCAAGCGCGATGCTCGCTGGCCGCACATTCGACGCCACCATCGCGCCCGCATCGGAACGCCAGATTCCTGCGCGCTCCACCAGGTTCGTGCTCACGCCGTCCTGTCCAATCGCCAGCGTGGTTGTCGTGTTGCCTTCGGTCGCGCGCGGCTGAATCGTGGCTTCGTGACGCATGATCGCCAGCGCTTCGCCCGACATCCGCTCGCCCACCGCGACTTCGTTTCGACCCGCCGCCATCTGAATACCAGCGCGCACAATCTCTTGCAGCAGCGGCACCATCAACGGCTTCACTGGAAGATTCGTCCAGATGAGTTCTGGTGCGGTGGAAAAACCAATGACCATTCCACGCTCAACTCGACCATCGTCGCGACGCGGCGCCTGCGCAACAACCAACGGCGAACCGTCTGCGTTCACCAGCACCACTTCGCCCTTGGAGAAACCACTGAGTGCGACCGTGCGCTTGGTTTCGATGGGCGCGACCAATGCCGAAAGTTCCGGCGCGATCGACGACAACAGACTTGACGGTGGCTGCTCCTCGGCAAGTCGCAGCGGTGGATCGTGATCGACAGCTTCCGCAGCAACGCGCAGAGGAACCGACAACTTCGAGAAGACGACTTGACCCCAGGTTTGCGCGATCGATTCGCCCGCAGGAATCACGACCACAACACCGCCGCTCAAGGCAAACTTACCAATCGCATCGCACGCCGACGGAGAGAGCAGATCGGGCCGCGCAAGCACAACGGCATCCAGCCCGAGCAACGCGCGCCCATCACATGCCGATGGATCGATGTCACGCACACGCATGCCCGATCCGACCGAAGGCGAAAGCGCGCGTGAAATCCACAACGACGACGGCACTCGCTCGAGTTCCGATGCATCAAGCGATGTCCGCCGTCCAACCACGCCGATCTCGAGTTCGCTGCGCACATCAACGGCAGCAAAGCCCTCATTTCCCGTGGAAAGGTTGTCATCCTCGATGTGAACCTCGACACCGATCTTTCGCGTGCCCGCCACCTGCGCCGCTGGCAGCAGTTGGAAATCAATGGTCGCCTCCGACTGACCCTTTTCCCACAGCACCGCGCGCTCGGGCGCCGCAGACATGCCGGTTCCTGTTGCACGCACGAAAGTCTGACCTGCCTCAAGCGACGCGCCTTCGCGTGCGATCAATGCGCGCACCAGCACCGCCGCGCCGGATGGAGCAGGCCGAGCATCGATATGCACAACCCGCGCATCACTCGGCGAATCTTGGGCGGGAAGCAGCGCGATGATCTCGATACGCGGCGTGCTCGACGCGGCGTCGGTGCCAGCGCTTGCGTCACTCTTGGCCTGAAAAGCGCCAACGGTATTTGCTGTATTCGCGACGGAAATGCTGCTGACATCGGTCAAGCTCGCACGGCGAAACGCACTTGCCAACACAACGCGCGCGACCTCTCCCGACGCACTTCCGTCGAGGCGCGCAGCGTTGATCGTGGCCAGCGCCAACATGAAGGCATCCTTCAACTCGCTCGGCGTTTGCGCAGGCTCGATGCGCGAGAGCGCTTGCTCGATCGCGGCGGTATCAACCGTTGGCGCCAACACCAGCGTCGGACTCTGCGACGCCAACACGATGCCCACGCGATCACGAATCTCGCTCTGCGCCAACATCGTCCGCACTTCGTCGATCACGCGAACGAGTTCGCTCTCGCTCCCGCCGCGCAATGCGCTCGAAGCGCCGTTGTCGATCACCACCATCACCAGCCGCCGCGCCTGTCCGCCGCCAACGCTCGTACCGAAGATCGGCACCGCAATGGCAAGCCCCGCCGCGAGCAACATCAAGCAACGCAAAGTCAGCACGATCCAGTGCTCGAATTGAAGCCGACGATTGGTGCGACGCACCGCTTCGCGCAGCAGTTCCATTGCCGCCCACTCGATCGACACGCGCCTGCGCCGAAACAGCAGATGGATGATGATCGGCAGCGCCACCGCAGCAACGCCCGCCCACGCGATCGCCGGATGAAGGAAACTCATCCGCCGCGCCTCCCGGTGAAACTCATGCGCCGATCGAGAACCTCTGCGAGCACAGGGCCGACCGACTCATGCGTGTCGCACACCAGTGCATCGGCACCGAACGAACGCGCCAATCGATCAACTGCATCGACATGCTCACGCAGCAACGCGAGATACGCCGCACGCACCGCGCGTGGATCGGTCTCAATTGCATCGCCACCTTCAAGTCCCTCGAAACGCGCTGGAGAATCGAAATCAAAGCGCAGCTCAGCGCGATCAAGCGTTTGCACCAGCATCGCGTCATGGCCGCGATGGGCAAGCCGCGCGATCGCTGGCCGCAACTCGTCGATGGGCATCAAGAAGTCCGACACGATGACGAAGAGCGCGCGGTTGGTCACTCGAGCCATCATCTGGTCGATGGAACGGCCGATCTGCGCGCGTCCGTTCACGGGACCAGTGCTGAGCGCGCCGACGATCGCGCGCCACTGATCGCGCTGACTGGAACGCTTGACCTGTACGCGCACCTCTTCATCAAACAGCGCAAGCCCAACGCGGTCGCCCTGATGCAGACACATGTAGCCGACGGCCGCGGCAGTTGCGGTCGCGTGATCGAACTTCGTCCACTTGCCGGTGCCGCGGCTGGCATCGGTGCCACCCCAACCCTTCTTCACATCAAGCGTGCCGTAGCGCATCGAACTCGATCGATCGACCATCACCAGCACATCGAGATTGGTCTCCTGCACATAGCGCTTGACATAGAGCTTGTCGGTGCGCGCAAAGACTTTCCAATCGATCTGACGAATGCTGTCGCCGGGCGCGTATTGCCTGTGTTCAGCGAACTCAACCGCGAGTCCCTGGTACGGCGAGCGGTGCATTCCGCTCATCACGCCCTCAACGATCATGCGCGCGCGCAGCTCGAAAGGCAGCAGTTGGCCGAGCGTCTCGGGAGCAAGGTATTGCTCCGCACGCATCGAACGATCGGCTGGCTGCCGCGAATTCGCCAAGGAAAAGGCTCCAATATTGCAGTCGGCGACTTAGCGCGCGACCGCGTCGAGAGAACGAGCGGAGCCTTCGTTGCGCACCGCGTCGAGAATGAGCCGCACGACATCGTCACCCTTCACGCCATCGGCCTCGGCGTTGAAGTTCGTCACGATGCGGTGGCGCATGACGGGCAGCGCGATCGCGTGCACATGATCAACCGTCGCGTGCGTGGCGCCTTCGAGCAAGGCCTTCGCCTTCGCCGCAAGCACGAGGAACTGACTCGCGCGTGGACCAGCACCCCAGGCGAGGTAGTCGCGACAAACCTTGAGCGCCTGCCCATCCTCGCGGACACGCGTGGCACGGACGATGTGAATCGCATGACGCACAACATGCTCGGCCACCGGAATCTCGCGCACGAGCGCCTGCATGCGAATGATGTCTTCCGCAGTCAAAACCGGCGCAGGCTCGGACAAACCCGACGAAGTCGTGCGGGTCACAATCTCGATCTCCTCAGCCTCGGTCGGATAGCTCACGCGAATGTTCATCATGAAGCGATCGAGCTGCGCCTCAGGCAGCGGGTAAGTGCCCTCTTGCTCGATTGGATTCTGCGTGGCAAGCACGAAGAATGGATTGGGCAACTTGTACTGCACGCCATTGGCCGTGACCTGTCGCTCCTGCATCGCCTCGAGCAGCGCGGCCTGCGTCTTGGGCGGCGTGCGGTTGATTTCATCGGCAAGCACGATGTTGGCGAAGATCGGACCTTTGACAAAGCGCAAACCGCGCGAGCCTGTGGCCTTGTCTTCCTGGATGACCTCAGTGCCGGTCATGTCGCTGGGCATGAGGTCGGGGGTGAATTGAACACGCGAAAAATGCAGGCTCAGCGTCTTGGCCAGACTTGAAACCAGCAGCGTCTTGGCCAAACCAGGCACGCCTTCGACCACTGCGTGTCCACCGCAAAGAATCGCCAACATCGCCTGTTCAACGACCTCGTCCTGCCCAACGATGGCGCGATGGATCTCGGTGCGCACATGATCAATCGCACGGCGGACCTCGCCCACCGCGGCAACTTGATCGGTCCAAGTGGGGGAAAGGGCGGCGACACTTGGCGCTCGTCTAGAACCCTGCGAAGGAGTGGGGTGAGCGCCAGAATTGGCAGCGTGAGCGTGCGTGTCGTTTGATTCGGGCATGGAGACTCTCAGTACCGATCCGCAACGCCAACGATGCGCGCCGCCGAACCTGCGAGTATAGAGATCAACGCCCTTCATCCGCCGTGATCTATGCCCGAACTGCCCGAAGTCGAACATCTCCGCCGCTCACTCGAGCCCGCGATCATCGGCGCCCGTTGCGTGTCCGTTTCGATTCGCCGCAAGAGCGTCATCACGCTCGCCGATGGTTCGGCGCGCAACGATGCCGCGTACCAACACGCTTTGCTCGTTGGTTCAACCATCCACGCCACCCATCGACGAGGCAAGCAGATGGCGATCGAGTCGAGTCGGGCAACTGGTGGCCGCGTCCTTGTCGTGCAGCTGGGTATGACCGGCGGCGTGACCGTTGAACAATCTGCCGAGCAGTCCGCCGCCGTGCGTGGAATGAGCGCGCGCCATCGACATGTCGTTTGGGAAATCGAACCTCCGAACGCTCCCCGCGGAACCCGTTGGAAGCTCGCCTTCCGTGACCCGCGTCGCTTCGGTGGCTTGACCGCCTACCCGTCACTTGAGGCGCTGCTCGCCGCTTGGGCGGAACTCGGCCCAGACGCCCTCGATATTCAGCCAAACCGACTCATTCAAGCCCTCGCCAAGAGCCGTAGACCCATCAAGGCGGCGCTGCTGGACCAATCGGTCATTGCCGGGGTTGGAAACATCTACGCCGACGAGAGCCTGTTTGCCGCCGGCATCCACCCGCTGCGCGAGGGGGCCGGCCTCAGCAGCCCTGAAGTCACCCTTCTCGCCACCGAACTGCGCCGCATCCTGAGCCACGCGGTCGCCGCCGGCGGTTCCACCCTCCGTGACTACAAAGACGCCTTTGGCAAGGCCGGCACGGCGGTTCAGGTGCACGCTGTCTACGGTCGCGAGGGCCAACCCTGCACGCGCTGCTCGGCGCCGCTCCTCGGCATCCGACTCCAAGGCCGAGCGACGGTGTTTTGCCAGAGTTGCCAAGACTTATCCACACGGCCGACCGCACTTTCTCGCCCGCGATAGGTGACCGTGCCTCCCATTGGTTCTCGACCAGCGCAATGTGTGAGCGTCGTGACTCTCGGACGAACAATCGTGTGGTGTTCGTTCAGATCTGGAGTGGATAGACCATGAACAGACCATGAAGAAGTATCTCTTCTTACCTAGTAAGGAGTCCTGTCCATCTGTGGATGAAGCACGAGCGTCGATTGGAAGGCTTTATTGCGCAAGTGTTTGCGCCAGCATCTCCCCCGTGGACACCTGACATCTAACTGTCGATTGCCGCCTACCGTCGACTTCCATTGGGCCCAGCGCTCGGCAGATTGACTTCAGAGTCACCCGCGCTCGCCAACGCCTGTCTCCTGCGGGCGAGCGCGAGACAGTCATCAACAAGATCTCCACATGAAAAGTGGCACTGGCTGCGAGCGGGTTTAGCGCTCGGATCGCTGCAGCAGATCTTGTTCGATTCGCCCAACTTCGGCCTGGAGTTTGCCGTCGGCGCGCGACTTCTCTTCGATCGTCCGCACCGCGTGCATGACGGTGGTGTGGTCACGACCACCGAAGTACCCGCCGATTTCCTCTAGGGAAAATCGGGTGTGCTTGCGAGCGAGGAACATGCAGACCTGGCGAGGCATCGCGATCGATTTATGCCGGCGTTTTGAAAGTAGATCCGTGAGCTTCACATCGTAGAAGCGGGTCACGCTGTCGATGATCGATTGCAGACCAGGGGCATTTCCACTGCGCGAGGAGTTCTCGCTGTCGAGCGCCTGCTTGGCGAGTTCGAGTGAAATCGGAAGCTTGGCCGCCATGGCAAACCCGCGAACCGTGGTGAGCGCGCCTTCGAGCTCGCGGATGTTGGTGTCGACTTTGGCGGCGATGTACGACGGCACATCTTCCGGAAGCACGATTCCGTGCAGCGTCGCCTTGGACTTGATGATCGCAACCCGCGTTTCAAAGCACGGTCGCTCAATGCGCGCGACGAGCCCAGCGGCGAACCGGCTCGTCAGCCGCTCTTCGAGATCAGGAATCTCGGTCGGCGCCGCGTCGGAACTCAGAATGATCTGCTTCCCAAGCTGGTAGAGCGCGTTGAAGGTGTGGAAGAACTCTTCCTGCGTCTGCTCGCGCTTGGACAGAAAGTGGATGTCGTCGATCACCAGCACATCGGCGGTGCGAAAACGGTTGCGGAAATCGTTCATTCTGCCCGCACGCACCGCCTCATGGAACAGGTCCATGAACGAGTTGCAGGAGATGTAGCAAAGGCGCAAACTTGGCTGTGCGCGCAGCAATTCCTGGCAAACGGCGTGGAGCAGGTGGGTCTTGCCCAGTCCAACTCCGCCATGAATGAAGTACGGGTTGTAGGCGCGGCCCGGTTGCGCGGCGACGGCCTGCGCGGCCGCATGAGCGAGGCGGTTGCCTGGACCGACGACGAACGAGTCGAAGTTGTAGTCGGGGCTGAGGAGCATCTGCTCGTCGAGCCAAGCTGGACGGTCTGGCGAATCATCGCCTCGATGAGCAGCGGAAACACCTGAACCGTTCGCGGGAAATGGCACGCGCGGGTCGAACTTCGCGTCGTCGTCCGGGCTGACGAAGCGGACCACCAGCAGCCGCCCACTCACATTTTGCGCGGCCTCGGTGAAGTGGGTTCCGCAGCAGCGTTGCAGATATCGCAGTTGCACCGGCTCGCGCACCACAAGCCGTAGCACACCGTCGCGAATCTCCGACGGCTCGATGTCGTCGAACCAGTGCCGACAAATGTCGGAATGATTCTTCCGCAGATAGTCGACGAGCGACTCGCGAAAGGCTGGTTCGATCTTCTGCATAACGACTCCGATTTTGCCACGCGAAGAGTGTCGAGACTTTCAGCACATCAACTCGTCGCGGCCATGAGCCAGATCAACAAGTACAACGCGAAGAACACATCGACACACGAATATTTTTCACCACGAACCGTTGCGTCCCACCGCAGCGACTCGTCCCGACCAAACATCCTGACGGGGCGCGGACGATAGGGGGTCATGCTCAGTGCGTCAACGGACCAAAGCAGAACCCTCTCCCCGCGTTGTAATCGAAGATTTCAGCGTCGCGCCTACTCGACAGCGTTCGGAATATCCTCTTGACTTTCGCGCGGCAATTCCTCTGCGGGTGGCGCAGGTGGTTTGTTCGCGTCCTCCGCTGCCGCAACTTGCGCGTCATAGCGTGCGCGGTTTGAGCGATGGTCCATCAACAAGTGGATGCGACCAGCATCGGCGCCAGCAAGTTGCTCGATGCGCTCGCGCGCATAGTGAATAGTCGTGCGCCGCGAAACATGCACCAGCACGATCGCTTCAGCTTTCCACACCGGCAGCATTCGAATGATGTCATCGATATGCAGATGCATGCCCGTTCGCGCGCGATCATTGTGATCAGGCTCGAAGAATGTGCATTCGGCGATGACGATCTTGGCGTCGGCGAATTCATCACGCACGAGGTACTCGCCAGGCGCGGTGTCGCCGGTATAGGCGATCAGCGGAATGTCCATTTGTCGCGTGATTTCAGTGCCACGCGTGCGCAGCTCACGCAACTTCTCTTGCGGAAGATCGCGGAACTCCTCCTTGAGTTTGCTGCGCCGTTCAAGCACAGAGAAACCAAGGCTCGGGACGGTGTGCCGCGTTTCAATTGCGCGCAGACGAATATTATTCTTGAGCTCGAGATCCTTCTCTGGCTCAAGTGCGACGATCTCAAACGGCGTCTTCTGTCGCTCGAGCGGCTCCCACGCACGCATCATGCCCCGCAGCGATTGCTCGAGCTCCGGATGACATACGCATCGACCCACTGGAACACGCGGCTTGCCGTCGGGCTTGTCGGGCAGATGAGTCTCGCCGCCGATCTTCTGGAAAGATCGTTGGCTGAACCAGTAGGGAAGTCCGCCGAGATGGTCCATGTGCGCGTGCGAAAGCGCGATGGTCGGAACGCTGAGCACTGCTCGCGTGCATTGTCCGATGTCGAACGCAACATCAAGCTCAGGGATTTGAATGACGGTTTGTTCGCCGGCAACGCTGATTCCCTGCACGCGATAGGGCGGGAGATAGAGAAAGCCAAGCTGGCCCTCTCGGGCGGGGGGGCTGGGAAGCACGGGCGGAACTCCTTCGTCAGCGCTTTCGCGCGGACGGGGTGCGGATAAGAACGGACAAGGTATTGCGATGATGTCCCGCGGTCAACGGGTGTTGTGGATGTTCCGTCTGTGCGGATTGCGCGGACGCTTGGGGTATCGGAACCCGTCTGTCCCAACAGCACTCGGAAGTGTCGTGGGCATGTGGACGATGCAACGCCCATGGACGACGCAGGAAACAGGCCACTTGGTCCGCGCAACCTCGGCGAAATGGAGCCGGGAAACCGCATGTTGTTGCTGGTCGAGGATCTCGATCGCAAGTTGCGCTCGCTTTCCGGCGCGCTCGACGCGCGCGACGAACACGATCTTCGTCAACTGGCCTACAACCTCGCCGAGGCCGCGCGGGAGGATCTCGACTGCGATCTGATCGGACTCGACGACGATGACGACGGTTTGCTCGACGAAATGCAGCTTTCGAGCGTGACCGAACGCGCGGACGACCTCATCGCATTTTGCCGTGCGGCGTTGGAGAACTGCGAGCAGGAGTATTGCAACGAATCTTCGCTCGATCAGGAACTCGAAGACCCCGAATCTGAGCGCGGAGTCGACGAAGCATGAATCCAGCGGCGCTCACTCCTGACGCCCGATCTCGTGTGCCGCGCATACTCGCCGTCGACGACTCCGAGCTCATGCACCGCCTCCTGCGTACTCGCCTGCAACTTGAGCAGGTCGAGATCCATTGCGCACTTACTGGCGAACAGGGCCTACGCATGGCGGCTGAACTTCAGCCCGAAGTCATGCTGCTCGACATTGATCTCGAGGGCATCGATGGCTTTGAAGTTCTGCAGCGACTCAAAGAAGATCCGCGCACCCGCGACATCGCTGTGATTTTCATCAGCGCCAGTTGCGAAACCATGGACCGAGTGCGTTGCCTTGATCTTGGTGCAGTGGACTTTATTCCCAAGCCATTTGAGATGGCGGAACTCAAGGCGCGCGTCCGTTCGGCAATCCGGGTGCAGCAACTGTTGCGCATGCTTTCACAGCGCGCGCAGCTCGATGGACTCACCGCACTCTGGAACCGCGCGTACTTCGACCAGCGTCTTGCCGCCGAATTCGGCGAATCGCGGCGGCACAATCGACCACTTTCGCTTGTGCTGTGCGACATCGATCACTTCAAGAATGTGAACGACCGATTCGGTCATCCGTTCGGCGATGAAGTGCTCGCGCTCTTCTCTACGATTCTCACCGGCGGCCGCGCCAGCGACATTCCTTGCCGTTATGGCGGCGAGGAATTCGGGGTGATCCTTCCCGCGACCATGATCGGCGAGGCCATCGAGGTTTCCGAGCGATTTCGTCGTGCGTTCGAAGAGCACCAGTGGCGCCGTCATCCCGAGCTCGTGCTGACGGCGAGCTTTGGCGTTGCCGACCTCACTTCGATGCCGATCAGCACTTCGCCCGCCGACCTTCTTGCCCTCGCCGACGCAGCGCTCTACGCAGCCAAGCGTGGTGGACGCAACCGCGTTTCGGTCAACAGTCTTCCACTCGCCGCCTAAGTGCGCAACACGGCGCGTGCGCGCTGTGAGACAATCGACCGGTGCCGACCGTCGTCGATCAAGCCATCTGTATCCGCCAATGGGACTGGTCCGAGACCAGCCAGACCGTGAGCATGTTCTGTCGAAACTACGGAATGATGCGCGGGCTCGCCAAAGGTGCACGGCGTGAACGCGGAAGTTTTTCCGGCGGGATCGGCATGCTCGCGCGCGGTGAGGTTGTTGCCGTGGTCAAGCCCGAGCGTGAGTTGCAGACGCTGACCCACTGGACGCTTCTGCAGATGTTCCGTCGCCCGCACGACGACCTCGAGACGAATCTCTACGCGCTTTCGATGGCCGAACTCATCCAACGGTTTTTGCCGCCTGCAGCGCCGCACCAAGGGTTGTTTGACGCCATGCTTCTCGCGCTCGAGCGGCTCGAGGAAGGGGAGCGGCCTGCGCCGGAGTTCCTGCGCTTCTTCTTCACATTGCTGCGTGAAACTGGCCACGAGCCCCGCACCGAAGCAGAGGGAATTCCTGGTTCGTGCCTAGCCTTCGATGCCGAGGATGGCGGAATCGTTGATTTTCGCGCCTTTCCACGGGCTTGGCGCATGCGGCCTGAAACTGCGATGACCCTTGCTCATGTTGCGCGCGGCGAGCCCGCTGATCTTTGCGATCCCGACGCTGTCGATCGCGCAATTCGCCTACTTATCGCCTACGCCCGCACGATCGTCAACGACGAGTTGGTGACGCCGACCCTCGCGGTCACACCGCGGCCGCGTCGGCGTGCGCTCGGCGAACAATCCTGAGCGAAGTCGACCAAGGTCCGAAACTCCGCTGAACAAAGGCCCGTGGGATTCCGATGCATTGGAAGTCCCGAGCCAACTATGTCCCAAGTTCCAATTGAGCGCGTGCTTTGTTCACCAAACCTTCCGACGCTTCCCGTCGTGGCTATGCGCGTGCTCGAACTCACCGCGCGCGCAGATGTCTCGTTGCGGGAGATTGCCGCGGTCATCGAGAACGATCCCGCCATTGCCTCGAAGGTCATTCGCACGATCAACTCGAGTTTCTACGGCCTGACCCATCGCTGCGGCTCAATTCAGCAGGCGCTTGCATTCCTCGGTTTGCAAACGGTCAAGGCGCTCGTGCTCGGATTCAGCCTCGCGCACTCGATCGACGGCGGCGGCTCTGACGAGGTGAGCTTCGACTTCCTGAGTTACTGGCGACGCTCGATTTATTCCGCAGCGGCCGCCCGCGAGATTGCGTTGCTGCACAAGCGCTGCGATCCCGACGAGGCGTTCATGGCGTCGTTGATACAGGACATCGGCATGGTCGCGCTTTGGCGCGCGTACGGCGACCGCTATCTGCAAGTCATTGACCTGATCAAGGGCGATCACCGCCGACTCTGCGCGGTCGAAGCGCGGTCGTTTGAAATCGATCATGCGATCGTCAGCAGTGAGATGGTTGCGCGCTGGCGATTTCCTGAGGAAGTGGTGAACGCCGTGCGCTGTCACCACCGTTCTTTCGAGGCTGATTCGCAGTGTGCCGCGCTTGCGCGCACGATCGAACTCGCGGGAACCGCAGCATCAGTGCTGACGCAACGCACCGGCGACTCCGAGGTCGCGCGATTTCGCCGCGACGGGCAAGAGTGGTTCGATCTGCGTCCAGGTCCACTCACACTGCTGCTGCAAAAAATTGCTGATCGCGCCGACGAACTTTCGCATGCGTTCGGATTGGAAACCGGGGCGATGCCCGATGTCGCGGCGATCTTGGTGCGGGCAGCGCAGATTAGGCGTGATCAACAATTGGTCGAACCGATCATCGAGGCCGACACCTGCGATGTTGTCGACCACGGTTCGATTTCCTTGGCGACGATTCCCGACGCGCGCGCCTTCGGTGATGATCTTCAAGCTTCGTTTGTGGCGAATGGTCGCCGCGCAGGCATCGGCGTGCTGTTGATTGGCATCGATCGTGCTCGTGCGGTGCAGGAAGGCTTTGGCGCGCGGGCCGTTGAAGCAGCAATGACCCACGCCGCGCAGCGCGTGCGCGAACTCGCGCCGGCAGCATCACGCATCTATCGCTTTGTTGGCGCCGAACTGGCGGTGCTCGTGCCTGAAGCTGAGATCGAGGATCTCTGCCGAATCGCTGAGTCGATCCGCCGCGCCATCTCCATGCTCGCCGTTCCGTTTGAGCACGCGACGGAGAAGTCATTTCCGTCGACTGTTTCCATCGGCGTCGCTATCTACGAACCCTCCGGTGAGATTCGCAGCGCAAGTGGCATCGAAACGCCAGATCAGCTCGTGAGCGGCGCGATGTTCGCGCTTGCGGCCGGCCGACGCATCCGCAACCGCGTCATCGTTTTCCGCCGCGATCTCAAAGTCGAAACCGACGGTCGCTAAACCTGCGATTCACTCTGCGATCTCGAGACTTGCATTCGAGTCAACCAAAGTCTCGTCGTCGGCATCGTCCACACTCTTCGCCTCTGGCGCCGGCATCACAACGATCTTCACCGTCGGCACCAGTGGAAATTTCTCGACGCATCGGCGGATCTCCGCCAGACTGACGGTCGAAATGCGTTCAACTTCGTCCTCAAGCGGAATGTACTCCGCGCCGTAACCCCAGAGCGTTCCGAGGCGAAACATGCGTCCGCTTGGTCGTTCCGCCGCCGCGGCTGCGCCAGTGGAAATGCGACTGCAGGCGCGAAGCAGATCATCGTCGGTGAGCGAGGTCACGATCGCATCGAGCTCACGACGAAGGATCTTCTCGATCTCGTCGATCTTGTCGGGATCGCAAACGGCGAAGAGCGTCGAGTCGCCAAGGCCATCGTGGCCGTCGTAGCACGAGCTTGCCTCTTCGGCGATGCCCGACTCAACAAGCGCCCAGTGCAGGCGCGAACCATCGCCGCCACCAAGCACATGCATGAGAATGCCTGCGGCGTAACGCAAATCATCCTGAATCGAAGGTCCGGGCATCGACAACAACACATACGCCCGTGCGGTGTTCTTCAACTCCAAGATCGCCTCAGCGCGGCCAGGAGTCCAAGGTGGGTAGACACGCGTCGGAGTCGCAGGCTTCCAGTGTCCGCAGAGCCTCGATGCCTCACTCACTAGTTCGTCGAAATCGAGGTTTCCCGCGGCAACCAGTGCGGCGTTGTCGGGGGTGTAGCGTTGATCGAAATAGCCAGCCATCTGCTCAAGGCTCAGCGCGGCGACGGAATCTTTGGTTCCCAGTACGCGGTGCGCAAGAGGATGTCCCGCGTAAAGCTGCTCCATCATCACTTCGATGCCGACCCAGAAAGGCTGGTCGGCGTACATTGCGATTTCCTCGAGGATGACAGCCTTTTCCTCGTCGAAATCGGATTGGCGCAGCGCGGGGCGAAGGATGTCGGCAAGGATTTCAAGCGCACCATGGGCGCGGTCGGGCAACACATGCGCGTGGTAGGCGGTCAACTCGCTGGTGGTAAATGCATTTTGCGCGGCCCCGAGTTCGTCGAAGTCCCGGTTCACTTCTTCAGCGCGTCGCTTGGCGGTTCCCTTAAACATCATGTGCTCAAGAAAGTGCGAGACGCCCATAAGTTCGGTCGGCTCATCGCGTGCGCCCGTCTTCACAAAAAAACCAATGGCGGCGGTGTGCGCGGTGGGGTCGATCTCAGCCTGGATCTCGAGACCATTTGGAAGGCGCGCGGTCCGGTGGGAAATCATTGGCTGACTCGACTTCTGGTTCATAGACGGGAAAGTCTAACGAGCGGTCGGATCCCCTACACTGCGACTTCCATGGTTTCCCCGAGTCCAGAACAGCCCGTAAATCCGCAGAATCCATCGGCCGACGCCGTTGCCCGCACTGTTGCGCGCCATCCGCGTCCGCTTGGTGGAGACACCCAACGATCCGCTGGCGCGTCGCGACTCGAGCTCACATCTCTCGTGATCAACAATCGCGAGGAGCCCATCAACCACCTCCGCATTCAGCGCAAGCCCGACTGGCTGCGCGCGCGAGTGCCGGGTGGAGAGGGTTACGAGCGGCTGAAGTCGATCATTGATGAGCACAAGTTGCACACCGTTTGCCAAGAGGCGTCGTGCCCCAACATGGGCGAGTGCTGGGGCCGCGGCACGGCAACGATCATGATTCTCGGCGACATCTGCACGCGCGCGTGTGGTTTCTGCAACATCAAAACCGGCAAGCCGGCCACGCTCGATCTCGACGAGCCGCGTCGCGTTGCTGCATCGCTGAAACTGATGAAGCTCAAGCATGTCGTCATCACCAGTGTGAACCGCGACGAACTTTCCGATGGCGGTGCGAACATCTGGGCTGAGACGGTTCGCCGCGTGCATGATGCCTGCCCCGAGATGTCGGTTGAGATTCTGGTCGGTGATTTCCAAGGCGACGAGAAGGCGATACAGACCGTCTGCGACGCGCGACCAGAGATCATCTCGCACAACATGGAGACGGTTCGCCGCATGCACGCCGCGGTACGACCACAGGCGAAATACGAGCGATCACTGGCGGTGCTCCAGCAATTCAAGGCGAGCGGCCTGGTCACGAAAACGGGAATCATGCTCGGCATTGGCGAGCATGACAACGAGGTGCTCGAGTTGTTGAGCGATGTGCGAACCGCGAGCGACGCCGACATCATCACCATCGGTCAATACCTGCAGCCGACGCGCAATCACCTTCCGATCGATCGCTGGGTGCATCCTGATCAATTCGCGATGTTCCGCGTCGAGGCGCTGGCGCGTGGTTTTAAGGTTTGCGAAAGCGGGCCACTGGTTCGCTCGAGCTACCACGCCGAGGAGCAGGCAGCGATGCTGTCTGGTGCGGCGAAGGACACTCACGACAATATGAATGTGCTCATTGCCAAGGGACGCGCCACGCGTCAGTGAGCTGCGGGAGCGTGCGCTGCTGGTGGCTTTTCTGCAGTCTTTTCGGCAGGAGCGTGCGCGCCCGCGCTTGCCGCAGCGGGCTGGGCGGCAGTGGGCGGTTGAATGGCGGCAAGAATTCTGATCGGTGCGACAACAGGAGTTTGCGCCGCACGATTGGCCATCCACCAAGCAGCGGGCGTCCACACAACCAAGGTGAGGGTGGCGATGCTGAGCATCATCCGAGCTGATGCTGGGATAGCGTGCATCGGTGCGGCCAACGCTCGCAGTGGAAGCGAAATCAGCGTAAAGAACAGGCGAATGCGCGGCTTTGCGTCGTTCGCGGCGACATCCGGGGCGACATCCGCGGCGACACGCGCGCGCGCCGCGCCATCACCGCCAGAGACAACAGGCGCGCTCACACTTGGAGCCATGGTTGAAACATCAACCGGCTGCGCATGGGTCCCGGCGATGTTCGCGTCCACGCTTTTCGCGCTCGCACTTGTTTGGTTCGTGATGAGCGTTTCGGCTTTGGTCGGCGTCGCCACCGCAGCGGAAACATCAGGAGCTTTCTCGGGACTCGCACCGAACGCCGCGTCGCTGTTTGCATCAGCTTTGGCATGAACTCCCGGCGCCGGCGCCACAACATTCGCCGCTTGAAGGTCGCGTTCCTCGCGTCGAACTTCGGACGGGAGCTCTCTCGCAGCGCCGTCGAAATTCGACAGCGGATTGGTAATCGCGGCGGATGCAAACGACGGGACCATCGCGCGGCTGGTACCGAAAGCCTCGATGAGCGCGCGATTGACCTCTTCCTCCTGCCCACTCAGCACACGCTCGTCAAACACCGAGCGCAGCGCGCTATCGATGTCACCGTTGGCGTCCTTCAACAGAGAGTCAGCGTCATCCGAAAGCGCGGCGTCGATCTCTTGCATCAAAGGGTCGACAGATGCTTGTTCGAGCGCCTGCTCTGCAATCTTGCGATCAACTGGTTGGATGGAATCGGCTTCGACGCTCTCGCCAGAAAGCAGTGCTTGGATCTGCCTCTCCAAGTCGGAAAAGTCATCGCTCGCGGCGGCTGGCGTCGGTGCCTGGGTGTCGGCGATGAGCTTGTCGATATCGATACCGATGTCATTTTCGACAGGGGCGGCGGCTGGCGCGGAGCTCGGAATCGGCTGTTCCATTGCTTCGTTATCGACGGGAAAATGCAGGGACTCAACTCAAATCAGGCGCAGCGCTCCGAAGCGCATTTGCGGCGCACCTGGTGGTCATCCAGTTGGATGCGCAAAGCGCGATATCGGGCGGTACGTAAGGGACGCGCGACGTGTCCGATTGCGGCGCGACATATCCGATTGCGGCGCGGCTTGCCCTACGCCACAATCCGCCCATGCTGCTCGCCACGACCGTATTGCTCCTTGCCATCACATCCGCGCAAACCGCAGCCGATCCAAAGTCGGATGTGTACGCCGGTCCCATCGCTAAGGCGCTGGAGAAGGCCGGACCCAACCGCGCCGAGATCGAGTCATTCCTCGCCCGCGCCGATGGAACAGGTGATGCGCAGAAGCGCGACGCGGCGCGCTGGCTCGTTGCCAACATGGATGGTCATGGCTTTGCGGTGATCGAACTCACCACCACCGACGGAACGCGGCTCGAGTTCGACGCGCTCAACTACAAGTCGCTCACCGAGGCAAAGGCTGCGTTCGACGCGATAGAGGCGAAGAATCCTGGCTGCGATTTCCGCAAGATTCGTTTCGACAGCGATCTCGAACACGCCAGCGCCGACTTTCTGTTCGCGCACCTCGACGAGGCCTTTGGAACTTGGCGCACCATGCCATGGGCAAAGCCGATTCGTTACGAGGTGTTCCGCGACTTCATCCTTCCCTATCGTGGAAGCAACGAGCCGCTCGGGCTGTGGCGTACACCGGCACGAACGCGGCTTGCCGAAATATGTCGTGAAAACGAGGGCGAAACCGATGTCCGCGCCTTTGGCGAGAAGGTTCGCGCCAATGTGCATCCGTGGACCGGCTTCACAGATCTCTTCTACATGCATCCCACCGATCAGAGTTACGCCGAGATGTGCGAACGCAAGCTCGGTCGTTGCGAGGACATCACCAACATGATTTCCTTTGGCATGCGGTCGGTGGGAGCGATCTGCGCGAGTGACTACACGCCGTGGTGGGCCGCCAGCGACAACAATCACGCATGGGAAGTTGTGCTCGACGCCAACGGTCAGGGTCATGCTGGGCTCGCGGGCCGCGCCGCCAAGGTGTATCGCAAGACCTTCGCGCATCAACCCGACAGCCTCGCGGCGATGAAGCGTGAGGAAGAAACGGTGCCGAAATGGCTTTCTTCCTCGCACTATGTCGATGTCACGGCGCAATACCAGACAACAAGCGCCCCGACGATCACGCTCGCACGCGCGCCCGAAGGTCAGCGATTTGCCTACATCGCGGTGTTTAACGGCGGCTCGTGGAAACCAATCGACTGGGCCAACATCACACAAGGCCAAGCAAAATTTCATGCGATTGGTCGCAACATTTGCTACTTGCCCATGATTCATGTTGGTGAGGCCGACGAGCCAGCAGGTGCGCCGTTCGTCATCGATCTCGATGGAATCGTGCACACACTTGCCGCGACCGCGGGCGCATCCAACAGCACAAGCCTGATTGCGTCCACGACCAAACCCGACATCACCGATCCCGACACGGGCGCGCTGCGGGCACGAACGATCGTGAAGCCCGATGCGGCCTTCGAGCTGTTTCTCTGGAAAGACGGCGCATGGAAATCGATCGGCCGCATCGAGCGCGGCGAAACCGCGCACGCGTTTGAAAACCTGCCTAGCGACGGGCTGTATTGGCTGGTGGAGGATGGCTCGGAAAAGCTAGAGCGCATCTTCACCATCGTTGAGGGCAAGCAGGTTTTTTGGTGAGCGCAGGCCCACGGTTGATCGTCAATGTCGACGACCTCGGCTTGCATCCGGCGGTGCGTCGTGCGGTGGAGGCGTGCGCGGCGCAGGGCACGGTGACGAGCGCAAGTGTGCTGGCGAATGGTCCCGATCAAGACGCGGTGCGACCGTATCCTGGCCTCACGCTGGGTGCGCATCTCAACATTCTTCGTGGTGCACCGCTTTCGCCGCCGAGGGAAGTCACATCGCTTGTTGGTGAAAACGGCTTATTTTTAGGCAGTTTTTCCCAACTCGCCTTTCGCGCCCTGCGCGGTCAACTTCAGTTGGAGCAGGTTCGCCTGGAGTGGTCGCGTCAAGTCGCGTTCCTCGGCGAGCGCGGGCTCACACTCTCGCACATCGACAGTGAGCAGCACACCCACTGTCTTCCTGGACTTTTTTCCATTGCCTGTGAAGTCGCGCATGAGCATCGCATCGGTTGGGTCCGACGCAGCGACGAGCGCTTTGGCAACACGCACTTCACCACCGCCGCGCTGCGCCGCGCACTGCTGCGCGTGCTCTGTACCCGTGCGCATGCGAGCCTGAATATCCGCACGACCGACGCGGTGTGGGGCATCACTGAGCAAGGATCTGCGTTTACCGCCCAGTCTTGCACACAGGCGCTCAAGGGCATTGGTCCGAGGACCATCGAGGTCATTTGCCACCCTGGCGATCAACGCGATGGCGATCCGGCCCTTCCTGCGTCGTTCGGTAGGATGCGCGTCCACCAGTGGTGGGAGCCCGAGTTGCGCAGTTTGCTCGATGGCTCGTGGACCGCCGCTGCGGTCGCCAACGGCTGGCGTCTCGCGGGGTTCGACAAGTCCTGACATGATCGCGCAGATCCCGATGCCAACCGCCACCACGCACCCGATCGAGATTTCCGTCGTTGCCCCCGTCTACAACGAGGAACTTTGCATCGAGGAGTTCATGCGCCGCACTGACGCTGCTCTTCGCGCGACCGGACTGAGTCACGAAATCGTCATCGTCTCCGACGGATCAACCGACGCCACCGATCGCCTCCTGCGTGAGGGCGCCGCGCGATATCCAGCCTTGCGCGCGATTCTGCTCGCGCGCAACATCGGGCAGTGCGGCGCGCTCTACGCGGGAATCCAGCATGCGCGTGGTCGCGTGATCGTCGTCACCGACGGCGATTTGCAGCACAAGCCCGAGGACATCATCGTTCTCTACACCAAGCTACAGGAAGGCTTCACACTGGTTTCGGGCAATCGCGCTGGGCGCAAGGAATCGCTTCTTACCAAGCGTATTCCTAGCCGCATCGCCAACTGGCTTCTGCGGCAAGTCACTGGTTGTGAGATTCGGGACATGGGCGGATTCAAGGCGCTTGACGGCGATATGGCGCGATCGCTGCGCTTGCGCCCAGGACATCATCGATTGCTTCCCGCGCTGGTTCACATGCGCGGTGGTTCCACGGCGGAACTGTGGATCGAGTGCCAGGAGCGATTCGCCGGCAAGAGTCACTACGGTCTCTCGCGCTCGTTCGATGTCATCTTTGATGTGCTCATGCTCGGCTTCCAAGCGAGCTTCAAAGCTAGGCCGCTCTATCTATTCGGCCGCATCGGCGTGATGCTTCTTCTCGTCGACTGCATCGTGATGCCGTGGCTGCTCTGGGAGAAGTTCGCTCATGGCGTTGACATGGGCACGCGTCCGCCGTTTCTGGTGGCGATCATGTTCTTTCTTTCCGCGCTGTTCGTTCTCGCAATCGGATTCGTGCTCGAATTGCTGACCGATGCGAACAACGCCATTGGTGCGAGCAAGCCATATGTGGTGCGCGAACGCATAGACGGTCAAGGCTGAGCGAGCATTTTCAGGTCGATGGTTCGCTCATGAAACACGCGTCCATCGGATGCGACAAAGCGCGCGGTGACCGAGCTGGCGGTCATAGTCTCACGGGCATCGAGCAGCAGAAACGCGTTGGGAATGCCAGCGTCGAACACCACTTCAGGACCAGTGACCGCCGCATCATTATGCACACGCGCGTGCAGCGGGCTGGTGACGAACTCAACGAGGTCGTATCCAACAACATCCTTGGTTGGATGCACAACGACGCGCGAGCGATGCACATCACCAGAAACCAGCACGACTCCGCTCGCCTTGGTCTCGCGGATTAAGCGCTGAAATCGCATGAATTCATGCGGATACGCGCCCCAATAGTCGGGTTTGAGTGGACGCACTCGACTGTTCCAAACCATGCCGCTGGCAAAGACCTTGACGGGCGCAGTGCTCGCGCGCAATTTTTCCTCAACCCATTTCCACTGCATTTCGCCGAGCAGTGTTGGCTTGGTTGGATCATCGCGAGACGGCTCGGTCTTGGCGAACCAACGCGCGTCGAGCAGAAAAACTTCGACGGGGCCAGAGCGAAACGATGTGAACAAGCCATCGACGCCTTGTCCCGCGTGTTCAAGCGGTCGGTACTCGAGAAAGGCACGGCGGCTCTGTTCGCGGCCGGGGAGCCGACCATCGGTGTCGTTGCGACCGAAATCGTGGTCGTCCCAGGTGGCGACTGTCGGAATCATCGCCGTCAGCGCCTCGAAAGAATCAACGCTCGCGAAAGCGCGATGGCGCGCACGCTGCGCGGAAAGCTCGGTGCTGTCGATGTACGGAGTGTCGCCGAGCAGAACGAGCGCATCGGGCGATTGCCGCGCGATCTGACGCCAGACCAACGCCGTTGAATCGTCGATGTCAGCGCACGAACCAAAGGCGATGCGGGTGCGCGGGGTTTCGCTCGACCAGGTCGTGAACGCGCCCCGCGCCAACACTGCGCCATCAGCCACCCGCGCGATGGTGTAGCGATAGCCAGTGCCAGCGCTCAGATGTTCGAACTTGAAACGCACGGTGCCGTCACGATCAGCTTCAGGCACCGCGAGAACAGTGTGTTCCGCGAGCGTCGCATCAGCCTCGCCGCCATCGCTCTCGAATATGCAGCGAAGTTGCGCACCATCAGTGGTGGTCGCACTGGAAATGCCCGCGCGCATCCAAACCGTCGCCTCGGTTTCTGACTGCAGAAAAACCGCCGGTCCGCAATCGAACACGGCAACCATCGGTCGCAGCACCAGAGAGATTTCGTCGGCGTATCCATCACACACACCTTCGGAACGCTCGAATCGCACGGTGATTTCGGCAACACGCGCACCGATCGGCACCACGCCTCCTGCGCGACGCAGGAGAAATGCCGTCGGCGCCTCGATGGCGAACGCGGCGGCGCGATCTTCCATGGTTACGGCTTCGAGTTGATTGCGCGCAATTTCGCCGCCGCGCGCGTCAAGCCAGCGCAACTCAAGCCACGCGACATCGCGTTGCTTTGCGAATCCTCCGAGCCACGCCGAGAACTCGAACGGCACACGCGCCGCGTCGATCTCCGCGGCGGCGGCGCCGAGATCGATGCGTTGAGAGATACGCGACTCACCGGCATCTCCGCCGAAGAAGAAGTTGCTCCCACGCTGCATTGGTCCAGGCGTTTCGCTGGTGGGAAAGTCTTTCTGCGCGCCGTACGCAAGCGTGGACACCGCGCCCCAGTCCTTCCATCCGGCAACACCTCGATTGCCTTCAATATTGGCTGCTGCCGAAGCGAATTCGGCATCACCATTCACCACGAGATTGTGTCCGAACAGTTTCTCCGCCCCGACATCTCGGGCGAGACCAACCGCGTGCGAGTCGAGGTCCCACGCTCGATCAATGGTGATTCCAAGGTGTGCGAACGCTGTCGCCACTACATCGCATTGGTTCACTGTGGCGCGCAACGCGCCTTTCGCTGCGCTGTCGCCCGAGACGATGAAGGCGACCTCGCGATGCTCCTGAATATCGCGCCCATGATTGAGATCGATCGTTCCGCCGTGATCGCTGGTCAGGATCACCAGCCAGTCTTCGCGGTCGAAGTTTGCCCTCGACTCGATGGCCGTCATCACGCGGCCAACCAACACATCGGCTGCTTCGATCGCCGCGCGATATCCTGGAACTGCGCGATGAAATCCAAGGGCATGACCGACTTCGTCGACATTTCCTACATAAAAGAAGGTGAGATCGATTCCGTCGTCCTTACTCAGCGCCGCCACACAAGCTTCGGTTTGCGGCGCGTCGTTCTTCGGATCCTGAAGCGAAAGGCGTACATCGATCGGATCGTTCGCCAGGATGCGCTCGCCGATCGGCCCCCAGTTACCGAAGTACGCGGTGCGGATCGTTGGTCGCGCGCGCTTGGCCAGTGTGAAGACGGACGGAAAGCGCTCGTAATCGGTGATGAGAAATCGATTGTCGATCGAACGGTGCTTGTCTGGCCACACGCCGCAGAGAATCGTCGACCAACCTGGCCCTGAAACCGTGTGAGCTGAGGTCGAGGCCTCGAGTGTGACGCAACCGTTGGCAATGAGGGCATCAATCGCGGGAGTATCGGTGGCCATCAGCGCGTCGGGCCGGAGACCGTCAATGCCGATGATGAGCACCTTCGCTCGACGCGTTGGTTTTGTCTCATGGATATTCGTTGCATTGCCATCGCTGGGAGTCAGCGCGGCAGCGCAAAAAAGCAACGCGATCACAGCGGGAATCATGCGACGCAGCGTAGCGCGCAACACGGAATTCGCGCACTTCGCCGTACACTTCTCCCATGCGTTTCCGTCCTTGCGGCCTCGTCATTTTCTCGTTCGCAACCGCCGTCGCCTGCGTGACGACCACGCTCGCGCAGAACGGCGATCGTGTTGGTGAGACGCAAGGCGAATTGCCCGCAGCGTGGCAAACGACTTCTGCGCCCATCCGCAGCGCCATCGACGAACTCGCCACTTTCGACATCGTGGATGGATACGAAATCCAACTCGTCGCTAGCGAGCCATTGGTCGAAGCGCCTGTGGCCATCAAGTTCGGCGCCGATGGTCGCATGTGGGTTGTGGAGATGCGCGGATACATGCGCGACGCCAACGGCGCGGGCGAAACTGAACGCCTCGGTCGCATCAAGGTTCTCACCGACACCGACGGCGATGGAACGATGGACAAGGCAGTGATCTTTCTCGACGGTCTCGTGATGCCCCGTGCCATTGCTGAGTGGCGCGATGGATTGCTTGTGGTCGAGCCGCCGCATCTTCTGTTTTGCCGCGACACCGATGGCGACGGAAAGGCCGACGAATCGCGCATTCTCGCCAGCGGTTTCGCGGGGCAGGAAAACCCTGAGCACGCGGGTAACGGCTTGTGTTTCACACTCGACAACACATTCACCTGTTCGCAACATCCGTTTCGTTTTGTGCCCAACGGAGACACGCTGCTTGCTGAGCCGGTTTCGCCGCATGGACAGTGGGGAATCAGTGAGGATGCGGTTGGGCGACTCTATTACTCGCCGAACTCTGATCCGCTTCTGGTGGATCTGTTGCCCAAGCAATACGCAACGCGCAACGAGAATCAGAAGAGTTTCGAAGGCGTGCCTACGCGTGCCGCGACCGACATGCGCGTGTATCCGTCGCATTTCACGCCTGGTGTGAATCGCGCGTATCAGAAGGGTGTGCTCAAGGATGGAAAGCTGGCGACCTTCACTGGCGCATGCAGCCCGCTGATCTATGAAGGTGTTGCGATGGAGGAGATGCGCGGATGTGCTCTTGTCTGCGAAGTTGCGGGAAATCTCGTGCATCGCTACCGACTGAGCGAGATAAGTTTCGACAACGCCGACAAGGTCGTCGCGACGCCCGCTGACGGCAATCGGTCTTTCTGGACATCGACCGATGAACGCTTTCGCCCAGTCTTCTGCACCGCCGGCGCCGATGGCGCTGTGTATGTCGCGGACATGTATCGAGGCATCATCCAACATCGAAACTTCATGACGACATTTCTTCGCAAGCAGGTCGATGCGCGCGGGCTTGCCCAACCTGTCGATGCCGGTCGCATTTGGCGAGTCGTTCGCAAGGGATCCGGCGCACCGAAACCTGTCGGCGACCTTTCGAAGATGACCGGCGTGCAACTGGCTGGCGCACTTCTCAGCGGCGAGAAGCCGATGCGCGAAACGGCGCGACGATTGATCGTGGAGTCGCGCGACGCGGCGGCGATCGAAGCGGTGCGCGCCCAACTCGCCGATGCAGTTCCATCGCACATCAAACTCGAACTCCTTTGGACACTCGCCGGTTGCAATGCGATCAATCGTGCGACCATCGAAGGCCTTGTCAGTGACTTCAGCGCGACGAGCGATCCGATCATCCGCGTCCATGCGATTCGAATCGCGGAGCGCACGCTCACACAAGTGGAAATCGCTGGAATTCTCGCCCGTGCTATCGAAGACGCCGACCGCCCAGTTCGAGTGCAGGCCGTTCTGACCGCGGGAGCGCTCGATCCTGAACTGCGGATGCCGATCCTCGAGGCCGGACTGCGCGGCGATCTCTCTTCGCGCGAGATGCGCAGTGCCGCGATATCGTCGCTTGTTGGCGCTGAACAAGCCCTGCTCGATTCCATCATCGCGGGCGCACTGCTTGACACCGACTCAGTTGCTGCGCGTGCATTCACCAACGAACTCACCGACATGCTTCTCGATGATGGCGGCGACTTGCGTGGTGGCCGTCCGTTGCCGGACATGCTGCGTGGAACTCTGTCGTCCATTGCGGCGGTCGCCCATCAGCGCCCTTGGCTGGCCAAGGCCATGCTCGAGCGCGTCGCTGCCAAACAACATCTCAACGCCAAGGAACCGTTGCAATTGGTGTCGAACTACCAGCCCGCCGGTTGGTTGACCATGCTCGATGCGAACAGCCCGGAGCTGCAACTCGCGGTTTCCATCGATCGAAACATCTTCTGGCCAGGACGCGAGGATGTCTCCTTTGTGGCGCCGAAGCTCGCGAAGACAGCGTCGATGTCATTCGAGGATTTTGGCAAGCGTCTCTTCTCCAACTGCATGAGTTGCCACCAAGCCAACGGCCGCGGCCTTCCGCCCGTTTATCCTCCGTTGCGCGCAAGTGAAATTGTGCTCGGCGATCCGTCGACGCTGGTGAAGATTCTGCTGTACGGGCTCGAGGGAAAGATCGAGGTTGATGGACAGTCGTACAACCAGGTCATGCCTGCCGCGCCGATGAAGTCCGACGAGGAGATCGCTGCAGTGCTCAGCTATGTCCGCAGCGCGTGGGGGAACAATGCTGGTCCGGTGGATGCCGCGCTCGTCGCCAAGATTCGCGAAGAGAACAAGGGGCGTAACCGATCGTTCACCGCGAAAGAACTGGGCTTGAATTGATGAGTTGCGAAGGCCGCTGCCTTAGTCCCGCGTGATCTCGACATACTCAACGCCGGCCTCGGCGAGCAGATCGCGGCTCTTGCGGAGGTTCTCCATCCAGTGTTCGTCGCCCGCGCCGCTGGAATAGGTCACCACGCGCACAATGCCTGATTGGATGATGGAAAGCGTGCAATGCACGCAGGGAGCGAAGCTCGCGTAGATCGTTGAGCCGAGCGGAGTCACGCCGTTTCGTGCGCATTGCACGATCGCGTTCATCTCCGCATGGCAGATCAGGTCGTACTTCACCGGACGCTCAAGGCGCTCGGGTCGGTCTTCGATTCCGCGCGGCAAGCCGTTGAATCCAGTGGCGACGATCTGTCGGGCCGGACTCACGATGACCGCACCAACTCCGCGCGACGGATCTTTCGACCAACGGGCGATCGTGTCGGAGAGCTCGAGAAAACGGCGGTCCCATCGGACAGTGCGCGCAGGATCATGCATGCGGGGAATGTAGCCGCTCGCCTTCGCTCAACTCACCAAGCGTCGAGCAGGATTGAGAGGTCGCGTGCATCAACCCGTCCGTCAGCGTTGAGATCGCTGCGAATGAAAGTCGGGGCTTGTCCCCATGCATTCAACAACACAGAGAGGTCAAGCGAGTTCACGAAACCATCGGTGTTCAAGTCGCCACGGCGCGCTGCCGGTGGATTCTCAAGGACGGCGCCGCTCGCGGAAATCCGTGCGATGCCAAGGAGCCCAGCGTGGTTCGGATTGCTCGGAACGATGGGCATACCGGAGTCTGCCAGCACGCCGTAGACACGATTCAGGATCGTCGGAGGCAACGCGGTCGCGCTCGGCCAGTCAGGACGCTGAGAGCGAACGAGCGCCACGGTTCCTGAGATGAACGCGTTCGAAAAGGATGTTCCCTCCCAGACCGCGAAATTGCCGCCAGGCACGGGGCCGATGATGCACTCCGAGAGGACTGGAACGCCGTTCACCATGTTGGAATCGCCAGGAGCGGCGAAGTCGAGGCGGATCTCGAGATTTGAGAATGGCGCCTTCTGGTCGTTCCAATCGCACGCCGACACGCCGAGTGCATTCGAGTCGCAAGCGGGGAACTCGCGCGGATCCTCGGTGTTGCGGTTGCCAGCGGCGCCACAGACGATGACTCCACGAGTCGACGCTTCGAGCACCACGTCCTCGAGTGCCTTCGAGTGATAGATCTCGCCAACGCTCATGTTCACCACATGCGCGCCGCGATCGATCGACCACGCCAACGCTTGCGCGATGCGGAAGGTGTTGCCACGACCATCACTGTCCAGCGCACGCGCCGAAATGATCATTGCTTCAGGTGCGACGAGATGTATGAGGCCGGCGACGAAGGTTCCGTGGCCATATTGTTCGTTGGGAACACCGTCGCCATCGCTGTCGGAGCCGTCGGCGATGTCACTCCAGGTGGTCGCGCCCGGCACAAAGCTCGCGCCAGTGGTGCTGACCATTCCGCCGAACACGGGATGCGATGTATCGATGCCAGTGTCGATGACCGACACGAGAATGCCCGCGCCGCGCGAACGCGCATGTGCAAGGTCGATGCCGAGCATCGGCGATGAATACTGGTCGAAAAAGGTGTTCGCGTTGACGCCGACACCAGAGAGCCAAAGGCTGTCAGTGTTGCCCTCGCCGGTCTGGCCGACATAGTTCAACTCTGTCCAGCTGAGAGTGCCTTGCGCAACGAGTCCGTTGAGCAGAAGGTCGACATCGTGGGGATTCTGGAATTCGTTCAGTTGGTAGGACAGCAGATAAATCGGCCGTCCATCAATCTGGTCGATGATCCCAACACCCTGAAACTGCTTCGAAAGCGCGGAGATTGTCTGCGCCAACGCCTTCGGATTGGCCGTTCGGACGATGGCCTCTCCCGGCACCAGCGGAAAAGTAGGCAACCCGCATGCTGCTGCGTGACTTGCCAAGAAGACGGCGACCGCCGTGGAGATAGATTGAATGTTGATCATGAAAGTGACCCAGTTACGACGAAGGGTGCCCACCACGAAGGATGGCTCCATTTCCTGAGCGAAGCAAGTGTGGCAGAACGAAGTGCCGCGGATGGCCGTGTTCCTAGCGAGAATTGGAGATGAAAGGCAGTTGATATTTCAAGCGCCGCGTGATCTCGGACTGACCATAGGCCAGCCACAAGACAGCGAGCGCCTGCGGCGAGGAATGCGCGGCTGATACCAGCGAGTTCGTCACCCGCGTCGACCGAGTTGCGTCCAGTCTCGCAGCCTGCGAGAAATACGACTTGGGCATCGAGATCAAGGTCGACGATATCGCGTACCGGCATCCACCCGTCGGCGAGCTTGAGCCCAGACGCGTTGGGAAGGGCACCGATAAAGCGCCCGTGGCAAGCGAAGTGAACCATCGATCGGCCGCGCACAGCTTCTCGGACACGCGCGATGGTCGCGGAAGATCCTTCGAGTACATCAGTGCTGCGCTGGGCGGCAAGCATCTTGGCCTCGGCATCGATCAGCGGAGCGAACTCGTCGGAAACCGCGATCACCAACGGCCGGTCGGTCGAGGCGCGGCGAAGCGAGCCATCAGCACAAGCAATCGAAGCACTCGGCGCGGTCTGAATCTCGAACCGCTCGATCAGATAACGCTCACCATCGAAGAGCGCCGAGAACGGCACCGCGTGGAGCGGACCGAAGGGCACGATCACAAGGCGCTTGGCCTCGTTGATGGAGGGATTCTGCTCGATAATCGGCAGCAACAGCATGTCGTGCAGCGTGCGCGAAAGCGCGTTCACTGCGCGAAGGCTGCGTGCGTCGGCACTGCGCACTCCGGCTCGGAGCTGGTAGAGGAGCTTGTCCACCAGTGGTCCAAGATCAGAGGCGTGTGCGATGCAACGCACCGACGAGAGAACGCCGTTCTGCGCAACGAAGGCCAGAAGCTCCTCGCCAGCGATGAAGTAGGCAACCATCGCGTCGTCCTTATCGAGGCGCGCCAGCACTTGGCTGGTATTCATGGGTTTGGCAAACAGGTTTGCGACCCCATGCGCGTTCTGATTGCTGTCGAGCAGTCGTTCCAGTTCCTGCTCGGTGGAGCGAAGATCTTCGAGCAGCTCGGGCGAAACGCCGCGGCGCGTGCCGGGTTCGGAGGCGTCGCGCCCTACGCTCGCATGCAGCGTTGAAAGGCGCGCGCGCAGACGAATGACTTCGTCGTTGGCTTGCGTTGTTTCGCCGGCAACAGCGGTCGTACGGTCAATCGTGCGGAGCACGGCGTCAAGCAACACGCGGCTGCGCGCACGCTCGACAGTCAGGAAGGCGTCGGCAATGCTCTTGGAATCGCCGCGGGCAAGGAGGTCGAGCGCCAGGTCCTCGTACACGCGCAGGCGCGACGAGGCGAAGGCGGAGCGCAGACGATCGGCGGCGAGAGATCCGCGGAGTTCCTCAGCGAGACCGATGGCGTGTGAAAGCGCGCTGATCGCGCGATCAAGTCCACCAAGCGCGCGCTCGGAGTCCGCTTCAATGAGTGCGGCGTCGATTTCAACGGTGCGCACTCCAAGAGTCGATGCGCCGAGGCGGGCACTCTTGGCAGTATCAAGCGCTTTATTGTTGTTTCCCAGCGCGAGTTGGGCACGAGCTTCGCGCACCAAGGCGCGCGCGCTGTCGAGTGGGCTAGCGTCGCGCAACGCGATGGCAGCGAGCGCGGCTGATTCAACAGGGTTTCCTTCGCGCAGCGCGAGCTCGCTTGCGACCAGCGCTGCGGCACGAATGCCACGCGCGTCGCCGATTTCTTCAGCAATGGCGAGTGAACGCGCAGCGGCCGGCTTGGCCTCGCTTACACGCTCAGCGGCCGCTAACGCACGGGCGCGGACCAACAGTCCACGAGCCATTTCCGCCTTGAGTCCCTTGCTCGATGCTGTCGCCAACGCGGCATCAACCGACTCGAGCGCTTCGCCGTGGGCGCCAAGCACCGCAAGTGCCTCAGCCTCTTCAAGCAGCAGTCGTGCGTGATGACCAGGCGCAATGTCGGAGATCATCCGCGACGCGCGGGCGAACTCGCGCAGCGCATCGCCAAATCGACCTTCGCGGGCGAGGAGATCGGCGCGGTTTCCGATGACGACCGCGTGGGCAAGCGGAAGGTTGGAAAGAAGGCTTTCCGCGCGGTCGAATGCGCCGTGCGCTTGCGCCATGCGATCAAGCTGCAACAGCGTTTCGCCGAGCGTGTTTTCCACAGTGCCGCGTGCAGCGGACTCTGACTCGGGAATTCCCGACAAGGCCCGTTCAAGGCAAGCGATAGCGTCCTGTTGCTCGCCACGGATCTTGTGCACGTTTGCAATATTAAGTTCTGCCCGGGCCGCGAGATCAAGGCGGCCAGCGCCAACGAGCGCGTCGCGCGAGATGCGCCCGCGCTCAAGAGCGTCCGCTGTGCGTCCAAGCTTCGCCAGTGCGTGCATCGAAGCAACACCGGCGCGCGCCTTTTCAATTGGATCGTTCGCCGCATCGGCTGCAGCCTGCGCCTCGTCAGCGCGGACCAGTGCCTCATCGAGGCGGCCGGAGTAGGCAAGCGCCGGAATCGTCGCACGCAGCGCACGCGCCACCGCAGACAGATTGTTGAGCGCGCGCGCAGTTGCCGCCAGCGCCTCACCGACGCTCAAGGCTCGGTCAGGTGCACCAGCCGCAATCCGCTCACATTCATCACCAAGGGCCAGCAGGGTTGCGGCCGCGCCACGCGCATCACGCGAAATTGCATCTGCGCGCATCGCTTGCGCGAGCGCCTCAAAGGCAGCAATATCGAGTGATTGCGGGTTGGAGTTCATACTGCTGCTCCTCCACGCATCGGCGCACTAGGGCCAAGCGGTAGGACGATGGTCGGATGCACGGTGCTGTCGACAGCGCGCGCGCTCACGACAACTTCGCATGATCCGATCGGCAGGTTGATCGCAAACATTCCAAGCGCATCGGTCGCATCGGTCGACAGGACGACGCCATCAACATCGAGCACCGCGATGATCGCCTTCACAGGCATGTCGTCGCCACGCATCACTTCGCCGACCATCCGCACAATGCCGTCTTTGGCGATGGTGCGCTCTGCGCGAATCGTGATTTGCGCCGTGTCTACCACAGCTTCGAATACATCGGCTCCGTGGTCGTCACGCACGCCGGCCAGCGCAATTCCATTGTCGGGGTTGAGCCACTCGAGCACGACGGCGCCCGCGCGGTCGAAGACCTCGCCCAGCATCGTGATCGGCGAGCGCGATTCGGCGCGTCGCGTTGCAAGTCGAGCGCCAAGCGCCTTGGCTCGCATCACTGTTTCGGCCGACGGCTCGTGCAGCAGATCGCTCTTCATGGCAACTACGGCACTCGTGAAGCTGGAGAGCAACTTGGCAACGCGTGGATCACGCGTCGCGGCCGATTGCACCTCGGCCATCAAGGCTGGTCCAGCGACGCCCGACGCGGCGTCCGCGATCTGTTCGATCGAGACTTTCCTGTTGGGGGTGGAGTTGGGTGTGTGGTTTGTCATTGCTGTTTCGTCCAAATCACGGACTTGTCGAATCCGCGACGTCTTGTTGAGGGGAGCATCCAGCCGTTCCTGAAATACAACCAAGTGAACGAAACGGCTGAATCATCATGAGTTGCGCACCTGTGTTCAATCGATATCTGGTTCAGAACCGACCGAGGGGGTGGCATCCGGCGCGTCCGCAAACCCCATGCGGCTCAATACAACAGTCAGTTTCTCCAGGCAGCGGGCACGGGTTGGACCGATAGAACCGACCCGAATGCCGATTTTCTCCGCGATCAGCGCGTAGTTGGGCTCGCCACCCGCGCCGAACAGCGCTTCGAGTAGATCCTTGCACTTCCCGCCCAGCCGCTCGAGGCCCTCGCGCACGAGCTGCTTTTCCAATTGCGCGCGACTTTCAATCGAGTCTTCGCGGCTATCGACGGGGTCCATCGACTTATCGGGATCAGAGTCAAGCGACCGCGCGCGCTCTGCTGACTGGCGAGTTTGGCTCGAGACCCGCCAGCAGCGTCGCTTGGTGGTGGTGACGAGCCAACTTGCAAGGGCGTTCTCGTCGTGGATCCCGTCGATGTTCGTGATCAGAGTTGTGAAGACATGTTGGAAGATGTCCTCAGCCTCTTCAGTCCGCATGCGGTGTTTCACGATCACCGACCACACGAGGCGGCGATAACGCTCGACCAACAGCGACCAGCCGGCGGAGTCACCGCGGCGGCAGCGCAAGAGGAGGTTTGGATCAGATTCAAACGACGACACGGGCGGCCAGTGTAAGCACAAGAAAACCTGAGGAAAGGTGTCGCCGGCCAGTCGGTTGCCGGCTTCCCAGGTTCAACCCCATCGGCAAATCGACGCCATTGGCGCGAGGCATGCTTGGATTCCCACCCTCATCCACCATCATCGGCAACCGTTCGGTCGCGTAGTCGAGTCATGTGATCCGACTGACGGTCCGACTATTCGTGCGACTCGGGTTTGGCGCTGCTCCCACCAGCCCGGGCACACCGGTTCTCGGCGCGGGCCCCGGTCGCAGGATGTTCGTGGACCATGAAAGCAGGGAGAAATGCGGCGACCAACGAACGATGGGGCAAGGGACCTTGAAACTCGCCTCATCGAATCCCGTCGATTTCTGAGACAACGCCCTCATGGATGGCATTCGCGGGCCCGTGAACGATGACTGCTCTGACCTCGCCGCGCTCGATATTGGTGACCGGGAAGCGGGCAGACGGATCTATGACCGACACGCACCTCTGATCTTTGCGCTGTGCCGCGACGAAACAGGAGCGCGTTCGCGTCAGGACGCTGAGGACGCCGTGCAGGAGACCTTCCTGCGCGCCTTCCGCATGCGAAACCGTCTGACCGACTGCACCGGTTTCCGTCCGTGGCTCTACGCGATCGCCAGGCTTGTCTGCAAGGAACGCCGGACCTCGCGCGCTAAGGAGCGTCGCGACCTCGGCTACGGGCTCGATGCCTCGCGTGGGGCGTCGCGCGAATCCGCCAAGGAAGGGACCAAGCGAATGCCAAACCACACCATGCAAGGCCTGCTCGAGAAGGCCGGAGGCGCAAGTGCCTCCTCATCGCTCGAACAGCGCGAGACGATGGATCAACTGGGAGATGCGATCAACGCGCTTCCCGAGGATCTGCGCCTCGCGCTGCATTTGTTCTACATCGAACCAGACCCCGTCGACGCTGCCAAGCGCGCGCTCGGAATATCCCGCGCGCAGTTCTATCGGCTCGTCACCCAGGCACGCGAACTCATTGCTGCGCAACTCACGCGCGAGGATCACAAGTCATGACCAATCAGATCAACCATGATTCGCGCGGCGACCAGACGCCTGAACCCGTTCGCGGCGATCGGCTCGACGCGATGTTGCGCGCCTGGCACGAAGACCATCGCGAAGGCGCGCGTGCCAAGCGCGACGAAATTCTCGAGCACATCGCTCACGCAACGCCTGCAACCCAAGTGAAATCGCCCAGTGTGCTTGCGCGCATCGGCTTCTCGCGCATCCTCTCCGCTGCGGCGGTGCTGGCGGTTTCTGCGCTGCTGCTCGTGCTTTTTACTAGTAACACCGAGCGTGTTGCCTTCGCCGACGGAGGGCTGGTGCAGGTCGCTGAAGGTGGCGCGCTCGACGCACTCGACAAGGACGGCAACACACTCGGCCCATGTCCGTTGCAGCACACCGATGTCAAGGTTGAGATCAGCGGACTCTTCGCCCGCACCATCGTCGAGCAGACTTACGCCAATCCGTATCCGCGCACCATCGAGGCCGTGTACACCTTTCCGCTTTCCAACCACGCTGCAGTCGATCGCATGATGATGATCGTGCGCAGCGGTGAAACTGAAAAGACAATCGAGGGCGAAGTGAAGGAGCGTTCGATCGCGCGCGCTATGTATGAAGACGCGCGCGAGTCGGGCTATGTCGCCAGTTTGCTTGAGCAGGAGCGGCCGAACATCTTCACGCAGTCGGTCGCGAACATCGAGCCGGGCGCGACGGTGAAGGTGCGCATCGCCACCATCGAGCTTGCGCGGCGCAAGAACGGCGTCGCGGAATATGTGTTCCCGATGGTGGTGGGTCCGCGTTACATCCCCGGCCACGCGGCGTCGATGCCGACTCTGCCCGATGGATGGGAAGTGCGCGAAGGCGTGGTGCTGCGTGCGCCTGCTGGTGTTGAGGTTGCGGTGGAAACACCGTTCGCGGCCGCGCGGCTGACGCAACTTCTCGAGCGCGCCATTCCAGTGCGCGCGCCGAAAAACGAAACTATCGATCAGTTGCTGCAACTGGGCGAAGGCGTGCAATTCAGCGCGAAATACGGCAATGGCAGCAGTGAACGCGGTGTGTACTTTCCCGCGCGCGGACTCGGCGAACTCAACGGGCGCTTCTTCTACGCGCCGCTCGGCAAGGATCAGGGCACGGGTTTCGCGGGCGACACCAATCAGGTTCCCGACGCATCGCGCATCACCCCGATGCCCGTGAAGCCGAGTGATCGCGCTGGTCACGACATCAGCGTCACGGTCACGATCGACTCGGGCGGCCCAGCAATTCGCGACATTGTCAGCGAGTTGCACGCAGTGACTCGAACGCGCGGCTCCGACTCGATGGAGACAGTCACGCTCGACGACAAGAAGACGATTCCCAACCGCGATTTCAT
>QWPT01000001.1:67407-68753 GCA_003671075.1 Planctomycetota bacterium
GGATTCCCCGTCGAGAAGTCGAAGGCGCTCGCTCGAAAGGCGATCGCGTCGATGCGTGCGGGCGACACTTTTAACTTCATCACCTTTGCTGGTGCGACCAGCGTGCTTTGGCCTGAACCGCGCGCGGCCAACGAGGAAAACCGCAAGCTTGCCGAGGATTTCGTGAATGGTGCTTACGGCGCTGGTGGCACCGAGATGATGGCTGCGATCAACGCAGCACTTGTCCAGGATGGCCGCAGCGGGATCCTCCCCGCCAAGTTGCTCGACATGCCCGCCGACGGCCGCACTGTGCGCATCGCCGTGGCTCACAATGGATTTCTGCGCGATGTTGCTGGAACAACGCTCGACGCTGGCGAAGGTCGCACGATCCCAGTCGAGCTTTCGATCGCAATGCCGGCGAATCCAAAGAAGCTCGCGATCATCGTCGATGGCACTTGGGAAACCCGTAATGGAAATCGCTTGTTTTCCGCCAAATCCGCGAAGTTTGAAGATGCCGATGCCCGCACCCGCTTTGTGTTCTTTCTGACCGACGGTTACATCGGCAACGACCAGGCCGTGGTTGCCGCCGTGGGTCAGAACGCGCGCGCCTCTCGTGTTTTCAGCTTTGGTATCGGCAACAGCGTGAACCGTTTCCTTCTTGAGGAGATGGCGCGCGCCGGTCGCGGCACTTGTGAAATCGTCACCTTGGCCGACGAGGCTGATGGTGTGATCGAGCGGCTCACCCGCCGCATCGAGTCGCCGGTGCTCACCGACATTGAGCTTGATATCTCGGCAAATCTCGGCATTCACGACCTCCTTCCCGCTGGCGATCATCTGCCCGATCTTTATGACCAAGAGCCGATCGTGCTCATGGGGCGCTTCGATCATGCGGCCAGCGGATCGATCACTGTTCGCGGTCGTACTGGTGCTGGCGCGTGGGAGCGCACCATTTCGGTGGTGTTGCCGGAAACTCAAGCAGAGCATGATGTGGTGAAGACGCTGTGGGCGCGCGCCAAGGTTGACGCGCTCTTGCTGCCCAAACTTGCGGCGGTTGAAAATCAGTCGCTTGATGCGCCGACCAAACGCGCGGTCATTCGGCTTGGCGAGTCGTACTCCATCGCCACGGCGTACACCAGCTTCGTTGCCATCGAGAAGAGCCGCGTGGTTGTCGGCGGGAAGCCGCTGTTGGTCGCGGTGCCAGTCGAGCTACCCGACGGCACGAATTGGGCTGGTTTCTTCGGCGAAGGTGTGCGCCCCGTCGATGCGATCATCGCCGAGAGTCGCGGCAGATCAAGCGTTGAACTCGAGAGTCTTGCAAAGACAGCGTCGACGCGCGGGCTGATTTCGGCGTGGACCGACTTTGATGG
>QWPT01000001.1:69559-87706 GCA_003671075.1 Planctomycetota bacterium
TGCAGGCGATCGCGGACGAACTGGGCTTGCGGCTTGAGAACGGCACCATCGCGCTGGCGATGAAGGTCACACGGACCGACGCAGGCGCGATCGATCCGAAGATTCTGCAAGCGCTGCGCACGCTCGGCGCCACTGTGAGCGCCGAGGACGCATCGCGCGGACTCCTGATCGTGCGCGCCCCCATCTCGGCTCTCATCAAGCTCGCCGCAGTTGACGGGGTGAAGCGCGTCGAACCGCTTGCGACCAAGTAGTCCTCCCTCAGGTAGATCCAGTAAGTCACGGTCGGGCGGCACGCTAACGCCGCCCGACCTTGTTTTTGCGGCAATTGCAGCGAGAAACCAATCGGTTCGCCGATGAAGGCAACATGTCAGCCTTCGGTCCAACTCCAATCCCGGTGACCCCCAGCGCGGTACAGGCATCCTTCATCGCGCAGCACGCAACGGGCGCGCGCGCGCGGGAGAAGTCCAAGCCGCAGGAAGCCGACGCCAAGCGCAGCACGGTGCGCGACGAGATCCGGCTCTCCGATCCACTTGAGGCGCAGGCCGTCGACTCGAAGCCTGATGCCGTCGAGGAATGGAAGCATCAGCGCGGCGGAAGGCAGTACCACGATCCGCGCCTCGCCGCCGCAGATCCGCGCCGCATCGATGACGACGATCAGACTGAGCACAAGCTCGACCTCAAGGCCTGAAGCACAAGCTTGACGCGCAAGGCCTGCCGCGCAAGGCTTGACGCGCAAGGCTTGACGCGCAAGTCCCGCCGCACCTCACTTACGTCGAAGCGCGCACGCCCAGCGTCTTGTAGATGCGCTTGGTCGCGCCGCTCTTGTTCAGCGTGTAGAAGTGGATTCCCGCGACCTCGTTGTCGAGTAGATCACGGCACTGCTCGGTTGCCCAGTGGATGCCTGCGTTCTCGATCGCCTCGGCGTCGCCTCGGCAGCGGGCAATGGCTTTGAGCAGCGGCGCGGGAAATCGGGTGCCCGCCGCGAGATTCGCCATGCGCTGCAGACCTGCCGCGGTCGTCACGGGCATGATGCCAGCCATAATCGGCAGTTTCACCCCAGCGAGCTCGCACCGCGCGCGCCAATCATGGAACGCGTGGTTGTCGAAAAACAGCTGGGTGACGATGTAGTCCGCGCCCGCGTCGGCCTTGGCCTTGAGGTGATCGAGCTGCACGATCGTGTTGGGCGTCTCGGAGTGCCCTTCCGGGAAGCCGGCGACGCCGATTCCGAATCCGCGCCCATTGTTCACCCCAAGCCGCTCGCCCTCGCGCTTGATGAAGCCAACGAGATCGGCCGCGTAACTGAAGTCTCCGAGTGCCAGGATGCGCGCCCCACCTGGCGGATCGCCGCGCAGCGCCAAGACATTGCTCACGCCGTTGGCGGCGTAGAGCTCGAGGATCGCGTGGATCTCGTCACGGGTGTGGCCGAAGCAGGTCAGGTGCGGAACCGGCTCGAGGTTGGTTTCGCGGCGCAACCTCACAACCAGCGCATGGGTGTTGTCTCGGGTGGAACCGCCCGCGCCGTAGGTGACCGACACAAAACTGGGCTTGAGCGTCGCAAAATCGGCGATCGAACGATAGAGCGACTCCCAGCCCGCGTCGGTCTTTGGTGGAAAGAACTCGAAGCTCAGGGTCGTCGTGTCGCGCGTCAGGATGTCCGCGATGTGCATTGCCCGAAGGGTAGCGAAGCGCTCCATGCCTGTCCCTGATCATGCCTGTCCCCGATCATGCCTGTCCCCGATCATGCCTGTCCCGTACTATGAGCGCCTTGCCTGATCGGAAGTCCATTCCCAAGCCTGCCGCTCGTCGGCTGAGTCTTTACTTACGCGAACTCACCAGCCGACTTGAGCAGGGCGAGGCGACGGTCAGTTCCAAGGAGCTTGGACGAACGCTTGGGCTCACCGACGCGCAGGTGCGCAAGGATCTCGCGCTGTTCGGGCAGTTCGGCCACCCCGGGCGGGGCTACGCGATCTCCGATTTGGTGGAATCGCTCCGCAAGATCATGGGCCGCGACCGAGAGTGGCGCGTCTGCCTCGTGGGCGCGGGCAACATCGGCCGAGCCCTTGTCTCATACGACCGCTTTCGCCGGGAGGGGTTCGAGATCGTCGCGGTGTTCGATGGCGACGGCTCGCTTGCCGGCAAGGATGTGGGCGGGATTCGCATTCGCCCGATGACCGACCTGGCCAGCGTGGTCATCGCCGAGAAGATCACCCTGGGTATCGTCGCCGTCCCCCGCGAGGGCGCCCAACAGGTGGCTGACGCGCTGGTTGCCGCTGGCGTGCGGGGCATCTTGAACTTTGCGCCGAGGCGGATCGAGGTCCGCGAGGGGATCGGCATAGTGAGCGTCGATTTCACCGTCGCCCTCGAGCAGTTGACCTTTCAGATCGCCTTTGGGGGCGATGATGGCGACCGGCCTCTTCGCCATCTGCCCGATGCTCCGACCAAGGGATGAACCATGAGCCGCCTGACCACCACGACTCTCGTACTTGCGATGGCGCTGGCCGCGCCTCTCGGCTGCCAGGGCCGAGCTCTTGCACCCAACGCAGCCGATGGCCTGCGTGCCGAGTTGATCGAGCGCACCCGCGAACGCGATGCCAGTCGCGCGAAGGTCGCCGAACTCGAGACCAAGGTCGCCGAACTTTCAGTCGCCCGCGACGCCAAGCTCGACCCTGAGGCCGTCGAGGCGATGCCGGCGCTTGCCAGGGTGGCGCTTTCGACGCTTTCCACCGCTCGCCTGATCGATCCCAACCATGCCGCCCTCGCGCTGGTTCTTGAGCCGCGCGATGGGCTCGGCCGCTTCATGCAGTTCACCGGGACGGTGCGCGCGAGCGTCGCGGTTCTGATTCCTGGCCGCGATCCGCTTCCGGCCGGCTCCACCACCATTGCGCCCAAGACGCTGCGCGATGCCTATCGCTCAGGGTTCATGGGCTCGCACTACACCATCGACATTCCCCTCACTTGGGAGGGCGCCGAGCCTGCGCGTTCGGTGAGCGTCTCCGTCGAGTTCACAGATGCTTTCACGGGCAAGGCCTATCCGTGTCAAGGGACGATTCCGGTCGTTTCGGCGAAGGCGGCGGCCGCCAAGCCTGACGCGGTGGAGTCGGTGAAGAGTTCCATGAGTAGTTCCACGAGCAGTCCCATGACTACTCCCGCGGCCAACCCTGCAGTTCCTCAAGGGTCGCGGTAGGATCGACACCTCAATGCGGAAGTTTCACCGTTCACATCTTGGCCTCATCGGCGCTGCGCTCGTTGGCGCAATCGCGATGGTGACGCTGTGCACGGGTTGCCAGAAGATCCTGTTTCCCAGCGATCTTCCGCGCAATCAGTTCGAGACTCACGATCGCATGCGACAGCGATATGTGCCGCTTGAAGAGCCCGATGTGTTCGGCACTCCGCAGCCAGCGCTGCGTGCTCGCTTGACTCAGCCCGGCAGCTGATCGCGGCCTCGCCGACATTCTCGACCCGCTCCTCACAACCCAACCACCAGTGGATCGACCGTCGCAACACGCCTGACCGTCGCGTGTGTTTGCCCCACTTGTGAACCTCGTTGGTATTTCCTGCAGACGATCAAGCTTGGTGGCCGATTTCCGATACTGTTCGCAACCCTTTGAGGATCCGATATTGGCACGGAAGCCAGCAACGAAATCGAGCAGTGCGTCGTCGAGCCGTAAGTCAGTCGGCTCCCGCGATCTACACCCGCAGCGCACCGGCATTGTCTGGTCCATCTTCATAGGTGCCATGACTCTTTCATGCGCCGCGCTCCTCTTCAGCGATGGCTTCAAGTCTGTTCCGCTGACGACTCTGACCGAAACGGTTGTGGTTCCCGCGCCGCGCGTCGAGATCGAGCCTGGGCGTTGGCAAGCCATCGTTATTCATCATTCTGGATCGCACACTGGTAGCGCCGACACGATCGCTCGCAAGCAGGACCGCGATTGGGGAGTCCCATCGCTGGGCTACCACATCGTGATCGGCAACGGCAATGGCCAGCATGACGGAGAGGCCATCTGGGGTCCCCGCTGGTACGCGCAAGAAGGCGGCGCGCATGTGGCCAACCGCGAGCCGGGCAGATTGCCCGATGCGGCGTGGCTCAACCAGAATGCGATCGGCATCTGCCTGATTGGCAACGGCGAGAAACACGAATTTACTGAGGCGCAGATGCGGTCGTTGACCAGCATCGTGCGTGACTTGGAGAAGCGTTGCGGGATTCCATCGAGTCAGGTCTTCCTGCACTCTGACCTGCTGCCGATCGCAAGTCCCGGCAGCAAGTTTCCGCGTGAGATGTTCGCAGTTGAAATCTCGGGCTGACATCGCAAACCGCGGGCGTTTCATTGGCAACGCTGCATTGACAACGACTTGACGCTGTCTACTTCCAAACTGTCCACTCCCGATGCCGTCCTCTTCGATCTCGATGGGACGCTGGTTGATTCGGTTGAGGACATCTTCGTGGCCACCAACGCGCTGTTGGCGGAGCTTGGTCTGAAGACTCGCACCCGCGATGAGATTGCGATGTGGATCGGCAATGGCGCACGCACGCTGGTTGAACGCTCGATGGCGGGGCGGTTCGATGGATTCGCCGGCGCTGCCGATGCGCGCACGCGACAAGCCGAAGCCGATGCGGCGATGCCACGCTTTCGCGCGATCTATCAGGACATTTGCATCGACCACACGCTGCCGCTCGTCGGCGCGCATGAGTCGCTCTCATACGCGCACTCCTGTGGGCTCGGGGTTGCGATCGTGACCAACAAGCCACTCGCGCCCACTGAGCGCATCATCGACGCACTCGGATGGCGCGCGTTTGTGTCGGTGGTGATCGGTGGTGATTCGCTGGCGGTGCGCAAGCCCGATCCCGCGCCGCTGTTCGAGGCGATGCGACGGCTCGACGCTCGGCATGGATGGATGGTCGGCGACAGCGCCAACGATGTCGGCGCTGCGCGGGCAGCCAATATGCCGAGCATCGTGGTCCGCGGCGGCTACAACCACGGGAACTCGGTGGAAAGCCTTGATCCCGCGCCTGATGCGATCATCGATTCGCTCGCGGAGTTTCCCGCGCTGCTGCGACGCGCGCGCTGAAAGACCGTTCCGTACTTTTTCGCGATGAATCGGCGTGAGATGCGTATACCCAAGCGCGAGCGCTATCGATCGCACACAACATCTACGCCTTTCCGAGCACCCTCGTCCACGGTTTCAAAACAATCTTCGACGGGGGTGCGGCGTTTTTGAGTCATACAAAATATCTTTGAGCATTGATCAATCAGTGCGGTGAAACTGCGTATGACTTCGGTAGAGTCACACTGATCTTGTCAACGCAGCAACGGAGGTCGTCATGAATCGCCATGCAAAGCCAGCACTTTCGATGTCCCCGCGCGGACTCACGCTCACCGAGGCAGTTGTGGCCATTGGGTCGGCCGCCGTGCTGCTCTCGGTCGGCACCACGGTCCTTGCCTACAAGGGCGGAACATCTGATTCGATGTACAAACTCGCCGAGTTTGGACAGGCGCATGCGTGCTACGCCAATGATTGGAATGAGCGGCAGTGGACGGCGTTGCCCGACAATGCGGGCGCGTTTGCAGACGACTGCGGCAGCTACACCGCGACCGACGGTTGCCCGCGCTTGGTGCTTGGTTTCGGATCGACCGGCGCAGTGTGGGGTTACTTCCTCAACTGCGGCGGCCTGCCCGGAAACTGCTCGACCTGGGCCAGGCTTCGCCCGATGAACTTCAGCGTCGCCGACCGCACCACGGGCGCGTTTCGCCAGTCGAATGTGTGGGGATTCCGCGAGTATGTCTCGAAGAACTACTACTCCAACGAGTGGTTCAGCGCCGACGATCCCGTGTACGCCGCCGCCGCCGCGCAATTCAATTCGCCGTACGAGTTCGCCTCGCCGGTTGCTGGCCTCCCCGGCGGCTTCGCTCAGTCGAGTTTCTGTCTCTCTCCCGCAGCGATGTTGAACCCAGGCGTTCTGCGCGCGAAGGCTGAAGGTGGATTTCAGGCGCCCAACGCGTTCATCGACAGCTACCGATCTCCGACCGTCACCCAGTGCATGCACCCGGCGTTGAAGTCGCGCATGACCGAGTACGGTTGGTTTCGCGACGCACCCAGCGACGGACTTGCCTTCAACGCTGGTCGCGAGAGCGCGCCATTCACGCTCTTCTTCGATGGAAGCGTGCAAGCGACCTCGATGGCGCAGGCAGAGTTGGATGACGCGATGGTTCGTGCCGGCAACAAATTCGGTGACGGTCTCTGGTCGGACGACACGCCTTATGGCATGGACGCCTGGCAAGACACCAAATCGGTTGACGGATTGCGTTCAGGATTTCACATGCTCACCACTGGCGGCATCTTGGGCCGCGACCTCCTCACCCGCGAGTGATGGAAGAAAGGAATCGTCGTGAATCAGAATCGAAACAACACCATGCAGCGTCGTGCTTTCACCATCATCGAAACCGCAGTGGTTGCGGGCGCGATCGCGGTGGCGGCGTCGGCCGCCATTCCCATGTTCCGCAAGGTCGGCTGCAACGCGATGCGCGATCAGTCGGCCGCACAGATGGCCGCACTGGCGACCGCGCACGCGATGTACGCGTCGGACTTCAACGATCGCCAGTTCACGCTCTGCCCCGATGATTTGGGTGTGTACAACGGAAACTGGTCGAACTGGCAGGCAGCCCATGGTTGCGCTCCCCACGCAATCTTCGGTACGACTGCTGCGGGCGTGACCTATCACGCAGGGCCAGCATGCAACGGGTCGGGCGGCGGAGGCGAGGGGTATCTCATTCCGATGGGCACTACGACGGGAGATGCATCGGTTGGCGCCTACCGCCTGACCAATACACGAGCGTTCAACAGCTATGTCGGCGGGCGTTTTCTCGATCAAGCGTTCTACGCACCCGATGATCCTGGCGTGAATCGCAAGGTTCAACGCAACATCAACGCGGGTGCGGACTATGAACCTAATGGCTCAGCGTTCTCGACCTACGACTACTCGTCGGCTGCGATGTTTCATCCGAGTGTGATGGGCGATGGAACGAGCGCGACCAATCCGCTCTGGAGGAATCCAGGTAGTGCATCGACCGCCGGCGGCATGGGCTACCGCTCGCCGAGCAATTCACAATGCACGAATCCTGCGCTGAAGACCAGGCTTCTCGAGCGGTATGTCATGGAAGTCACCGCGGGATCGAATCCCGACTTCGGTGGTGGAACGACGCCGTACTTCTGGAACCACTCGTACCGCAGTCGTGGATACGCGCTGTTCTTCGACGGTTCGGTTCGACTGTTCACGCCGCGTGAAGCGATGGATTCCGAAACGCGTGCGGGCGGTGCAAAGCTGTGGCTTCGCACGACACCGCTTGGCACGGCGGGGTACTTCGGCCTTCAATCGGCAGACTTCCTCGTGAAAACATCGGTCCACTACCTCACTGCCGGCGGCATCAAGGGACGGGACACGCTCGCACCGCAATAGTTCGTCTGGTTACTTCGTAGGAGCAGGCGCGCCTGTAGCGGGAACTTCCGCTGCGGGCGCGTCTGATTTTGGTGCGCCGTCGGGGCGACCGCGGCCGCCGCCAGCAACATCAGCACCACCGCCACCGCCACCGCCACCAGCACCACGACGACGACCTTCACCCGGCGCTCCACCACTCGGTGGGCCGCCTGCGGGTTTTTCGCCCATGGCTTCTTGCGGCCTGTTCATCGGCGGTCGTCCGCCACCACCCATTCCTGGCGCGCTGGCATTAGCAATTTCAAACACGCTCTGATCAAGCTTCGACACGACTTCGAACGACTTTGGCTCGCGCAGCAACACGCGATCGCCCGGGTTCACACCCTTCTTGAGCTCGATCTGCAGTTCACTGGCGCGACCAAGTTCAACCTGCCGCTGCGCGAATCCAACACCCTCTTGGACATAGACGAAGGCGACGGGTCCTTGGCGGAAGATCCCCTGCACAGGGATGTTCACCGAATCCTCGACGCGACCGAGCAGGATCTCGGCCTTGCAGCGCATCGCCGGCTTGAGCCCGATGGAAGGATCGGCATCAAGCGCGGTTTTCACCGTGTACTCACGACGATTAGGATCACGCCAACCGCCGCTCGCAGCAAGCACGCTCACCGTGGTCACGGTGCCGCCAACCGCTTGATTGGGCATGGCATCGCTGTAGAGAGTGACGCGCTGGCCCGGCTTGATGCGTCCCGAAAGCCACCGCTTGATTGGGCATGGCGTCGCTGTAGAGAGTGACGCGCTGGCCCGGCTTGATGCGCCCCGAAAGAGCTTCACTCACCTTGAGATTCGCGACCATGCGCGAAGTGTCGGGCAGAAGCACGACGAGCTCGTTGGGCTTGAGTTCGGTACCGACTTGTGGAGGCTGCGCATCACCGCCGCCGCGGCCGCCGTTGGAACTATCGATACTGGTCGCGTAGACAATGAGTCCGTCGATGGGCGCGGTGATGGTGGTGTAGGTGAGCTGCAGTTCGAGGTTTTGCTCGCGATCGCGCGCGCTGGTGAGCTGAAAGTTTGCGCTGGCAACATCGGCCTGCGCTTTCACCAGCTCAGCGTTGAACTTCGACTCGACGCGTGCACGCTCTGCGCGCGCCTGATCGAGGTCAGACTTCTTCTTCGCTTCTTCCTGGAAATAGGTGTACTTCTCATACACCTCGATGTCGAGTGCGCCTTGCTTGACCTTGGCCGCAGCCTCAATCATCGCGATGCGGTCCTTCTCGAATTCGTCCTTGGCGATGTAGCCCTGCGTGACCAACTTCGCGCTTTCCTCGAAGCGGCCCTTGAGGCGGTCGAGGTTGATCGCGGCGGTTTCGTTGGCGAGGCTGAGCTGCTGGCGCTTGTTGACGACATCGCCTTCGGTCCATCCCTGCAACGCCAGGCCAGCGATTCGCACCGCGACATCGGCTTTGTCGAGTTCGCTCTGCTTCTCACCCTGCTTAATCGCCAGCGCCTGCTCAGCGGCGACTGCTGCGCTGTTGGTGGTGTTGACCTTGTCTTTCGCGTCTTTGATCTTGTCGGAAATCTCTTCTTGCGCAAGGCGAACGACGACATCACCCTTCGACACGCGGACGCCCTCGGGCGCGATCTCGGTGATGACAGCGCGCGTTTCCAACTTGTTGCGCATCTCGACTTGCTGCTGCGCCGCCAATTCGCCGCTGACGGGAAGCATCATGTCGAACGAACTTTTCTCGACCGTATGCACATCGCGCGCGGCGATGGTTTGCGCGGAGGCTTCGTCGGTCCCGCCGCCGCCACAGCCGGTAGACATGGGGAGCGCGGCGATGACAAGCGCGCAGCTAGTCGTGGCGAGAAGGCGCAAGGCGGTTGGATGGAGTGTGTTCATGGTCTTGATTTGGCGCGCCGTTCTGGCGCGGATTTATGGAGACGTGTCGATGAGGCCTGGCCCAGTCTCTTCTTGCACAGTCATGCCTGGTAGCGGGATCAGTTGGCCTTCGGGCGTGATGCGCATCTGTCCGGTCGTGTTGAGATAGCGAAGGATCGCCAGCTGCAGATCTTTCTTCGCGTTGTCGAGCGAGTCCTGCGCGCGGCGCAATGCGTCGAGCGCGTCGGTGCGGTCGCGGGCGGTGGCGCGATCAGGAGCAGCGTCGATGGCGGCTTGGCGGTTCATTGATGCAGCGACATTCTTCTCCTGCACCGCCATGCTGAAGAGCGAACGCTCGATACCGCGCCCAGCTTGACGAACTTGAACCGCAGCAGCGTCGCGAGCCTGGAAATAGCCGCGCTTTGACTGCTCAAGCAGGATCTGCGTCTGGCGCAGGCGCAGGTCTTCCTGAACGCGGTCGAGCGGCATGGAGTAGCTGAGGCGCGCAGCGAAATCGTCGTAGCCTGGATCAAAACTCACGCCAGCAACATCAACGGTTGGATCGCTGCGCAGACTGTTGGCGATGAGCAAGTTGAGGTCGCCGAGCGTGTTGTTGCGCGCGACATCGACGCGGCGGGTGTAGTCGTCGACGAGGTCGCGCTGCGTTTGCAGGTCGAGGCGAAAGCGGAACGCGAGGTCGAGCGACTCGCGCATGTCGACCTTGGGCACAGGCAGCTTGAACTGGGTCGGGTCGATCGCCACCGAATCCTCGACAGGCATGCCGAGGCGGGACTTGAAGCGATCGACGCTCAGGCGATAGGCCTCGCGCTGCGAACTCAGGCGGTCGAGGGCGAAGAGCGTGTTTTGGATGGCGAGGTCGGCCTGAAACGGCTCGGTTCGGCCGCTTTCAACAAGCGCCCTGGTGCGCGCCTCGACGGAGGCGCTGCGCTCGACCTGGCGTTCACCGTTGGCGATGCCCTGAAGTTGCAGCACCAACAGCAGGTAGTCGCCGGCGAGTTCGTAGTAGAAATCGCGGCGAAACTGCTCAAAGTTGCGGGCGGCGTAGACCAGGTCGCGGCGCGCTTGGATCAGCGGCTCCTGCGCGACTTCGCCCGCGCCGCGGAGAAGCGGAATGTTTGCCTCTAAAACGAGGCCGACAGATTGGGCATCATTCGAGTTCAGGTAGTCGTCGAGCTGCTTGGTCCCACGGGTCACGAACGATGCGCTGACATCGCCGCCGTAGGGCAGCCGCTGGCTCACGCCGAGGTCGTTGATCACCGAGAGCGCGTTGTTGTAGCGGCTGCCGCCGCCCGCAGTTTCGTAACCAACGCTGGTGGTGTTGGTCGCAAGGGGAGCCCATCGGTGCTCTTCGGCCAGAAGTCGAATTGCCGAAAGAAGATAGGTTTCCTCCGCCGTCAGATACTCCTCGGAGTGTTCGAGCGCATAGGCGATCGACGAGTCGAAGGTGAGGGTCTTCGCTGCCGGATCGTTGGCCGACATCTTCTCGAAGCGGCGGGTGATGCTGGCGGCGTCTTCCTTGACGGTCGGGATAGCCTCGAAGCGCAGGGCGGTCGCCGGCGGGTTCTCGGTTGGCGGCCTGCTGACATCCTCGGGGTACTTCGGGAAATTCGAGCCACTTTCGTAGCGGTTGCCGTCGATTTCGGGGTAAATCGAGCCGCCGCCGAGTTGCTCAGCGCTGCTGCGCAGGCGGTCATTGGTCTCGCGGTCGATCCGCTGCATGCCCGAATCGCACGACGCGAGAAGGGTGCAGGCTGCCAAAGCTGCCAGCAAGGTGGCGGAGGCGCAGCGGGAATCGGTTGGAACGGTCGAGCGTGGCATGGAGGAAGTGTTTGTACCGCATCAACCGGGTAATCGCTGCGGCGTTCGTCAACACTTCGTCTCAAGATGCCATCCTTTTGCCGCCCATCCGACTTTCTGCGAGAGTCGTGGAGCGTCGTAACGCCTCAACCAGGACTTCCATGCCCGCAGTCTCGTTCGATTCAAAGAGTTTTCTCCTGCAAAGTGGTCGTGGCAAGGCGGTCCGCTTTCCATTGGTGGCGGCATCGTTCGACGCGACGCTGGTCGATCGGTCAGATTGGTCAGTGGTGCTGGCGGAGTTGCGGAAGGCGGGGTTCAACAGCGTTGTCATCCGAGTGCCGTGGCTGATCCATGAGCCGACTGCGGGGCGATTTGCGTTCGACGACGATCGTTCGGTGCGCGACGCGGTTGTGGCGGCGGGGGCGGCCGGGCTCAAGGTTGCGCTGCGAATTGGGCCGTGCGTGGGCGGGTCGTTCGCCCGCGGAGGATTGCCGGCTTGGATCAGCGAGTTCGCCGGCGATCGCGTACGCGAGGCGAATCCAGCGTTTCTTGATCGCGTCAGCAGGTTTTGGCGTCGGGTGGCAGATGAGTTTGTCGACTTGCAAGCAACGCGCAACAGCAGCGGCAATCGGTCGCCGCGGCCAGTCATCGCCGTTGGAATCGAGGACGACTGGCGCTGCTTGGACGCGAAGGTCGGCGACGCGTACTTCGCCTCGCTGGTGCGATTTGCGCGCGAGGTCGGCGTCGAAGTTCCGTTGTTTACGGCCAACAGTTGTTGGTACGCGCATGACGGCATGATCGATGGATGGCTCAATCCGGTAGAGATTGGACGCACGGTCGACGAGTTGCGTCAGGTGCATTTAGATGCGCCGCCGCTGATCATTCAGGATTCGACTTGCGTGGACGGATCGGATCAGGTCGCGGGCGCGGAGTGGGCGCGGATGGCCAGTGCCGCCGTCGCCGCTCGCAGCGACTTCGTGTTTGAAGTGGTTGCCACGCGTCATCGCGGCGCGACCAGCGATCATCGACGCGCTGAACTTCCGCCGCAGGAAACTCACGGGATGCGGCGCGCGTTGGTGTTCGCCAGCAGCTTCGCTGAATTGTTTGCGTCGCTGACTCCCGACGCGTCATCGTCGAATGCGCCAACGCTGAATCCGCTCGCAGCCAACTCGCCGGAGCTTTCGGTCAGCACGCTCAGGGGCACAGCGAACGAGCGGCTGTCGATCGTGTGCGACCGTACCCGTCCGCTGGCAGCGCGCAAAGAGCGGCCGAATGCGAAGAAGTCGAGCGCTCAGACGACTTCGCATGCAACATCATCTGCAAATGCATCAGCAAAATCATGGACGCACATTTGCGCCGACGCCACCAAGCAAATCGTCGAGGCCGAGAGTCCTAGCGGTATCGACTTCTACGCCAGTGACATTGTGATCAATGGCGCGCGGCTCGATCGTTGCACTGGTTCGCTGGTTGCGCTGCTTGGCGACATCGTTGTTGTTGCAGGAAACGCGCGCGCGAAGTTGACGGTCAAGGTCGATGGAAGCACGATGGTTTTTGCGGTTCCCGCTGATGGCGCGGCGCCCAAAGCGGTCAAGGTGCGCGGGCTGCGTTTTGTTGCGGTGACTCACGCAATGGCGGCGGGGGTTGGTATCGCAACCGACGCGATTGAGTTTGTTGATCAACACGGCGCCGTTCTGGTGCGCATCGCGGCTGACGCAACAGTTTCGATGGCAAAGGCAAAGCCCGTAACGACGCCCGTTGCGCCCGCGCTATCGCCGTCATTCGTGCAGCGCATCACGGAGGCAGATTTGCTTGACGCGACTCACGCGCGATTCGCTGGCATGACGGTGCCGAAGTCGCTCGGTGCGCTGGGTGTAGATTCGTGCGTCGGGTACTACCGAGCGCGGGTGAAGGGCAAGGCGGCAACAACGGCAGTGTTCGCACATTCGGCGGGAATCACGCGCATCGAGCGCAGCGCAGCAAAGGCAGGCATGATCACGATCGTTGCGGAAGTGTGCGATCGCGGCGTGTCGGCGACAGGCGTGTTCGGTCCGCTGCTCGATCTCGCGCCGCTCAAGGGCGTCAAGTGCGAGCAGGTCATGCGTCCTGCCTTCGACGCCACCACGATCGGACGCTTCGTCTACGGCTACGACATGCGCGACAGCACGCGCCAGGCACGCACGCTGCGCTGGACTTTCGCGGCGCGCACCGAAGCGGTTGCCATGCGCATTCCCGATTGGTGGCGCGCGCTCGCGGTGGAGTTTGGCTGCGCGCTGCGGTTGAATGGCGAGCTTCTCGCTGGAATCGACGCGCGCATGTGGCCTGAGTACATCGTGCTCGACGGCGCAAAGCTCTCGCCGATGCGGCCGACGAAACTCGCGAAGGGCGAGAAGCCGCCCAAGGCGAAGTTGGCCAAGCTCGAGGCTGGCGCGAACACGGTGCTTCTCGACCTCGGCACTGACTGCGACAAGCTTGCGAAGTTGAGCAAGGAGATCGAGTTTTTCTCGGTGCGCGGCGAGGTCGCGGCCGAATGGGCGTTCGCGCGCGTCTCGCCGCCAGCGAGCTGGGCCAGTGCGAAGGGCGTACCGAAAAAGGCGGCTGCAAAAGATGCAGGCGTGCCGACATGGTTCCGGTCGTGGTTTCGCGTTGACGCACCGCGCGCGCTCGAACTTGCATGCGCGTTCGCCGTTGGCGAAGTTGCGATGGTGTTTGTGAACGGCAAATCAGTGCTTGTGCAGGACGGCGAAAGTGGAGTCGTCGACGGGGCAAAGCGCGCGCGTCGCTTGCGTCATGCAACACTGTCAGCATCACTCGTTCGCGCGGGCGAGAACGAAATCTGCGTGTTTGCGCCCAATGGCGTACTGCCGGATATCACGGTCAGTTGAAGTTCGCTGTTGTGGCTTCTGTGCTTCGACAGACAGAGTGAAGAGCAAAAACACCTGTAAATGCAGCGGAACTAGAGCGCGCTTGGATGCCACACCGTCTTGAGTTCGACGAACGGCGCAATCGCGAACGGCGAGTGCCAGAAGGCGTCGTCGTCGAAATCAGGTGCGTCGTGATGCATGTGCACGCGCTTGAGGTTTTCTGCGCAGCCGATCTCGAGCGACTTCGCGTCGGCCTGCGCGAGAAACGCGCCACTAATCGCGGCGATGTCGCGATGCGATGCGATCCACGGGCAGAGTTCAGTGCGCGGGCCAGTGAGAATATTGACAACGCCAGCGGGCACATCGCTGGTCGCGAGCGCTTCGCCAACGGCGAGCGCGAGCGGCGCGTTGGTCATCGGTGCAATAACGATCGCGGCGTTTCCTGCGGAAATCACTGGCAACACCAGTGAAATCAGCGAAAGCAGCGGAGTACAGTCGGGAACGACTACAGCAACGGTGCCGGTTGCCTCCGGCATCGTGAACACGAAGTACGGCCCCGCAACCGGCTGCTTGCCGCCCAGCACCGCAGCGATTTTGTCGGTCCATCCCGCGAAGCACACGGTGCGGTCGATTGCGTGATCGACTTCGCGAGTGGCGTCGGCCTTGGTGCGTCCTTCGATCGAGCAAATCAGCGACACCAATTCAGAGCGGCGCGCCTCGAGCATTTCGGCGATGCGATAGATCACCTGTCCACGGTTGTACGCAGTCGCGGCGGCCCACTTGATTTGCGCGGCGTGCGCAGCCTCAACGGCGTCGCGCAAATCCTTGCGGCTCGCGTGCGACGCGTGAGCAACCACACGGCCCTTCGCATCCTTGATCGGAATTGTTCGTCCGCTTTCGCTGCGGGGAAATCCGCCGTTCATATACAGCTTGAGGGTCTTGGCGACCTCGATGCGTGCAGCGGTCATCGCTTGCCTCCGGTCTTCTTCTTTGCGTTTGCAAGCTTCACATACGACATGAGGCCTTGCCGTCCACCCTCGCGGCCGAAGCCTGATTCCCGGTAGCCGCCGAACGGCGCGGTGGCGTCGAAGCGATTGAAAGTGTTGAGCCACACCACGCCCGCGCTCAGGCGATTGGACATTTCCAGCGCGCGTGCGGCCTTCTCGGTCCACACGCCGGCACTGAGTCCATAGGTGGTGTTGTTGGCGCGTTGCACCGCTTCCTCGGGCGTGCGAAAGGTCATCACGCTGAGCACGGGGCCGAAGATCTCTTCGCGCGCGATGGTGTGCGAAGGCTGCACGCCGGTGAACAGCGCAGGCCGGCACCAGAATCCCTTCTTAGGCAGATCGCAGGAAACCTCGAATTTTTGCGCGCCTTCTGCCGAACCCGCGCTTACGAAACGGTTGATCACTTCAAGCTGCGACTTCGAGTTGATCGCGCCGACATCGGTGTTTTTGTCGAGCGGATCACCAACGCGCAGCATCTTCATGCGCGCCTTGAGTCGCTCGATGAAGTCGTCGTGAATAGATTCCTCGAGGAACAGGCGCGATCCGGCGCAGCACACATGGCCCTGGTTGAACCAGATTCCGCTCACGACGCCCTCGACAGCTTGATCGAGCGCGGCGTCGGCGAACACAATGTTTGGGCTCTTGCCGCCGAGTTCGAGGGTGAGCTTGGTTCCAGTTCCTGCGACTGATTTAGCGATCGCCTTGCCGACTTCGGTCGAACCAGTGAACGCAATCTTGTCCACGCCGCGGCCGGCCAGCGCGGTGATTGCGCGGCCTGCATCAGGTCCGCCAGTCACGATGTTCACCACGCCGTCGGGCAGTCCGCATTCCTGCAGGATTTCCCCAAGCATGAGCGCGGTGAGCGGTGTCGTTTCGGCGGGCTTCAACACGCAGGTGTTGCCGCAGGCCAGCGCCGGCGCTAGCTTCCACGCCGCCATCATCAGCGGAAAGTTCCAAGGGATGATCTGTCCGCACACGCCGATCGGATGCGCGGTTGCGCCCGCGAAGGCGTACATCAACTTGTCGCACCAGCCGGCGTGATGGAAGAAATGCTGCGCGACCAGCGGTAGATCTTCGTCGCGGCTTTCTCGGATCGGCTTGCCGCCGTTCATCGACTCGAGCACAGCCAGTTCGCGCGATCGCTCTTGGATGCGTCGCGCAACGCGGAACAACAACTTGGCGCGCTCGGCTGGCTTCGTCTTCGACCACGCGGGCAGGGCCTTGCGCGCCGCGGCCACCGCGCGAGCGACATCTTCGGCGCCGGCGTCGGCCACCATGGCGATCGATTCCTCCGTGGCGGGATTGATCGTCTTGAAGCTCTTCCCCGACCTCGGTTCGACGAACTTGCCGCCGATGAAGAGGCCGTAGGCAGGCTTGAGCACGGGTCGCACACTTTCGGGCGCGGGGGCATACGCGAATGGCGTCTGATTCACGAGTTCGATCTTACTGCGGCGAATCCCATCTCGCGTTCGCAGCGAAACCGAGCGCATGATTCGAGCGCTTCTCGCCATCGCCCTCTTGCCATTGACCGCATGCGTCTCCTACGAGACCGATCCGGCCAAGATTCCCGACCCAGTAAAGCCAAGGGAGTTGGCGACCGAACCTGTCGTCGCGCGGCCGGCCACGAGTACGACCACGGGTACGACCACGAGTACGACCACCGACAGCGCCCCGCAGACGGCCGTCATCGCCACCCACTCCGGCCGCGCCTCCGAGCAGGGCGCCGAATCGCCGAATCCGGAGCGCACTCCCGCGCAAGTCACGCGTGTGGGCGGCGATACCAAGGCGCAGATCGAGATTCGCGATGGCGAGTTCCGCTTCGGGCCGTCGCGTATCGAGTCGCCGCTTCCCGCCGGTTACCCCGAGCCAACCCCTCCCGGAGCGATCGACCTGAAGAAGTACCCCGCCGTCCGCCGCGCCGAATACGCATCGAGCGGCTCGCCGGGAATTGGGATGAACATGGGCTTTTTCCCGTTGTTCAACCACATCAAGCGCAACGACATCGCCATGACCAGCCCGGTCGAGATGGACTACCGCGGTCTGTTCGATCCCGCGACCGGCGTTCAGGCCAAGCAGGACTCGATGTCGTGGACCATGAGCTTTCTCTACCGCACCAGTGCGCTTGCCCCGGTTGGTAAGGACGGCAGCGTGGTGGTGACCGATCGGCCCGCACTCGAGGTGTTGTCGATCGGAATGAACGGGGCGTACGGAACCGGCGTGGTCGAGAAGGGGCTCGGGCTCCTGCATGGCTGGCTGGCTGAGCATCCGAACTACGAAATCGCCGGCGAGCCAAGGGCGTTTCACTACAACGGCCCGTACATCGCCAACCGCGTCAAGTGGTCGGAAGTGCAGCTGCCCGTGCGACTGAAGTTGTAGTTTCTTGCGCGGCGGATCGCGAAAGCAGTCCCGAGCGACAGTTTGTCCGACACAATCAACGGCATGACCGTTGCCCCAGCCGCCGCAAGTTCGACTTCTTCCACCAATCGCATCATTTGCGCGCTCGACATTGGCGGTACCAACGCCAAGGCCCGTTGCGCTCACTGGGATGACAAGCGCGCTACCCCGTCGGGGCTGCAGTACACACCGCAACAACTCGTCGCCGACATGGGCATGCTCCTGGGCGGGCAGAAGGTCGACGCCATCACCATCGGCCTACCCACGCCGATCAAAAATGGCCGACCGCTGCGTGATCCAGTGAATCTGGGGCCAGGCTGGAAGGACTTCGACTACCGCGCCGCATTTGGCGTGCCGGTCAAGCTCCTCAACGATGCCGCGATGCAGGCGATCGGCAGTCATCGCGCGGCCGGGCTCACCAACGAGCGGATGCTGTTCCTTGGACTTGGAACCGGCCTAGGCAGCTGCATGATCGTCGGCCGCAATGTTCTTCCCATGGAACTCGCGCATCTGCCCTTCAAGAAGGGTCGCTCGTTTGAGGACTATGTTGGCATCCGCGGCCGCGAGCGCGATGGAACCCGCAAGTGGCGCGGGAATGTCGCCGAATGCGCCCGCCTGTTACACGCGGCGTTGTTGCCTGATGTCGTGGTGCTCGGCGGCGGCAACTCGAAGGCGCTCAAAGAAATTCCATCCGGCTGCGTGCTCGGCGCGAATTCCAACGCGTTTCTCGGCGGTTATGCAGTGTGGGAGCCCGATTGGGCC
>QWPT01000001.1:88262-113679 GCA_003671075.1 Planctomycetota bacterium
CGAAGCCCTTTTCGTGGATATGCACGAAGGCGTTGGCAACATCACGGAAGATGCCGATCCACTGGGCGATCGAGAACCGTGGCTCGTTCTTCAACAGGAGATCTTCGAGCGACGGGGCGTCGATCATCTCCATCACCAACGCAAGGTCCTTGCCAGGCTTCTTGATGAAGCCGAAGGACTGGTCGCCCCGGAGGTCGACGATGTCGCGGATGTTTGGGTGCTTGAGCTTGCGGCCCGCCTCCCACTCCATGCGCAGCTGATCGAGATATCGGTCTTCTTTTTCGCCTTCCGAAATCACATGCTTCAGCGCGTACTGGACATGAGTCTTGGGGTCCTCGACTAGATAGACGACGCTGAATGCGCCGTCGCCGAGCCACTTGCGGACGCGATATCCGTGCAGGAATTCGCCCGCGTGATGCCGCTCCCGCTTAGCCGCTGGAATGACTTCAGCCACGGGAACCATCCGTTCCCGCGCGTGTCCAAACCGCGCATGCACATGGATTAGAAACCACCCCGCACCGAACAATCATCGGTCCGCTTCCCTGCGGGCAGGCGCTTTCGCGCTGAGGAACATATGGACGCAGCAATGCCATCGACTAGACCACCACTTGTGGCGAGGTTTCGGGAAACGGGATGAATGCCAGGTGCGAGCCCAGCGAAGAAATGAAACGCGAGGGTCGGAAGATACGCGAAAGCCGCGCGCGTATTTTGCGCTCCCCTGAAGTTTTTTGAAATCCGCACGGCCATCGCGGCTCGCCAACAATTTTGAACAATAATGAAGATTCCCTTTGGAATTCTTCCACGATCACGCCTCGGCAAAATCGTCGCGCGCCGCGTAACCGCCGCGCTGCAGTCGGGCGATCTGTCGGAGTAAATCGTTGAGCAGCGTCGAGGCGCCAAAGCGAAACAGGTGAGGGTGCAACCACTCCCCGCCGAGGGTTTCGTTCACCATGACCAACTGCGCGATTGCAGCCTTGGCAGTCCGGATTCCGCCCGCAGGCTTCATGCCGATGCGCACCCCAGTTTCGCGGTAGGCGTCGCGAATCGCCTCGAGCATCACAAGAATGACGGGCATCGTTGCGGCGGGAGTAACCTTGCCGGTTGAGGTCTTGATGAACACCTCGCCATCGGCAACCCGTCCGGCGAACCCGGCGGCGAACCCACCGGCAAAAAGGGAGGCGCGGATGGCGATGTCGCTGGCGTAGCGCACGGCATCGAGGGTTTCGAGCTCGCCGGTTTCAAGGATGACCTTCAGCTGCGCCTTGCCGCAAGCCTCCTTGACTCGTGCGATCTCGTCAGCAACCCGCCGATAGTCGCCGGAGAGGAACGCGCCGCGGCTGATGACCATGTCGATTTCATCGGCGCCATCGCCGACAGCGCGACGCACATCATCGAGGCGGAGGTCCAAAGGAAACTGACCGCTGGGAAATCCGGTCGCGACCGAAGCAATCTTGACCGTGGAGCCAACGAGCGACTCACGGGCAACCTTCACCAGCGACGGGTAGACGCAGATGGCGCCGACCGAAGGAATCGGCGCGAGGCCCGCCGCCTCAAGCACGCGCGAAAGTGCGGGCGCGGGCGACATCGCCTTCTGGCAGATCGCTCGGATCTTCTCTGGTGAATCCTTTCCCTCGAGCGTGGTGAGATCAGTCATGCTGATCGCCAAGCGGAGGGCATAGTTCTTGGATGATGTCTTGATCGACCGCTTGCCGAAGCCTTCGGCGCGTCGAGTTGCCATGACCGAGTCGACGGCGCGTCGCGGAGGAAGCGGAATTTCAAGCATTTCGCCGCAGTTCATCGAAGCCTCTCAGCCGCGACCGGCGCGGAACAGGGCGGGCAAACTTGCCCCACCAAGAAGCACCATGCGGCGGTCCACTTGCACTTCGACGCTATAAACCAGCATGGTTTCGCTGCGGTTGTCGAGGACATACAGAATCTCGACCGGCGATACATCCGACCCTTGTCCAACAGACGCGGTGATGGCGGTGTAGCCGCCGATGCCCATCGACGCCGTGCCAGCTTCGGCGGTCGGATGCAGGCGACCCGCCTCAACGATGGCAATCGCTGTGATGGCGATGGCGCTGGTGGCGAGGATGGTTTGAGGAAGTCGCATGTGATTTGGTGGTGGCGATTAATTCGAACGAGGTCGGCCGACATCCGCGGCATCGACGGCGAGGCTTCGGAATCCGAGACCCTTGAGCTGCTTGACCTGCGGATCCCACTGCACAGCGAGCACTTCCTGCGTGGTTTCGTCGACGACATAGACGACATGCGTCTCGGTTCCGGCGATGCGTCCGGCCGCAGCGGTATAGGTGCTGCGCGCGCGAACAGCCTGCGCGAGGGCGGGCGCGGAGAGTTCGACAACCGCCAACGCGCCCAGTGCCGCGATGTTTGCGGCGAGAAGGATGCGCATGGTGCTTGGTCGTCGTTTCATCGCGGGGATCTGTTCAGGTATCGGTGTGCGAACGCTTCGACGGTATCAGTGAAACCGTCACGACGAGGCCGACGAGAATGGCCATCACCAAGTAGCCGACGACCGGGTTGGTCTGCGGAGTAAAACTCGGCTCAGGAGGCTTCTCGGCCTGAGCCAAGGCGACGGTGGCAAGCGCGAGCGGCGCGAGCAGGGAAATCTTGCGGATCATCGAACGCATGGATCGGAGGATACGCCAGTGGCTCATCCTTTGCGAGGTCACCGACGGACGATCGTGGCTCGTTGACCAGAAGGAGGAGGCGTCCGTACGCCTGTGCTCCCGCGGACCCGTGCTTGGATTCGTGGTCGCGCAGCGGGGTCGGTCACGCGCGCGGCACGCCCGAGAATCTTCGCGCAGGCCAAGACTCGTCCATGGTTTGTTCGGTACGGGAACGATCGCCCGCGATCATCGAATCAGCGTCTGCAGGATCTCAAAGAGGATCAGCATGATGATGATCCACTCGAGGACTTCGCTGCGGTACTGCGATTGCCTTGATTCCAGGCGTTCGCTGATCGAACCGAGTGTGGAAAGCTTGCGCGAAACGCTTTGTTCCCAGTCCTCGATGCGAAAGCGCCTGCCCGCTGCGCGCTGCACCCGCGCGAGATGCTGGTCGCCGAAGAGCTTGAGCGCGTTGGTCACGCCGTCGAACAGCGCGGCGCCTTCGAGCTCAAGTTCGGCGAGCTTTCGTAGGTTCGAGCGCAGGCGAAACGGCCGGAACAGCGAGCGGTCGTTGAGCATCGTCCACACCTGGTCGAGGCCTCGGTCGAGCTCGCTGTCGAGATGCTTGAGTTCGGCGAGCTGCACATTGGCGTGTTCAAGCACGGCGAGGGTGGCGGCAGGCTCGGCGTCGACGATGAAGGCCGCCGCCCAGTCCACTAGCACCAGGTCGCGCGGCCCGTAGGCGAGCGGAAATTGCACGGCGTCGGCGATTTCCTCGGCCGACAGCGGCTTGTCTTCAAGACGAAGCAATGCGGCGAGGTTGGCGGCGCCGAACTCGGCGACGGTCGGCGCGCTGGCTGCGCACGAAGCGGGGTCGACGACAAACACTACGAAATCCTCGGCGGAAACCCGAAGTTCGGATCGCGTGATCGTGTCGCCCAGCGTGGCGATTGTCTCCTCGACAACGATGCGCGCGGCGTTCGCAAGCATGCGATTGTTCCACAGCGCCGCGGCAAGCACGGCCAACTTCGGAAGATCGCCATCGAAGGGCACGCGGAAAGTGACTGAAATCGCGCCGAAATCGTAGATCGTCGTTTCGACAAGCGGCGCAGTCGTGAAGCCATCGATGGAATGAATCGCGCGCTCGACGGCAATGCGCAGCGGCTTCTGTGTGAAGTCGGAGTCCGCAGGAACGCGGCGGCTTTGTGGAAGCGCGTCACGCGCCGACGCGGGCAGGCGCGACTCCGCCCGCGCGAGATCCACGGCAAAGCCCGCCTCAAAGGCGAACATCACCCTGCATTCCCCGGAGATTCGTTCGATTGCCATTTGCTCGTTCCTTCGGAAATCGGCCGCACCCTGCGGCGAGCAGTTCACGAACGCGCGGCGAGCAGTTCACGGCCCATCACTTCACATAGATCGTCGTGCGCCGAACCTCGGCTGGCGGCGTGGTGCTTTCCCACGGGCGCTTCAGCTCAAAGGTGATGGTGGTCTTGCCCGGCTTCAGCGCCTTGAAGTTCATCGTGTGCATCTGCTTCGCACCTACCGCATCAGAGCCGCGGACTGGGCGCGTGCGTTCTTCGGCAAGCGTCACGATCGATTCGTCGTAGCCGCGTGCCGTCCAGGCGAATCCAGTTCCGGCGCTGAGGTAGAGCTCGGCGACGAAGGCCAGGCCAACATCGAGTTGGGCTCCGGTCACGCCCTCGACACCATCCATCGATGGTTCGCCGACGCAGCGACCGCCGTAAAAGTCGAGTTTGGTGATGCGCTCAGGATCAAGCGCAGGTGAAGGCGCCGGCGTCTTCGTAGACGCCCCCGCGGCGGTGTCGTTGGGGGTGGACACGCAGGCAGCGAGTGCGAGCGAAGAGATCAGGATGGAAAGCGCATTTCGCATGGGGTGACCTTCATCGACTTCGCAGCGGCGAGTAAATCAATCTTCTTCGGGCGGCGATCACGGCAAAATGGCGTCTGGATCCTCAAGCAGTTTCACGACCGTGTTGAGAAACCGCGCGCCCTCAGCGCCGTCGACCACTCGATGGTCGCACGACAGCGAAAGCGGCAGCACCAACCCAGCGTAGAACTTGCCGTCCTTCACGCAGACCCGCTCCTTTGCCCGTCCAACTGCGATGATTGCGACCTCGGGGTAGTTGATGATCGGCGTGGCGAACATCCCCCCGTAGCTGCCAACATTCGAGATGGTGAAGGTTCCGCCGAGCGATTCCTCGCGGGTGATGGTGCGGTCTTTGCACTTGGCTGCCAGCGTTTTCACCGACTGCGCAAGTTGCACGGGTGCCAGCGCGCCGGCGTTTCGGATGACGGGCACCATCAGCCCCGCATCGGTGTCGACCGCGCAGCCGAGGTTGACCGCGCTCTTCAGGATGATCTCGTTCTTCGCATCATCGACGATGGCGTTCAGCGACGGATGCTTCTTCAGCGCGCGGCAAATCGCCGCCATGACGAAGGGAAGCATCGAGAGTTTTTCGCCGACGACCTTCGAATATTCGCGACGCTTTGCTTCGAGCGCCGTCACATCAGCCTCGTCGACGACGGTGAAATGCACGGCGGTTTGCACGCTGCGCGAAAGCGCCTCGGCGATCTTGCGCCGCACGCCGCGGAAGGGCACGCGCTGCGCAACATCGTTCTGGTCGATGTAGACCGCGCCAGGTGTGATGGTCGCGTTTCGCGGCGCAAAGCCAGCAGACGCAGGCGCGCTCGAAACAGCCACGCCATCTTGGGCAAACGCTCCGACATCACTTGCGGTCACTCGTCCGCCGCGGCCAGTTCCTTGCACCTTTTGGATGTCGACGCCGAATTTCCTGGCCAGGCCTCGTACGGCGGGAGTCGCCATTGCCTTACCGTCGCGCGAAACTTCGATTGTCTCGGGCGCGCGTCGTGCGAAGCGTTCGCTCACCGTCAGCGATCCAGTCATGGTTCCGACGACGGTGCCTTGGTCGGCGGTTGGAGTTCCTGCAGCAATCTGGCTAGACATGCAGGAATTACCATTCGAACTTGATGACGCGCTGCTGCTGCTAGCGGTTGCGGTGGCGGTTGCGCTCGCCTTTACGCTGGTGGCGGCGGCGCTGGCGGTTTTTGCCGCGTATCGCACAAGTACTGCGCCGACTGGGATCACATCGCCAGCCTTGCCGCAGAGCTCGGTGATCGTGCCGGCCCAAGGGGTCGGGACCTCGACGAGCGCCTTGTCGGTCTGCATTTCGGCGATCGTCTGTGATTCCTTCACGACATCGCCGGCCTTGACCTTCCAGTCAATGAGTTCCGCCTCCGCGAGACCCTCGCCGAGGTCGGGAAGCAGGAAGTGACTTTTGTCCGAGGGTTGCCTGACTCCGGCCATCGTGGTTCCTTCCGAACGCCTTCGTGGCGTGGGCGGTTGTTGTACCACAGCAATCGTTGTGGACAGGTGCGCAGGGTAGGCTGCGCGTGATCGCGCAAGCAACCCGCGACAATCCGCGCAGGAGAATCGCATGCAAGAAACAGCCGAGAACTCAGCCACGATCGACTGGAATCTCCCTTACGACGCGCGCCGTCCTGCGGTGTGCGGCTCGATGGCGGTTGCGACCAGCCAACCACTTGCGGCGCAGGCGGGGATGGAGATGTTGCGCCGCGGAGGAACCGCGGCTGATGCGGCTGTGGCAACGGCCGCGGCAATGACCGTGCTCGAACCGACGACCAACGGGATCGGCAGCGACGGATTTGTCCTCGGGATCTTTGGCGGTGAGGTCGTTGGCCTCAACGCCTCCGGCCGTTCGCCCGCGCGGCAACTGCGCAGCGCGTTCGATGGGCAGGTCGGCATGCCTAAGCGCGGCTGGGGTCCGATCACGGTGCCGGGCGCGGTGTCGGGTTGGGTTGCGCTGTGGAAGCGCTTCGGCAAGCTCTCGTTCGCCGAGCTGCTTGAACCAGCTATTCGCCATGCACGCGACGGCTACCTCGTCGCGCCGCGCACGGCGGACCTGTGGGCGCGCGCGTATCCGAAACTCGCAGAATTTCCCGAGTGGAAGCGGGTGTTCGCCGCCAACGGTCGCGCGCCGCACGCCGCCGAACGCGTGGTGTTCGCCGATCACGCGCGCACGCTCGAGCTGATCGCCAACACTGAGGGCGCCGCGTTTTACTCCGGCGAAATCGCCAAGCGCATCGCCGACGCCGCGCGCAACGACGGCGGATTTCTCGATGAGAACGACCTTGCCGCCCACGAGGCGCGCTGGACCACGCCATTGGAGTCGCCGTTTGGGCAGTCCACAATGCTTGCGATTGCGCCCAATGGCCAAGGCATCGCCGCGCAGATGGTGCGAGGAATTCTCGATGAATCGCGGGCGAATCCGCGTTTCGCCGATCTCGCGCCCGACTGCGCCGACAGCGTGCATCTCGCCGCCGAGGCGATGAAGCTCGCGTTTCGCGAAGTGCACCGTGAGGTTGGCGACCCCGCCGCGATGCGAGTGAAGCCCGAGGATTTGCTCGCGCGCGCGTATCTCGCCAAACTCGCCGCCGAGATCGATCCTGCAAAGGCGCAGGATTTCGAGCACGGACCACCGAAGACCGGCGGCACCATTCTGCTTTGTACAGCGGACAAATACGGCAACATGGTCTCGCTCATCCAGTCGAACTACGAGGGCTGGGGCTCGGGCGTCGTGATTCCCGGCACAGGCATCGCGATGCAGAATCGCGGCGCGTGCTTCACGCTCGAAAAGGCACATGTGAACGAATACGCGCCTGCGAAACTGCCGTACCACACGATCATTCCAGGCATGCTGGTGAAGCGCGACCCGAAGACCGGCGCGGCGCGGCCGCACATCGCGTTCGGCTGCATGGGCGGCTACATGCAGCCGCAGGGCCAGCTGCAGATCGCGTCGCGCATCGAGGATCACCGCGCAAATCCGCAGGCCGCGCTCGACGCACCGCGGTGGCAGGTGAGCGACGGACTCAAGCTCGATGTCGAGCCCGGCTTTCCACAGGCGACGATCGATGAACTGGCAAAGCGCGGGCACGCGGTGAAGGTCGCTGCTGAAAAATCAATCACTTTCGGCCGCGCACAGTGCATTCAGCGCGTGGCGCACGGGTACATCGCCGCGAGCGATTGCCGCGGGGATGCCCAGGCTATCGTGGGCTGAAAGGGCGAGCCTTGGTGGTTTTTGCGGTCGCCGCTGCAGCGGCTCCCTTTGGTGCTTTTCGCCTTAAGCTCAATCAGGCAGCCGCACGAAGTCGATTGCGACATTGCTTGCGAAGTTCGGCGCGGACTGCGGCCGCACCTCGAACGCGCCCTGTGGATCGCGCTTGACGCCGGCCATCGTCCAGCCGAGCGGTGGACGCACGCGGATCGAAGTTCGACCGGGCGCGCTGAGCTCGACGCGGATCGTGCTCGGGTTCCAGGCGAGTTTCGTGACCGTCACGCCGCCGCGCGCGCGCAGGCCGCGTACTTCGCCCGTCGTCCACGATGGCGCCAGCGCGGGCAGCACATCGACGATGTAGCGCGGCATCTTTCCAGGCGCGAACGCGTCCTGCTCGGCAACGTGCGACTGCACGAGTGCCTCGACGATGCCAGCCGCGCCACCGAAGTTTCCGTCGATCTGGAACGGTGGGTGGTCGTCGAACAGATTGGGCAGCGTCGACTTCGACAGCAGCGCGCGCAGATTGTCATCGACCGCCTTGCCGTCGCCCAGACGCGCGAAGAAATTGATCAGCCACGCGCGGCTCCAGCCCGTGTGTCCGCCACCGTTGGCGAGGCGGAAATCAAGCGTTTTTCGCGCGGCGTCGAGCAGCTGCGGCGTGATGTCGCGGGTGAACTGCGCGCCCGGATGCAGGCCGAAGAGATGCGAGATGTGACGGTGCCCGGGCTCGGCCTCGCCGAAGGGGCGCGCCCATTCCATCAGTCGTCCGTCTGCGCCGATCTCGGGCCACGCGAGCTGCGCGCGCGCCTGCTTGACGCGCGCGACGAGCGGGTCCTTGTCGTTCCCAAGCACCGTCGCGGCATCGAGCAGGTTCGTGAACACATCCCACACGATCTCCTGGTCCATCGAGTTGCCCATGCCGATGTTCGCGTGCTGCCCGTCGGCGGTGATGAACGTGTTCTCCGGCGACGAGCTCGGGCCCGACACCAGCCTGTGCGTCGCGGGATCCTCGACGAGGTAGTCGACGTAGAACTCCGCCGCGCCGCGCAGCATCGGCCACGCGCGCTCGCGCAGGAAGGCCTCGTCGCCCGAGTGCGCGTAGTGCTCCCAGAAATGCCGCGTAAGCCAGCCGCCGCCGTGAGGCCACATGCCCCACACCGTGTCGCCGATCGGCTCAGTGAACGCCCATGCGTCGCTGGTGTGGTGCGCAACGAAGCCCTTCATCTCGTAGAGTTTTTTCGCGGAAACACGGCCAATTTCGGCCAAGCGCTCAGCGAAGTCGAAGAGTGGCTCGTGGCACTCGGCGAGGTTCGCGCTCTCAGCGTGCCAGTAGTTCATCTGGATGTTGATGTTGATGTGGTAATCGGCGCTCCACGGCGCGGCGAGGTGCTCGTTCCACAGTCCTTGTAGGTTCGACGGCATATCGCCCGGACGCGAGCATGACGCGAGCAGGTAGCGGCCGAACTGAAAGTAGAGCGCGAGCAGCGCAGGATCTTCGGCGCCCGCCTTGAACTCAGCGAGGCGCACATCGGTCGCCTTCGCGACCTGCGCGTTCGTGCCGATATCGAGCGACACGCGCGACATCAACGCAGCGTGCGACGCAACATGTCGCGCGAGCAGCTCGTCGAACGGACGCGCGATGGCGGCGCGCGCAGTGTTCATCGCAAAGACCTTCGGATCCATCACGCGAACAGCAGGGTTGATGTGTGCGACGAAGTCCGTGCCGCCAGCGATGACCACGGTGTAGGCGCGCGTACGCGTCGCGGTGCGATCGATCGATTCGACTTTCCCCGTGGATTTCCCCGTGGATTTCTCAGGTGAATCCGCTGGTTTCTCCGCGATCTCAACCGGCTGGCCGATCGCCGCGTCGACCTTGAGTCCGACCGCGGATGCATAGCGCACGCCGCGATACTCGCCGTTCACCGCTACACCGGTTTGCGTGTGGAACTCGATTCCATTCTCATCAGAAACGCCGTTCTCACCGTCGACGACTTCGTCACGACCAAGCGCGATCGCAGCAAGAAGCGGCTTGTCACCAAGCGCCTCCCAGCGCACGACGATCACCTGGTCCGCGTCGCTGGCGAACATGCGGCATCGGTACTTTGCGCCGTCCGCAGTGAAGGTCGTCTCCGCAACGCCCGTTGCGAGATCGAGCGAACGGCGGAAATCCTCGACCTTCGCCAAGGTTTCGCTCCAACGCGTACCCACCGTGCAGAGCGGTTGGTAACTGCGCGTGACCTCAGGCGTCATGAACTCATCCTGCATGATGCGTTGCGCGCCGACGACATCGCCCTTGAACCAGAGCTCACGCGCGCGTGCAAGCGAGCCCGGTGCGGGAGTGCGATTGCGATCGACGACCGAGCCAGCCCACACCGTGTCCTCGTTTACCTGGATCGTTCCGAACTGATCGCCGAACACCATGCCACCAAGACGACCATTGCCGATCGGTAGCGCTTGCGTCCATTTTTCAGCGGGTTGCGCGTACCACATCAAAAGATCGCCGGCGTAGGCGACGGGCGCGAGCAACGCCATGACGAGAAATGCCAGGATGGGGAACAGGAGGATTCGGAGTCGCATAATGAAGCGGATGGTAGATCGTGCGCGCCGAAACCTGTGATCTCGCCGACGCAGCGACATGCCGCCGTGCTCCGCCCCGTCCGCTCACAGCGCCCAACTTCACTCCCGTGCCGCCACTGGTCTAGATAACCACAGACTCATCGCACCTTCACCGTCCATTTCGCAACGCCGCGCAGATCGCCAAGGAACCACCGACTTCTTTCCGATAGAGATTCCGATGATTCACCGAGCCTTCATTCAGTCCGTGGTTTCCACCATTGCCCTCGCCGCCGCCCACGCTTTCGTGCTCGGCGCGCCACTCTTTACAGCGCGGGCTGCACACGCCGATCTCGGGTGGTTCGACATCTCACTCTCCGACGATCGGCCGTATGTGAGTTTCGCCGAGGTGATCGCTTGGAGTGACGCTTGCCTTGCGGTCACCGACACCGAATGGCCCGCAGTGGAGCGCGTTTACGCTGGGTATGTCAAGCAATGGAACGGCGATGGCCGTGACGAGGACAAGCTTTGGGAAGGGCTCACTAACACGCTCGGCCCCGAGCGCGCCGGCTGCATCGATGCGTTTCGCGCAACCACTGACGCGATCCTGCGCACGCGCGATACTTCGTCGCGACACATCCTCGTTCGTCGCCAGTTGCTTGAGATCGCCGCAATGCGCGGTCCGCTCGCTCCTAATGCGCGGCGAGTTGCGCGCGAGTTGGGCATTCGCATCGCGGGTGCGGTGACCGAGCGACCGCCGAGCGATTTCTATGAAGCCCCGCCAGTGACCGAAGTCATCACCATTCGCGACGCGGTGCTCAATGCGCGCGCTGGTCTGGTTGCGGTGGCTGGCGAAGAGCGTGCTGACGCCATGCTTGCCAACATCGTGCAGGCCTACGAACTGAGCGGAACAACGGCACTTTCGTATGAATTCCGCATCATCATCGAGAACGCCTCGCGCCTGACCGTTGACGAGCGTACTCGACTCGCCGCCGCCTACGCCGCCGCCGATGCCAAGCTTCGCAGTAAGGCCGCCTACGAAAATCCACGCGAGGCGCGCACGCAGGCCGACGAGGAGCTCTTCAAGGAAATCGAGGCCATCCTCGGCGTCGATCGCGCTGATCTCATTCGCGCACTTGCGGGCGGATATGTCGATGTAAACGCACATCCCGACGTGGCGGGTCCGCGCGCAAATACACCGATGCATGAAATCGTGAACTCTGCGTCCGACGCACTGCTCGGCCGCTTTGTCGGCGCCGCTGAGATGCAGGAACTCGAAGGCCTTGGTGGTCGACCCTTCTGGCGTCCGCTTCCCAACGCCGGCCTCCGTAGTGGCGCAACGGCCGAGCCCCATCCGATCGAGACGAGCTTTCTCGCAGCGGTTGCCGGTGCAAAGGGTGACGACGAGCTTGCCATCGTCGAGTCGATTCAGGTTGATTCAGCGCGCCGTTACGCGCAGGCAGAACATTCTTACGAGCGAATCATGGCGAAAGAGGCGCGCGTCGCCGGCATCGCCGACATGTCACTCATCGAAGATGAACGCGTGCTCTCGGAACTGCAGACCGCGTTCGGCATCGAGCGCATCCCTGCGTCCACCGTCGCACTCGCCCGTTTTGCGCGGCTCGAGCAGACGCTGCCGTTTGCAAAGATCACCGCCCGATTCGACACCCTGACCCGCATTCCCTGGCCAAACGGCTCGGTTGCCTGCGAGGCTTTCGGCGAGAGGCAGGCGGGCGTTCCTCCGCTGCCGAGTTCGCACCGCGCGCAATTGCGTGCAGTCTTGACGGAGTCCGCCGACGCACTCCTCGCCGGCCGTCTCGCCGCCTGGCACGATGTTCAGTCGGCAAACACGGCCTTTGACCGTGTTCTCGAGCAGTTCGCTGGTCACAGTGGCATTGCCCGCGACAGGCTGGTCGCCATGCAGGCCGCGCGACTTGTGGGACTTTCCGCTTGCGCCAACGCCGCTCGCCGCAGCTATGTCGAAGTGATCACGCTCGTCGAGCGCCTCGCGAGCGAGAACCGAATCTTCGACGCGCAGTACATCGCCCTCGCGCTCATCCAGCAGAATCTCGGCAACACCGACGCAGGTCGCCGGCTGGAGGGTGAGTTGGCGCGAACGCAATCGACCGAAATGCGCGATCGTGCGTTGACCGCGCTGATTCCAGTTGAACCGAGCGCCGCAGAACTTCTGCGCGCCAGCTCGGAGGCGGCGATCGCCGCGGGCAACATGGACGACGGCGATCTCGGCCGCATCGAAGCGGGCAACGCCGTTCTGACCGTGATGAAGGAAGGGCGCAGACGGCTCGATCGCGCCATGCGCGCGCAGGTCGCCAGTGCATGGCGTGAACTTCGCAGCGCTGGAAACTCCACGGCCGCCGACGCATTCAAGCCCTGATCTGATTACCTCGAATCAGCCGCTACAGTGCGCGCGGAGACATCCATGCGCACTTCGAAATTTCTCGCACTCATCGTCCTCGCCACCGTTCCCTTTCTGGCCGCGCTGCAGGCCACGCCCACCAGCGATTCCCCAAAGATCTCGCCTCCGAGTGGGCAGCTCGGCGCGGTGACTGGCCAGTTCATGAAGGACGGTACGCCGCTCAAAGTCGGCGAGAAAATCGCCCTCTTCAACGGCAAAGACACTGCGGGATGGAAGGGCTTTGTGCCCGATCTCATCAAGGATTCCAAGGACCCACTGTCGGTGTGGTCCGTGAAGGACGGCGTGCTGCAATGCTCGGGCCGGCCGATCGGATACATCGAAACCATCGAGCTCTACGACAATTTCGTCATCGAGCTCGACTGGCGCTTTGACCCCGCTCAGGGCCCGGGAAATTCCGGCGTGCTGCTGCGCGTGGTTGGCGAAGATAAGGTGTGGCCGAAGTCGATGGAGGCGCAACTTGAATCACGCAGCGCTGGCGATTTCTGGAACATCGACGAGGTGAAAGCCACAGTCGATGCCAAGCGCACCAACGGTCGTCACACAGTAAAACTGCATGAAACCAACGAGAAGCCGCTGGGAGAGTGGAATCACTACCGCATCGTCGTCAACGAAGGTACGATTGAACTCTGGGTCAATGGACTGGTGCAGAACATCGCCACCAGCGTCGAGGTGACCAAGGGCCGCATCGCGCTGCAGAGCGAAGGCGCCTACATCGAATTCAAGAACATCACGCTTACAAAGATCATCAAGCCGTAAATCGCGCAGTCGCAGAGGTGTTTTGAGCGGTCGCATTTGCGGCCGCTTCTTTTGGCGATGTACTTGTTTCAGGAGCTCGGATTACAGACATGGATGAATGCAACACTCGTTCGAACAAGAGCATCGGTACTCGGCTTGTGCACAACGCACGGAATCCTCGTGCGCAACACGGATTCGTGAACACACCAATCCACCGCGGTTCGACCGTGCTTTTTCCGACACTCGATGCGCTTGAAGCCGCCGTGCGTGCTGACACGCGCACTGGCTCTTACATCTACGGCCTGATGGCCAATCCAAACTCGCGCGAACTCGAGGCGATGCTTGCGCAACTGGACGGCGGCGTGGGCGCGGTCGTCGTCGAGAGTGGACTCGCCGCGGTTTCAGTTCCGCTGCTGGCGATGCTCTGCGCAGGCGACCATCTGCTCATGACCGACTCGTGCTACGGCCCGACGCGCACTCTTTGCAACGCGATCTTGCCGCGCATGGGCATCGAAACAACTTTTTACGACCCGCGCATCGGCGGTGCGATCGACAAGCTCATCCGACCCAACACTCGGGTGATTTTTATGGAGTCTCCGGGATCGCTGACCTTTGAGTTTCAAGATGTTCCAGCGATTGCGGCGGCGGCGCGCGCGCGTGGCGTCACCACGATCATCGACAACAGTTGGGCAACGCCGCTGTACTTTCGTCCGATCGAACACGGCGTCGATATCGTGGTTCACGCATTGACCAAGTACCAGTCGGGCAACAGCGACATTCTTCTCGGCGCCATCGTCGCGCGCGACGAATCGCACTGGAAGCGCGTGAAGCAAACCGCCGAAGCCCACGGCCACTACGCGCACCCCGACGACTGCTCGACATGCTTGCGCGGTCTGCGCTCGTTGGAGGTGCGACTCGCGCGTCATCAAGCAAGCGCACTAGAGGTTGCGCGCTGGCTTGAGTCGCGGCCCGAGGTCGCGCGCGTGCTGCATCCGGCGCTGGCCTCGCATCCCGACCATGCGATATGGAAGCGCGACTTTTCGGGCGCAACGGGCCTCTTCGGCTGCGTGCTCAAGCCGAGTCCGCGTGGTCGCGAGCAACTCAAAGAATTTCTCGAGTCACTGCGCTTTTTCGGTATGGGCTGGTCATGGGGTGGCTTCGAAAGCCTCGTCGTAGCGAGTGATGTGCGCGGATCACGCGTCGCCACTCCTTGGACCGACGAGGGCGCGCTGCTTCGTTTTCAGATCGGTCTCGAGGACCCGCGTGACCTGATCTCGGACCTCGAGTCGGCCTTCGCTCAGGCAGGCTCGGTCCATCTTGGTCAGGGATAGCGCGCATCCGTTGCTACACTTCCCGACCACCTCCGCAGAACCGCGGACGGAACCGTGGACAGGGCAGCAAGAGAGCGCAATATGCCAATCACCACCGCCTACGAAGCCAAGATTGAACACATCTCGATTCTCGATGCGAAGGGCAACTTCGACGAGAAGCTTGGGGGTGTGGGCAGCAAGTGCATCATTCCCGACGCTGACATCGTCAAGCTTTACGCCGCGATGGTTTCCTGCCGTCAGCTCGACGATGTTGCATTTCGTCTTCAGCGTTCTGGCCGAATGGGAACCTATCCGCAGAACATGGGCCAGGAGGCAACCAGTCTCGGCGCCGCGTATGCGCTGCGCAAGGATGACTGGATGGTCACCTGCTATCGCGAGAACTGCGGCCTGTTCTGGCGCGGCGTTCCCAAGGAAGCGATTCTCCTTCACTGGATGGGCGACGAGCGCGGCAACGCCATGCCCAAGCCGCACTGGGTGACTCCGATTTATGTTCCGCTTGGAACGCAGATGCTGCACGCGGCGGGCCTCACGCTCGCGGCGAAGTATCGCGGCGAGGATCGCATTGCCTGCACTTTCTTCGGCGACGGCGCCTCAAGCGAAGGTGACTTCCATGAGGCCTGCAATTTCGCGGCGAGCCTGCATATTCCCGTGGTCTTCGTCTGCCAGAACAACTTCTGGGCGATCTCAACCCCGAGCAAGATCAACAGCGCTGGACTGACTTTCGCTCAACGCGGACTTTCGTACGGCATGCCGTGCATGCAGTGCGATGGCAATGACATCTTCGCCACCGTCTACACCATGCAGCGCGCAATCGAGCACGCCCGCAAGACGGGAACTCCGTGTTTCGTTGAGATGGTTACCTATCGCCTTGGCGATCACACCACCGCCGATGACGCCAAGCGCTATCGCGATCAGGAGGAAGTGGACGCGTGGAAGGCGCGCGATCCGATCATCCGCCTGCGCAACTACATGGTTGCGCGCAAGCTGTGGGACGATGGCAAGGAAGCGGCGCTTCAGGAGCAGGTCGAGCACGAGAACGCAGAAGCAGTGGTGCGCGCCGAAGGTATTGCCGCACCGACGCGCGGAGATTTCTTCAACTCGATGTACGCCGAAACTCCGCAGGATCTTCTGATTCAGCGCGACACCATGCACACCCACTCGCTCGGTCAGGACCCATCGCAACTTCCGCCCGAAGCGCAGGCGCGCGCCGCGCAACTCTCCGCCGAAGCCACTGCCGCCGCTGCCCAGCACTGAACGAACTCGACGAACTACGACCATGGCAAATCTCAATCTTGTCCAGGCCATCAACCTCGCTCTCATCCAAGAGATGGAGAAGAATCACGACATCGTGCTTCTCGGCGAGGATATCGGCGTCAATGGCGGCGTCTTCCGTGTGACCGAGGGTCTGCAGAAGCGATTCGGCGGCAACCGCGTGTTCGACACGCCGCTCGCGGAGTCGGGAATCATCGGCCTCTCGATCGGCATGGCGATGGGCGGCCTGCATCCGGTGCCCGAGATTCAGTTCGAGGGATTCCTCGGGCCGGCCTACGACCAGATCTGCTCGCACGCCGCGCGCATGCGCACTCGCACCCGCGGCGCGTTCACCGTCCCGATGACGATCCGCATTCCCGTCGGCGGCGGCATTCACGCTCCTGAACTGCACAGCGATTCGCCCGAAGCGATCTACGCGCACACGCCGGGACTCAAGGTCGTGATGCCGAGCTCGCCGTACGACGCGAAGGGTCTACTGGTTTCCGCGCTGCGCGATCCTGATCCCGTGCTGTTCTTCGAGCCAAAGCGCATCTACCGCGCGATCCGCGAGGAAGTTCCCGAGGACGAGTACACCCTGCCGATCGGCAAGGCTCGCACCGTCTGCGAAGGCACCGACCTCACCATCGTGAGCTGGGGCGCGAGCGTGGTGCAGTGCATGCAGGCGATCGAGAAGATGAGCGAGCGCGATGGTTGCTCGATCGAACTCATCGATCTCCGCACCATTTATCCCTTCGACATGGATGCGGTCGCGGAGAGCGTTTCCAAGACGGGCCGTTGCGTTGTCGTTCACGAGGCCCCGCTTACTTGCGGCTTTGGCAGCGAGATTGCCGCGCGCATCATGGAGCGCTGCTTCTTGCAGCTCGAGGCGCCCGTGCAGCGTGTCGCCGGTTTCGACACCACGATGCCGTACTACAAGCTCGAGCTCGACTATCTGCCCGATGCGGTCCGCGTTTCTCGCGCGATCCACGACTGCCTCGCTTACTAAGCGCGCACGCAAGTCGATTTCCCGCAACGCATATCAACGCTCCGCGCATGAACTTGGTGAGAACAAGTTCATGCGCGGAGCGTTGTCATTTGCGCGTGCATGCAAACGGCCATCGGTCCGCCGGAAAGGTCATGGATACGACTGAATCTGAGCCGTCAGGGCAGCGCGCAACGGATGCAGGCGTTCGTCGATCGACTGCACTAGCGCCATTCGCCGATGTTTGCACTTGCGTTCACCATCTCCTCGCGGAGGCTTCACCCATGCCCACCGCGCCAGAGAGTCGTCGTCATGCAGAGAACCCCGCTCATCGAATGCTTTGCAGTCAGTTGCTCGGGCGCACGCAGGGACTCTTTGGGCTCGTTGTGCAGACTTGCGATGGATCGCGTCGTGCGGCGTCTTCGCTCGTCGATGTTGACTTGCGCACCTTCGAGTCGATGCGAAATGTTCCGACGCTTGGCGTAGTCGCGCGGGTTGGTCGCGCGCTCGGACTCGAGGCGGGAATGACCGTGGAGGTTCTTTCCACATCCAGCGTCGCACTGACCGACGCGTCGACGCTGCGCGCGATCGTGCACGACGCCGACCTCGATGACGACGCTGTTGCACTCGAGCGAGCGAGCCAGCGGCTGCAGTCGCTCGCGCAGAAGCCCACCGACATCGGCCTCGCTCACCTCGTGCGCGCGCGTGGGTGCGTTGCGCGCGGAGATGTCGAAGCATCGCGCAAAGCGGTCGATCTGGCGATGGCGCTCGGTATCGCAACGACAGATCGCAACATCGCCGCCCAACTCGCCGAGACCATCCACTTCGAATCACTGCTCGGCGCGCCATGGGCGGGCGATGGCGCACGCAACGATGGAGCCGAAAGATTGATGTCGATTGCGGCCGGCGCTGGCATGACATCCATGACATCCATGACGTCCATGACATCTACGACATCCATGACATCAACGACATCCACGACATCCATCACCGCTCGACGACTGCGCTGCTGGCAATTCGCCCAAGATGTACTTGCGCCTCGTCCTCGCCGCGCCAACGCGATCGAGGCTCTCAGCCACGAGCTCGAGGAAGTACTGAGCAGCGGCTCGACCGGTCTCGAGCATGGGCGAGCGCTCGCCTGGACCGCGTCGATCTCGGCGATGACGGCGCTCAAACTGCGCGCGCGACAAGGCTCGCGAACGGTCGCGACCGACCGAGTCATGGCGCTCATCGTTGCAAGCGAACTCGCGCTTGAATCAGCTCTTGCACATCAGATTGCAACCTGCCGCACCGCGTTGCTCGCGCGTGGAACCCGCGTCGCTTTGTGTGAATGGTGGACACGCGCGTGCCTCGGTGAAATTGATGTCTGCATGCTCGATGACATGGATGTCGAGGAGCTTGTGCGCGCATGCCTTCATTTTCCAAGCGCAACGCGATCACCACTCATCGGCGCGTTAATGAATTCTGTGGTCGGCGATGAAATCAATCGAAATCAAAACTTCACGCTTGACACGTAGTCACGCGGTTGTGGGATGTAAAAACAAGTTCCAAATCGCACGCCATGGTGGTGGTAGCGAGAAGGAACGAACGGAGGATCCATGCTGACAGAAGAACTTGGTGAACTCGGGGCGGCGCGTGAAGCCCTCGCCCGTGAGCGTCTTGAGGAACTGCAGGCTCTCGCACGCACTTATCGCAACTGGACGGTGAAGGAACTCGCGCACGCACTCGGTCGCCAACCAGGCCGTCTCGTGCCCGACAGCGGCATGCCGAAGATCGACTTGGTGGTTGGTCTTGCCAAGGCGCTCGATTGGCCGGTGGAGGCGGTGGTCGATCATCTGATGAAGCCCCCGAGCACAGGGCGACGCGTCTCTCCGATGTCAGACTGCGCGAATGACTTCGCTAAGCTTTACGACCAGAGTTTGCAGAAGCGGCTTGAGCTCGATCACATCGACGCAATCCGCCTCGCCATCCGCGCCGGGGCCGTCGCGGATAACCCAACTCGTCGTGCAGCAGCGCTCATCATCGAGTCTGACGCGCACCAGTCGGTCGGGTCCTATGTCGAGTCGGTCCGCTGTCTGCGCGAGGCGATTCGTATCGAGGGAATCGCGGTTGATTGGCGGCTGTACTGCGATGCAAGGCTGGCCAACATGCTCTTCATGCAAGGGCAGACTTCACACGCCCTGGGAATCGCTTCATCAGTGCTCGATTACGCACAAAAGGTGCCCGATTCGGTCGTTCTGCGCACCGCGCAACTTCTCGCCCATTGGTCGAGAGGACATGTTTTGCGCACAGCGATTCCTATGGAGAGCATCGAGTCGTGGCGCTCGCTCGCAGGTTCTGCGCGCGAGGATTTCCGCAAGGCGCGCGACCTCTGCGCCGAGCTGGCGGAAGAGACCGATGGAAAGCCGATCTACTTCGGCTCATTCCTCGGTGTCATCGACCCAGTGCTTCTCGAGCTCGACGCTGTGTGCGACGAGAGTCAGGAAGAATCAGTCGTTCGAGCCCTCCTCGCCATTGTGCGGGAAAACGGATCGGTCGAGCCTAGTCTCGGCGAGCGCAAGGCATGGGCGGCGGTGGCGCTTGCCAACACCGTCAAGCGTTTCGTTGTCGACGAGATGCAACGGCGCGGCATGTTGGAGGTTGCTTCGGCAACGCTGCGCGCTCATGCGGTCGCCACATCGAACTGGTACTTCGCGCACAAGCATCTCGAGCTCGATGCGGAGCGCCGTCGATTCCTTTCCGGCAACGGGACGGCATCGCGTGCGCTTGATGCGATGGAGGCGAAGTTGGTCGCGGGAGTCCTCGGCCAAGTTCATTCATCGCGAGGAAACGCGGCCGAGTTCCTCGCGCTCTACGGATCAAAGGAAGGGGCGCGCACATGAAGTTTGCTCGTATCACAACGGTTTGGCTGCTCGCGGTGGCTGGACTGGCCACATCGTTCTCACTCCCATCGAACGCCGACAGTCCGAATGTGCCTCCGCCAGTCGTTGATTCCGCTTTGCAAGCAACGATTACCGTGGCGGTCCGCCGAAACTATCGCGGCGACATCTTCCCCGCCTATCTGCACTGGCTCGCCAGTGATGGCGCGCCAGAAGACAGCCTTCCCGCGTTCACAGCGTTCGTCGCGACGCGGACCTCGTATCAGCACCTGCGTTGGTGTTACATCTGGCTCTATGTGAATTCGCACTGAACTGGGATTCAACTTCAATCGCGGGCTGCCTCGTCACGGGGCGGCCCGCTTTACTTTTTGCGCGCAAGCCGGGCGCATGCACGATGACGCGGGCAGTCAACAAGATGATCGTTGACCACACCCACCGCCTGCATGAACGCGTAGACGATGACCGGACCGCAGAAGGTAAAGCCGCGTTTTTTGAGCGTCTTTGCAAGGTGGACGCTCTCCGGTGTTTCGGGACGAATGTTTTCGCGCCGAGCAACGCGGTTGTCGACGGTCGCGTGCCCAACAGGCGCCCAGATGATGTCGCGGAACGCACCATCGCCAGCTTCCATGATTTCCAACCACGCGCGCGCATTGTTCCTCGCGCCCTCGATCTTCAGCCGTGAGCGGACGATGCCCGCATCGGTCATGAGTCGCGCCACATCGCGCTCGGTGAAGCGCGCGATCTTGTGCGGATCGAATTCCTTGAACGCACGGCGAAACGCGTCGCGCTTCTTCAGGATCGTGATCCAGGAGAGCCCGGCTTGGAAGCCGTCGAGCACGAGCTTCTCGAACAGCGCGCGATCGTCGACGACGGGCACGCCCCATTCAGTGTCGTGGTAGTCGACATAGATCGGGTCGGTACCGCACCACCAACAGCGCTCTGACTTCTTCGCCATGCGCGGAGCGTACGGTGCCTGGCACCAACCTGGCACCAACCGCGCACCAACCAGGTACACCTGGTAGGTGCCTGGCACGGCGGGGTTTTGGCGCAACCGCTGCGGGCGCGCGAGTTTCCGGGTCGACGGCCTGGTGACTGGCACCAACCGCGTTCGCGCGGTCGGTGCCAGGTTGGTGCACGGTTGGTGCCAGGCACCAAAAAGACAGCGGCCCCGCGAAAGCGGGGCCGCTGGTCATGGATCTTCGGAAAATCTCAGCTCTTGCAGCCACAACCCGTGCCTCATCCAACGCCGACCATCTGATTCTTCGCGGTGCTCACACCCGCCGCGATCTTCGCCTTAGCAAACGCAACCGCCGCCGCGCCAGTCGAGCCACCATTGGACTGCTTGAGAACCGCCGCAGTGGTTCGCTCAATCTCAACGATCTTCTCGTCGATCTCACCCTCGGTCATGCCGAGGTAGAGGCCAGCGAGGCGGATCAGTCCACCAGCGTTGGCAACGAAGTCGGGCGAATACAGGATGCCGCGCTTGGCAAGCGCGTCGCCATCTTCATTGGGATGTCGCAGCTGATTGTTGGCGGTACCGCAGATGATGCCGCACTTGAGCGTGGGAATCGTCCTCGCATCGAGGACGCCGCCGAGCGCGCAGGGCGCAAGGATGTCGACCTTCTCTTCGAAGAGGTTCTTGTCGTTGCCGATCGCCACGCAGCCGAGTTCCTCCACAGCGCGCTTCATCGTCGGCACATGGACATCGGTCACCATCACCGCCGCGCCCGCTTGGCGAAGCAGCTTGGCGAGCCGGAAGCCCGTCGCGCCACAACCCTGGATCGCAACGGTCAGCGTGGAGAAATCGACCTTGCGACCAGTGTGGGCCAGGCACGCCTTCATCGAGTTGAAGCAACCGAGCGCGGTGTACGGCGACGGGTCGCCTCCGTGGCTCACGGTGTTTCCGCCCATGACATGCTTGCTCTCAAGCGCCATCCAGTCGCAGTACTGCGGGCTCACGCCGACATCCTCAGCGGCGATGTACTTGCCGATGAAAGTCTCGACGAATCGGCCCATCGCCCGCGCCTCAGCCTCGGTCGGCTGCAGACCAGCGTGGGGCATGATGATGACGCTCTTCGCGCCGCCCATCGCCAAGCCAGACGCCGCCGCCTTGTAGGTCATGCCTTCAGAGAGCCGCAGCACATCGAACAGTGCATCCGTTTCAGTTGCGTAGGCCCAGCGGCGCGTGCCGCCGAGTGCATTGCCGAGAACGGTCGAGTGGATGGCGATGATGGCCTTGAGGCCGGTCTTCGCATCCTGGTGAAAGGCCACACGCTCGTGGCCGTACGACTGCATTTCTGCGAGAACGTTCATAACGACAGGCAACCTCAAAACAGTGGTAGAACAGAATGGAAGGAAGATAGCCGTTACTTCTCAACGGCGCGGCCCATGAATGCGACCGATGAATACGGCCCATGAATACGGCCCATGAATACGGCCCATGAATACACCGATTAGTGTGACTTGAGGGCAGCCATATCGCCCGCGTAAACGGATCCCGATCCGAATTGTGGAATCGCAGCTTGCTGCGCCTCGATGTTGCGCCCGCTGCCAAAGTACTTGTGATCGGGAGTTGATTCAGGGATGGAGTACAGCGCGTTGGGCAGGAGGTCGTTGGCCGCAAATGCCGCTGCCGCTGCCTTCTTCAACGACGCATCGTTGTTGATGAAGAGCGCACGCAGTTCCATCGCTTGCTCACTGCGCGCCATCGAGCAGAGGTGCTCGACGATCGCCAGCTCGCGCTCGAGCGCAGTGCCCTCGAGACCAGCGCGGATGTTCGCATCGCAGCGCGACAGCGTGCAGGTCATGGCATGGATCCACAGCGCGCTCATCGAAAGCCGCGCCTGGATCATCTGATTGGTGATCAGCGCTTCCTCGTGTTCCTTGAACATGAGCTTGACATGGTGGCTGTGCTCCTGAATGCGCACCATCAGATCGGTGGCGAGGTGGCGTAGGCGCGGGTGAATCTTCGACGCCTTCGGTGCCTGCCGACGCACGCCGAGGTAAAGCTCCGTGCCGACCTGCAGGGCCGTCGACAGATGCTTCATCGGTTGCGCCTTCACTTGCAGCAGGTACTCGCCGAGCTGCTTCGATCCGTAGGCAAAGATGAACGAGTGCATGACTTCGTTCGCGCCTTCAACAATGATGTTGAGTCGCGAATCGCGCCACATGCGCTCGATGTGGTTCTCCGTCATGAGGCTCTCGCCACCCATAATCTGCATGGCGTCGTTGACTACGCGGTAGCCGAATTCGCTGCAGAAGACCTTGCACATCGCGGTCTCGAGCATGATGTCTTCGTCATGGCGATCGAGGAAACCCGTGGTCATGTAGAGCATCGCATCGGCGGCGTAGATGTACGACGCCATCCGCGCGACCTTCTCCTGCACCAAGTCGAAATCGCAAAGCGCGCGGTCGAACTGGTGGCGGGACTTGGCCCACTTGGTTCCCTGCTCATACGAGTATCGCGCCGCGCCGAGCATTCCTGCCGACAGCGTGCAGCGACCGTAGTTGAGGCAGGTCAGCGCGACATTGAGGCCCTTGCCCTCCTTGAACAGCAGGTTCTCGCGAGGAACCTTCACATTCTTCAAGCGGATGCGCGCCTGCCAAGTGCCGCGGATACCGCACTTCGAGCGGTTGCGGCTGAAGATGTCGACGCCCGCCATGTCGGGCGTGCAGATGAGCGCGGTGACCGCGTCCTTGGTCTTGCCGGTTTTTGGGTCGGTGATCTTCTGCTTCGCCATCACGGTGAACAGGCCAGAGAGCGCACCTGAGGTCGCCCACTTCTTCTCGCCGTTCAGGATGTAGTGCGTGCCGTCGGTGCTCACCTCGCAGCGGGTCTCTTGACCGCCCGCGTCGCAGCCGACATTCGGCTCAGAAAGGCAGAACGCGCTGAGCGTCGACTTTGCCATGAGCGGGAGAAAGCGCTGCTTCTGCTCGTCGTTTCCAAAGAGCATGACCGCCTTGCAACCGATCGACTGGTGCGCCGACACCAACACGGCGGTCGAACCACAAGCGCGGCCAACGCGCTCGAGAACGCGGTTGTAGCTCGTGATTCCAAGTCCAAGCCCGCCGAACTGCACGGGAATGGTCATGCCCAACACGCCGAGGTCGAAGAGTTTCTGGATGACCCACTGCGGGATCTCCTGCTTCTGGTCGATCTCGATCGCTGGGTGCTCGTGCTCAAGGTAGTGGTCAAGCGCGGCCAACAACTGATCGCACTTGGCGGCCTCCTCGGGCGAGTTCACCGGATAAGGGAACACGAGATCCTCGCGGAAGTTGCCCCAAAAAGTGTTCTTAATCACGCCCATCGACAGGGGATCGGGCCCGAGCATCTCTTGCGCTTGCTCGATTTGCTTGCGATCCTTCGCGGAGACGTTCTTGAGATCCTTGGCGAGGTTCGGGTTCGACATCGTTGAAGTCCTTTGGTGAAGGGGAACATGGTAGTTACATTGACGGTCGAAGTCGTCGCAAGCAATGTGTGCGCGAGAGAAATCGATGCCCTACCCGAGCGCGTTCCCAACCACACAGGCGACTTGGCTCTTGACGCTTGTTCGCGCTTGCGTCGCCGATGAATCCAGTGCGAAATCAGCGGCAATTGCCCAGGTTTTTGTGATGGATCGATATGCGCGGCCACTCGCCGTCTTCGTGCGCGGGTCGAGCCTCGCGCGACTGGGTGAGCCTGCGGAAATCGTGAACGGCTTCTTCGCGTCGAGGCTCTCGGACGCTGAATTCCTCCGCGCGTGGGATCGGAGCGGCATGCGGCTGCGGCGGTGGCTGATGAACGGAATTCTCTTTTACGGCCAGGGGCTTGCGCGCGACGGTGCGCGGGCGAGTGGTCGCAGCGCGATGTTGCCCGCGGTCGAGTGGTCGCGCCTCGAGGGCGAAGCCACGACCGCCGAACTCGATTTCGAGCGCGCGTGGGCGATTGCCGTCGTGCGCGAAGCGACCGCGCGCGCCGAAAACGAGCTGCACGCGGAGGGGCGCACGGTCGACTTCGAGATCTTCCGACGGCACGCGATTGACGGGCAGCCGTACGCCGCGTTCGCGCGCGAGCTGGGGCGGAGCGAACAGCAATGCGCGGGCGCGACACGACTTGTGGCGCAACGCGTCCGTGTTCGCGTGGCCGAACTCCTGCGTGAGGAAGGCGTGCCCGAGGCCGAGATCGACGACGAGATCGCGCGAGTGCGCGCAGCCTTGTGAGGAGCCATGTGAACAGCCATGTGAGCAGGGGCGGCGTTTCGCGCATGCATTACTCCCTCGCGGATTCCCAATACGCCGTGACCCCGCTTGTTACTCCACTTCTCACCCCGGCCTCCGCCGCGCGCATCCTCGATCTCTCCGAGCGGCCTCGTACCCGTCGCGCGCCCAGCGCCGTGTTTCTCACGATTTTGCTCTTAACCACGCATATCGCCTCCAGCGGCGGATCACCCTCATTGGCGCAAGCCGCGGCGATGTCGGCCGCGCGCGCCAGTACCCAAGCAGGGGAGTCACCCAAGATGAAGCGAT
>QWPT01000001.1:114212-130438 GCA_003671075.1 Planctomycetota bacterium
TCCGCCGACTGCAACAACGACGGCATCGTCGACTACGGCCAAATCCTCGTCGGCGATCTCACCGACGCAAACCACAACAACATTCCCGACTGCTGCGAGAGCAACACTTCGTGCGCATGCGCCGGCGACACCAACGCCGACGACCAGATCGACGGCATCGATCTCGCCACGATTCTCGCGCGCTGGGCTCAGCCTGCTGCGAAGTTTCCGAATGCAGATTGCAACAGCGACGGTCTCATCGACGGCATCGATCTCGCGATCGTTCTCGGCGGTTGGGGACCGTGTCCGTAACGAGCCGACGAACTGCGCCGAAACACATCCGCGTTGTTCAAGATCCTTGATGCGCGGGTAAAAATTCGAGCATCAAAGCGCAGCCGCCTACGCAAACCGCGCGGGCGGCTCTGCGTTTTCATCCACTCTTCCGCGACGGAATTCGACATTCCTGCACTCACTTCTTCAGGAACCCATCCAACTTCGCGCGCGCCTCTGGTGTGTGACGCAACTTCACAAGGTGCTCGCGTTCGCATGCGATCGCGGCTTCCCAGCCGCGCGCAATACCCACGCGCACCGCGTCGATGCACGCGGCGCCATGCTTGGTTGCACCTACGGTTTTTGCGAGTTCATCGCACACCGGCGCAATCGCCGCCGCATTGCGCGGCGCAATCGCGCGTCGCGGCGCGTTCATCGCAACGAAGCAACCAGTGGAAGCATCTTGCGCCTTCACCCAGTTGATCGCTGCCGCAATTGCACCGTCCGCGCCGCTTCCGACCTCCGCGCGCACATCGAACAAACACAGCGGCGCTTCGTTGACTGGCCAAGTCGCGCCCGTCGCCGTCCGCTCGATCGCAATCACGGGCATGATCCGCGCGGGCAGCATCTGCGTGCCGCCCCAGCCCGGACAAATGCACAGGCCGGCTTCAGGCAATCCGATCTGCCACGGCTTCGCGCCTTCCGCCGGCAGCGCGCCAACAAGCGCGTCGCAATACATCGCAATCTCAAGCCCGCCTCCGAGCGCCGCGCCGTGGATCGCGGCCGCGCTCGGACAACCAAGCGCGGGAATCATGGCAAACGCCTCGGCGCCCGCGACGAGATACGCGTGCAGCGCAGCGTCATCAAGCGCATCAATCTCCGCGAGATCAGCGCCCGCGACAAACACGCGCGTCGATGCGCTCGCGAGCACGAAGCCCTTCGGCTTCTCTGCGGCGATCTTGACGAGCGTCGACTTGATCTCGCCAATCAACCAACCATCGAGCACCACAACACCACCGCGTGGCTTCTCGGGATTCGGCTGCAGGAACATGACATGGACGCCGTCGCGGATTTCGTAGGGAAGCATGTTGTTTCTCGAGGCAAGGCGATCATTCGCCCGCGTTAGTGAACTTGAAAAGGACGCTCGCGAGAATCGCGCCAGCGAGCTGCGCACCGCAATAGAGGAAGTAGGTGGGCAGCGCGAAGTGGCCAACCGTAACAAGCATCGCGCCGACGGCGGGATTGAACACCGCCGAGCTCACCGTGCCGACCGAAAGCGCACCAGCCAGCGCCACCATCGCAATCGGCACGCCGTAGAACGGGTTTTCCTTGATCTTTTCGGTGGTCGCGACTTGCAGGACAACGAAGCAAAGCAGGAAGGTGAACAGAAACTCAACGATCATCGCCGAGCGGGTATCAGGCACGAATGCCGCCAGGGGCATCGTCAGGCTGGGCATCGTTTGCGCAAGCAAACCTGCAGCGATACCACCCGCCATCTGCGCCACCCAGTACCCCAGCATTGTCGCCGCGCTGATCTTGCCGCGAAACCAAGCCATGACGACGACCACCGGGTTGTAGGCGCCGCCCGAGTGATGTCCGCCCGCGTAGATACACGCCGTAAGTACTGCAAATACCGCGAAAGGCGCGAGGTTCGCTGCAATGCCACCGCCAACGGCGATGGCAACGACGAAGGTCAAAAAGAAGGCTCCGATGAACTCAATGGTGGCATTCTTCATGGCGGACAAGATAGCGGTACTCTCCGTTCATGTCCGTAAAGTCGACCACACTGCATGGAATCGTAAGCATCGAACTCGCACGCCCCGAAGCGCGCAACGCGCTCTCGCGTGAACTCATCTTGCAATTGATGTCCGCCATCGAAGCGGTTTCGGGCGATCAATCAGCGCGCGCCCTCATTCTCAGCGGCGAAGGAAAATCATTTTGCGCAGGCATGGATCTGCGCGCCGTTGCCGACGATCCCATTGCGATGGGAGAGATGCTGCGCGAACTTTCCCATGTTTCCCGCGCGATTCGCCGACTTTCGATCCCGACCATCGCGCGCGTCCAAGGCGCGGCGATCGGCGGTGGTTGCGGGCTCATGGTTGTGTGCGATTTCGCAATCACTCATCCTGAAGCAAAACTCGGCTATCCCGAAGTCGATCTCGGCATCTGTCCCGCGGTCGTCGCTCCATGGCTCATGAAAAAGATCGGCGCGGGAGCGGCGCGAGCGATGTTGCTTGCCGGCGGAACAATGTCTGGTGATGAGGGATTTCGCCGCGGACTCGCAACTCATCTCGTCGCCGAAAGCCAAATCGCCGCTACCGCGCAGACACTCGCCGAGCGTCTGGCCAAGGGCGGGCCCAACGCGATCGCCGCGACTAAACACTGGCTGAACAAACTCGATGGTTCGCTTGACGACGCCATCGCCGACGAAGCCGCCGAAATCAGCGCGCGCATCATTGCCGGCGAAGAAGCGCAATCACGCCTGCGCGCTGCATGGGCGCCGCGTGTTTGAGCGGTCGCCGCGTATTTGAGCGGTCGCTGCGTGTTTGAGCGGTCGCCGCTGCGGCGGCTTCCTTTGGTGGTGATGGTGATTGATGGCGATTCGTGCGTGGTGCTCGTGATGCGCGGCGTTAGTAGGTGGGGCGCTCGTAGAGTTCGCTTCCACATTCCGGGCATCGTCCGTGCAGGATCGAGTGTTTCGCGTTGTAGCCGCAGCTTGGACAGTGACAGCGGCCGATGCGCGACTGCCGCACCGCCGTGCGCGTTTCTTTTCGGAGAAACCAGGCGAGACGAATCGGCGCCAACACAATCGCCAACGCCATCGACAGCATGATCCACCACGCGCCCGAGGAAAACACCCACGCCGCGATATGGGTGCGCGTCGTATCGGCGTCCACCGCGACGCCCTTGCGGTCGATCACGATGCGCGCGGCGCGGAGCACCTCGGGAACGCGCGCGGCTGGACACGCCGGCAGCCGCGTGACCTTGGACTCGGCGGCGAATTCAGTGTGCGAAGTCACCAACGGCCAACCGCGCCAGACCGTGCGTTGCACGAAGTCGATGTCGGCAAGCGGCAGCGACTGCGGCCATGGTGCGCCGCGGTCCTTCGGATCGATTTCAGTTGCGCGCACGCCGATCGCGCGCCCCGCATCGTCGAGCATTTCAAACGCACGCAGCACCATAAGTGTGCTGGTGGTTTCGCGCACGCGGAGCGACTCCATCTTCCAAACCACCAGCGGTGCGATGAAGGCGAACAGCACAAATCCAGCACTTTGCGCGCGGTCGAAGCGGTTGCGTTCGACGCGGCGTGAGTTGCGACGGATCTCGCGGAGGATTGCAAATGGCGATCGCATATCAACGCGTCTGCGAGCGTGAGGCCCAGAACGCGCGCAACATGGTCGCAAACTCTTCGCCCGATGCAAGCGCCACGCTCGCGTCGCGGGCGGCGATCATTGCAGCTTCGTCGCGCGCGGCGACGGGTCCGAGGTCGCCCGCACCGCGCTCCTCGATCTCACGAATCCACCTCTTGGTCGCGCGCATCGCCTGCGGCCCCTTCGCAAGCAACTGCGCGACCAGCGCGTCGATCGCACCATCGAGCGCAGCTGGTTCAGCGCAGTGGGTCGCGAGCCCGCGGGTCAAAGCCGTCTCGCCGTCGACGATTTCGTTCGAAACCAGCAACGCGCGCGTGTGCGCCCCCATGCGCGAAAACAGCGAAGGAACGCTGACCGCCGGCGAAATGCCAATGCGATGCGTCGGATATCCCAGTTGCGCATCGCGCGCGACCACAACAAAATCGCAAGCAGTGAGCAGCGCACATCCGCCCGCCAACGCCGCTCCTTGCACGCGCGCCACCACCGGAACATCGATCGCGCGCAGCGCAGTCACGCACGCGCTCAAGCCGTGCAAAAGTTCCTCGACCGCGCGCGGCTCTTGCGCGCATGTCGCAAGATCGAATCCGGCGCAAAAAGCGGGTCCATCGCCAGCGAGCAACAGTGCGTCGGCGGTTGTATCGCGCGCGGCCCGATCGATGCAATCAAGGAGTTCCCGCAGCATGCGCGCATCAAGCGCGTTGCGGCGCGCAGGATCGCCAAGCGTGATGCGCGCGAGCCGATTGGCGCATGCGAAACGAACGCATGAACCAACGCATGAATCAGCGCATGAACTCCCGCTCAGATTGCTGTCGGACTTTGGTCCCATCGGCGAAGCGTACGGCGACTTCTCGAATCAGGTGGCCGACGAGGCGAATCGCGACCATGCCGATTTGTCGAAGGTGAAGAGCTGGCCCGCGCGGTGGGGCACGCCACGCTCAAAGATCGGCAGGGCCTGAATCGGGCCGAGCGCGATGATCTCGTGGAACTGGCGGCGGAAATTGCCGCGGTCGAGCGGTGCTCCGAGCAAGCGCTCGTAAAGCTCGCGCAGCGACGAGAGCGGGAACGGATCGGGCAGAAGTCCGACAAAGATCGGCGTCTCTGCTTCGGCAGGCTTGAGCGCCGCGGTGTCGGAAATCGTTCCAGCGGCCGGAGCCATCGTTGCGCCGGCGTCGACCTTGTCTTCCAGCGCCGATTCGAACGGGCTTCGATTGGTGAAGCCGTCGGTCTTGCGGAAAAGAATGTGGCGCGGAAGCAAGCGGCGGGTCAGCGCGTCGGCCAGCGTTGCATCAATAAACGCGTCGAATGCGCAGGAAAGAATGCTTCGCGTTGCGTTGTCGAGTTCGGGCAGCGCTGAAAGTGGGACGAAAGTCTCTTCGGCCTCAAGCGAGCGCGCGGCATCGGCACCGGCGACGACTGGTCGGGCAATCGCCCAGGAAATCAGCGCCAAACGCGCTCGGGCGCCACTTCCAGGCGAAGGCATGGCGCGAACGCCAGCGTTGGAAATCCGCACGATGTCCTTCACGCCCACCACGCGCGCCGCAGCATTGCGGGCGGCGTTGGCGAGCCCACCATCGGCTTCGCGCGCATCAGGAGCCGCGCTCGGAACGATCCGCCTCGGCTCGCCAGCATCCGCGGGCCCGAAAGGAAGACCGATGCAAAGCGCGCCGCGCACAACACGGAAAACGACCGAAGCAACGACGACATCGAATGCCTGCGCAGCATCCGGGGCGAACGAAACCTTCGAGGGGCGAGTGAGAACCGACGAACCGTCCATCCCGCGATCATACGGTTTTGCGCGGCGGCTGCGGGTACGCTTCTTCCTGATCCAACATGGGCAATCTCCCTGCATCAAAGCGTCTCTTTCTGGTTCGGCACGGTGAAACTGAGTGGAGCCTTTCTGGGCAACACACTTCACGCACCGACCTTCCACTCACCGCCGAAGGCGAGCGCCGCGCGGCATTGCTCGCGCCTGTGCTCGCTGGCCATTCGTTTGCACTGGCTCTGACCAGCCCGATGCTGCGGGCAGTGCGCACTTGCGAGCTCTGCGGGATTCTTCCGCAAACCGAGCGCTCCGACGACTTGATGGAGTGGGACTACGGCAACTACGAAGGAAGCACCACCGTCGAGATTCGCCGCACCCGTCCATCGTGGTCGGTGTTCCACGACGGAGTTCCCGGTGGTGAGTCGGTGGAGGATGTGGGGCGGCGCGCGCAACGCATCGTCAACCGTGTCGTCGCCACCGATGGTGACTCGATCGTCTTCAGTCACGGACACTTCCTGCGCGTGCTTGCGGCGACCTGGCTCGAGCTCGCGCCCGAGGACGGCGAACGCCTGACCCTCGATACCGGCACGGTGTCCATCCTTGGTTTTGAGCGAGAAACCCGTGTGATTCGTTTGTGGAATAGTCGACCCTGACCAAAGGCCGCCGTCGGAGTCAACCGTTTTCGGACCCGTCGCCAACGGCGTCCGAGAGCCTTTCCCTGCCTCGATCGGCATTCCTAGCCTCTGCATCGGGGTGCCCGCATCCAACCGGTCGCCATCGGTCGTCATCCCGATGGTCGGTCGTGAAACCTCTCGGGATTTCCCCTGATTCGCCGCCTAAACCCCCTAGTCGGGCAACAATGGGATTGCCCGTCGGACTCTCGGTTCGGGGGTGCATTGAAGACTATTCCGATCGAGGTCCTGCTCGATCGAAGGGAAGACCGTCATGCTGCTCCGTGACTACACGCTTGCCCATGCCAGCACCAAGGTGCGCGGCATTTTCTGTTTGGAGACCGATTGGTCCGAAGTGCGCACTTCGCCCAGCGTCGAGCCCATGCTCGAGCTGCTGAAGCGTTCGCCGCTCAGCATTCCCTTCGTGCATCGAAATGTTGTCACTGCTGACACCCTCGACTACTACCTGAAGAAGTGGACGCAGCGTCGCCACGACGATTACCCGATTCTTTATCTCGCGTTCCACGGCATTGAGGGCGAGGTTCAGTTCGGCGATCTGCGTCGTCGCGGCGCGCGGGTTTCGCTCGATTGCCTCGAGGATTCGCTGCGCGGTCGCTGCGCAGGACGCGTCATCCACTTCGGCTGCTGCCAGACGCTCGGCGTGAGCCAGCGTCGCCTGCGCCAGTTCATCGAGGAGACCGGCGCGCTGGCGGTGAGCGGTTACGAGAAGGACATCGATTGGATGCGCTCGGCGATGCTCGACTTCACCTTCTTCGCGAGCATTCAGCAGAACACGATGACGGTGTCGGGCTTGCGGGCAGTGCGTCGGCGCATGCAGCTTCGCCAAGGTCGCGAGATCAGGTCGCTCGCGTTCCGTATGGCGTTGCGCGAGCCGCGCTCATAAGTTCCGCTCTCGCGACAGGCCCCATCACGGAAGGCGCCCATCACGGAAGGCGCCCATCACGGAAGGCGCCCATCACGGAAGGCGCTTGACGCCCGTGCCGCGCTTGGTGCCCTTCTCGATCGGCGTATTCGACTTGGTTCCCCGCATTTGCGAGGTATCGAAGCGCGTCAGCTTCATCTTGCGCTTGCGCGAAACTTCCTTGAGGCGCTTGGCCTTGTCCTTCTCGGCGCGCTCCTTGGCCTCGAACGCCTTGATGACTTCGGCCTCGTCGGCCTTGGCTCGATCATGGCGCACGCGGTCACGGTCGCGCATGAAGCCAGGCGCGTCCTCGGGCAGTTGAATCGCAGTCCATTCGGGCCGTGCGAGCGCGACCACTGATTCCCAGCGCGCGCGCTCTTCGGGCGAGACAAAGGTAATGCTCGCGCCCTCACCGCCGCCGTGGCCAGCGCGGCCAACGCGGTGGATCCACTCTTCCGGCGACACCGGCACATCGTAATTCACGACCAGGCGGATTCCCGGCACATGCAGTCCGCGCGCCGCGACATCGGTTGCAACAAGCACGCGGCAGCGGCCATGCGTGAATGACTCCAACGCCTTCTCGCGCTGCAACTGCGATCGATCTCCGTGGACCACCGCCGTCGAAACCACATGCTTACGCAGCGCACCCGCGACCCAACCAGTTCGGCGGCGGCTGGCGCAGTAGACAACGATTCCGCGGCGTAGATCTTCCTTGGCCAACAGCGACAGCAGCGCGGGCGTCTTCAATTCCTCATCGACCAAGAGGCGCTGGTGGACGAGATGCTCGGCGGCGGTGTTGCGCGCGCCGACGGAAATCTTCTCCGGCTTGTCGAGTTTCTTGTGGACCAAGTCCTCGACTTGCTTGGGCAGCGTCGCGGAAAGCAGCCATTTTGCTCGGTTTTCCGGCGCGCGCGCCAACACCCAGTCGACCTGCGGCAGAAACCCCAAATCGAGCATGCGGTCGGCTTCGTCGCACACCACATAGAGGATGTGCGCGAGTGTCATCGCGTCCTCTTCGATGAGTTCGCGCGCGCGGCCCGGGGTGGCGACAACGATGTCGACGCCCTTCTTCAGCTCGGCGACCTGCGGAGCAAGCGCGACCTTGCCGTACACCGCCAACACCTTGAGCAGCGAACCGCGCACGAGGTGGCGGATTTCCTCAGCGACCTGTTGCGAGAGTTCGCGCGTTGGCACCAGGACGAGCGCGCGCAGGCGAGTTCGTGGATCGCGGCGGCGACCGCCAGTTTCAACAGGTTTGGTGCGCAGCAGCAAGTCAGCCAACGGAATGCCGTAGGCGAGCGTCTTGCCTGTGCCCGTGGGCGCGAGGCCGACGAGGTCGCGGCTATTGAACGCGTTGCCATCCGCGCTTGGCGCGAGCGCCGCGGGGATGAATACCGCTTGGATCGGGGTCGGAGCGGTGAAGCCCATGTCGGCGATGCCGCGGAGAACGAGCCGATGAAGCGTGTCAGGAAATGCAGTCACTGGGGAAGTATCGCACAATGCGCCACATGTCGACGCCGCGCGCCAATGGAAGGATCATTCGCCTCGTCGTTGCTCTTGTCATCGGCGTCGCCGCGACATCGATCTCGGCGTATTGGCCGCTCTACATGGTCGAACGCGGCGGCGGCGCCCGCATCACCACCGTCTATCGCGGCCTTTACGGCTGGTGGAACGCGCGCGACTCGGTGATCGGACTGCACTGGTCGAACCTCCAGCTTCTCGAGAATCCGCTCAACGCCCCGGTCTTCGAGGGCGAGCTTGCGCCGTGGGAGGAGCCGCCACCGCCGCCCTATCCGCAGGCCCAATTCCTCCGCATCGGCACGCTTTCCGCAGGGTGGCCGCGACCCGTGATCGCCATGCGATGGACGGTGACCTCGAGAACCCGCAACTTTCCCGTGCCCGCCGAGCTCGACGACGCCGACACCAGCATCGTCTATGCCGCCGAGAGCGCGCTCACTGGCAGCCGTGGCGGCGGGCCAGACGAGTTCCACCTGCTTTGGCAAGGGATCGCGATTGATGTGGTGTTTTTCGGAGCGATCGTGGTCGGACCAATCGCGCTCCTGCGCCGACTCGCCCGTCCCGTCACTCCGCCGGCAACATCGGCAGCAGCACAATGACCAACAGATAGAGCCCGACGGCGATGGCGACAACCACGCCAACTACCTGCGCGGCCATCTTTCCTACTGCCATCGGCCAATCAGCGAGCTTCTCCACGCGGATCGCCTTGTAGGCCATCGACACGCCCAAGGCCATCGGAATCACCAGCCACCACCACCAGTGCTGCGCGCCCGGGGCGGGCTGCAGGAACGGCGTCCAGGCGATGACGGTCGTCGGGAGGAGGCTCATGTTGAGGATCCCTCGCCCGATCGTCGTCGCGCATCGGGAAGGTCACTGTGTGGCCGTCGCACGGCGGCATCGAGCAGGACGCAAATGTTCAGCAGCCCTGCGAGAAACACGAACAGCGTGCCGAATTCGTTGGAGTGCGCGAGCCCGACAAAGGAGCTCACCGACTTCGCTGGTCCGCCCTGCGCGGGCATCTCGATCATCGGAGCGGCCGATCCCGACTTGAGCAGAGCGTCATTGGCGGCATTGGCGGCAAACACGATCGGCCCCGCGCCGAGTTGCCCATAGAACCAAAGCCGATCTTCCTTGTAATCCACACAGTCGATTCCGCCGACGAAAATGCCGCCGAGGAAGAGGACGAGGACGCCAGCCATGGCGTAGATCCCGCGCCGAACATTGCCCGCGACCATGTGGCCGAGTCCAGGAAACACCCATCCGAGGATGGCGCCGAGAGGTCGGAAACTGGAGTCAGAAGAGTCGTTTGGCACGATGAATCTGCGGATTGGAGCAGGACACTGGGGAACGAAAGGCGTGCGCGCGAGCTTGGCAGAATGGCTGAAGTCGCCCCCGCGTACCGCCGATAGGTCGACAGTGTAGCGGTGGCGCACTTTCGCGCCCGCCGTTGGCACTCTGGAGCGCACCTATGGCTGACGACACGACCAACCCGAACCCTAGCAAGCGCCAACCTGCGGCCGACCCGCGCGAAGGCAGCATCGTCGATCGCCGCACTGGCATCGATCGGCGTCAGTTCGAGACCGCGTCGCCCACCAATCTTGAGCGCCGCCGCGGCCCGGGCCGGCGCCTGAGCGACTTCGTCCGCGACGCTGAGGAAGGCGAGATGAGCAAGGAGCAGTTCATGTTCCTGATGGCCATCGATGCGTTCAAGCGTTCCAACGGCAAGTCGTTCCCGACCTGGACCGATGTCCTGGAGGTCATCCGCAAGCTTGGCTATCGCAAGACCATGCCCACCGAGCTCAACCTCGGCGGACGCGCCGAGGACTGGCGCGAGCGCGCCGACGCGCCCTCCAACACCACGCACAGCACACCGGACGACAAGGCGGAAAACCGCCGAAACGCCGCGTAAACCAGCAATACATCGATGTCTTCAACCGCGGCCCAACGGCCGCGGTTGTCATTTTGCTGGCCGCAGGTCGCCCGTCATGTCATCCATCATGTTGCCCATCATGTTGCCCATGACGTCGCCCATGACGTCGCCCATGATGTCATCCATGATGTCGTCCATCGTGTACGCGCCCGGAGGTTTGCCGACCAGCCACTTGGCGGCGCGGATCGCTCCCGCGGCGAACAGGTCGCGCGAGACGGCCTGGTGCATCAGGTGGATGCGCTCCGACGGGCCGGCCAAGCGAATCTCATGTTCGCCGATGGTGTCGCCTGCCCGGATCGCATGAATGCGATCCGCCGGCACCTGCATGCCACCCGACTCGAGTGCGCGCGCGAGGGCGATGGCGGTGCCCGAGGGCGCGTCCTTCTTCCGATCGTGATGGCTCTCGACGATGTCCACCGTCCATCCCGACGGGGCCAGCATCACGGCCGCCATGCGGGCGAGCTTGCGGGTCACGGCGATGCCCAGCGAAGTATTGGGGGCCACTAGCACGGCGTTGGTGCGGGCGAGCACTGCGAGTTCCTGCTGAATTTCCGCAGAAAGACCAGTGGTTCCAACAAGGAGCGCCGCGGAACTCTCCCGAGCGATCGCCATCGCTTGTCGCGTGCCCGTCTCGTTGGAGAAGTCGATGATGGCATCGATCGGAACAGCCAAGTCGCAGTTCGCGCAACCAGTGCGACCGTATCGGCGCGTGATGATCATGCTTGCATCGGACGCAGCGAGCGCATCAATGCGCGCTCCCATCCGTCCACTTGCACCGATGAGTGCGACCCTTGCTTGCACGCGGAGACTTCCTTCCTGAGCACTCGATGAACTGATCTCGCCAAGACCAATCCGTTGCTTGTTGCATATTTCTGTCAAGTCACTTTTGCTTTGTGGCCGATCTGTGTATAACACCATGAGATTGAAGCTCTGTTACGCCGGCTTCAATCTCACTCCGACTCCAAGAGCGTAACCCATTCAAGGGAGCCAACAATGGCTGCAAAGAAGAAGGCCGCTAAGAAGGCCGCAAAGAAGACCACGAAGAAGGCCGCCAAGAAGACTGCAAAGAAGGCCGGCAAGAAGAAGTGAATTCTTCGTTCTGAACGATGCTTGGAGGCCGCCGAAAGGCGGCCTCCGGCATTTTTAGGCTTGTTTTTTAGGCCTTCACGCCAGCGCGCCATTGATGCGATCGCATCGATGCTTCCATCAACGCTGCTGCGCCGCGCACTTCCTCTCACGCTGCACGCCGCGCTATGATCACACGCCGCGCAACGAGCGCGCATCGCAACGGCATCATCACACGCTCATACATCGAGCGTTCAAAACGGAGTAGCACGCGCCATGGCGCACGTCATCACGGAACCCTGCATCGGTACCAAGGACACGGCTTGCGTCGAGGTCTGCCCCGTCGACTGCATCCACCCAACAAAAAAAGAAGGCGACTACGGTGCGCGGCAGCAGCTGTACATCGACCCCGACACCTGCATCGACTGCGGCCTGTGCGTCGATGAGTGCCCGGTCCAGGCGATCTTCCCGCAGGACGATGTGCCGGCCGAGTGGCACAAGTACATCCAGATCAACATCGATCACTTCAAGAAGTGAGGTCGTGCCTGGCATGCGATGGGCATGCGACGGGCATGCTCTCGATCACGACTCGATCCCGACTCGATCACGCTCCACGAAACAAACGACGCCGGCCCAAGGGGGCCGGCGTCGCAGTTTTTGCCGATATTGGTGGGACCTCTGAGGGGTCCAAGGCCGTTTGGCGCCCTTTTTAGGGCTGCCATTCCTCGCCGTTGACCGACTCGTAGAGCGAGAAGGTCGATTCGTCGGTGGTCTGATCTGGCACGCGGGCGCGGACGATGCCGCGAATCGGGTTGTACCAAAACATCGCACCACGACCGCCGCGGAAGGTTGGGTCGCGGGGGTGGTTGCGGTCGAACTCGCCGGGAAGTGCAAGCTCGACCCAAGGCGCGCTCGGGGTCGCAAGCATGTTGCGCGACGGTGAGTTCTCGAACCAGGCCGTCTCGATGCTGTGAGGGTGGCCGTACTCGTTGAGCGGCACATCGCCGACCGCGGAGTGGATTCCAACCTCAGCGCGAATGCTTGAAAGCGCGGCGCGCGTCGAGTCGACGACCGACTGTTCGTCAAGGTTCGACTCGTAAAGATGGAGCGCCGTCACGAGCGCCGTGGCAGCGCAGCCAACCACAAGAACGTCAATACAGGCACGAAGTGGTCGCATGGTGAGTTTCCGCCGATCGATTCCTTGGACATCTAGGGACCTCGGGGTCATCGGCGCGCCCGCATCGAAAGTTTGCCCCAAACATCGCCTCCGGGCCTAAGTAGGTGGGGTTGTGCAGGCTGTTCCATCGGTGCGGTTTGAACGGCAATGGCATGCGCGCGCGCCGTGTTAGCATCCGCCAAATGCCAGTGAACTCCACGCTCAGCCCAAACCCGATCCGTGTCCGCATGCTTGACTGCGGTATGCCGCTTCTGGTGGAGGAAATGGCCGGGGTGCGCACCGCGGCCGTGAGTTGGCTTTTGCCCGCGGGCAACGCAACCGACCCCGAAGGCGAGGCGGGCGATGGATGGTCTTCCCTGCTCGCGGAACTTTCGCAGCGCGGGGCGGGCAGCCGGGACAGCCGGGCGTTCAGCGATGAGCTCGATCGTGCGGGCGTGCAGCGCGCGGTGACGCCCGCCGCCGTTCACATTGTTGTCAGCGGAACCACCATCGGCTCGCGCGTCGACCAGGCCCTGAGCCTGTTCGCCGACCTCGTGGTGCGTCCCCATCTTCCCGCTGAATCGCTTGACGCCGTCCGCAGCCTCGCGCTCCAGTCGCTTGAGAGCCTGCAGGACGATCCTCAGCACCGCGTTTCGCTGCGCTTGCGTGAGCGTCATCTTCCGCCGCCGTTCAATCGGTCGGGATACGGCAACAAAATCGCCTTCGAACGCGCCGAGATTTCAGCGTTGCGTAAAGATTGGATGGAGCGCGCTCGGCCAGTGGGCTCGATCCTGTCCATCGCTGGTGCCGTCGACGCTGATGACCTCGCGCGCACGCTTGACCGGCTGCTCAAGGACTGGCACGGCACCGCGCTCGATGTCCGAGCGACAGGCGCGATGATCGGCGGCGTGTTCCATGAAGAGGACGCGTCGAACCAGACGCACATCGCCCTCGGCCTCGATGCGCCGAGCGAGCAGCAGCCTGAGTCGCTGCTCTGCCGGCTTGCCACCAACATTCTCGGTGGCGAGACTTCGAGCCGACTCTTCACCGAAGTGCGCGAGAAGCGCGGGCTTTGCTACGCGGTCAACGCGGGTTACTCGGGCGGACGCGATCGCGGAATGGTCTCGCTTTATGCGGGCAGCACTCCCGAGCGCGCGCAGGAGACGCTCGACACCATGCTTGCCGAGTTGGTGCGATTTGAGCAGGGCATCGACGAAGGCGAGCTCCGCCGCGCTGTGGTCGGCATGAAGAGCCGGCTGATCATGCAGGGCGAGAGCACGGCCGCGCGCGCGGCGGCGCTGGGCAGCGATTGGTATCGCCTTGGCCGCTGCCGTTCGTTGGGCGAGCTCGCGCAAGAGGTGGACTCGGTCACGCTGGGCGGCTTGAACGCCTGGATTGCTCAATCCATGGGCAGCGCGTGGCGCAAAGGCATGACGATGTGCAGCGTGGGCAAGACGGAGCCGCGGACTACTTGAGCGCGGAGGCCTGGTTTACGCAGGCTCGATTTGATCACGCAGGCGCAATTTGATCACGCAGGCTCAAGGTGATCACGCAGGCTCGATGACGCTGTATCGATCAAGATTCAGCGTCACCAACTCGCCGTCGTCCTTCTTGAGCTCGAGGCGGTCAAGCCAGAGTTTGTCGTCCTTGGCGTGGGCGAACCACGAACCAGTCGTCGCTTGTCGGTAGCGGCACACTACGCCTTCGACCGTCGTGGTCCAGACGGTGTGGGTCTGCGGCAGTTGCTGGGTGACGCGCACGCGGCGGCCGGGTGCAAGGCCGGTGATCTCGAGGGCTGAGGACTCAAGCATGGGACGCGGAGTATACCGATCCGCGCGCAGGACTCGCGCGCGCGGTAGCGATGGTTCGTAGGCTACGCGGATGAGCCCACGCGAAAGCCAACGCGCATCCTTTCGCCGTCGCCTTCCTCTCCTGATGGCGAGTCTGGTCGCGGCCTCCTGTGTGTCGGTTCCCGTCGATCCGACGGCGAACATTCCGATGCGCGCGAACGAGTCGCGGTCGGCCGACGAGACGGCGCCAGCGGCGATCGGCCCAGTTTCGAGCAGGGTTCCCGCCGACGAGCGGGCGCCGCACGCTGCCACCAGCATGATGATCAGCCCACTGTCACGCGTGGAACGCACGGCAGGCGCGCCTGCGCTCGTGGATGTTCGAATCGACGCGGTTGATTCCTTGGGCGAGCCAGTGGCGTTGGCGGGCGACATGCGCGTTGTGCTCAAGGCAGCCAAGGCCGACCCGTGCTACCTCGCGTTCGACATTCCGCTCGCAACCAAGCGCCAGGTCGAGCGTCGCTTCGATGTCACGCTCAGCCAGTATGTGCTTCGCCTTCAGCCTGAATGGGATGTCGATCCGACGCGCGGTGACGACATCGTTCTCACGGCCACGCTCACAACCCTCGACGGAAAAGTCCTCGAGTCGACCTCGCACCTCGCGTGGTGACCGGAGAAACTTTCGCAAGCGCGTTCACTTGCCGTTGCGCTTGAGCTTCTCGTCGTACTTGGCCTTCATCTGACTTTGGTGGGACGAAAGGTCGATCAACTTTCCATCGATCCACGCGGCGGTGACATCGCTGGTGAGCTCAAGCGGATGTCCGTTGGTGATGATGATGGTTGCGCTCTTCAGCAATTCGATGGTTCCGTAGCGATCGGCGATGCCGGCGATCTTGCACGGTGTGGCAGTGACGGTGCGCAGCGCGGCCTCGCGGTCGAGGCCAAACGCGGCGGCGGTCGCGGCGTGGTGCGGGAGGTTGCGGGTGTGCGCAGGCTCGTCGCCGGTGGCGATGGAAAACTCGATGCCCGCTTCGGCGAGTTTGTTCGGCAGTTCATACGACGCGCTGGTGGCGACATGTCGATTGGATGGAACTTTGTGGACGCCATTGATGACCACGGAAATCGACTGCGCCTTCAGAAACGCAATCGCCGTCTCGATGCCTTCGGTGCCGATGATCACGCAGCGCATCCCGCGCGATTTGCACCAACCGACCGCACTCTCGATCTGCGCAGCGCTGCCGACTTGCACAAACACCGGATCCTTGCCGGAAAGCACATCGCGCATTGCTTCAGCACGCTCGTCGTGCGCAACCGTTGCGTCGGCGGCGCGCGCCGACAAGATCGATTTCATATCGTCAAAAAACTTCCCGATCGACGCGAGCTCCTCAGTCGCGCGTCGCTTCTGCTCTTCAGGCGATCGCCGCGAAGAAAAACTGCGCGCAGGCTCGACCATCGGCCAGGTCATGACCATGCCCACGGAAGAATCGATGCAGATGTCCTCGGGAGTCCAGCCATCGAGACGAATCGCCGACGCGCTGCCCGAGACGAGTCCGCCATTGGGAACGCTGACCGAAATGAGAACGCCGGCCGCGCGGGCAACAGTCAGCAGGTCGCTGTCAGGATTGATCGCGATCGCGGGCGTGACTTCCGGACGCAGATCGCCGACCTCGCTGCGATCGTCGGTGGCTTCAACTTGCAGAGTTTCCACCAGACCAAGTCCACTCGGAAACGCGCAGAATCCAGGCGAAACATGCTTGCCCGCGGCATCGATGACTTCGCAGCCAACCGGCAACAC
>QWPT01000001.1:130743-163498 GCA_003671075.1 Planctomycetota bacterium
GTCCGCAGTAGGAACGGCGTCGTTGATGACGCTGCATCCGCAATCGCCTGGTTGAGTTGCGATCGGATCGAGGCCGCGTGCGATGCGCAGCCAGATCGCGTCCTCACGCTCGTCGATCATGCGCTCGAGAAGCGACGGCGGACGGCCGCGTCCTCCGCGTATGCGTCCAGCTCCTCCACCGCCACCTGGACCACCGCCTGGTCCGTCGCCCGCCGCACCACCCCGCGCATCAGGCGCCGAAGCCTTGGCAAGCAACTCGCCGCGCGACTTCAAAACCTTCGCGTTCAATTCCGATTCCTCGGTGCGCGAGTAGCGGCGCACACCGTCGATCCATGTCTCCTCGCAACGACTGAACGCGCTCAGCGGCTCGCCGTTCCAAATCACAAAGTCAGCGTCTTTGCCTGTCTCAAGCGAGCCCGTGCGCGTGTCGATGCGCAGTTGCTTCGCAGGGTTGAGCGTGACCAGCTTGAGCGCTTCCTCAGGCGAGAGCCCGCCGTAGCGCATGGACTTGGCGGCCTCCATGTTCATGCGGCGCGCGAGTTCATCGCTGTCGCTGTTGAAGCTCACGACCACGCCAGCGCGCTGCAGCATGGCGCCGTTCCACGGGATCGCGTCCATCACTTCGATCTTGTACGCCCACCAGTCGCTGAAGCTCGACGCGCCGGCGCCATGCTTGGCGATTTCGGACGCGACCTTGTAGCCCTCGAGTACATGCTGCAGCGTTGCAATGCGGAAGCCGAACTTCTCCGCGGTACGCAGCAACATGAGGATTTCGTCCTGGCGATAGCTGTGGCAATGCACAAGTCGCGTGCCCTCGATGATCTCGGCAACGGTCTCGAGCTCGAGGTCTTTGCGCGGCGCCACCGTGCGCGCGCGCGTTGCGTCGTCGAGCGCGGCGTAGGCGGTTTGCGTGGCGCGATATTCACGCGCCGTGGTGAAGGCGTCGTCGAGGAATGTCGCAACGCCCATGCGCGAGGTCGGGTAGCGCGAGGTTGGGCGCGTGACATTCTCACCGAGCGCGAACTTGATTCCCGTGGGCGCGCCCTGAAAGCGGAAAGCCTCGGCGTCTTCGCCCCAGCGGATCTTGACTACAGAGTTGCGCCCGCCAATCGGATTCGCCGAGCCGTGCAGTTGATTCACCGCCACAAGTCCGCCCGCGAGCTGGCGGTACCAGTCGATGTCGGTCGGGTCGATGCAGTCGCCAATCCAGACCTCGGCGGTGTTGGCCTGCGATCCCTCGTTCACGCCGCCGGAGATTCCGGTGTGGCTGTGGCAATCGATGAGGCCGGGCGTGATGTGCTTGCCCTTGCCGTCGATGACGATCGCGCCATCGGGCGCGGCAATGTCGGCGGCAATCTCAACGATCTTTCCGTCGCGCACGAGCATGTCGCCGTCCTTCATCGTTCCCTGCGCGCCCAGCGTCCAAATGGTGGCGTCCTTGATAAGCACGGTTCCGGTGAGCGCGGGCTGCGATGGAAGGCGGCCGTACTCGCCGAACGGCATGGGAAGCTCGTCTTTCCAGAGGTTTTCACGCTCGTCGGGCTTCTTCGCGCCGTTGGGCCCACCACCGCGTCGACCACGACGCGGACGCTCGCCATCAGCGGGCGCGGCATCCTCGGCTTTCGCAGCATCGTCAGTTTTCGCAGGCTCATCGATCTTCGCGCCGCCATCAGGCTTCGCGGCGTCGTCCTTGCTCGGATCCTTGCTCGGCTCCTTGATTGAATCCTTGATTGGATCGGGTGCGACGCGGGTGAGCGTGAAGTTGATGCGGGTTCCATCGGCGCACTCGGCGGTCATCGTGGCTGTTTCGCCGCTGCCAGCGATGGCGAACCGAATATCGCCTTCGAGACCGAACTGTTTGCCGTCGAAGATTCCAGAGGCGCGTCCATCAGTGGAAACGCTCGCACGCTTCGCAGTTGCGGCGCCAGGCTTGGGAGCCTCTGGCTTTGCGTCCTCGAGCTTTGCGTCCTCGGGCTTCGCGTCCCCGTCCTTCGCAGTTTCGGGCTTGGCACCCGACTCAGCGGACTTCATTTCTTCCGTCTTGGCATCTTCCGCCTTCGCTTCAGGCGCCTTCTCGCCCTCTTCCGGAGTCCAGGTCGCCTTGAGCGAGCCGTCCTTTGGGTCGAGCGTGATGTGCAGGTCTTTTGCCATCGGCTTCGGGGTCGCGCCGTTGGAGGTCACGGCAAACTTTCCGGCGGCGAGCACCGGCGCGGCGGGGGGCAGCAGCACGGGTGCGCCTGCGACGAACATGGCCTCGAACTTGGTTTCGGAATCGAAGGGGTCGCCGGCGGCAACAATGAGATTCGCCAGCTTTCCGTTTTCGAGCGTGCCGACGCGGGCGTTGATGCCGAGCAGCGTCGCCGGGGTGGTTGTGAGTGCGGCGAGCGCCTCGTCCTTGGTCAGTCCGTGGGCGATCGCATCGCCGAGGCGCTTGCGGAACGAACCCTTGTCCTGCATGCGGTGGGTTGTGAATGCGACGGTGGTGCCGGCGGCGATGAAGCGCTTGGGGTTGGTGGGGGCGTAGCGCCAAGACATCAGGTCGCGCAACGAAACCGAGTCGGCGGCGGTCGGTGAGACGAGGTCGGGCGCCTGCGGGAATTCGAGCGGCATGAGCAGCGCGACTTTTTGGGCGGCGAGAAGCTTGACGAGCTCGGCTTGCGAGCGGAACTCGTTGCCATTTCCCAGGACTGAAAGCGAGACGGCGGGAAGCTCGGTTTTGGCCAGGCGGACGAGGCGCGCAACGTCGAGTTCGTCGCTGGCGTCGACGACCAGCGACTGGCGGTGCTCAACAAGGGGACGAAGCGCGTCGAGCGCGTTCATGTCGTCCAGTGGAGTGGTGGAACCCGCGACGGCGTATGAGTCATGACGCCACTTCGCATCCATAAAGGTCTGGCGCATGATCGCGTAGGAACCCATGAGGCTCGATGGAAAGCTGCTGGCGCGTTCGCCTCGGCCTTGGGGACTGATGGCGGGAACAGCGGGCGTGCCGGGTGCTGGCGGCGCGAACATCTGGCTGAAGTCGAAGCTGCGCGGTCCGACCAGTTGCGCGACTTCTCCACCAAGATCGCGGCCGAGCGATCGCTCGCTGCTCTTGGAAAGCAGCCGCATGTCGGAGCTGCCACGAAAGATGCCGTTGGCCGGCATCACGCGCGCGACGGCGAAACCTTGCGCGCGCAGCGACTCGAGCGTTGCATCGGGAATCGCCAACGCGATGGCGGAGACTTCGGGCGTGATGTACTGATTCCAGTGCGCGCCCGGCGAGGCGATCGCGGCGGCGGACTGAGCACTGCTATCGAGAAGCAGCGCAGGCTCGATGAAGGCGGGGAAGATGGTCTTTCCCGTGAAGTCAAAGGATCGGTAGCCCGCAGGCACCACTGTGTCGAGTCCGATCGACTCGACCACTCCGTTACGAATGAGGATCGTGGCTTTATCAATGGTGTTGCCAGGCGCGATGATGACCTTCGCGCCGACGAGCGCGTAACGCGCGGGCTCGCTCGGCCTCATGCCGTTGATCGGTGCTTGTTGCGCTGGCGCATCTACGGCGATTGCGCAGATACAGGCGATGGAGGCAAGCACAGAAGCGTGGTTCGAATGCATCGGCGGATCGTAAGGGATTGTTGCGCTATCGATGAAAAAGCAAAAAGCCCCGCGAAGGCATGTGCCTGCGCGGGGCTTATGATTTTGAGCTTGAACTCAGGCGAGGTCAGTTCAACCGATATCGTCGATCATGCGACCAATCGCCACCGAGAGCTTGTCGTCGGTGTCGAGCGTGCCGTTGGCAATCGCTGCCTTCGCCTCCGCCACCTTTGCTTCACGGATGGGGGGGAGACGATTCATCTCGCCGAGCCAACGCGCAACTTCGGAGACTTCGACCCGATCGGCGGCCACTATCCGCGATGAAGTTGAAGTAGGCTCCGCGTTGCGGCGAACGCTTGCGGCATTGAGGCCGGAAGTAGCCGCGGAACTCGATGAAGAGCCAACTTGCGAGCCGAACGAAGCGCTTACTGATGAGCCAATGTTGCCAATGTCAGCCATTTCAATACTCCTTGGAGTGAGCGTAGCGTTTCCCGCTACCACTCGATCCTGCACGAAGCCAAACCATCCTGGTTCTGTCCGTTGGGTTCAGGTCTCGAACCACGCGATGCCGAGACCCGCATCCTGCCCACCACTACATCGGCGGACTTGCCGTAAGAACTTGAGTAGGCGTTACAACCGAACCATTGCCGTAAGTACCTGCAATTGATAGACTTCCTTCGATAGGGCTCCGTTGAAGAGCGGGTGAACTCCCGCCACTTCCATGAGGTCGGTAAATGAGCCGCTGCGACTCGGCTGCGCCGTTGATTATGAGACTCGCGTACAACTGATCAGGCAAACTATGCATCACATCGCGCAGAAACTTCTCTCTCTCGGCAAAGTCAGCCTGTGCACGCTGTTGTTGGTCGCCTGTGGCGATGGCGGACCGACGCAGACTCAGAAGAAGAAGGTGGCGGGTACGCAGTCGAGTGATGGCACGGGCCTGGAGCTCATGGACCCGAAGGATGATGTCATGGCCGAGGGGACGAGCGGCGCAAGTCGGCCGGCGGGGTCTTCGGTGAAGGCGACATCACCAACCAAGTCTGCTGCTGGCGCTGCTGCTGCCGCAGCTGCCGCGAACAAGGGGCGATGGTCGGTGATCATCGCGACCTTTGGCGACGGCGACCATGTCGCAAAGGCCAACGCGTTTCGATTGAGACTGATCTCGGAGTATCCCGAGCTGAGCGCGGCGATGGTGCGCCGAATCGGCAAGGGATCGGCGCTGGTCAGCGGTCGGTTCGAGGCATCCGATGACCCAGCGGCGCAGGCCGAGCTCAAGCGGGTCAAGGCCATCGTTCGCGAGGGGAAGAAGCCGTTTGCTGGCGCGATGTTGATGCGCACTTCGTCGAACGATGCGAACACCACACCGAAGCCGCACGACCTGCGGAGCCTGCGGGCGAAGTTTCCGAATGTTCGGCCGCTGTTCACGCTACAGATCGCCGCGTGGTCGACCTTTGGCGACAAGGGCATGGACTATGGCGCGATGCGCGAAGCGGCCGAGGTTCAGTGTGAGCAGCTGCGTGCCAAGGGCCACGAGGCGTGGTTTCTTCATGACGACGACAGCGACACCAGCATCGTCGCGGTCGGTCACTTTGATCGTCGCGCGTACGACACAAAGTCCACGCTGTTTTCTCCTGAGGTCGAGGAAATGATGCGCGCGTTTCCCGCGAATATGGTGAACGGCGAGCCGTTGCTGATTCCTGCCGACCCACGCAACCCCAAGGGCAAGACCAAGGCGCAGCCCTGCCGGCTGGTCGAGGTTCCTGCGCTTTGACGACGCTTTCTGAAAGCGCGCCGCTTCCCGTAGCATCCCACCATGGCCAAGCGCGCGACAACACCTGCGGGTTCGAAGGCTCCTGCGCGGGCGCCGCGTAGCCGCGCGGGCGAGCAACAGCCCGAGGAGCGAGCGCGACCAGTCCACCACGACGGTCCGGTTCTTTTCGGTCAGGAACTGGCGACGACGCAGCTCGCGCAGGCGATCGGATCAGGGCACATGCATCATGCGTGGATCCTGCACGGTCCGTCGGGCGTGGGCAAGTGCACGGCGGCGATGGAGTGCGCGCGGCTGCTGCTTGATGATGAAACACTCGAAGCGAACATCGCCGCGTTCAAGGCGCCGCGCGACTCGCGCGTTGCTGAGTTGATCGACCTTGCGTCGCATCCCGATTTGCATGTGATTCGCAAGGAGCGCGCCGACGATTCTTCGATCAAGGAAATGCGCGATCGCAAGCAGACCAACATTCCGCTCGATTTGTTGCGCGAGTTGATGATCGGCGGCGTGGTTGGCGACGGCAAGAGTTTCGACTCACCGGTTTGGCGCGGCGCGTACCTCGGCCACAACAAGGTGTTCATCATCGACGAAGCCGAGCTGCTTGATCCGTATGGGCAGAATGCGCTGCTGAAGACGCTCGAAGAGCCGCCGGCGGGAACCTATATTTTTCTCGTAACCACGCAGGAAGAGCGGCTGTTGCCGACGATTCGAAGTCGTTGCCAGCGCGTGGCGTTTCGCGCGCTCGATGCTGCGGCGATGGGCGCGTGGTTCGATCGATTTGGCGTGGAGGATTCGTCGCGCCCATGGTTGTCGGAGTTCAGCGAAGGCGCGCCGGGAACGGCGGAGCTGGCGATGAAGCATGGATTACGCGCGTGGAGCGAAGAATTGCTGCCGCGGTTTGCGATGCTGGAGCAAGGCCGTTTTGACGGCGGTCTTGCGGATCGGCTTGCGGAGTTGGTCGGTGAATTCGCCGAGCGGGTGGTGAAGGAGAATGCGAAGGCTTCGAAGGAAGCGGCGAATCGGCAGGCCACGCGGTGCGCGCTCCTAACTCTGGCATCGCGGTCGCGCTCGCAGATCGCAGCGGCGGCGATGCGCGGCGATGTGCAGGCCGTTGCCGAGGCCGCGTATCGCGTCGAGCTCATCGTGCGACTGGAGTCGGAAGTGCGCGCGAATGTAAACCTCAAGCACGCGTTGGCGAATCTGGTTGCGCAGTGGGGTGCGGTTTGACGGCGAGCGACGGTCGTGAGATCGAACGAGTCTGGGTGCTGCGCGCGGCACCGGTGATTCCGGTCGCGGTTGAGCAGTGGAAAATCGAGCAGGGGTATCTCGCGCCCCTCGCCGCCAACGAAGTCGAATTGGCGCGGGTCGGCTTTCCCGAGGGGCGGTTGCGGCGCATTGTTGAACCGAGCGGCGCGGAGCGTTTTTTTCACACGGTGAAGTCGGGCAGCGGCATCGTGCGCATGGAAACCGAGCGCGAAATTTCGCGCGCGCAATTCGAAGCAGCGTGGGCGGGGACCGATGGACGGCGCCTAGCCAAGACGCGACATCGCGTGCATGTTGATGGACTCGTGTGGGAAATCGATGTCTTCCGCGACTTGCCGTTGGTCATGGTCGAGGTGGAATTGGCGAGCGAGACGCAGGCGTTCACCATGCCCAGCTGGATCGCGACGCTGGTTGTGAAGGAAGTCACCGAAGACGCGCGTTATCGAAACGCAGCGCTGGCGATGCACGGCATGCCGAGTTCAATCTAGAACGACGTGGTTCCGGCACGGACCTTCGGTCAGCGGAGATCTTTGGCTTGCGGGAGATCGCTGAGAGTTGCGATGCCGAAGACGCGCAGGAACTCTGGCGTGGTTCCGTAAAGCATCGGTCGGCCGACCTCTTCAGCACGGCCGACGATCTTGACCAGCCGACGCTCCATAAGGCTTCGAAGGACTTCGCCGCAAGCGACGCCGCGGATGGCTTCGAGTTGCGCGCGCAGCATGGGCTGGCGGTAGGCGATGATCGCAAGGGTCTCGAGGGCGGCCTGAGAAAGTCGCGTCTGGGCGCGTTGGCCTTTGATGCGTGCGAGGACCGGGCCAAATGCGGCGATGGTGAGCATCTGGCGACCGCCAGCAACGCTCTCGACGCGGAAGGCGCGGTTGGTTGCGGCGTATTGCTGGTTGAGGGCGTCGACGGCTTCGCGCACGACGCGGACGGCTTCGCGGCGACGGCCGGCGATGGCGGCGCTGTCGCGGCCGGATGGATCGTTGTCGCTCGATTCGTCGGAGCCTTGATCAGCCCTTGCTTCAGTCTTGGCTTCGGTCTTGGCTTCGGTCTTGCCACCGTCCGCCTTCCCTGTCCGCACCGATGGCGGCACAAGTCCAAGCACTTCGGCGATGCGCGCGTCGGAAATCGGTCGATCGGCGAGCAGAATTGCCGCTTCGACGCGAAGCGTGAACGGCATGGTCGCGGACGGCAGCTCGGGGTCATCGAGATTGATGGCGAACAGCGACGGATGATCACCTTCGGGCGATTCGCTGGTGGAGGACTTCTTGCTGCGGCGCTTGGGTGCGGCGACATCGATGGCCATGTCGACAGCGAGGATCGGGTCGGGGGACCCGATCAGCTCGGCTTCGGTTCCAGATTGTGTGGGCGCCTGTTCGGCGACCGCGCTCGCTTCATGCTCGGTCATGTTTGGAGATTACCACAGGACGAAGCGTGCGCTCCGCAAATTACTCGGTCAAACTGCGATGAATCGCGATCAGCGACGGCTGCTGCGGGCAAGGGCGACGCGCGCGTAGGCGAGGCGTTGGCGTCGCTCGGCGGCGTTGCGCATCTCGACCGTGCCCGACTTCAGACCTTCCGCATTGGCGTTGGTGAGTTCCTTGTCGGCATCAGCGGCATTGATCGCAGAGACCGGCGTTGCCGAGTCGGCGAGGATGGTCAGAACTCCGCCGTTCATTTGGGCGAAGCCACCGCCAAGCAGGAAGAGCTCAGAGCCACCGTCTTGCTTCTCAACGCGCAGGCAACCCGGGCCCAAGCGCACAAGGAACGGAGCGGCGCCAGTCGCGACACCCTTCTGGCCGTCCCAAGCTGGAAGGTCCACATAGGAAACTTCACTGTCGAGGACGCGGTCGGTGGGGGTAACGATGTTGCAGCGGAGACCAGCCATGGGGGGAGGATGGTACGGCGAGCGAGAGGCGGGCTCAAGTTGGCTGACGGTTGAGATTGCGATTTAGACGGGCCAGAAAGGCGGGTCGGGAGGCCGCTTTCACGGGAGTGGCTGCGGCGAAAGCAAAAAAAGACGCCGCCCGTGCGATCGACCGAAGTCTGGCGCGCGGGCGGCGGGCGGAAAGGGACATGTTTACTCAGGCCCTCGCGCAAGGAATCCACGTTTAGATTCCCAAAGCGAAGATTCCCAAGGGCGAAAATTCCCAGGGGAGGGCTTGAATTGATTCGACTCGCGGGTGCGAAGTCGGATCATCTGACACTGACGCAAGCACTGACGCAAGCACTGACGCAAGCACTGACTTGCTGATGAACACCTGACTTAGAACGGATGCAGTGGGCCGTTCAAGTTTTATTTAGCGACGACGGCGACGAGCGCCCAGACCAGCCATGGCGAGAACTGCAATTGCTCCAGGAGCGGGCACGGGAGTTCCAACTCCAGCGAAGGCCGTCGAGAACGATGCAGTTGCGCCGGCAGAGAGGATGAAGTTGAAGGTGATTGCGAGCGGGCTGCCGAAGTCAGCAACGGCGAACGAGGGCTGAGAGCCGCCGAACGATTGCGAACCGATGAATGTGACACCAGGAGTCGACCGAGTGGCCGTCGCCCAATTAGTGAAGAGCGCGTTGACTTGAGTGGTGCCGGTAGTGGCGACCCAAAGCGGCGAGAAGCCGACTTGTCCCATTGATCCGACGCCGCCCGTGCCTGCCGCAGTGATGAGTGCAGCGGAGACGCTTCCGTTGAAGAGTCCCGTCATGGGCCCAGACGCCTGGGTTGGAATTGAAATCGTCAGTGCGAAAGCGAGGCTCGCAGAAGACGAGTTCGTCAGGCTCACTGATCCACTTTCCGTAGCGGAAAGCGCGCTGCTTGCAGCGGAGAAGTTGTAGTTGCAATTCCAGATTGAACTGGAACCGTTCGTGCCAGAGAGAGAACCGATGTAGGTTCCCACTCCCCCAGCACTCGTCGTGCCGGGTTGGACGGTGTTGCTCTTTGCGAGCGAACCAGCTGAGACCATGATGGTCATCGCTGGCGCGTCTGCGTAGACCGGTACCACGAAGGTACAAGCCGCCACAGCCGCGGCGAACCGCAGTCTGTTTCCATAAGACAGCATTTTGAACTCCCTCCCTATCGGAACCGAATGGTTCCCCTTTTCCTAAAGCGTCGATCAGTTCCCGCTGATCGAGCATTCCCTAACTTCGCGAACACAGTCGCGACCCTATTGAACGAAATCTACTCCGAGGATTGGTTGCGGCAAGTCAGATCTAGAAAATCGTGTTGAACAGTCGGGATGTGAGGGTCGTGGCGCGTCCGAGAAAGAGCGACCGCAGGAAAGTCGAAGTCGGTAAATTCGGCGCGTGCGGCCAAGAGCACCGCTTTTGCGTCGTCGAAAGTGGTGGCCAGGCGGATCGATTCCTTGATCGGCTTGACATGGCCCATAGTCTTTCCGTACCACGAGATGTGCTGGCGCATTCTGGTGAGCGCTCGTTCCTCGCCGTCGTACTCCTTAGATAGGTCGAGGTGGCGCAACACCACATCGAGCTTGGCGCCGAGCAGGGGTTCTGGCCCGGCGGTACCGGTGTCGAGAAGCGTTTTGGCTTGACGGAAGAGCCACGGGGTGCGCAGTGCGCCGCGGCCGATCATGACGCCGGTGCAGCCTGACATCTGCATGATCTTTGTCACATGTTCGGGCAGGGTCACATCGCCGTTTCCGATGACGGGGATGTCGGGCACGGCCTCGACCACTTCGCCGATGGCGTTCCAATCGGCGCTGCCCGAGAAGAATTGCACGGTGTAGCGCGCGTGCACGGTGACGGCGGCGATGCCGATGTCCGCAAGCGCACGGGCAAGAATTGGCGCGACTTTGTGCTCAGGGTCCCAGCCGAGGCGCATCTTCGCGGTCACGGGCACGCGGCCGTTGGTGTGGCGCGTGACCGCGTCGACGATGCGCTTGGCGAGCATCGTGGTGTTGCCGCAATCGCGCAGAAGCAGGCTGCCGCCGCTCTTCTTGGCGACCTTGTCGACGGGGCAGCCCATGTTGATGTCGATGATCTTGGCGCCGTGATCGACGGCCCAGATCGCGGCCTCGGGCAGCGGATCGTCGCTGTTGCCGTAGAGCTGCATGCCCGCGGGCTGGTCGAATTCGTTGGTGCGCGCGAGATCGAGCGTGCGCTCGGTTTCCTTGAGGATCGCGCGCGAGTTGAGGAGATCGGTGTAGGCCGCGCCGACGCCGCCTTGCTCGCGGCAGAGAATGCGGAACGCGATGTCGGTGTGCCCCGCGATCGGCGCGAGGAGCAGTGGTGAATCAAGTTGGACGGGGCCGATGCGGAGCACTGGTAGAGAGTAGTCGAGAGTGGCGGAAAAACAGCGAGCGCCCCGTATGCGTTTGCATGGGGCGCTCGTGTTGTTGGCGTTTTTCGAGGGGATCGGCGAGTTACGGACAGGTGCCCCAGCCCATGAGAACGAGCGTGAGGTCGGAGGATGAGACTAGCCCGTCGCCATTGACGTCCGCGCGAGGGGCAGCCTTCGGATGCGGACTCCAGTTCGCGAGCAGGATCGCGATGTCATTGGCGTCGGTGGTGCCGTTCTCGTCGATGTCGGAGTCGCAGATCGCTTGGCAGGCGGGGTAGCTGGTGGTGGTGTTGCCGAGAGTTGGCGAGGTGGCGCTTCCTCCAGGATTCACAGCGACGCCGACATCACACTGAAAGTGGCTCGGACTCTCGTCGATCAGCGTGGTCGTGCCCGCCGCTTCGTTGAACTTCAGGAGCAGGAGCGTTTGGCTGTCCGTCGCAACTTCGCACTCGAATGGCGGCGTGAAGGCGTCGAAGTATCGGGGGGTGGAGCTCACACGAATCCAGTCGATATCGCCGAGGAAGGATGGCAGCGTGGGCTGTTGGTAGGTGTAACGAATCATCCCGATCGCCATCCATGAGTCTGGCGAGTTGCCGAGGCAGTCTGGTTGGGAGGGCCACTCAGCGTTCAGCGCGCCGTCGAGGTAGAGGCGCGCCGTTGATCCTGAGCGAACCCAAGCGATGTGATGCCAGTCGTCGGAGAGCGAGGTGCTGGTCGGGGTTTGGTTCTCGCTTCCGCAGAAATAGCCGCGGACCATGGATCCATAGAAGCCCATGGATGAGAGATGAACACTTTTGTCTTCGTAGGCATCCCGCTGCTCAGAGATGACCCGGTTCAAGGGCGCGCCCTTCGCCATGCGAACACGCATCTCGTAGGTGAAGTCCACCGTCGGAAAGACGGTGTTTCCTTGGATCCGAATCGTGTCACTGGTCGCGCCGAAGTGCGCGTAGCTGCTGTTCTCGTTGGGTGCGCAAGCGGGAAAGCCGTCGGTGGTGTTGCCGAGAGTTGGCGAAGTGGCCGTCACGCCTGGGTACACGGGAACGCCGACGTCGCAGACGAAGTGGTTAGGGCTTTCATCGACGAGCGTCGCAGTGCCCGCGGGCTCATTGAACTTGAGGAGCAGCTGGGTGCTGGCGTCGGAGCTGACGTCGCACTCGTACGGCGGCGTGAAGTTCGCGGTGTAGCGCGCGCCGGCGCTGATGCGGATCCAGTCGAGGTCGCCCAGAAAGGAGGGGCGTGCGGGCGTGGGAATGTAGCCCGCGCCGTAGCGGAACATTCCGATCGACATCCAGGAGTCCGGCCTGTCTCCGTAGCAGCCAATCAGGACTTGCGTTTCGATGAGACTCCCATTGACATAGATGTAGACGTTGGACCCGCGGTGCACGTAAGCGAGATGCAACCACTCATCCGCTGCGAACCCCGCGATCGTTCCACTGAACGTTCCAGTCGCATAGTCTGGGGAGCATCCAGTCATAAAGTAACTGCCATTCGCGGCGAGGCCAATCGTCTTGTCTTCGTATGAATCACGCTGTTCCGACACGATGTGTCCGAGAGCAGAGCCGGCGAGAACTCGAATGCGAGCCTCATAGGTGTAGTCACCTTCGTTGAACACCGTGTTCCCATTGATGCGAATCGTGTCGCTGGTCGCGCCGAAGTGGGCGTAGCTGCTGTTCTGCGCGAGCGCGCCTGATCCAGCGGTCAATGCCGCGACTGTCCCGAGGATTGCCATCCGCTTCATGTTTGTCTGCTCCGATTGCGCCGTGTTGTCGTGCGATGAAACGAATCGCGCGGAGGTCACGGCAGGACTTTGGGCAGATGAGAGAGACGCCGATGCGCCGCCATGCCAGAGCGCGGCGCAAATTGTGAGAAATGTCGCGAACCGCGAAGCGAACTGCGGCGGCCGGATTACCAGCGGTATCGCTGCATCGCCTCGCCCAGCAAGCGCTTGCCGCAGGCGCGTGAGTTCCGTGCGCGAAAGATGGCGCCGTTCAGGAAGCAGCATCGCCGTCGTCGAAGAGAATTGCGTTGAGCTCGCGCGCACGCTCCACCGGATCGGCAAACTCTTCCGCCAAGATCGCGTCGATTTCCGCGCGCAGGCGGCGCAGCGCGGTGCGGGTGATCATCGGCGCGCTGGCGGTGGGGATCGCGAGCTCGGTTTCGAGCGCGGGGTAGGCGACGCCGTCGATGACATGGCGCATGAAGAGCCGCCAGGCGTCGGTGCGGCCTTCGCGCGTGTAGAGCTCGGACACGCGGTCGCACGCCGCCTGCAAAACGCCGTCGCGCCACGCGCGTTCGAGCGCGCGCCATGGTGCGGACTCGATGCTGATCGGCGGCTCAGCGAGTTCCGTCGCGCGTCGTGCGCGGCGCTCATCGGCGACGCGTTCGCGCGCGTAGAAAAGCAGACCGTTGACCAGCCAGCGGCGCAGCGGAACAGGCGGATGCTCGCGCAGCCAACGCACGAGATACTCGTCGCGCGCGAATCGCGATGCGAAGAAGCCGCCAACGAGATCCTCAGCTGACGCGATGCTGCGAAGGCTCGACGCGCGCGCATAGGCGCAAAGCGGGGCGTAGGCGCGGGACATCACATGATTGCGCGCGTCGAGAAGATCGCCGCGGCCGATCGCCTCGGTGATGAACGTGCGCTGGGTCGAGGGGAATTCGTCGAGGAGCGACATAGATGTGCACGGTAGCGTCAGACTGGCGGGGGCACATCAGCGAACGGCGGGCCAAGTCATCGTCTCGATCCGGCGGAGTTGCTCGAGCGCCTCGGCGAAGCGGGAGATGACGACAGAGTCATCGCTGCTGGCCTTGCAACGGATGAGTCCCTGGTCCGCGTCGGCGATGGCGGACCGGAAGCGCGCGTGATCGCCGAGCCGCGCGATCAGCTCGCCGCGGGCGATCGTGGCGTCGTAATAATCGTCGCTGCAGCTGAGCGTACGAATTTCGTCAGGCGGACTGCACAGGAGTTTGTCGTACACGGCGCACGCGTCGGCGCGGGCCTGTTCGCCGGGATGGTCGCCGCCCTGATCGCCGCCGTGCTGGTGGAGCAAGAGCGCGACGCGCGCCTCGGTCAGGAAGCACGATTGGCGAAAGCCGTGGCGGTCCAGGCGCGCGTCAATCGCGGCCAGCGCCATGGCGCATGTTTCCCAGGCGCCGATGCGGGCGAGTCGTGACGGAATCGTGCCGAAGTAATTGAGCGATTGGCCCGAAGGTTTTACGATATCGACAACCATTGCGATGTCAATCAGCACCTCGATGAGCTCCGGGTGCTTCGCCACGATGAGGTCGAAGCTAAAGAGGCTATCGATGCCATTTGCGAGCACATGCGCCTCCGCGCGCGCGGCGGGATCGTTGCTCTGCGCCATTCGACGCAGGACATCACGAACAATCACGAGCGGCGCGGGATCGATCCGCTGCGTGGGTTCGACCCTTGCCGATTCGCTGTGCATGGCGAGCGCGATCAGCGCGCATGCGCTCACACTGACATCGGGATCGTCTGCGCGAAGATCAAGCAGGTTGCTCGCCACCGCGGTGGCAAGCGGCACCGAATGCAAGTAAGTCACGGCACCGAGGCGCGAGAGTGATGTCCAACGCACGATGCGGTTCTGCTCCAAGAATTTCGGCGTGAGCGAGCGGAGTTCAGCGAGCGCGGGGGCGTCGTTGGGATTGCGCGCGAGACGAATATAGATCGCGTCAAGATCCGTCTCCTTCACGCCCATGCCGCTGAATTTGCCCTTCAGCGAGAGCCTTTTGGAACACGCCTGAAGCAGGAGATTGCAGCGTTCCGCCTCTTCGAGGAGGTCGAGGCTGATGCATGAATACTGCAGCATGCGTGCAGTTTCGATGCAGCCCTTGGCGGAGTTTTCGCCCAGTGGACGGGTGGCGACCCGCTCGAGTTCCTCGATGCGAGTTCGGAAGTATTCGCGCACGGTGAGATCGCGCATACTTTTCGGATCGAGTTGCTGCGGCAGGAATGTGTCGAGGAACGCGTCGTAGACCGCGCCGGTTTGCTCCGCGACCGCGCTGGCCTCGATGGCGGCGGTTCGCGCGTAGATCGCGGCGTATATCGAAACTCCTGTGGTTGCAACGAGCGCGAGTGCGGTGATCGCCGTTGCCAGCGCGGCGATCGGATTGCGCCTTGCCGCAAGACGCACGCGACCGATCGTGCCGCGCGGTGCGGCCGTGACTGGGCGACGCGCGAGCAGTGCGCGCAAGTCATCCGACAGCGCGGCGACCGTTCGGTAGCGCTGTTCTGGTTCACGCGCGGTGGCCTTGGCGATGATCGCGGCGAGATCGCCCCGCGTCTCGCGCGGTGCGTTGGCGGGCGGAGCGAAGTTCACCGTTGCGAGGGCGCGCAGCAACGCGATCGGATTGCGTTGCGAGAGTCCCGCAGGCAGCGCGCCGAATGCGATTTCGTAGAGGACTACGCCGAGCGCGTAGATGTCCGCGCGTGCGTCGACGAGCAACGGATCGCGATCGAGCGCCTCAGGCGCGAGGTACGCGGGTGTGCCGCACCAGGCGACGGGATCGGCGATGCGCGCGCCTGCTGAGGGCAGCGCGATGCCGAAGTCGATGACCTTCGCCCGGCCCGCAGCGTCGACGAGAATATTCGACGGCTTGAGGTCGCGGTGGATGAAGCCGGCGGCGTGTGCGTGCGCGATCGCGTCGGCGACATCGGCGAGGAGGGCGATGCGCGCGCGCAGCGGCAGGGATCTCGCCGCATCGACCAGGCTTTGCGCGCCTTCGATCAGTTCCATTGCGATCCAGGCGAAGCCGCGGTCGGTCCCGCTGGCGTGGATCGTTGCGATGCAGGAATGGCGAAGCGCCGCGAGCGCTTCGGGTTCGCGGATAGCGGCGCTGCGGGTTGCCGCGTGTGCATCGAGTCGCGCGATCTTGAGCGCAACCTCGCGCGTGGGATTCGTCTGACGCGCGCGCCAGACTTCGCCCATGCCGCCCGAGCCGATCTGCTCGAGGAGCTCGAAGCCGCCGATCGCGCTGCCGGCAACCAGAAGCGGATGTGGCGCGTGGCCTGTAGATGCGGTCGCGGCGAAATCGGTGAACACGAGGGTCGTTCGATCGGCGTTGGGGAGCAGTGAGGCGAGCTGTCGCGCGAGCTCGGGGTCGTCCTCGCTCAGCGTCGCGAGCGCGGATTCGCGCGCGGCCTGGTCGAGTTCGAGCATGCGGCCGAACGCAATGACGGTGCGGCCGGTCGGAACGCCGGCGCCGTGATTGTCGGTGTCGGCGTAGGTCTCGTGTGGCTGCGTCATGGCGTAGATTTCGGCGTGGATTTCGGCGTGGATTTTGGCTGGGTGTCGGTCGCGTCGGCCTGTCGTTGGGCATCGAGCTGCGTGACGAGCCAAGTGCGCGCAAAGGCGACATCGCGCTTCGCCTGCGTTGCCGAGAGTCCGAGCGCGATGCCAATGCGGTCAGGCGCGATGCCGCCGAAGATGCGCATCTCCAGCGCCTTCGCTTGCCTTGGGTGGTCGGCCGCGAGTCGTTGGAGTAGCTCGTCGACGATGATGATCTCGCCGGGATCTGCTGGATTCGCCGCGAAATCCGCCGGAAGTTCGCTCAGCGGCTTTCGCGCTCCACGCTTGAGCGATGATGCCGTGCGCGCCGCATCGACCAATGCACGGCGCGCCACGAGCGATGCAAGGGCAAGAAGGTGCTGCTGGTCGTTCGCTGGGTTGCGGTCGCTTCGTGCGAGCCGCAGCCAAACTTCGTTCACGAGCGAAGTGGTGCCGAGGCTGTTCTTTGGGTTCTCGCCGCGCAACGCGCTCGAGGCGATGGCGCGCAGCTCGTCGTAGAGCGACGCGTCGATCTGCCGCAGTGGATCGTCCTTCGCGCGATGATCGGATTGGTCTTCTCCCATGTCGTCGCCCCTGCTTTCCCAAAACTTCTCAAAAGTTCTAAGGCTCCCCAAGGCTCACCAAGGCTTCCCAAGGTTTCCCAAGGTTCCCAAGCAACGTGGCGAAGTCCTCGCGCACATTCGCAATTTAGGGGAAATTTGACCGACTCGTGGTCCGAGCGGGCGCGCATCGCGCTGTAAACCAGTGAGCGCTTCGCTCAACAAGGAGATTCGAATGCACCAGTTTAGAGTTTGGATGGCTCCCGCCGCGCTGGCGGGCGTCGTGTTGTCTGCTTCACCTGCGTTGGCCCAAGATACCGCAAAAAAGGCGGATTTCGGCGCGTTTTATATCGGCACCGAGATCGGCGTGAGCTTCGTGCCGAGCGTCAAGATTAAGGATTACACGCCAGCTGATCCGTCGGTCTTCGGCATCTCCGGAGTGGAGGCACAGACCTCCCCAGGCGCCGCCTGGAATTTTGATATCGGTTTCAAGCTGACCGAAGCGTTCTCGATCGAGCTCGAGGGCGGCTACTACCGCAACGGCTTCGATGGCTTCTCGTCCGGCGAGTTCGTCAATGCCGGGCTCGGTTCGACGCCCATCATCGGCGGCTCGGGAAACTTCCAGCAGATCCCGATCTTCCTGAACGGCAAGTTCGAACTGCCACTCACCACGGCGAACGCGGGCTCAGATGGCGGCGCGCTCAAACTCGAGCTGATGGCGGGCTTTGGCGCTGTGAATGTAGGCGCGAACATCTCGAACATCGCAGCAGCCGACATTCCCGGCGTGACGGCTACGGTCGACGGCAACAGTTGGGCAGCTGGCGGCCAGCTCGGCGTGGGACTCGCATGGGAACTCAATACGCGCGTGAACCTTGGCGTTTCCTATCGCTTCATGATGGTGAACTCCGCGGACTTCGGAGTCGCGACCTTTAGCGATCCGGCGCTTGTCGGCATTTCCAACGTGCAGTCGGATTCAGTGTTCACGCATGCGATTCAAGCGACGCTGTCGATCGATTTTTGACGGATGGGGTGAATCCCGCGCTGGATTGGCGTGATCGGCATGCTGTCCAGCATCAAACTTGGTCGGCGATCGAGCGGCGTACGGTTTCGTGCGCCGCTCGCGTTTTTTTCGTTGTTTTGGGTCGTTTTGCGCGCTACTTCCACCAGCGCCTCAGCGGCGGCCGCTGCTGAGTAGGACGCGGGTGGCGGGGGTGAACTCGCGTTGGACCGAGGTGGCGTGTTCTGCGCCGAGTGTGCAGGCGAGGATCGCGTCGCGGACACACGCCATCGGCATGGATTGTTCGAGGAAGGGGTCGGGAAGGTCGCCGATGAGGACGGGATCGAAGCCCGATGCCTGCTGCGCACGACCGTGCGAGCCGCGGACGAGCGAGGCATCGAGCGGAATGACATCGAGAAGCGCGCGCAAACCGAGCTTGCGGAGTAGAAGTTTGCCCATGACACGACCTTTGGGCCACAGCAGCTTGGGATCGAGGAAGAGTTCGCACGGGTCGTAGCCGGGCTTGCGGTGGATGTCGACCGTCCGCGCGTAGTCGGGGGCCTTCGCGTCATCGAGCCACCAGCCATAGGCGAACCAACGGTCAGCGGCGCTCACGCAGACGATGTCGCCTGCGCGCGGATGATCGAGTCCGACAGCGCGGCGGGCCTCGCCCGAGAGCGTGCGCTCGATGCCGTCGACTCGAGAAAGCAAAGCTTCGACAGTGGCGACATCGGCGGGATCGCGCACGGTGACATGCGCAACCTGATGGTCGGAGACAGCGAAGGCACGGCTGTGCTCGAGATCGAGAATCTCGCGCTGGTGGCCACGGCCTCCCTCGAGGCGGACCGCGAGATAGCCCGCGTCGCGCAGGGTGCGGTTGATCCAGACCGCGTCGCGCACCGGCACGATGCCGTACTCGCTGACGATGAGCGGCTTCACTCCGAGGCGGCTGCAGACATCGAACAACCCGCCGACGATGCGGTCGATCTCCCTGAGTTCCTGGCGGATCGATGGATGTCCAGGTCCGACCTTCTGCAGCGCGTAGTCGAGATGCGGGAGATACGCGAGGGTGAGCGTTGACGGCGTTTGCTCGAGAATGTGCTTGGTCGCGAAGGCAATCCAGTCGGTGGACTCGATGCCCGCGCCCGGTCCCCAGAACTTGAAAAGGGGAAACTGACCGAGCTTCGATTGGAGTTGGTCGCGCAGTTCGGGCGGAGTCGTGAGGCAATCTGGAAGCTTGCGGCCGTCTGCCTTGTAGACCGGACGGGGCGTGATCATCGTGTCGGTCGTTGCGTGCATGGCATACCACCAGCACGCGTTCGCACAGGTGAACGACGGATCGATGCGCCGCGCCGTTTCCCAGACTTTCTCTCCGCTGACGAGCTGGTTTGATTGCTTCCAGAACTGGACCTCGCCAAGCGCGCGGTCGTGCCAACCGTTGCCGACGATGCCGTGGCCAGCCGGAGCGAGGCCAGTGAGCATGGTCGACTGCGCCGAGCAGGTGACTGCGGGAAGCGGCGGTCGAAGCGTTCGCACGCCGCCCGAAGCGCGGGCGAACTCCTTGATGCGCGGCGTCGCCTCGCCGATGAGGTTCGGTGAGAGCGCGACGATGTTGAGGACGCAGACGCGTTGGGCCACTCGCCAATGGTAAGGAATCGGCGGCCCCGCGCGTGCGATGGCGCACGCGCGGGGCGGTGGGAGCGAAGAAGTTGTCAATGAATTTGCCCATTACTCGGCGGGCGAGAAGAGGAACCGCGCTTCGATGAAGACTGCATTCTTGAAGATGGCAATGGTGGCGAAGTCAGGATTGACCTCGACTGCCCACGCGTCGAGGCCGTCGTTGAACTCGATGCTGCGCACGCCCGCCTCGGCGCAGTAGCGCGCGACTTCGTTGAAATCACCCTCGACTCGCACCGCACTTCCTGACTTGATGAGGGTGGTGCCGTTGGGGCGTGCGGGGATTCCGTCGATCTCGATGATCAAGGTTTGATAGCGCCGGATCGAGGGAAGCACGCGGTCGTTGGGAACGACGATGCTCACATCGGCGTGCGAACCCTGTTCGTCGTGGATGGCCTGCGCGAGCGTGAGCACATACTCGTCACAGTTCAGCTTGGAGAGATGCACGCCATCCGCTGTAAATTCTCCAGCTCGATCGCGCGCCGCTTGTCGCGGCGAAATCTTGATCGGGAAAAACTTGCCTTCGCAGTTGAGTTGAATGTAGATGGGATCAGCAGGATTTGGCGAGCAGTAGAGGCAAAACTTAATCTCCACGCCGCGAGCACGCCAGAGGTTCTGCTCACACTGCGCATAGCCTGGTGGCAACGCGCCCACTGGTTCGTCGAAGATTCGGGCGAGAAGCGATTCGCAAAGGGTCACTGCGGCACTGATCAGAAGTGGAACCGCCTTGCATCCTGTCATCAGTGGAACAGTTGAGGCAGTGAGCGCGGCGGCGACGGCGCCGAGCACGACTCCGCGGCGCGCGGCGCGTGCAAAAAGCGAACGCGACAATCCCATCGGGCTTGGAAGAGCCATGGTGTGTCCTTTCCCCGGTGGTGCCGGGATATTGGTTGCCCTCAGCGCAACGCGCGACGAGAGCTGGATGCATCATGCACAGGAAAAAGCATCGCTTCCGCTTCCACTACACATTTACATGAGAAATCTTTGACGCTTAACTGCCAGCGATTTGGCGCTGCATGCGTCGAGTTGTGCACGCGAGTAGAACCGAGATTCCAGCGAGCAGGAGTTGACCAGTTGCGGCAAGCGCGATGGCGTCGATGAGCGCGAGGCAGGCGATCCAGAGTCCGATCGCCGATGGGGTGGCGCGCTGGTCGTTCCAAATGATGCGAAAGCCGCGATTACTCACGAGCGCGAGCGTCATGGTGAGCGCGACCATGACGATGGAAACCACGACGCTCATGCTCACCATCGCATCGGGGGCGAACTCGACAAACTGGAGTTGCGCGCACACACCGCCTCGCCGAATCAGGCCGTCCATCGCGAGGAAGATGATCGATGCGGCGACAAAGCCGCCGATTGAAATGAATCTTCGGCGAAGTTGTTCAGGGTTCGCGCGCGTTGGATCGCTGGTCGTGCGTGCGGCTGCAGTCATTTCTCCGCGCGCAACGATCGACAGTCCAAGCGTCCAAGCGGCGAGTGCAAGCGGAAGAACGAGCGCGCCGCCAGAGAGTGCGGTTGGCCAATCGTTGCCAGCGAATGCGAGCATGGGCACGATGGCCGCAAGCGCGCGGCAAAACGCCAGAAGCAGCGTGCTGGCGGCGGCGCGTTGATGGATCGCGTCATAGAAAACGATGCAGGCCACCAGCGCGGCAGTTGCAGTGAGCGCGGGCAGTGAGCTTGACACTGCTGCAACTGCGAGCGCAAGTGCAAGCAGCACGAATCCAGCAGCAAACGCGTGCTTACGCGCGATACGCCCGCTGGGAATCGGCCGATGCGGGCGCTCGCGATGGTCGGTGGGTGCGTCGAACGCGTCGTTGAGCACCATGCCACCCAAGTACGCCAATGGCGGCGATAGAAGCGTAAACAGAGCGCGCGGCGAATCATCGTGGCTCGAAACGATCAATCCCAGCGCGGCCCCGGCGATGGCGTTCGACAGAACCGTCGGGAGATTCGAGATGCGCATGATCTCAAGCCAAGCGCGCACGTGTCCGTCGCGCACGTGTCCGTCAAGTACGCGGCCATCGCTCACGCGTGCACCTGGTAGCCGGCGCGCTCGAGTGCGGCGCGTGTCCATAGGAGTTCACGCGCGATGCCCGCGGAAAGATCGCGTTCGCGCAGATGAATCGGCAACACCGTCCATGCATAGGTTTCGACTTCGAAGCACGGCGGATCAACCTTCGATGCGGCGGCGAGCGCAAGCGGAATCTGCCGCGCCGTCGTACTTAGGCGGCCGATTTCCTCGAGATGCACAGGGACATGAAAATGAGTGCGCCACGGGCCGTCGGGCATCGCTTCGAGCGCGAGGTCGAGGTCCTCGAAGAACTGCACATCGCCGTTGCCCGCCAGCACGCAGGTTTGGTGCAAGTAGCGTGGTTCAGTGAATTGCGCGAGTTCTGCAAGCTCCTTCGGTGCGCCCGCGCAACTGAGTGCCGCACTCACTTGGATTTTTCCGACACGCACAGCATTTCTCGCATAGAGCTCGAGCGCGTCATCTTGTTCTTCAAACATGACAGCGCTGTGGCAGATGTCGTGACAGACGCCGAGATATCTGCGGGATTGCTCGGTGTTGAAGCACTGATCGAACAGCGAGACGACATGCTCGGCGCGGTCGAGCAGACATCCCGGCTCAGGCTCAAGGTCGAGCGTGATGCGGACTCCTGTTGCATCTTCGGTTTCGGCAAGTTTGCTGGCAATCCACTCGAGCTGCGCGGCGGCAAGTCCCACGCTCGCGCCACAACCTTCATTGGTGAAGTCCGCACGCCATCCAAGTGGGACAGTTGAAATGGACGCGGTCGGCGTTGCGGGCTCGACGAGTTGCGCGAGAATCTTGGCGAGGTCGAGCGTGAACAGCGATCGATTTGGATCGGCCCAATGCGGGTGATACACGCGCGTCTTCACGGTTTCGCCGTGGAAATCGCCGTAGGGAAAGCCGTTGATCGTGCGTACTGCAATCGCGCGTTCGCGCAGCCAGTCGCGAAATCGCGCGATTCCATCGGCCTCGAGCAAAAGTTCGCGCGCGCTTTGCGCAGAGAGCCAAAGCCCAATACCAAGCATTTCGTCGGGAGCGGCGAGCGCGCGCACTCGCACGGCGTGCTGATCGAGCATCGACTTGGTGCGAGCGAGCGTCTCGCCCGGATGGACATTGGTGCAGTAGGCAAGTTGGGCGGTGGGACGCGTCACGCCTTCCATTGTGGCAAAGTTCCTGCGAGGATTGGCGCCATGCGTATGAGAACTGCCTTCACCGCTGGACTTTCGCTTGTTGCTGGATTGGCCATGTTCGCGGCCGATCGGACGAGATCGCAGACGACGCAAACTGTTTCGGCGGAAGCGTTCGTGCGTTCGCTGTCGGAGCAGGAGCGCGCGGCTGCACTGCGACCGCTCGACGATGGTGAACGGACGAAGTGGATCTTTACCCGCGACGCCCGGCCTGGTTTGTATATCCGCGACATGGATGTCGACACCAAGCGGGCGGCACTCACGCTCACCGACGCATTTCTGTCCACCGCCGGCCGTGAGCAGTGGCGGTTGATCAGAACAATTGAGGCGATGAACGCAGTTCACGAGAAGGAGCGCGGAACAACGCCGCCGACCTACGGCGACGATTTGTATGCAGTCTTCTTCTTTGGTTTACCGACCGATTCCGCGTGGGCGTTTCAAATCGAAGGGCATCACTTCGTGCTCAATGCGGCGTGCGTCGATGGCGTGGTGACGGTGACGCCGGCGTTCACGGGTTCGTTTCCCGCGATGGCCGATAGCGGTGCAGACAAAGGAAAGCGTCCACTTGGCGCGGCAGTCGAAGTTGCGTTCGCACTCGCGAAATCACTTGATGACGCGCAGCGCAAGGCAGCACGAATCATGGACGCTACGCCCGCCGATGTGATGTGGGCAGTTGGCTCCGACGCCAAGGAGCCCGACATGCGCGGCGTGATGCGCGACACGATGACCGATGCGCAGAAGAAGCTCATCGACAAGCTTCTGGCGACGCACGCGGGTTTGCTTGACGAGGGTGTTGGTCGCGCGCAGCTGCGCGAGTGGCGAGAGAAGTTCGGAGGCAAACTCGCGTTCGCGTTTGTCGGCGAGACTGAGCTCGACAAGGCGCATTACTACCGGCTCACGAGTCCATGCTTCACGATCGAGTACGACTCAACCAACGCCGACGCGTCGCATGTGCACTGCGTGTGGAGCGATCCTCACACGAATTTCGGCGGCGACGCGCTGCGCACGCATCTCAAGAGTGCGCACGCGAAGTGACGCTCAGAGCGCGCCAAACATCGCGGCCGACGTCATGAGGGAAATCAGCGTTGCGATGGTGGTGCACGCGCAGCCGACGGCGATTGGATGGGACATCCGCAGATAGCGCGATGAAATGGCCGACATCCAAACAACCACGATCGCCGCGGCAAAGATGGTGATGACATGTGGTTCGAGTCGGCCGAGCAGATTGGTCGTGCCGACGGTCATGTACCAGTGCGCATGGGTGGCGTAGATGGCCAGCACGAAGCAAGGAAGCACGAGCGCGGTCGAGTACGCACACGCGCGCACAATGTGGGCGCGGCGCACGCGGGCGCGCCCCAACGAAATCGGAAGCAGCAGCAACAGGAGCGGCGCAGTCATTGGAACAAGCGCGCCCGCGAAAAGCCGCCGCGTTGTGGGCGGATCGACCAACCACGGAGCCCGGGCGAAGGCGACGACGAAGGCCGGTTGCCCATTGTTTGTGGCGGTAAGCACCATGTCGCCCTCGAGCAGCGCGGCTCGAACGAATGCCATCGCGAGTCCTACATTGTCGGTGGTTCCCAGACGGGCGTAGGTGTCGATGATGGTCGAAGCGAAGTGATTCGAGGCTGGCGACACGATGGCGAAGAGTAGATTCGCGGTTGGATGCGTGCGCTTGAGCCAGTTGTAGCGGGTGTTGCGAATGACTCGCCCGCCCACGCCGATGCTGTGCCCGACCAATGCGACTACGAGGAGAAACGCGAGCAAACCGCGCATGCGCAGCGGAATTCCCATCGAGATGCGTGTCCAAAATGCAAAGGGGCGCACGCACATCACCAGCGTCTCGACGGCGCGGCGGAGCAGGTGGCGCGGTGCGATGCGTGACTCAACAAACCAGATCGGATCGGTCTGTACCTCGCGCAACGACGACCATGCGAGCTCGAGGCCGCATTCGCTGCAGCGACCATTGTCCTCGCCTCGAGCCTCGCTTGCCGCGATCGAACTCTCTAGCTGGTAGCCGCAGCGAGGGCAGTGAATGCTGCGCGGATGGTCGTTGTTACGAGGCATGATTCGAAGCTACTGCAAGCCCGATGGACCGAGCGTTGCCGATGAAACTGCGGATTGCGCGCCGAACTATCTCGCCGCGTCGACCAACGCCCGTATCACTCTAAGTCCAGTTTCGTCCGACTCCGTGCGTTCGGGATGCCACTGCACGCCGATGTAGAAGCGTCGCTTGGGATCGATGATCGCCTCGATCACGCCGTCGTCGGAGCGCGCGATGATCTCAAAACCATTCGCTTCGGCGAGCGCTTGGTGATGCCACGAGCGCACCGCACCCGATGCGAGCGGCGATCCACGCGAGGCGTCGACGGAGTGCACCGCGTCGTTGCGATGGCGGTCGGCGTTGGGCAGCACATCGGCAAGATGCTGAATCATCGCGTTTCCGCGGTGAAAGCCCATCATTTGCATGCCGAGGCAGACGCCGAGCACGGGCTTGTCGGGGCGCGCGTCGAGTTCCTTAAGCAGCGCGAACTCCGCGTCCTGGCGTTCGGGCGCCATGCACTCGGCCTTCGGATGCAGCGGCACGCCGAACTTCGAGACATCGATGTCGCTGCCGCCAGTCATGATCACGCCGTCGACGCGGTCGAGCATCGCGGCGCACAGTTCGGCGCGCGGCGGAAGAATCACAGGGATCCCGCCCGCAGCCTCGACCATATCGAGATAAGTGTGGCGAACACGCGCGTAGCCGTCGACGAAATCTGCGGAGAGACCGATGAGTGGGCGTTTCATGCGATGCGGAACCTTCCGGATTGCGAGAGGAATTGGAGCGGATTGTCGAAGCTGACCTTGCGCACGCTTTCGAGCGTGTGGCCGCGGGCCTTCATTTCGATCTGCGTCTTGGGCACGGCAAGCGGATCGCTCTGGCCCCAGTCGCCCGCAGAGTTGATCCACAGGCGCTCGGTGCCGTGCATCTCAAAGATGTCGACGGCGCGCTGCGGCGTGCACTTGGTGTCGGGATACAGCGTCATTCCCGCCCAAAATCCACGGTCCAGCACATGGCGAACCGTGTGCTCCTCGACATGATCGATGAGCACACGCGACGGGTCGAGCCGCGCGTGGTTGCGGATCGCGTCCATGATGAGCTTCGTGCCCTTGAGCTTGTCCTCAAGGTGCGGAGTGTGCACGAGCACAAGCAAATTGTGCTCAGCGGCGAGGGTGAGGTGCGCGTCAAGGATCTCGAGCTCGTTGCGCGAATTCTTGTTCAGTCCGATCTCGCCGATGCCAAGCACGCTCTCGCACTTGAGGAACTGCGGGATGAGCTTGATGACTTCCTTCGCGAAGACCGGATCCTCGGCTTCCTTCGGATTGATGCACAGCCATGTATGGTGGCGGATCCCATACTGCGCCGCGCGCTTGGGCTCGAAGTCAGTGAGCTGGCGAAAGTAGTCAAAAAAGCCCTGCGGCGAGCTGCGGTCGTAGCCCGCCCAAAACGCCGGCTCAGTAATCGCGACGCATCCCGCGAGCGCCATGCGCTGATAGTCATCAGTCGTGCGACTCACCATGTGAACATGCGGATCGATGTACATGTCAGTTGCCACCCTTCACGTCGCAGCCACCAGAACGACGAGCGGACGAAGTCCGATTGGAGTGCTCAAACCCCGGCATGTGAACATGCGGATCGATGTACATGTCAGTTGCCACCCTTCACATTACCGTCACCAGAGCGACGAGCGGACGAAGTCCGATTGGAGCGCTCAAACCCCGGCATGTGAACATGCGGATCGATGTACATGTCAGTTGCCACCCTTCACATTACCGTCACCAGAGCGACGAGCGGACGAAGTCCGATTGGAGCGCTCAAACACGTGACGAGCGGACGAAGTCCGATTGGAGTGCTCAAACACGCGACGAGCGGACGAAGTCCGATTGGAGCCCTCAAACCCCGGCATGTGAACATGCGGATCGATGTACATCAGACGCCTCCCATTGCGCCGGTTGCGCCCTTGGTGGAGGCTTTCGCGATTGGTTCGGTTGTGTGATCGCTGAGTAGTTCAAGCACGCGGCGTGCGCGTTCTGGCTTTCCATCGAGGAGAACACGGCAGCATGCTTCCAGCGCTTTCACGCGAAAGTCGTCGGCTCCGTCTCCTTGCGCGCGATCGACGCGGTCGAAGAAGGCGGCGAGGTCGATCGCTTTTGCTCGATGCTCGAGGAAATAGCGATCGACGACGGCGCGCTTGGTGATCGGTGGCGGCGTGCTGCTGGGCATGGGGCGCATCCTACGCGGCAGAGGTCGCTACGCGAGTTCGGTGGCGGCGGCGCGCACGAGTGTGGTGTCGAGCTCGTGGATCTCGACACCTCGACCGATTCCTCTGAGCATGGTGATGGTCAGCGTTCCGCCGAGATGCTCGCGAAATTCGTCGAGACCGCGCAGAAGCGCGTCTTGGTCGGCGAAAAGCGGGTGGTGCGTCGGAAGTCCGAGTCGCTTGATGCAGGCGCAGATGCGGGCGTAATCGGCGTCACTGAGCCAGCCTTCAGCCTTCGAGTTCATCAGATTTGAATAGCGGCAGTCCAGCAGAAGTCCGAGCGCGACGGCATCACCGTGCGAAATCGCGTAGCCGCTCATCGACTCGAGTCGATGCGCGGCCCAGTGACCGAAATCAAGCGGGCGCGCGGCGTTGCTTTCGAATGGATCACCGCCGTCAGCGATGTGGCGTAGATGCAATTCGGCGCTGCGACGAATGACTGGACTGGCGGCATCGAGATTACGCGCAGCGATTCGCTCGGCGTTTTGCTCGATTTCGGCGAAGAACATCGGATCCTTGAGCAGCGCGATCTTGACCGCTTCACTGAAACCGGCGCGAAACACGGCATCGGGAAGGGTTTCAAGGAGGAGCTCGTCGCAGAGGACCGCGAAGGGAACGGCGAAGGCGCCGACGAAATTCTTCTTTCCGAAGCGGTTTATGCCGTTTTTCACGCCCATCGCCGCGTCGTCTTGCGCGAGCACGGTCGTGGGGAGACGGACCAGACGGACGCCGCGATGGGCGATGGCGCTTCCAAAGCCGACAGCGTCAAGCATCGCGCCGCCACCAATGGCGATGACGAAACTCTTGCGGCAAATGCGGTGTTTCTCCACCAGTTCGACGACGAGGTCGCAGAGGCGCGTGTCTTGCTTCACCGCCTCGCCGCCGGGCACCACGCAAATTTCCGCGATCACGGGCATCGAGGTCGCGTGGGCTGCGAAGTACGCGCGCAACTTCGTCTCGAGCGCATCGCCGTACGCACGGGCGACACCGTCGTCGATCAGGACGACTGCGCGTCGAGTTGCGATGGCTTCGTCTGCGGCAAACAGATTGCGTAACGCCGGATTTGCCGCGTCGAACGCTCCACGGGTGAAGCGCACGCGATGCGAAAACTTGGGTAGCACCGTGCTGTCGAGCAGCAGTGTGTGGTGGGAATCGGTCGGGGGCGTGACCACGAGGTCGGAGAGGGTAGTCGCTTGGATGGGCGGGGCGATGCACAAAAAGAAGTCCGCCCTGGCTACCGAGTAGAACCAGGGCGGACACGCTGCGGCGTGGGGGCTTCGCGCGCAGCGTTGCGTGCCAACATGACACGCGATTAAGAGATCTTGAGCCGGTTAGCGGCGGGTATCGGACGAGGTCGGTGCGGCGCGGATCAGCACGAATCTGGATTGGCCTTGGCGCTCGACCAACGCGGGAACCGCTGCGTCTGCCGCAATTTCTTTGAGCGCGGATTGCGCCTGCTTCAGCGTGTGCACGGTGTGGGCACCGAGGCGGCGGATCAGATCGCCGGGCGCGATTCCCGCATCGGCAGCGGGGCTGTTGGCGTTGACGCTTTCGACGAGAACGGCGCCTGTTTCCGCGCCCGAATTCGCCGCGGGGCCCATATTCGCCGCAGCGCCCATATTCGCCGCGGCGCCTAGGGCCGCGAGTTCGTCCGCACTGATTTCGCGCAGCACCATTCCAAGTTTCACCGAAGCCGAGCTCGGTTTGGCGGCCGAGTTTCGCTCGGCTAGCGGAGCGCTGCCATCGGGTCGTTCCGCAAGCGTCGCACGCATCCGTCGCTCGTCGCTGTTGCGGATTGCGCGAAGGTCCACTTCACTTCCGGGAGCGATTTCGCTGATGGTCGCAACCAGTTCGCCCGGGGTGTGGACCGAGCGCCCTGCGATGCTGGTGATGAGGTCTCCGGGCTCGATTCCTGCTTTGGCCGCAGGTGAATCGCTCTCGACTCGATTCACGAGCACTCCCACGCCCGCGTCCTTGGCGATACCGAGTCCCGCGAGCATTTTTGCGTCGGCGGGTTGCACGCCAATGCCGAGATATCCGCGCGCCACTCGTCCGGTGGCGATGATCGAATCGGCCACGCGGCGAACCACCGAGCTCGGCACTGCGAAGCCGATACCGTCGTTTCCACCGCCACGGCTGGATATGGCCGAGTTGATGCCAATGACGGCGCCATCAAGGTTGGCAAGCGGTCCGCCCGAGTTGCCAGGATTGATGGCGGCGTCAGTTTGAATGTAGCTTTCGAAGGTTGCCAGGCCGACATCGCTGCGCCCCTTGGCGCTCACGATTCCTGCGGTGACGGTGCGCTCAAGTCCGAAGGGCGCGCCGATTGCGACGACCCACTCACCGGGCTCGAGCTCGTCGCTGTCGGCGAAACCAGCTGGAATCAGGCCGCTTTCTTCAGTTCGAAGCACGGCGATGTCGGTTCCCGGATCAAGTCCAACCACAGTTGCCTTGGCGGATCGGCCGTCGTGAAGAACGAGTTCGATTTCATCGGCGTCGGCGACAACATGGTTCGCCGTGACGATGTAGCCGTCGCGCGAAATCACCACGCCGGTTCCGGTTCCATGCTGCGCGCGCCCACGATCGTTGAGTTTCGCCGAGCTGGTGTTGATGGTCACCACGCTTGGCGCAAGCGTTTTGGCGGCGTCACGGAACGCATGAGAAAGTTCGTCGGCGAGGCGGCGTGCAGTGGATTTACCAGCGGTTTGCGTGGTGTTCACCGCGCGCGCCACCCCGTCGGTCGAAGGCGCGAGCGCCAGTGTCAGTGCCATTGCCGGCGTAGCAGTGAGCATGGCGCATGCGCCGATGATGGCGAGAAAGTGAGTCTGCTGGAGCGAGTTGGTTGCTGTGATCGAGCGAGTGAGATGCTTCATGGCGATCGTTCCTTTCGCCTTCGGATACAGGGCAACACGCGCGTCAAAGCGACGGTGGCTGCTTGATCAAGAAGGCATGTGGTTCGTTCCCGCCCGCAGTTCCGGACCCTCGTCGAATGGACGAGGCGGCGCGCGCATGGCTCGTGGCATACGCGACCATGAAGTCGAGGTTCGGGAATCTTTTCCAATTCCGTGAGGGAAATCCGGGCGCGTTCCCGCCCGCGCCGGCTAGACCCGTTTGCCCTGGGAGAAGTGGTCGAGCGCGATGGCGGCGCTGACGGCGACATTCAAACTGTCGACGGCAGAAGCCATGGGAATGCGGGCAATATGCGATGAAATCGCCCGAGTCTGCGCGCTCACCCCGTTCATTTCATTGCCGACCACGACCGCGACCCGCGCGGGTGGCACGATCGACCGCAGCGCGACCGAGGACTGAATTGCGGTTGCGACTAGGGTGAGATCGAAGCGCGTGCAGAAGCGGCTGAGGTCGTCTGGCCAACGGGCGGCGCGGATGGAGGGGACCTTGAGGGCGTTCCCCGTCGAAACCCGCAGACTCTTGCGGTAAAGCGGGTCATGACAAGTCGGACTGAGTAGCACGGCGTCAACGGCGAACGAGGCGGCGATGCGGAAGAGCTGTCCGATGTTGTCGATGTTGTTGATGTCCTCGCAGACGAGCACGGTTCGCGGAGCCACGGCGGGCGCGTAGGCGTCGATGCTGATTGGCTCGAACGCCGCACGCTGCGCAACGGCGAGCACGCCGCGGTGAAGGTCGATTCCCGTGAGCGCTTCGATGGTCTCATCGCTTGCGGTATAGAGCGGCGCGGAGCAGTGGTGGAATTCCAGCAATTCCACGGTGCGCGCGAGCATGCGCGGGCTGGCGAGCACTGAGTGGATCGCCGCCGCGCGCAGCAGCATCGCCTCAAGGACGATCATCGTTTCACCCATGAAAAGCCCTTCGCGCGCTGCGAGTTCGCGCTCACGGATGTCACAAAATGGGGACAGCCGCGGGTCGGTTGGATCTTCGATATGGAGCGGATCGGGCACGCGACGATTCTCGCTGATTTGTTGATGAGCCGCGCGACGACCCTTCGGTACACTCGTCGAATGGCCTCGGACCGTCCCAACGAAATCGACCAATTCGACGAGCAGCGCCGCAGGGCGAGTGGTGGCGAGCCGTCGCCGATTGAGGATGTGCGACGCGGCGGTTCGATCATTGAAGTCAACGAGCCGTCGCCCGAGGACGAGCGCGTTGACGAGCTTCTCAACGCCATCACCGTCGATTTGCCCGAACTCGCCGACGCTGTTGAGCAGCAGGAAGCACCTGACGCCGCCGATACGCTCGAGCAGATCGGTGAGGCCGCCGTCGAACTCATCGAGGAGATGGAAACGGAGAGCGCAGCCGAGGCGCTTGCGCACATGCATCCGTCGCTCGCGGTGGGCGTGCTCGAGGATCTCATCGAAGAGGATCCGTCGTACGCGGGCAAATTGATCGAGGAAATGGCTCCCGATGACGCCACCGATCTTTTGCAGAACCTGACCGACGAGTCGCGCGATCGCTTGCTGGGAACGCTGGGAAAGGTCGAGGCGGTGAAGTTCCGCCGATTGCTCGAATATCCCGAGCGCAGCGCGGGCGGCATGATGACGACCGACTATCTCGCCGTGCGCGATTCGATGTCGGTGCGCGAAGCGATTGAGGCAATTCGCCGCGCCGAATCGCTTGGCGAAGACTGGCTCTATGTGTTCGTCGTCGATTGGCGCGGCCGTCTGCAGGGACGCGCCACCATGCGCGCGCTGCTGCTCGCCGATCCCGCGCAGCGCGTGATCGCGATTTCGGAGAAGCGCGTCGACGCGGTGAAACCCAACATCGACCGCGAAGATGTCGCGCGTGAGTTCGAGAAGTACGACTACCTCGTGCTGCCCGTCGTCGATGACGAGGACCGCATGCTCGGCGTCATTACCGTCGACGATGTCGTCGACGCCATTCGCCAAGAAGGCACCGAAGATGCGCAGGCGATGTTCGGTGCAGGTCGACAGGAGGCCGTGTTTTCCAGCGTCGCGGACAAGTTGCGCGGGCGTCTGCCTTGGCTCTTCGTTAATCTCTTCACCAGCTCGATCGCAGCCATCGTGGTGCTGCAGTTTGACGGGCTCATTACTTCGATTGCGTTTCTCGCGGTGATCATGCCGGTGATCGCCAATCAAGCAGGAAACGCTGGGCAACAGTCGTTGGCAGTCACTCTGCGCGGCATCGTGCTCGACGAGGTGCGCGAGGGATCGGCGCTGCGCCTGGTGCGCCGTGAGGCGATCGTGGGCATGGTGAACGGAACGATCTGCGGCTTGCTGGTGGGCGGAGTGGTCGCGGGCATCGAGTACTTGCAGCACCCCGAGGCAACGATGTGGAAACTTGGCGCAGTCGTCGGAGTTTCGATGACGATCGCGCTTTCGGTGGGAACCGTCGTCGGCTCGAGCCTTCCGCTCTTGGTGCGTCGTTTCGGCGCCGACCCAGCGACGGCATCGACGATCTTCCTCACCATGGTGACCGACTCGATGAGCTTTCTTGTGTTTCTCGGCCTCGCCAGCGCACTTTCCGGTTGGATCGGCATCGGCGCTGGTTAGACCGATGTTGCACCAAGGCTCAACGCACTAGAACTCGAAGCGGATCAAAAACGGCGCGATCAACAGTGCCGCGCAAACAAGAATCAGCACGAGCATGCTGTCGATGAAGTATGGAACCACGCAGAGCAGCGCGCCGGCGACCAAGGGCACGGGCTTCTGGTCCTTCTTGCCGTAGATGAAATAGGCCGCGCCAAAGATGCCCGCGACCGCGCCGATGATGAAGGTGTTCATGTCCACGGGCAAATCATCGGCCTTTGCGGCGGCTGACGAGAGCAATCGAACGAATTCGTCGAGCCCATTGCCTACTCAACGCTATGTATTACGCTGCC
>QWPT01000001.1:163922-172378 GCA_003671075.1 Planctomycetota bacterium
AGCCGGACGATCTCGTCGATCGCGTCGTCGCCAAAGTGGCCTTCTTCATCGAGCAATTCGCGCAGGCGAGTGCGCAACCGCGCTGTCACGCCGCGCACGAGGTCGGCCATCTGCTGGCGCGAGAGCGCGAACTCGGCCTCGAGCTCGCCGTACGCGCGGCCATCGAGTGCATGCAGCCGGAACACGCGCCACGCGCGGTCGCGGCCCTCGGCGACGAGCGCCTGCTCGACCTGCGCGCACGCTTCGGACAGGATCGCCTTGGCCCATGCGCGCTCGAACGCGGCGGCGGGATCAGGTTGCTGGCTCTGGAGCAGGCCAAGTGTGGCGTCGAGCGGCTTCTCGCGCGAGCGTTGCGCGTCGCGCACGATGCCGCGCACGTGCAGGAGCAGGCCGTTCATCATCCAGCGGCGCAGCGTGAGGCCCGATGCATTCCACGCCTCGAGGTACGCGCGGCACGACGCGGGCGTGCCGAACTTGGCGATCAGGAACGCATGCACGAGTTCCCGTGGCTCGGCGATCTCGCGCAGAGACGAGCCTTGCGCATACGCCTCGAGCGGCTGCGCGTAGCGCTCGATGATGCGCGCGGCGACGGCGGCCAGCGCCGACTCGTCGCCGCGCGTGGATTCGATGATCCAAGTCGCGTGCGTGGTGGGGAAGTACTGCGGCGCGCGTCCTGCGCTGGCGTCGGTCACTGGCATATGCCCCAGGCGCCGAGGATCGTGGCGAGATCAGTGCCGTTGATGATGCCGTCGCCATTGACATCGGAGTTGAAGCCGCCTTGGTCGCCGTTGGTGCCCCACGTCGCGAGGATGATCGCGAGATCGACGCCGTCGACGAGTCCGTTGCGGGTGATGTCAGCGGCGCAAAATGGAAGCACCTCGAGGGTGATGGTCGCGAGGAGATCAGGCAACCCTGACTGCTGGAAAGCCCCGGATCCAACCAGATCCGAGGAACTCGTTACTGAGAAGTCGGTGATCCGCACCTGCCACGTACCGATGCGCTTCGCGAGCGTCCCCGACGCCGGAATTGCGGGACCAGCCACGAGATTTGGAATCTGCCCAGAAAACGCGGCGGTCGGCTGCGCGTTGGTTGCGCTCAGCGATGGTCCCGATCCATGTTCGAGCCACAGATTTGCGGTGAAGAACGGATCTGAACATCCATTCGGTTCCATGCGGCAGTAGATCGTGTTCACGCCCGTAGCAAGTTCGGCATCGAGATTGAATGAATTTTCGGTTGGTACGCCAGCGCGGTTCATCCACGGTCCATCCTGGCTCTCGCGGGAAACCCACATGTCCCAGAGATGAGCCACAGGCTCGGTGCGCGTATCCCAAGCCTCACAGATTGGCCATGGAAAGGGCCCGGCTGTTGCGCGTGTGATCACTATGTCGAACACGATCGGTGCAGCCGTACCGCCGTCACAGGCATTGAGTAGCCCGTCGCCATCCGAGTCGAATGCCCGCGTCGTTGCGATCTCGATCGAGTCTGAAACCCCATTTGCGTTGCAGTCACGCGGACCAAGCGCGATAGCGTGGTAGCCACCGCCGGTGATGTGCTCCACCGAACCAATCGTTGCGGGTGGTGCATCGATGAGGCCCCACGTCGCGACTCGTCCGTCCTGGAGGAGTGCCATCGTCCCGTACATCGATGCTGCGACTTCTCGAGCAACTCCCAGGTTCGTTGGCACGGTGGACTGAGAGTGGTAGTTCCAGCCCCAGCATCGGACTTCGCCAGAGGGCAGTAGAACGACTGAGTGATCGCTGCCTGCGGCAATCTGAAGAACGACACCGAGCTTTGGAGGAATATTGCACTGCTCCTCGGCATTGCGGCCCCAGCACCGCACGGAGCCGTCCGCGAGCTGTGCCGTAATGTGGCAGCCTTTGGTCGAGATTCTCGATACCGCGCCGATGTTTGTGGGCACGGCTTGCTGACCCCAGTTCGGATCGCCTTCGTTTGTAGCGCCGGCTCCCCACACGACCACTTGGCCGTTGGAGGTGACAGCGGCAGTGTGCGCCCATCCGCAGGCAATCTGAGTCACGCCTGCCAGTCCCGAAGGCACATCACACTGGCCGTACTGATTGCTGCCCCAAGCACGGACTGTGCCGTTGCTCAGCAATGCCGCGGAGTGTCCGCGTTGGTCGGTGGTTTGGTACCACCCACCCGCTGCAACTTGGACGACATCGCGTAGGTCGGTTGGAACGGTGCACTGCGCTGAGGCATTCGATCCCCACGCACGCACACGACCATCCCAGGTCAGACCAAGAGAGTGCAGGTTGCCGCCGACGATCGACGTGAAGAGTACGTCGCTCGGTACCGTGCCCTGGCCGTAGGAGTTGTTCCCCCACGCGGTGAACTCGCTGTTGAACTGCGCGCCCGCCCCCATCGTGACCGCGCCCGCACCCAACACTACTGCCATCAAGGACTGCATCCGCTTCATCTCTGGAACTCCTGAGCTGCTCGAGTTTCTGGCACTGCCCTCGAAACCAACGAGGGCTCGCAGAGAGCCGCTCGGCGCAGGGTTATGGAGGAACATCAGCGAAATTGCGAGCACTGCGAGCACCGCGCTCGCCCGCCTCGTGCTCTTTGGCGTTTGGATCGTCGGTGCGTTGGCTGCGGCGAGCACCCGTGCGAGGCTCGCGCACTGCGCGTCGCTCCTCATCGGCGGCGAAAACCGTCCTATCCAAGGTATGAGCGGGAGTTGAACTACCGTCTGCATCTCTTTGCCACCTCGCGCGATGCGCGCGGTTCACTACGCTACCAACTCTTCGCCGCGCCCATGCTCACCCTTCGCGCCATCCGCAAATCCTTCGGTCCCACCACTGCGGTTGACGGCATCTCGCTCGACATCGCGGCGGGTGAAGTCTTCGGCCTTCTTGGGCCCAACGGCGCGGGCAAGTCCACCACCATCGCCATCACCACGGGCCTTCTCGTTCCCGATTCGGGCACGGTTGATCTGCTCGGTCTCGGCTCGCCTTCGGATCCCGCTGTGCGCATGCATCTCGGCCTCGCGCCGCAGGAAATCACGCTTTACGGTGAGCTGACCGCGCGGGAGAACCTGATGTTTTTTGCGCGGCTTTATCGTGTTTCCGCGCCGCACGCGCGCGTCGATCGACTTCTGGAGCTCGTCGAGCTTGACGGTCGAGCTCATGACCGCGTCGCGACTTTCTCCGGCGGCATGAAGCGCCGTCTCAACCTCGCAGCCGCGCTGGTTCACGACCCCAAACTCGTCCTCCTCGATGAGCCGACCGCGGGCGTTGATCCGCAGTCGCGCAACCGGATTCTCGACTTGGTGCGCGCGCTGGCGGCCGAGGGAAAGACCATCGTTTACACCACGCACTACATGGAAGAAGCCGCAAAACTCTGCGATCGCGTGGGCATTGTCGATCACGGCCGCATGCTCGATGTTGGGACCGTCTCTGAACTCATTGCTCGCCACGGTGGGCATTCGACCGTGACGGTTTCGCGCGGTGAAGCGCACGATCGCGTCGTGACGGCTGACCCGGTATCGGAAGTCGCACGCCAGTTTGGCGCGGGCGGCGTGACCGGCGTGCGCGTTGAGCAGCCTGATCTCGAGGCGGTTTTTCTTGCGCTCACTGGAAGGAGCCTTCGCGAATGATGGCCATTCTTGCGCTGGCTCAGAAGGACCTTCGCCTGTTGTTGCGCGACAAGGGCGATGTGTTTTTCACCTTTGTTTTTCCGATGATTCTCGCCATCTTCTTCGGCTTCGTTTTCGGCGGCGGAGGCGGCACCAGCAAGATCGACCTTGCGCTTGTGGTTGAGAGCGACGCGCGGATTGCCGCAGGAATCGCGGCGGATCTTGAGTCCGACGCTTCGTTCCAAGTCACGCGATTTGACACGCGCGATGCGGCGATCGACTCGGTGCGCGCAGGAAAATCAACCGCGGCGGTGATCTTGCCCATTGCGATGCAGGACGGCATCGACGGCCTCTTCTCCGGCACGGGCATTCCCATGGACGCCATCGTCGATCCATCGCATCGAGCCGAAGCGGGTTTGATCCAGGGCAAGCTCAACGAGTTGGCGTTTCGGCAGCTTCCCAATCTGATTGCCGACGGCGCGCAGATGGCGAAACTCTTTGATGGAGCGCGCAAAAACATCGCTGTTTCAAAGGAGATGTCGCTGGCGCAGCGGATCGCGGCCACGGGCCTCATCGCGGCAGGCGAGTCGTTCACCAGCTCCATCACTCGTTCAGGGACCAACGCGCCACCGGTCGATCCCAACGATCTCTCAACCGAAAAAACCGCAAAATCATCGGCGAAACCAGCAGTTTCCGCATCCTCGTGGTCGCCCATCGCCGTGACCATCGCCGAACTTCCGCCGCGCCTCGGCCAGCCGCGCTCGAGCTTTGATGTGTCGTTTCCGCAAGGGCTGGTGTGGGGACTCGCGGGCTGCATCGGCGCGTTCGCCTCCTCACTTGTGCTCGAGCGCTCGCGGGGAACGCTCGCTCGCCTGCGGCTGGCGCCGATCACGGGCGCGCACTTGCTGGCGGGCAAGGGTTTGGCCTGCTTTCTGGCGGCGATGATGGTGCAGGCGCTGCTCATTGGAATGGCGGTGGTCGCCTTTGGTTCGACCGTCGCGCAGCCGGCAATGCTGGCGGTCGCCTGTGTCGCGGGAGCCTTCGCGTTCTCAGGGATCGCCATGCTGATTGCCGGCATTTGCCGCACCGAAGCCGAGGCAAACGGCGCGGGTCGCGGCGCGATTTTGATCCTGGCCATGATCGGTGGCGGCACCATTCCGCTCTTCTTTATGCCGCCGCTCCTGCGGACACTGAGCTACGGCAGCCCGTTCCGCTGGGTGGTCGCGGCCATCGAGGGACCGTTCTGGCGCGACACCGCTCCCGCCGACCAGGTCATGCCGCTGGTGGTGCTTGCAGGGATCGGCCTCCTCGGCTTTCTTGTGGGCATGCGCGGGATTTCTCGCCCGTTTGGCCGATGAAGGGCGGCGGCCGCGGATGGCCGTCATTGATGTTCGATCGGTCGTGGTGATCAGCGTGGACTTTCGGAGTGACCTCATGGCAAGTCGGATCGTTGCGAAGAAGCTTGAGAAGAGATTTGGCCAGATTCACGCGGTGCGCGGCATCGACCTTGAGGTCCCCGCCGGGCAGGTGCTCGGATTCCTCGGGCCCAACGGCGCGGGCAAGAGCACCACCATGCGCATGATCACTGGCTTCCTCGAGCCGACCGCGGGCTCGGTGCACCTCGAGGGCATCAACCTCGCTGAGGACCCGATCGCCGCCAAGCGCACCTTCGGCTATCTCCCCGAGGGCGCGCCCGCCTACCCCGATATGACCGTCGAGGAATTCCTCGGTTTCATCGCTCACGCACGGGGATTTCGCGGTCGCGAGGTGAAGGAGCGCGTGGAGCGTTCGATCGGTCGAGTGAACCTGCAAGGCGTGCGCCGCCAAGCGTTCGAGACGCTTTCGAAGGGCTACAAGCGCCGCACTGGCCTCGCGCAGGCGTTGCTGCACGACCCGGGAATTCTGATCCTCGACGAGCCGACCGATGGCCTCGATCCCAATCAGAAGTTCGAAGTGCGCGAACTCATCAAGGAACTCGGCGGTGACCGCGCGATCGTGCTGTCGACGCACATTCTTGAGGAAGTCGAAGCGGTGTGCACGCGCGCGATCGTCATCAACAAGGGGCAGATCATGTTCGACGGCACGCCCGCCGAAATGGAGGCGCGCGCGCCGCGCACCGTCGTCAAGAATCGCATGGACCATGTGTTCCGCATGATTACGACGGGTGATGTTGCGATGGGAACCACGATGAAGGGAGGCTCGCGATGAACGCTCGTCAACGCATCGCCGTCGTCTTTCGTCGCGAGTTTCGCTCGTATTTCCAGACGCCGCTCGCCGCGGTGTTCATGGTGATCTTCCTGTTTCTCGCAGGGTTTTTCGCTTTCAACATCGGTGGCTTCTACGAGCGCAACCAAGCGGATCTTCGGCCGTTCTTTCAGTTTCACCCGTGGCTTTATGTGTTCCTCGTGCCGGCGGTGTCGATGCGGCTTTGGGCCGAAGAGCGACGCACGGGCACGATCGAACTCATCATGACGCTTCCGTTCGGCACCGCTGACTTGGTGGTGGGGAAGTTCCTCGCCGCGTGGGCGTTCACCTCGATTGCCCTCGCGCTGACCTGCTCGATGTGGATCACGGTGTCATGGTTGGGCAACCCTGACCACGGCACCATCATCGTGGCCTATCTGGCAAGCGCTTTGCTCGGCGGCGCGTTTCTTGCGGTGGGCGCGTTTCTCTCAGCGCTCACCAAGAATCAAGTCATCGCGTTTGTGCTCTGCGCGGTCGCGTGTTTCGTGCTTCTTTTGGCTGGATTTCCCGCGGTCCTCGATTTTCTGCGCGGATGGGCTCCGAGCGGTGTTGTGGAGGGAATTGCGTCGACCAGCGCTCTCACCCACTATGAATCGATGATGCGCGGGGTCATCGACCTGCGCGATGTTCTCTACTTCGCGCTCGTCATCGTCGCGTTCCTCGTTCTGAATGTCTTCGCCATCGACTGGAAAAAGTCTGACTGACGAATCGGCCGCGATCAAACGGAGTCTCATTATGGCAGTCACCGAAAAGCGTCGAACGACGCTCCTCGCAACCTCAGGCATCCTCGTCGCGCTTGTGGCGGCGAACACCGCGTCGTGGTTTCTCTTTCGCGGCGCGCGCATCGATGTAACCGAGGAGCGGCTCTACAGCCTCTCGCCTGGCGTGCGCGAGATCATGAAGAAGCTTCCTGAGCCCGTGCGTTTAGACTTCTACTGGACGCGCGAGCAGGGCGCTGACAACCCGCAAATTCGCAGCTATGCGCAGCGCGTGCAGGAATTCCTCGAAGAAATGACGGCCGCTTCCGACGGCATGATTCAGTTGCGCATCATTGATCCCGAGCCGTTCAGCGAAACCGAAGACATGGCGAAGTCTGCGGGCATCGCGCCGCGCAATCTCGACGCAACCGGCCGCGTGCTGATGCTCGGGCTTTCCGTGCGCAGTTCGACCGACAAGCTCGAGTCGATTCCGTTTCTCGATCCATCGCAGGAGCCGTACCTCGAGTACGAAATCGCGCGGCGCATCGTCACCGTTGGCCGCGGCAAGAAGTCAACGGTTGCGTATCTGTCCACGCTGCCTGAGGACAAGCAATTCGATCCGCGCAATCCACAGGCGCAGCCCGGCAAAAACATCATGCTTGCGCAGCTTGATCAGCTTTACGACCTGAAGCGGGTGTCGCCTGCCGATGTGCAGATTCCCGCCGACGCGGCGGCATTGGTCATCGTGCAGCCGAGAAAGCTCGATGAAAAGGCTCTGCGCGCCATTGAAGCGTGGACGCTGTCGGGCAAGCCGACGATCGTGTTCGCCGATCCTTGGTGCGAGAGCGACCCCGATGCGCGCAACCTCGATGTTGGTTCGACGAGCGCGGGCACGACCTACGACCTCGGCCCGCTGCTTGCGCAGTGGGGCGTCGATATCAAGAAGGACATGGTGCTTGCCGACCGAGGAAGCGCGACGCGCGTCGGCGTGCGCACGCAGGGCGGTCAGCTCATGGAGCTCGACTACCTACCTTGGCTCACGCTAAAGAAGGCCGCGCTCAACGCCGAAGATCCGCTCACGGAACGCTTGGCCGAACTGCACATCAAGAGTGCGGGCGCGATCATGCGTCGCGCCGATGCGAAGACTTCGCTTACTCCGATCATCGAAAGCACCAAGGACGCGCAGGAGATTCAGTCGCTCAAGCTCGGCTTTTTCGGCGAGGCCGATCGGCTTGTGCGTGATTTCAAGCCAATCGGTGCGCCGCAAGCAATTGCCGTGCGCATCAAAGGGCCAGTTGAGAGCGCGTTTCCTAGCGCCGACGGCACGCGTGCACGGGGCGAGGTCAACATCCTGCTGGTGTCCGATGCGGACATGTTGCAGGACGACACTTGGGTTCAAGCTGATGGTCAGGGCGGATTGCGGGCGATTGCCGACAATGGGCCGCTCGTCGTCGGCGCGCTCGAGCAGGCGACTGGCGACAAACTGCTTTCGGGACTGCGTTCGCGCGGCGGGTACGCGCGTCCGTTCGACAAGGTTGAATCGATTCGCAAGGACGCGGAGATGCGCTACCTCACTCGCGAGCAAGAGCTGCAGGACCAGATCAAGAAGGGCCAAATGCGCATCAACGAGCTGCAACGCGAACGCGGTGGCGCGGGCGCGGGCGTCGACGCCAACGGCATGCTCGTGTTGACCGATGAGCAAACGAAGGAGCTCACCAAGATCGAGCAGAGTTCAGCGCAGGCGCGCAAAGAGTTGCGCGAAGTGCAACGCTCGCTTCGATCCGACATCGAGCGCACGGGCACGATGCTCATGGTGTTGAATGTGATTCTCTGGCCGCTCGCGGTTGCGACGCTGGCGACTGGATGGATTTCCCTGCGTTACCGCAGGCAATTGAGCAAGTGAAGACCGAAGCCTGAAGACC
>QWPT01000001.1:172430-184002 GCA_003671075.1 Planctomycetota bacterium
GACCGAAGCATGGGGACCGAAGCATGAAGACCAAGACACTCGGAATCGTTCTCGGGATTGCGGCACTGAGCACCGTCGGCGCGTACTTCGCCCTCTCGCGCGGCACCAAGACCGCCGACTTCGAGCCGGGCGCGCCGTTTCTCCCCGAGCTTTCAACGAAGGCCGGTTCGATCGATCGCATCGAGCTCGAGCGCGGCGCAACGAAGATCGAGTTGGTGCGCGATGGCGTGGTGTGGCGGCTGAGCAGCAGTGATGGATATCCCGCGCGCTTTGAGGAGATCAAGGGTCTTGTCAGCGGAGTTTCTTCGCTCAAAACTGACCAGAAGATGACCGCGCAGAAGGATCGTCAAACCGAACTGGCGCTGGCGTGGCCCGATGGCGGTGGGCGGGCTGCGCGCGCGCGTCTCTTGGCGGGCAATGAGACGGTGGCCGACATCATTCTCGGCGAGGAGCGCGCCAATCCGCGTGCGCAGTTCGTGCGCCGCGAAGCCGAGGATCAGTGTTGGCGCGTGTTGGGTTCGGTGCTGGTCGAGATCGAGCCGAGGCGTTGGGTTGATGCAGAACTTCTCGCAATTCCCGAGGGCGAGGTGCGCGCGGTCTTCGTGAACGGGCTGCACATCAGCAGTACCGAAAGCCCTGAGGGCAAGATTTCCTATCAGGTCGTTGAGAATTCGCCGTTGGTCATGGCCACCGACTACGAGTGGACTTCGTCACGCAGCGCCGTTGCGCAGCGCACGCTTCCATCATGGCTCTCACGGCTTGAACTCGATGATGTGCGCAGGGCCAAGGTTGGTGGCGTTTCCGGCGGCGCGATCGATCCTGCGCTTTCGCCCGAGTTCGACATGGTGCGAGGCACGCTCAAGATCAACGCGGTGCGCGATGGCGACGCGGTGTGGATCTCGTTCGACGCGAAAGCGAAGGACGGCGCGCCGAGCGCAGCGGAAATTAATGCGAAGAAGAAGTATCCAGGCGATCCGTATGTGCCTGATTGGAAGGACTTCGCCGCCAAGCACACTGGCTGGCAGTACAAGCTGCCCTTGTGGAAACTGAACTCGCTGGAAGAGGCAAGCAAGACGCCCATCGCAAGCGAGAAGCCCACCGATCCCACGGCGCCGACAGTGGTGCCGAGCCCGGGTTGAGGCGCATCGTTGAAAGCAAACAGGCGCCGCGCAATGCGCGGCGCCTGTTCGTTTGATCTACCTGAAGAGACCTCTGCACTTACGCAGATGGCGCCCACGCGCGCGGCGACGGCTTAGGAATACGAACTCATCGGCTCGCACGCGCACACCAGATTGCGGTCGCCGAACGGGTTGTCGACGCGTCCCACCGCGGGCCAGAACTTAAATTCGCGCAGCCACGGCGCGGGATAGGCCGCTTGCTCGCGCGTGTACGCGTGCGTCCACTCGGTCGCAGAGACACACGCCACCGTGTGCGGCGCATTCTTCAGCACATTGTCGATGCGGTCGGCCTTGCCTTCCTCGATCGCAAGAATTTCGGCGCGAATCGCAATAAGCGTGTCGCAGAAGCGATCAAGCTCCGCCTTCGACTCGCTCTCGGTCGGCTCGATCATGAGCGTGCCCGGCACAGGCCACGACATAGTCGGCGCGTGGAATCCGTAGTCGACCATGCGCTTGGCGATGTCGTCGATCTTCAGGCCCGCGCTCTTCTCGAACATCCGGAAGTCGAGAATGAACTCGTGCGCACACAGTCCATGCTTGTTGGTGTAAAGCACGGTGAAATGGCCCTTGAGCCGCGACGCCATGTAGTTGGCGTTGAGAATCGCGATCTCGGTTGCGCTCTTCAGGCCCTTCGCGCCGAGCATCGCGATGTACATCCAAGAGATGAGCAGGATCGACGCGCTTCCGTAGGGCGCGGCCGAAATTGGACCGATGGCATGACGACCCGCGGAGTCGGGACGCAACACCGGGTGACTGGGAAGGAAGTCCTTGAGATGGGCTGCGACGCCGATCGGTCCCATGCCCGGACCGCCGCCACCGTGCGGGATGCAGAAGGTCTTGTGCAAGTTGAGGTGGCACACATCCGCGCCGATGTGGCCCGGGCTAGTGAGGCCGACTTGCGCGTTCATGTTGGCGCCGTCCATGTACACCTGTCCGCCGTTTCGATGCACGATCGCGCACGCTTCCTTGATGGACTCCTCAAACGCGCCGTGCGTGGACGGATAGGTGATCATCAGCGCGCCGAGATTGGGCGCGTGCTCCGTCGCCTTCGCCGTGAGGTCGGCGATGTCGATGTGTCCATCGCTATCGCAGCCGATCGGAACAACCCGCATGCCTGCCACCACCGCCGTCGCAGGGTTGGTGCCGTGGGCCGAAGTTGGGATGAGACAGATGTCGCGATTCGGTTCGCCGCGATGGGCGTGATACTCGCGGATAACAAGAAGTCCCGCGTATTCGCCTTGTGAGCCAGCGTTGGGCTGCAGACACATGCCCGGGAATCCCGTGATTTCGCAGAGCCAGTTCTCCAGCGTGCGGAACACTTCCGCGTAACCGAGCCACTGATCGCGCGGTGCAAACGGATGCATCTGGCCGAATTCAGGCCAAGTCACCGGGATCATCTCGCTGGTCGCGTTCAACTTCATTGTGCACGAGCCGAGCGTGATCATCGAGTGCACCAAGCTCAGGTCCTTCGACGCGAGGCGGTTGATGTAACGCAGCATCTCGTGTTCGCCGTGGTAGCGCGTGAAGACCTCGTGCTGCATGAACGGCGCGGTTCGCGCGAAGGCAGCGGGAATAGCGCCCGTGGTTGCCTCCAAGCTCGCCGCGCTCATCGTCAGCTTCTTTCCACCCGCGAAGACCTCGAGCAGCACATCGATGTCGGCGAGCGTGGTCGCTTCATCGATGGTGACGCCCAGTGCGCCGTTCTGCGTGTCGTCGCCATAATTGCGGAGGTTGATGCGGTGAGCGGTGGCGGCGGCGAGCACATCGTTGGCAGTGATACCGCCGCCGAGCTTGATGCGCAGCGTGTCGAAGAACGCGCCGTTCTTCACATTGTCTCCGCAGTCATGGCCGAGCTTGGCAAGGCCGCGCGCGAGCGTGAGGGTGAGGCGATGCACACGGTCGGCGATCTTCTTCAGGCCCTCGGGGCCGTGATAGACACCGTACATGCCGGCCATCACAGCCAGCAGCACTTGCGCGGTGCAGATGTTCGAAGTGGCCTTGTCGCGGCGGATGTGCTGCTCGCGGGTTTGGATCGCCATGCGCAGCGCGCGATTGCCGTGGCTATCGCGGGAAACGCCGATGATGCGGCCCGGAAGCTTGCGGACATACGCCTCGCTGGTTGCGATGAACGCGGCGTGCGGACCGCCGAAACCCATCGGAACGCCGAAACGCTGCGAGTTACCGACGGCGATGTCGGCGCCCCAACTCGCGGGAGGCACGAGCGAAACGAGCGCGAGCGGATCGCACGCGGCAACAACGAGCGCGCCCACAGCGTGAGCCTTCTGCGTCAGACTCTTGTAGCACTCGACGCGGCCGTCGGTGGTCGGGTACTGGACGAGTGCGCCGCAGAACGCATCGGTTGGGCTGAATTTTGCGGGGTTGCCGACGATGACTTCGATGCCGAGCCACTTCGCGCGCGTCTCAACGACCGCGATGGTTTGCGGATGGCAATCCTCGGCGACGAAAAACTTCGTCCGCGTTTCGCCAGTAATTCCCTGGCACATGTGCATCGCTTCCGCGGCGGCAGTGCCTTCATCGAGGAGCGACGCGCCTGCGAGCGGCAGGCCGGTGAGCTCCGCGATCATGGTCTGAAAGTTGAGCAGCGCCTCGAGGCGGCCTTGCGCGACCTCGGCTTGGTACGGCGTGTAGGCCGTGTACCACGCAGGATTCTCGAGGATATTGCGGAGGAGCACGCCGGGCACGACGGTGTCGACATAGCCCATGCCGATGTACGAGTGGAAGATTTTGTTCTTGCGGCTGAGGTCGTGCAGCGCAAGCAGCGTCTCGGCTTCGCCGCGTTCAACGCCGGCGATCGACACGGTTGGGTCGTCGATTTCAATTTCGCGCGCAAGGCGGATCGTCGCCGGCAACGCGGCGCCAATGAACTGCGCCATCGACGCGTAACCGCATTGACCGAGCATGGCGCTCGTATCCGCAGCAGTGTGCGGGATGTGGCGTCGGTAAAAAGTATCGGTGGGGCCGAGCGTGGTGGGGACAGGCGCGGTCATGGTCGGGGCGGTTGTCACGGTGGTCATCGCGGGTGAGTGGTGGCGCGGGTGAGGCGCGGTGCGGAGGATCGTTCGAGGCGACGAGTATAGGAAGATTGACCACGGCTCCGCAGCGCTGCGAAGCCTCGGTGGTACGCTTCGCCCATGCTCGTGACGCACACCATCGGCTCTCGTCTAACCGCAAACATTTCTGCCTTTGCAGTAGGTGTTTCCGTGCTGGCGCTCACAGTTCTCGGCGCCTGCGGATCGCCTGCAAAGGTGGCGGCGGCCAAAGTTACGACCAAAGTTGTAACGCAATCGCCAACCAAACCCGCGACGCCCGTTGTTGCGTCTGCGCCTCCCGCCGCAGCGTCCGTATCTCCTGCCGCGGCGCCCGTATCTCCTGCCGCAAAGCCGCCGAAGAAAGAGAAGCGCACGCCTGCGTTGACCGACGGTTCGCCTGCGAAGAACGCGGGTGATGGCAAGGTCATCCCTGGCGCGGTCAACGTTTACACCTTCGATCCTGAGCCGAAATTCACCCCCGTCGATGCGAGCACGACCTCGATCACCCATGTTCTGGCCGATCTCGGGGCCGACGCGACTGAGTGGTATCAGCATGTGCAGACGCTCTCGAATCCATGGTTCGAAGGTCGCGCGCCAGGCAGCGAAGGCATTGAGTTCGCCGCGCAGTATCTGCAGTGGTGGATGCAGAAGTACGGTCTTGAGCCTGCGTTTGCTGAGGGAAGCACGGCAAACGCCGAGAATCCGTGGCGTCAGCCCTTCGAGCTTTCCGGCGGCGAACGCGGCATCAAGTCGAGTCTGGTCACCTTCGCTGGCGAGGACATCCCCGCAAACAATGCATCGGCGATGAGAAACTCTGGCGGCGGCACGGCGGAGCTTCCGCTCGCATTCGTGGGCTACGGCATCAGCGAAGGCAAGGACGGTTACACCAGCTTCGCAGTCGACGAACGATTCGAGGGCCGTGTTGTGATGGTCATGCGCGGCGAACCGCTGGCGGCCGACGGTAAATCGCTTTGGGGCGGCGAAAAGTTTACGGCAGCCTCGAGTCTCGCCGCCAAGCTCGACGAACTCAAGCAGCGCGGCGCAGCGGCGATCATCGTCACTGAAGCACCTGGATACGCGGGGAAAAAAGCCAATCTCACCACCATGAGTCCAGAGAGTCTCGGTGGTTCGATGAGTGTTCCCTGTTTCTTCGTCAACACCGAAACCGCCGATCTGATCGTGAAGGGTTGCGATCCCGAGGGCCGCGACCTCGCCGCCATGCGTGCGCTCGCCGACGCGGGATCCGCCGCCGCTCCTGCGCACACGGTCCTCGGCAAGGACACCGTGTCGGTCAAGCTCACCGTCGAGACCAGTAGCGGAAACATCATCACCAACAACATCGGCGGCATCCTGCGCGGCAAGGGCGCGCTCGCCAATGATTGGATCGTGATCGGCGCGCACTATGACCATGTCGGCTACGGCAAGTACGGCGCCGATTCACAGAATCGCGGCAAGGTGCATCCGGGCGCCGACGACAATGCCAGTGGAACCAGTGGAATGCTGGTGCTGTCGCGTCGATTGGCGAAGGTTTACGCGCAGGCTCCTGCCGACGCGAGCCTTCGCAGCGTGCTCTTCTTGGCCTTCAGCGCTGAAGAGGTTGGCCTCAACGGGTCGCGCGCTTTCATCAAGAATCCATCGATTCCTGCGGACAAACTTGATGTCATGCTGAACATGGACATGATCGGCCGCATGCGTGGTGGCGAGATTGCCATCGGCGGCGTCGATAGCGCGCATGGCTTTGCCGACGCACTGAAGCCGATGTTCATCGAGAGTGGCATGACGGTGTACGCCGATCCGAGCGGCCGCGGACCGAGCGACCATGCATCGTTCTACGGCGCGGGCGTGCCTGTCCTCTTCTTCTTCAGCGGTGTGCACGATGTCTATCACAAGCCTGGCGACAAGGGCTATTCCATCGATCCGCGCGGGATTCCCAGCGTTCTTGACCTCATCGAGAAGATTACGCTCTGGCGCGCCGCCGACAGCAAGCGGCTCGAGTACTGGAACGGCGTGAGCGATCAGGCGAAGACGGGCGATGTTGCGCAGGCTGCTGCGGGCAGCGACCGTGGCTACGCGCCCGTGCGCTTGGGCATTCAGCCCGGACTTACCGAGGAAGGCGAGTCGGGCATTCGCGTGGAGAGTGTGACCGCGGGAACAAGCGCGGCGGACGCTGGCCTCATGGCTGGCGATGTTCTTCTCTCTTGGAACGGCGAATCACTCGATTCGACTGCGATGATGATGACCAAACTGCGCGCATCGAAGCCCGATGACATGGTGAAGATGCGCCTGCTTCGCGCCAACAAGGAAATCGAGATCGATGTGAAGTTGAAGGCTTCGACCGCGCAGCGTCAGCCGAGAAACGATTGATCCAATGAACGAAATGAATGGTCAAATCCGCCAATCTCTCGCAGCGTTCATCATGAGCGCGGCGTTTGTTTGCACTTCATGCGAGCCGTCAAATCCGCAGCCGCCCGCGCCCGTCCCCGCGCCCGTCTCCGCACCCGTCGTTCCCGCGCCCGAGCTGTACGGAACTTGCGAGCCTGGCGATGGAGGAAGCGGAAAGACTTACATGGGCCGCGAAATCGCTGAGGTCATGGGCCACTTTGGTGTTGGCTGGCTCGAGCGCAGTGAGCGTGAACGCGAGGAGCGCACCGATCTGCTCGTCGACGCGATGAAGCTGAAGTCCACCGACGCCGTCGCCGACATTGGCGCGGGAAGCGGCTACTTCACTTTCCGCATCGCGCCGCATGTGGGCGAAGGCGTGGTGTACGCGACCGACATCCAGCAAGAGATGCTCGACATCGTTTCAGAGCGCGCGCTGGAGGAAAAGGCGCTCAATGTCATGCCGATTCTCGGCCAGATCGACCATAGCGGACTTGCGGCGTCCAGCGTTGACATCGTGCTGTTCGTCGATGCCTATCACGAGTTCTCGCATCCGCGCGAGATGATGCTTTCCATTGTTGAGGCCTTGAAGCCCGGTGGCCGCGTGTATCTCGTCGAGTATCGACTTGAGGATCCGACGGTCGCAATCAAGCTGCGCCACAAGATGACTGAAGCGCAGGCCAGGCTGGAAATGAACGCGGTCGGCCTGGAATTCGTGGAGAACATCGCCACGCTGCCTCAGCAACATGTGCTCGTCTTTCGTCATCCATGATTGACGCAGGTTCAGCAGCGGGATCAGACGCGCGATCAGACTCGCGATGGGCTACGAGTTCCCCACCCTCACCAGCACCAAAGGAAGCCGCCGCAGCGGCGCCCGCTCCAATTCAGTCCCACTTGAATACGCCCTTCTTCCACGCGTAGACATAAGCGATGACGCTTGTCGCGAGGAAGAAGAGGATTCGACCGAGGTAGATCTTGGCTTCCGGGCTGCCCGGATCAAGCTGCGAGTAGCTCACTGCCCACGGGTACAGAAAGATGATCTCGACATCGAAGAGCAGAAAGGTGACCGCCATCATGTAGAAGCGCACATTGAAGCGCTTGCGCGTGGTGCCGATCGGGTCCATGCCCGCTTCGTAGGTGAGACCCTTGATCGCACCCTCGGCGCGCGGGCCAAGAAAGGTGCTGAGCACGAGATTGATCACGACGAAGCCGATGGCCATCGTGGCAATGACGGCAACGGGGAGGTAGACGAGGAGGTCGGATTGGGCCAACATCGGTCTGGCAAGATAGCAGAGGAAAGCCGCCGGCATGAAGTGGCTCACATCCACGGCATTTCTGGGCGTTTTTCGCCGACCCCACCCGCGATGGAAAGTTGCGCCTCGATCGCGGCGCCCGCACCGATGATCGTCGCCTCGTCGAAGGGGTGGCCGATGAGCGTGATCGATCGCGGCGCGTTGGGCGCGTCGAAGCCGCCGCGCAGACACAGCGTCGGATGGCCGGTTGCGTTGGTCACCACCAGCATGCCCCCCGCGTACGGCGGCAGGATGAGCGCGTCGACATCGGCGAGCACTTCGCGCATCCACTGCATAAACACGCGGCGGATGCGCTCGGCCTGCACCAACTCAACCGCAGGGATGAACCAGGTCTTGCGGAAGGAGTTTGGCCAGGCCTCGTCGGCTTGCCAGGAAAGTTTGTCGTCGGCGTTGGTGCGCGTCATGTCTTCGAACGCTGCCGCAGCCTCGGCCATCAGGCTGGTCAGGAGCACCGATGGATTGGCGGGCGGTGTGCACTTGCGCTCGATCAGCGTGGCACCGCAGGCGCGCGCAGCTTCAAGCGCGTCGCTGTGCGAAGACAGCTGACCTTCGAACCACGACGGGTCATAGGCGAGCTTGAGACCTTTGGCGTTGGGTAGGCGTGGTGGCGAGAAGGGCATGCTCACGCTCGATGCATCACGGTTGTTTGCGCCATGAATCGCCGCAAGTACGAGTCCGGTGTCGACGACGCTGCGCGTGATTGGTCCAATTTTGTCCCATGACCAACAGAGCGCCATCACGCCGTCGCGCGGGACGCGGCCGAAAGTTGGACGCAGGCCGGTGGTGCCGCACACGGTGCACGGCGATAGGATCGAGCCGAGTGTCTCGGTTCCGATCGCAAAGGGAACGCAACCCGCCGCGACGGTCGACGCGCTGCCTGCGCTCGATCCCGACGATCCTTGCTCGGAATTCCAGGGGTTTTTGCAGGTTCCGCCGAACCAGATGTCGCCGTAGGCCAGCGCGCCCACCGCGGTCTTGGCCACGCAGATCGCGCCCGCCTCGCGCAGGCGACTGACAACAGTGGCATCGGTCTTGGGCACGCGTTCGCGCCACGGCTCCGCGCCCCAAGTGGTCTTGATGCCCGCGGTGTCGAAGAGATCCTTGACGCCGTAGGGAATCCCATGCAGCGGACCGCGCGATTTGCCCTTTTTCATCTCGAAATCGCGCTGATCGGCTTCGGTATACGCGGGGCCCTCGATGAGGGTGATGACATTCGAAAGCTTCGCGTTTGATTTCTTCAGCCGCGCGATCGAACGCGCGACCAGCTGGCGCGCGGTGATTTTGCCGTCTTTCATCCACAAACCGAGTTGCTCGACCGACGCCCAGTCGAGGTCGGAGTCGTTGTCGGGTGCAACCTTGCCGCGGCGCGAGAACTTCTCGATGGCGGCACTGCTTCGTGCGCGCGGCTCTTCGCCAGGAAGAAGCACGCGGAAAACTTGCGCGGGAGCGAGCTGGTTTTCGAGCGCACCAAACTCAGCGCGCGCTTTGAAGAGTTCGAGTTGGTCGCCGATCGACTTGACGATCTGTGCGCGCTCGCTGTCGGTGAAAGAGATTCCCGCGAGTTTCTCCGCTTGCGCGATGGAAGCTTCGCTGATGGCAAATCTGGGGTCGACCGCAGCGGGCGTGCTTTGCAGCGCAGGCGTCGCTGCGGTCAGAGCGCTCGCACTTGCGGCGGCACTGGTCGCGGCGAGTGTCATGAAGAAATCGCGTCGGGTGAAATCAGCAGAATTGCCAACTGAAGTGTTCATTCGCGCAGGGTATCGACGAGTACGATCGATGCGCTTGTAGGAGGCCTGTATGAGCGATGAATCCCTCGACCGAGGCAGTCCATCCATTCCATCCATTCCACCCGTGTGGGGTCGAACGACTCCGCCGCGTTCGCCTAACGAGATTCCACCCGCGCCGCCCAGTCAAGCAGAGTCGAGCAATGTGCTGGGCGTCGTTGGCTTTATCGCGTCGATCCTCGGCTGCTGCCTTCCGATCGTTCCGTCGATCGTCGCGGTGGTTTGTGGAGTGATCGGAGTTCGCCGTGCGCCGCGGGGATACGCCATCGCCGCGATTGTGATCGGCGGACTGCAACTGTTGGCAGGGGCGGGGTTCTTTATTTTCGCGGTGGTACTCGCGCCGGCGTCGAGTTCTCCATGGAGCGCATTGCTACCCAACCCCGCGCAGCTAAACACGCTTGAACCGACCACGGTTGATATTCCAACAAAGTTCGCCTACCCAGACGCTTGGGGAACAGCGTTTCGCGTCGAGGTCATCGACCGCGACGGCGAGCGGACGGTGTTCTATTGGAGCGCGGGCGAAGACATGGTGTTCGACACCCCTGACGACTTCGTGGCTGGCTGCGATCCTGAGTCTGCTTGCAATCCAGGATCGGTGCGCGATCCGGCCGCTGACAAAAAATAGGGCGAAAGCGCTGCAAAACAAGCGAATGACGCTGGAGGAACGCCATGCGCAAGTCGCGCGCAAGTCGCGCGCAAGTCATGCGCAAGCCACGCTCCAGCGCTGATCACGCCGCGGCGATTGCCGTTTTTGGTTCGATGCCCACGACGAGCTCGAGTCCGGAAGGCTCGATGATGATCGCCACCCGCTCAAGCAAACTGTGCGCCGTCGGCGCAACTCCGATGCGTGCGCCCGAGCGGATGGACTTTCGGACCGCAGCGTCGAAATGTTCGCCACGCACGGTCGCGATCGGAAGCCAACGACTGCGCGGCTCGCTCGCGGTGGCTTGCTGCACGCTCGCGACGGCGCGTCCACCATTCAGAAAGAGCATTCCTTGCGCGGCGCGCGCCTCGAGAATCGGCATCGCGGTCCACTCGAACACAGAGCACCAGAAGCGGACGCTTTCAACCGGATCGATGGAGCGGAGTTCGTCCCAACCCAGTGCGCCAGCGCCGACGGTGCGGCGGTCGTCGCCGCCAGCGATGATGGTGAGCGACGCGCCAGTCGGATCACTAATGACGGCGCGCCGATCGAGCCCGAGGATGCCCGACGGCTCAACCCGCACCGACCCGCCGCGCGCTTGGGCGACCGAGCAGAGGTGGTCGACATTGGGCACGCGAACGAAGGTGTTCCAGGCAGCCGCGCGGTTGTGCGTGGTGTGCAGCGCGCCAGCGACATGAAGTCCGTCGCAAAGCACCGTCGAATAGCAGCCGCCGCCGCCGTGGTCAGCGGTGGCAACATCGCCGTCGAGTAATTCCGCGAGGAACGCCGCGCTTTCCTCAGGAAACGGCGAGTGCATCTCGTGCCAAGACATGGTGCCTGGGTGCACGGGAACCGAACGCACGCGATTCGCGCAGCGGGGGACCGCTTTTCGGAGGCGCGACACCGAACCGGCTTCGAAGTCGATCGGAGCGAGGCGAGTGGTGGTGAGAAGCTCCAGCCGCCGCGATAGCGCGTCTGCGAGCGTGTTATCGCCGTTCTTTCGTGAATTCTGCATGGCTGTCCCCTGCGTGGGTGCGGGTAGGGTGCGGCCATCGCCAGGCAAGCGATGGTCGCGGTGAGATAAGTTCCACGGACCCGTCGTTCTTTCGCGCAGTTCGTTACAATCCTCGACCCTATACGGGGCGTAGCTCAGCTTGGTAGAGCGCCTGCTTTGGGAGCAGGAAGTCGTCGGTTCGAATCCGGCCGCCCCGATTTGTCAGAATGC
>QWPT01000010.1 GCA_003671075.1 Planctomycetota bacterium
CGATTCGCGCCCGCTCACGCGCTGCGCTTTCCGCCCCTCCCAAGACGCCGGCCCGAAGGGCCGGGTGGCACGAGGGGCGAAGCCCTCGTGCTCTCTGACGCGGAGACCGGCTCTTTCGGTGGAGCGTGGAATGCGCAATGCGATGGGAATCAACGCGAATCAACGCGCCGGTGACGAAGCGCAACCGATCGACGCGGTACGGATGTCAGAGAGCACGAGGGCTTCGCCCCTCGTGCCACCCGCGCTCACGCGCGGCGTCCTGCGTGGTTTGCGGCGCATTGCGCGCTACTGACCCGCGCTCACGCACCGCATCCTTCGTGGTCTCCGCCACCTCATCCACCCCGCACCCACCCCTCACTCCCACGCGTTCGCCAAACTCGAACTCGGTGCAGCTGTTGCCGCGGGAATCGTCTCGATTTCCACGGAGGCGAGCGCGTTGCGCGGTCGTTCTTCTGCTTGCGGTTCGAGCGCGGCGCGTTCGGCGGCGGCCTTGTTGAGCCGACCGTCTACGCCGACTTCGTCGAACTTCACTGCTACGCGACGGCTCACGCCGCGCTCGGGCATCGTGACGCCGTACAGCTGGTGGCAGGCTTGCATTGTTCGCTTGTGGTGGGTGATGACGATGAAGTGCGATACATCGAGGAATGGCTCGAGCGCGTGGCAGAAGCGCTCGACATTCGATTCGTCGAGCGCGGCGTCGACCTCGTCGAGAATACAGAACGGCGATGGCTTCGACTGGAAGATCGCCATGAGCAGCGCAACCGCAGTCATCGTCTTCTCGCCGCCCGAAAGCTGGCTGATGACGCGTGGTTCCTTGCCGGGCGGCTTGGCGCGAATCTCAACGCCCGACTCGAGCCAATCGGTTTCGCCGTTCTCCATCGGCAACAGATAGATGTCCGCGCTACCGCCACCGAACAGCCGACGGAACATGCCCGTCTGGCCTGCGAAGGTTTCGCGCACGCGATCAAATGTCTCCTGAAAGCGAGTGCGGCTGGCGTCGTCGAGTTCTTTCACCAACGCTTCGAGGCTGGTCTTGGCGCTGTCGATATCGCCCAACTGCTTGACCAACTCGTCGTTGCGGACCTCCAGCTGCGTCAGTTCCTCGATGGCGTCGAGGTTCACATTGCCCAGCTTTCGGATGATTTCCTTCAGCTCTTCCGCCTCGCGCTGGCCGCTCTCGCGCTCGATGGCGACGAAGCCTTCCGTCGCGCGCTCGAGCAGATATGCCTCGTAGCAGGCACGCAGATCGAGCTCGACTTCGGACAGCGTCTGCTCCTCAAGGCTTTCGCGGCGAACCTCGAGTTCGCGGCGCGATAGTTCGACCGCATGTGCGTTGCGCTCCACGCGCGTCGCCTCGGTGCGGGCGCCGTCAACCTGTCGCGACACTTGCTCGACGGCCGTCTGCGCGGTGCGCAAACTCTCGGCGATGGCAGCGAATTCGCCAGTGAGTCCGGCAAGGCCGGCCGAAGCCTCGATCAGTTCTGCATTGCTCTCTTGCAGCATCGCCTCCGCGCGTTCGATGGCGCCGACGCGACGCAGCGTGCTCTCGCGCAGCGCCGCATCCTGGCGAGCGATTTCGCCCGACCGACTGTCGATGTGACGGACCTCGCGCTTGGCGGCGTCGAAAGCAGCCTGCGCTTCAGCGGCGCGCACGCGTGCGGCTGACAGTGCATCGCCAGCCTCGGTTGCGAGGATCTTGGCGCCATCAAGTGCCCCACGCGCTTGATCGCGCTTGGCCGCGGCCTCATTCGCATCGCGGGTGATGACCTCAAGCCGCGACTGCACGCCGCCCGCTTCTTCCTCGCTGGCGTGATGGCGCTCGACGAGATGACCGCGTTCGGTCGAAGCCGAATCACGCTGACGCTCGATCTGGCGCATGAGTTGCTCGGTGCGCTCAGTCTGATGTGTCGCATCGAGTGAACTGCGCCGAGCGTCGGCAAGCGATTGATTGGCGGCGCGCGCGGCTTCCTGTGCAGCCTTCGACTCAACATCGAGCTGCAGCGATTCTTCTTCGAGTACCGCCACCTGAGTGGAGAGCTCGTTGGAACGGGTGACCAGTTCGGTGTGCTCGGCGCGTCGGGCGAGGAAACCGCCCGCTGCGGCGTCGGCGCGTGCGGAAGCGTTGGCGATCACGCGGCCGCGATCGTCGACCAATCCGCCCGAACGCGTGGCAATGCGGCAGCCGGCCAACGGCCCACGAGCGAGCTCAATCGCGCGCTCAATGGTGTCGACAACGAAGGTTCCGTCCAACAGCCGCTCGGCGAGCGGACGGATGCGGGCATCGATGCGCACGAGTTCAAGCAGGGGAGTCGCGCCTGCGACTGTTGCCATCGCGCGCGTCGTCGGCAGGATGGCCAGTGGCGCGTTTGACGCAAATGCCACGCGCACGCGCAACGACAGCGCCGCATCGGCGTGGGCGCCAAGCAGCGCGGAGTCACTGATGACGACCAACTCAAGCAGATCGCCGAGGGCAGCCTCGACCGCATCGGCATTGGCGCGGTCGGTGTCGACGAGATCGGCAACGACGCCAATGACCGCGCTAAATCGCGCGCGATCGTTGAGCACAGTGCGAACGCCCGAGCCAAGGCCCTCATGCGCGCGACCCATTTCGTCCAGCACGCGACGGCGGCTTTCGACCGCGGTTTTTTCGTCGCGCACCTTCGCAAGCGTGCGCGCCAATTGCGACTGCGACTCGCTCAGCGAACTCGCCGCAGTGGTGCGCTCATCAAGCTGACGCTGGATTCGAGTGATCTCATCAGTGGCGACGAGTCCGCGCACAAGATGTTGCAGTCGGGTTGCCCGCAGCGAATCGAGTTCGCGAGCGAAGGGAGCGATGCGCGCGTCAAGTCTGCGAAGTTCGTCGGCCAATGATCGCGAACGCGATTCGATTCCTGCAAGCCGCTGCGCCTGTGCGCCGCGTTCACGCTCAAGTCGCGTGGCCTGCTCGCCAACGAGATCCGCCGCGCGCTGCGCGTCGAATGCTGCTTGTTGCGCCTGTTGACGGCGTTCGCTGTGTCGAATCGCCGACTGCTCGACTTCGGTCGCGTCGCTTTGCGCATTTTCCAAGGCATTTTTCGCCGCGCCGAGTTCTTCGGCCAGCGCCGCGCCTTCTTGACCGAGAGTCGCCAACTGTCCGCGCTCAGTGGCGAGAGCGCCCTGGGCATCGGTCAGCGAACGATGAGCGAAATCCGCGCGTTGGCGCGCCTGCGCTTCGGTCGACGCGAGTTCGAGACGCTTCTGCTCAAGCTGATGTTGCGCAGTCACAATCCGATGACGCGCAATCTCCGCGTCTTGCTTGGCGTCCTCCGCGCTCGAAAGCGCGGCAACCAGAACGGCCTTCTCTTCCTCAAGAATTCCCAACTCGCTGGTGAGCCCGTTCAGGCGCTCCACGAGTTCATGAAAAACATCGAGCGAAAGCGATCGACGCAATTCGCGTCGGCGCACATCGAGTTCCTGAAAGCGCCGCGCCTTGTCGGCTTGTCCGCGCACGATGCGCAGCCGGCGCTCGGTGTTGGAGAGCTGCTCCCTGGTCGTGACCAGGTTTCGCTCCGCGCTCTCAAGCTTGCGCGCCGCCTCCACCTTGCGCACGCGAAAGCGCGCGACGCCTGCCGCCTCTTCGAGGATCGAACGACGCTCGATGGGATTGGCCGTGAGCATCGCGTCGACCTTGCCCTGCTCGATAATCGAGTAGGCGTCGTTGCCGATTCCCGTGTCGAGAAACAGGTCGCGAATGTCCTTCAGACGCACCTTTTTGCCGTTAATCAGGTAGTCGCTCTTGGCGTCGATCGTCAGCCGGCGCGTGACCTCGACAAGATCAGCGTCGATGGGCAGTCGACGGTTTCGAACGGCGCGGCGGTCCACCACGCGCTCGATCGGTTCGCCAGTTTCAGGATCGGTTTCATTGTCGAGCAGCGGGGTGTCTTCCTCGCCGCGGTCGATCAACTTGATTTCGGCTTCGCCGAGCAGCGGATTCTCGAAAGAGAGCGTGACGCTCGCCATGCCCGCGGGCTTGCGCGCCGCCGAACCGGCAAAGATGACATCGAGCATCGCGCCACCGCGCAGGCTCTTGGCGCTGCGTTCGCCGAGCACCCACTTGATCGCATCGACGACATTGGACTTGCCGCATCCATTTGGTCCGACAATGCCCGTGATCGGCGCATCGAAGCGGAACTCGGTGGTATCTGCAAAACTCTTGAAGCCACTCAGGACCAATTTGGCGAGACGCATCGTTCAACGACCTCCGTGTCAAAACATCTTTCGGACAACTTCACACACACAAGCATGCCTCTCGCGAGGATTTGCCTCGACCAATCGCGCAAACGATTTGTCGTGATGGTCTCGGGTTGGCCAATCAAGGCACCACCCGTCCATCTCGTCGCGGCTCCATCTGTCCAAGCGCGACGCGCGCCTTTGAATCACGGGAATCCCGTAAAACTCAGCGTGGCACAGTATCGCGTCCCTGACGCGGAACTTCAACCGCTGCGGGCGGCTCGACTCCCGCAAGATCGCTGCTGCCGCGACTCGCTGGCGCGCCCGTTCCCGAGCTGAGCGTGGCGCTTTCCTCTGGCTCGAAATCTGGGCGATTCACTTGCTCGTCCTCGGCATGGTTGCGGAGAATCGCCGCGAGCACGCGGTCTTGTTCGGCCTTGAAATCAGCCTTGATATAGCCCGCACGCCACAAACTGTGGACCGCGCCAATCGTCTCGCCGTAGGAAAGTCCGATGCCGGGCAGCGGCTTTTCGACGGTCACTTGATGGCCGAGGAAAGCGAGGAGCTCCGACAACTGCGGATCGACAAGTTGGATTTCCGCCCGCGATTCAGGCAGGGGACGGTAGAAAATCTGCAACTCGTCGTCGTTGTGATCAGCCTTGACGATGAGTCGATTTCCCCACGCGGCGTGGGTCAGCGGACGCGACACCGCCGTCGAGTCGCCGAATACGGCGATGGTCGGACGACCACTCTGCGCCACATAGATCATGGGAATGCTGCTCGGCACCAATGCGACATCGAACTTGCCGTCGATGTCCATGATTCGAATAGAGCGGTCGCTGCGCTTGGCCAGGGTTTCATAGGTGGCGAGGCGAATGTCGGGATCAGCGTCATCGAGCAGGGGACGCAGGCCGATGTCGATATCTGGATTGAAGCCGAGCTTCGCCAAAAGCGTGATGGCGCGAAGGCGGTTGACGACCGCGCCCGACTTGGCCATCTCCACCAGTGGCAGCGCGACAAGCGCATCGTCGAGCGCCGCGCCCGCCTCGAGCGCCGCCATGCGCGGGTCTTCTTCGCTGTAGGTGTATAGATCCTGAATGACGGGAAGCGCGCGCTTTCCTAACGCCCGGAAGCGCCACATCGCTGAAGTCGCACTACCTGGATTTGCGATCAGCGCCTTGCGAATGGCCAGCGCGGTGACCTCGGTCGCCGAGGTGTCCATCGGCACATGGCGAACAAGCTCGATGAACTCCTCGGTCCGTCCGTCGAAACTCGGCGGCACGGTGATCTCGATCGAATCGGCGTTCTCGCCGCGTGCCGTGTTGTGCGACTGCTTGGGCTCGCGCGGGAACAGCGAGTTGATCGCCGACTGGATTGTGCGCGCGCGGGTGTGGCTCGAGGTCGCGAGCTTCAGTTTCAGCGGCAGATCCTTCGCAACCGTGCCGCCGTCGAGGATGCGACCAACGAGACGGTTCACCGCATCAAGATTGGTCGCTCCTGGCTCGACGAACGGATTGATGAAGATGTTGCCTTTGGCCATCGCCAAAATCTGCGCCTGCCGCGAGCCGATCAGCAGCGGTCCTGGGCGCAGGTCGGTGCTGTAGAGCCGACCGCCCTCGAGGCTCGAGACATCGGAACCAGGAAGACCGCTCACGCGCAGATCAAACTTGGTGTTCTTGGTCGCACCAGCTGGGATGACGCCTTCGACGACGACGACAGCGGTATCGATGCTGTTCAACATCGCTTCGGGCGTGATATCCATACCCGTGCCCGGATTGCCGACGCCCCGCCGCGCGAGCTCCTGCAACATAACCGCCCGCACTTCAGCAGGCATCAGCCGCCCGCCAGTTCCCTTGAGCCCAACCACCAGGCCATATCCACGCACGACGACCGGCTTGAGGCCAGCGACGACGGTTTCACTGGCCACCGTTCCGCGCATGATCGGATCGACATCGAGAATGAAATTGGCCGTGCCCGCGCGGTCTTGCTTTGGTCGATCAGGAACACGCTCAACGATTTCGCCACAGGCAGACAGCGCCGTCGCGATGGTGGCGATGGAGGCGAGGCGAAGCAGGGCGGAAGAGAGTCGCATTGGCGGTGAGTCGCGGCGCGGACGAAAAAAGATGCACGAACGGCATTGGGCGGAATGAGCGCTGCAGGACTCGAACCTGCGACACCCTCCGTGTAAAGGAGGTGCTCTACCAACTGAGCTAAGCGCCCCAAATGAGGGATCCCGTGGCGGGGGGCGGAGTGTAACGGCTTTGGCGCCAGCGCCCAGAGAAATTGCATCTTCTTCGGGCGCTTCGGCTATCGTCGCGACCCCGTGTCTCCGCTGCGCGACCTCGTTTCCCAACTTGAGCATGTGCTTCCGGCCGACCGCCGCGAGCTCAGGGCGCGGATCGGAGGCTTGGAGAAGAAGTTGCGTGATGGTGGCACGACCGATCCGCGCGCGTTGCGGGTGGTCGAGGAGGCGATTCAACGCTCGGTCGCCGAGCGTAAGCGTCGGAGCGCGCTCGTTCCGTCGGTGACTTATCCCGCCGAACTGCCTGTGACGGCGGCGCTCGAAACGCTGCGCGAGGCCATCGGATCAAGCCAGGTGGTCGTGGTCGCGGGCGAGACGGGCTCGGGCAAGAGCACGCAACTACCCAAACTCTGCCTCGAACTCGGGCGCGGCGTCCATGGCCGCATCGCGCATACGCAGCCGCGACGCATCGCCGCCCGCAGCGTGGCGCGACGGGTCGCCGACGAACTCGGCGTGAAGTTCGGAGGCGGCGCCGGTGCCATCGTCGGCGTCAAGGTCCGATTTGGCGACGACACTGGCCGCGACACTCTGGTCAAGGTACTCACCGACGGCATGCTCCTAGCCGAAACTCGCGGCGACGGCCGTCTCGACGAGTACGACACCATCATCGTTGACGAGGCGCACGAGCGCAGTCTCAACATCGACTTTCTTCTCGGCTACCTGCGCAGGCTGCTGCCGCGGCGCCCCGATCTCAAGGTGATCCTCACCAGCGCCACCATCGATGTTCAGCGCTTGTCTGCGCATTTCGGCGGTTGTCCGATCGTTGAGATTCCTGGCCGCGCCTATCCGATCGACATCCGCTATCGGCCGGCCGAAGTCGACGATCTCGATGAAGAAGATCCGCGCATGCTTGAGCACATCGGGCTGGCCATCGATGAGATCGACGAGGCGTTTGCGGGCGGCCTTTCGCCAGGATTTCCTTCGGATGGGCTTCCCGACATCCTGGTGTTTCACTCAGGCGAACGCGAGATTCGCGAGTGCGAGCAATTTCTCATCGGTCGTTTCAAGTCACGCGAGGGTGCTCGATCGCGCAGTGCGCAGTTGACTGAAATCGTTCCGTTGTTCGCGCGCCAAGGACTTGAAGAGCAAGAGCGGATCTTCACACCGGGACCCAAGCGGCGCATCGTGCTCGCGACCAATGTCGCTGAGACCTCGCTCACGGTTGCGCGCATCAACGCGGTGATCGATCCCGGATTCGCGCGCTTGCTGCGTTACAGCGCAAAGAGTCGCGTGCAGCGTTTGCCCATCGAGTCGATTTCGCAGGCCAGCGCGCGTCAACGCGCTGGACGCGCCGGGCGGCTTGGGCCTGGTATCGCAATCCGTCTGTATGGCGAAGACGACTACGCGGCACGCGCACCGTTCACGCCGCCAGAAATTCTCCGCACCAATCTCGCCAGCGTCATCCTGCAAATGGAGGCGCTTTCGCTGGGAAAGGCAGAGGAATTCCCATTTGTTGATCCACCTTCGGCGCGTTTGCTTGCCGATGGCCGCGCAACTCTCGTCGAACTCGGCGCGTCGACCGCCGAGGGAAGACTCACCAAACTCGGCCGAGTGATGAGCCTGCTTCCGCTCGATCCGCGGCTGTCGCGCATGTTGCTCGCATCGATCGACGAGCGTTGCATCAACGATGTGTTGGTTGCCGTCGCCGCGATTGCGGTGCAGGATCCGCGCATTCGTCCGCAGGATAAGCGTGACGGCGCCGATCTCGCCCACGCGCGATTTCGAGATTCTCTCAGCGATTTCGTCACATTCCTGCGCATTTGGAAATCGTGGCGATCGGAGACCAAGGAACTAGGATCGAGCGCGCGGCGCAAGTGGTGCGAGAAAAACTTTCTCTCGCACCAACGCATGCGCGAGTGGAGTGACACCGTGACCCAGTTGAAGGAACTGGTTCAGGATCATCTCGAACTCAAGGTGGGCGAACCATCGGTCGAAGTCGACCATGGCGCCTTTCACCGCGCAGCGCTTGCGGGATTTGCGTCGCATGTCGGCATGCGAACCGAGAAGGGCGAGTATCGCAGCCCAAGTGGTGCGCTCTTCTCGCTGCATCCATCGAGCACGCTGGCCCGACGCGCGCCCAACTGGATTGTCGCCGCCGAAATCGTTGAAACCACCAAGCGCTACGCCCGCATTTGCGCGCGGGTGCAGCCGGAGTGGATCGTGCGCGTGGCACCGCATCTGTGCACGCGCTCGCAGTTCGATCCGCATTTCGTCGAGGAAACTGGGCAGGTCGCCGCGTGGGAGCGCACCAGTTTCGGCGAGCTGTTGGTGGTGGCCAAGAAGCGAGTGTCCTGGGGTCCGATCGATCCCGTCGGCGCGCGCAATGTCTTCATTCAAGAGGGACTGGTCTGCCATCGCGCGCGCAGCGAAGGGCGTTTTTTGCTGGAGAATCTCGCGCTTCGCCAGGAACTCGAACGCGAAGAGGCACGTGGTCGCCGACGCGGACTGCTGCTTGAGGAGGAGGCGGCGTTCGCGTTCTATGACGAGCGTCTGCCCGATGACATCCACTCGACGCCATCGTTCGAGCGTTGGCGGCGCGAGGTCGAGGCCGTCGATCCCGAGCGGCTGCGGATGCGCGATACCGACCTCATGCGCGACGGCGCGCAGCGGGTTGACGCGCTGGCCTATCCGCGACAACTCACCGTCGAATCGCTCGCGCTTCCCCTTGACTACGCGCACGATCCCGACGACATCGGCGACGGCGTTACCGCGCGCATCCCCGTCGAAGCGCTTTCGGTGCTCGATCCCGCGCCGTTTGAATGGATGGTCCCCGGGGTCTTCGCCGAGAAGATTGAGGCGCTCATTCGCTCGCTTCCCAAGCATCTGCGCGTGCGATTGTTTCCGGTGGAGGAGGTCGTTCAGGGCGCGGTCGAGGCAATCCCATTCGGAAAGGGATCGCTGAAGTCGCGCCTGGCTCGTCATCTGACCGGCGTCGCGCAGGCGGAGATTTCCGCTTCGGACTTTCGCGAGGAGCAACTTCCATCGCATCTCACCATGCGCTTCTGCGTCGTCGACGCCGATGGAACCGTGCTCGGCGAAGGGCGCGATCTCTCGGTACTTTCGCGCAAATTCGCCATGGTTGCCCGTGATCGGCTGCGCTCGTCGATCGATCGCGCGCGCGATCCCGTGGCGTTGATCGAGCGCGATGGCGTCGAGTCGATGCCCGACATCGCGATTCCTGAAACGATCGCCTATCGACGCGCCGGCATCGGCATGATTGGATTTCCTGCCCTGGTTCTTGAGGGCGAGGCGGGCGCGCGCACCATCGTGTTGCGTGTGCTCGACGGCGCGGCCAAAGCGCGCGCGGCTCATGGCGCGGCGGTGGCGATGTTCTTGGCGCGCGAGATTCGCGCCGCAGTCGAGCATCATCTCGCCTACGACCCGCTGTGTGAATCGCTGCTTGCGCTGGTGGCCCATGCAGGCGAGCCCGATGGCGTGACGCTGGTTGCGCGGATGGTGGCCGCGCAGGTGATTGCGCCGTTACCGCGCGCGCCGCGTTCGACGGTCGAGTTCATTGACGCTGAAAAACTGGCGGCGCAAGACCTGCACGAGCGGGTGGCGGTGGTGGTGCGCGCGCTGCACGCGATCCTGACTACGGCGGAGGAGCTCAGTGCGCGCATGCGCGGAGTCGTGGCCAACGCCGCGGGCGATCCGCGCGCGCGCATTGCGGCACGGCTCGTGGAGATCGTCGGCGTGCACGCGCTTGAATCGCTTGCGTCCTGCGACCGCGAGGAACTTTCGCAACGCCTGCGACTGGTCAACATGCTATTGGCGCGGCTCGAGCGCTTGCGCGAAATCGGCGCCGTCCGTGATCGCGCGCTCGATGACGAGATCACGCCGCTCGGGCAACGAGTCGCTGATGCGCTGCGCGATCGCTCACGCAGCGACGCGCAACTGCGCAACCTGCGCAGGATGTGGGAGGAAATCGAAATCAGTCGATTTGCGCCGAAGCTACCGCGCGCATTCCCAGCCAGCGAACGAAGGCTCGAGCAACTTCTCGACGAGTTTGCCCGCGATTAGATCGGCGTATCGAGCGACCTCACCGCGGCAATCGAACATACACCCTTAGGCGTACGGTCGGAACTTCTCCAGCATTCCCAGCTCTTCCGAGTGGAGCAAGCCGCGATTGGTTCCGAGCCTGCTTGCTGCGGGCGAATCGATCAACGAACTCGAGTCCGCTGGCGACATCTGGAACAGCACCTTCCAATCGAACTCACGCAGACCGTTGCGATCGAAGCTCCGTTGCAACGAAGACAGCGTGTCGCAAGCAACCACAACATGCACGCCCACCACCGGGCCTTCGCGCACAATGCCGACGAGCATCTTGTCGGCCGATGGTGGCGCGTCGCTGGCGCCAAATGAATAGTCGTCTTCGTTGCGGCGCAATGCGCGGTAGCGCTGCAGTTGGTGCACGAGCAGGAATCGACGCGGTCGGCCAGAATCGTTTGCCCGCGCCGCAACGTCCTCGGCAATCTCAAGCATGCGCTGCTCGATCTCGCGATAGGGCGTAAAACGCGCAGGAATCGAGTGTTGTCCAGCGATGCGCTCGAGCGTTCCGAATTCAGGCGCGTCGGAGGGAGTTCCATCGAACACATCGATCATCGAGCCCGGCGCTTCTTTGGCAATCGACAGCAGCATCGCCACACTCGTCGCCACCGATTGATCGTCGCGCGGGCTGATGATCGCAACATTGGCACCCGCCGCGCGCGCAAGCCGAGCGCAGGTCGGATCCTTGATCGCCACTGCTTCGCCGAGCCAAAGTCGGATGTTCCCTCGCGGTTCAGGCTTGATGCCGCCGCCGCGCAGCGCAGGGTGCAACTTCATCTCCGCCCGCGCATCGCCCTCAAACACGATGCGGGGAAGGTCATCGAAACGGCCCTTGGCGCGCCGCGATGCTTCGCCGAGCCAGGTGTCGCGCTTTTCATCAGGCAGGTACGCCACTTGGAACGGGCTGTTGCCCTCGAGGCGGCCGCCCGCATCGTTGTAGATAGCTTCGCCCGGCCGTGAAAGCAGGCGCGCGGCGAGGTTCTCGTCGCTGAGGATCAACTGCGAATCAGCCTCGTTGCACTGCAACGCGATGCGCACGCCCATCTGCCCCATCGTGCTGCGCGCCAGCGAATACGCGCCGCCGAGCGTCTGCGAACCGAGCAACGCATGCATGCCAAACGCGCGACCTTGACGAACCAGGCGATCGAGCAGCATCGACGCGCCTTGCGCAACGCGATCGTCGTCGAGAAAGAACTCCTGGAATTCGTCGATGACCAGCATGACTCGCGGCAAACGCACGCCTGGGCGAATCCTGCGGAAACTAGCGATGTCCTGCACGCCCGCTTCGCGAAACAACTCGCCGCGACGGGTGAGTTCTGCGTCAAGACCCTCGAGCACGCTGAGTCCGAACTCACGATCGGACTCGATGGCCACAGCGCGCGCGTGAGGCAGTCCGCTTTGCGCGTAGGTCTTGAACTCGACGCCCTTCTTGAAGTCGATCAGCCAGAGCTCGACCTCGTCGGGTGAATACCAAGTGGCAAGACCAGTGATGATCGCGTGCAACAGTGTTGACTTACCCGAGCCGGTTTTGCCCGCAATCAGCGCGTGCTGGCTGGTTCCTTCGCCGAGCGCAAACTGTTGCAGCCGAGTTGCGCCCGCGCGGCCGATGGGCACGCGAAGTCCGCCCGCGCTTGAAAGCGACCAGAACGCGTCAGGCTTGGGCGCGATGGCGTCAAAGGGAACCTCGACGCGCGATGCGCTCTTCGCTGCCCGACCAATCCGTGCCAACAAAGGAATCAGTCGCTCGTCGGGCAATGGTGTATCGAGCAGCAACGCCAACGCCGAGAGCGGCGAATTGACGATGCGAAATGCGTTGGGATCTTGATCGGACGGCCGCAAGAGCAGGCAACTCTCGGTGATGTCTTCGAGGCGCATTCCATCAGGAAGCGCTGACTTGCGGTCGCGCAACAGGATCACATGCACGCCGCAGCGTTGGCCCGCGCGCAGGATCGAGACCATGCGCGCCGCGGCTTGCTCGCTGAAATTAGCAGGGAAATCAGCGCAAACCAGGAAGCGGTAAGGCTCGGCGATTTCGCCGGCCGCGTCGTTGTACGCATCGATGTCGTTGAACTCGTTGCGCAGATACTTCTGGATCACCGTCTCCATGTGCTCGGAGATGTCAACGAGCCGCTGCTCGATCGCGCGCGGATCAGTCCAAATCCGCTCGCCAACCAACTGCTCGTATTCGTCGCCGAGATGCATGAATGCAGCAAAGCTTTCGCCGAGGGCCACGGGATCGATGAAGGTGAAGCGCACCTTCGAAGGCGGGATCGAAACCAAGATTCGACCGATCAGCGACTGCACCGCGTGCAGCGCCTGCAACCGGGTTTGCGGTGAGGTTTCGATCACGAGGTTGCCGCGCATCGGAAATCCAAGCGCTGCAGGAATCGCGAAACGCTCGGGCATCGGCACTTGTAACTCGGGCTCACTCGGCAGACCGCCCGGATGCGCGCGCGGATCGAGCATCAGTGTTCCGAAGCGAAACCACGGAGCGCGCGCCGACGCGATGCAGCGCGATTCATCCATCATGCTCCAACCCGGATGAAGCGATGCGTCGGCGCGCTCGGCGTAGGCGAGCAGATCGCGGGCATCGGTTGCGCGATCGATCCACTGCGCGCGGGCCTGCGTCTTTCGCGCCGCGTCTTCATCGGCGATTTCAGCCAATTCCGCTTGCACGCGCGCGAACTCAACTTGCTCTTCTTGTGCGGCGGTCTGTTCGACCGCAAGGCTGTTGCGCGCGAGATCCTCGTCCGCCGCGATCAATCGCGCACGACGCTGAGCCGTTGCCGCGGACTGCTCTGCTTCGGACGCATCGCGCACGCGCCGCGATCGGCGCTCAAGCGCGCGCGGCAATTCTGCGATCGGACCGTCGTACTTCGCGTGCGCCTCCGCCTCTTCGGCCTGCTCCTTGGCAAGCAAACGCTCGTGGGTTTCCTTGCGCTGCTTCGCGGCGTCTTGCTCAGCGCGCAGCTTGGCGGAGCGGATAGCGGCGAGGTCGGATTGAAACGGTCCCCACACTCCGCGCATCGACCGTCCTGCCAAGAACCGCACAATGAGCAGCGTGATCACCGCAAACACCAGTGCGCCGCCCGCGCTGTATAAGGCCATCAGTTGCCAGGCGAATTCGTCGAAGCGCGTGGTTGCGCCGCCGATGACGCCAGCGCCGATCACCACCAGCGCCAACAGCGCGAAGGGCACGAATCCTGACAGCAGTCGAGATGTGCGCGCGCGCAGAATCTCATCAAGATGCTCGCGCGCGCGCTGCAGCCGCTCACTCACCAGTTGTCCAGCAGGAATCGACGCGTCGGTGACTTCAGCGTCCATCGCGCGTGGAATGGCCAGGCGGCAACTGCGCATGTGTGCGCGTCCCTGTGCCTCCAACTCCGCCGCTTCGGCGAGATGCTTGGCGAGAAGTTCGGCGAACTCGCGCGCACTGCGACGCTCGCTCTCCTCGCCCGCTTCGCGCCAGGCTTCCGCCATCAGGATGTTCTCCTCGAGCTTCTGCTTGAGGCGCACGAGATCCTGATCATGGAGCGTCTGAAGTTCGTCGAGCCGTTGATCAAGTTGCTCGATGGCGCGCTGGAGTCGGGTCTCGCAGTCCGATTCGGCCGAGGCGACGGCTTGAATTCGGGCGGCAACGGCGGCAGTGCCATCGGTGGTGCGCTTGGTTCGAATCAGCGCCAACTGCCGGTCGTGGAATATGCGCGCCTTATCGCGCCGCGCCTTGATGTCGGCACCGATCTCCTCAAACGCGCGCTGTCGCGCCACCATCGCATCAAGCAATCCGCTGGCGGTGCGTTCGATTCCAATCGCCGCATCGCTGTTGCCACGCGCCACCAACGCCCGCAGCGCGTCCGTGGCTTCATGGCCAGAACTTGCGCCGCTCGAAGAAGGGGGAGTGTGCGAAAACGAAGCGCTCATCCGCAAAGAGTACCAAAGCACCCGCGCTTCACGCGCGCGATGATTACGCCGCAGTTCACGGCGATTTCGCGCCGCACATCAAGCCGTACTTGCCGCGCGACCTCACGCCGATTTCGATCGAGTCGGCGTCGGCCGCAGCACGCGTGCCGCGATGACTTCTGCGGCGCGATACGGCGGCAGCACCAACTCGGCGACTTGCGTTCCCGCAGCTTCCTTCACCGAGTCGGGATGAATCGGCAGCGTGACCACGCTCTCGGGCAGGATCAAGTCCTGCACGGCGGTGCCGCCATCGATCGGCGTTCCGTCGCGTCGACACAGCGTTGCCGGCGCATTCGCCGCCGAATGTTCGGCCACCGCCTGCATGAGCGCCGTCTGCTTCACTTCGCCCAGCGCTTTCCAGTCGGCGCGACCGCGGCACTTGGGGAATCCGCTGCAACCGAGCCAAGGTCCGCGCTTGCCATCGCGCACATTGCACGGTTTGCCGCACTTCGCGCACACGACCTCGGGGTCCTGCAGCGGCGGCGCGGTCGGCAGCACGACCTTGTCTTTTTTGTCCAGGCGCACCACCATCTTCACGGTCGGGTAGTTGACGCTCGACACATATTTGCCGAATTTGCCGCTGCGCAGCACCATCGCCGACCCATCGACCGGGCAGAGCATGTCGAGTCCGACATCGCTCACTGGCTCGCCGTCATCATTCAGTCGCGATGCGAAGGTGCAGTCGGGATATCCCGAGCAGGAGAGGAACCAACGCCCGCCGCCGAGCCGCGCCTTGGTGCGCTTGCCACATTTCGGGCACGCGTAGCGCGTCCAGCTGTACAGCGGCACTTCGCGCATGCGTACAAAGCACTCGTCGACCTTCGTGGGATCGAGCATCCCCTTGATTTCGCGGAGAATCGCCCGCCAGTCTTCTTCGTTGGCCTCGACCTTGTCTAGTCGCGCCTCCATGTTCCGGGTGTATTCGTAGTCGAACAGCAGGGGGAATCCCGCAATCAACATGGAAACCACCGCTTCGCCGAGAGGGGTGGCGAAGAACCGCCGCGCCTTCTGCTCGACATAGCCGCGGTTCTCGATGGTGTTCACGATGGATGCGTAGGTGCTGGGGCGGCCGATGCCGCGCGACTCGAGTTCCTTGACCAACGATGCTTCCGAGTAGCGCGCGGGTGGTGAACTAAAGCGTTGCACTCCGTCGACCGATACGCCCGCGAGCTCCTGCTCTTTCGCCAGCGTGGGGAATGTGGCCTCTTCGTCGTCTTCAATGATGTCGGCAACGAGCTTGAGGTACCCGTCGAACACCACGACGCTGCCCGATGCACGCACGACCGCGCCGGTTGGCTTGTCGCTGCGCGCAAGCTTCACCGTGGTCAGGTCGTACAACTTCGCCGACATCTGGCAGGCAACGAATCGGCGCCAGATCAGCGCGTACAGAGCGAACTGCTCGGCGCTCAACGCATTGCGCAACGACTCGGGCATACGGAACGGATCGGTCGGGCGGATCGCTTCGTGCGCCTCTTGAGCATTGGCGTTTGATGCGTAGAAATGCGGCTTTTCTGGCAGATACTGGTCGCCATAGTTGCGCTTGATCAGATCACGCGCCGCGTGCAGCGCCTCGCCAGCAATGTGAGTCGAGTCGGTTCGCATGTAGGTGATCAGACCCACGCGATCGCCATCGGTGTCGATGCCTTCGTAGAGTTGCTGGGCGATGCGCATGGTGCGATCGGTGGAGAATCCGAGCTCGCTCGAGGCCGACATCTGCAGGGTGCTGGTCTTGAACGGCGGCATCGGTCGGCGCGACTTGCGCTCGGTTTCGATGCTGATCACTCGATAGCTCACCCCCGTGCCGACGCTGCCAGCGATGGTGCGGATCATGCGCGCCGCGCCCTTGCCGCGCGGATCTTCACGAACCGAGAACGACACGCTTTCAAGGCCAGCCGCCTCGACCGCGGCCTTCACTGGCACAGTGAGATCCTTGGGATTCACTGCATCGGCAACGGATTCGAGCTTGAGTTCCTTGCCGCCAACCTCGATGAGTTTCGCTTCAAGCGCGCCTTGCTTGGAGAGGAACGCCAGTCGTTCCTTCTGCGATCGCTGCTTGCCCTTGTCATCGCGCTGCGCCAAGAATTCCGCAATGGCCTTGGCGACGGCGTTGCGCTTGGCCAACTCCGGGGTCAGGCGCACGAGCACCTCCCACGATTCGGTCGGAATGAACTCGCGAATATCCTGCTCGCGCTCGACAACCAGACGCGCCGCGACCGTCTGCACGCGGCCGGCGCTCAGTCCGCCCTGGCGCATGATGCGCCACAACAGCGGAGAAATTCCGTAACCGACGATGCGATCAAGGATGCGCCGCGAATTCTGCGCGTTGACACGCGACATGTTGATCGGACGCGGATGCTCGAACGCTTCGCGGATCGCGCTCTTGGTGATCGCGTTGAACACCACGCGCTTGGCGTTCTCTGGCTTCACATCGAGGACTTCAGCAATGTGCCACGAGATCGCCTCTCCCTCGCGGTCCAAGTCGGTTGCGAACCACACATCGCTGGCGGTCTTCTTCAACCTGCGGAGTTTCGACACCAGTTCGCGGCGATCGGGGGTGATGACATAGGTCGTTGCAAACGACTCCATATCAACGCCTGGAATGTCCATCGGCTTGGGCGGGGCCTTCTCCGCCTTTGGCTCGCCCTTCTTGGCGCGTGGTTTCTTGGGCGCCATTTCGGAGGCGTCCTTCTTGGTCGCCTTCTCGGGCAGGTCGCGGATATGCCCCTTGCTCGCTTCGACGACGAACTTCCCAAGCTCGCGCAGATACTTCTCGATCGTCTTCGCCTTCGCGGGGCTCTCGACGATGACCAGCGCCGATCCTGCAGCCATTTGCGTGTCGGCCGACTCAGAGTCCCCAATAAAGCCGCCCTCGGTCTGCGCAGCAGCGGTGGGTCGACGCGTAGGCCGGCGCGTGGAAGGGCGCTTGGACGGGGTGGTGGCCAGCTTGGTGGATGTCGTTTTTTTGGCGGCCATCGTGTGCGTCTTACTCTTGAGCGACTTCGCTTGGCGCGCTTCATCGGCAGGGCGGGCCTGTTCCGATGAACGGTTGGATGTGGGGAAATACGCGAGACCGCAGGGTGAAGTCAAGCGGCGGACGCGGTTTCTTTGCGGTTGATTCAGTTTCGCGAGGCTGGTTGCGCGCGCGGTCGAGTGCCTGTACACGCGCGCTCGCATTCGCGCCCACCCATGCGCCCACCCATGCGCCCACCCATGCGCCCACCCATGCGCCCACTCACGCGCCCACCCACGCGATCACGCGCGCGCAAGCACCACTTCGCACGCGTCTGCCAAGTTGATCGCGGTGGCGTCATCTGCACATTCGATGGCGATTCCCGGCCGCAACGCGCGAAAGCGTTTGAGCCAAGTTCGCTGCTGCTTGGCAAGCCGACGCGAACGGATCTTGGTGCTCTCGGCCGCGAGATCGATGTCAACTTGGCGCGGCGCGCGCGTCATGTCGCCGAGCGCGCCGATGAGTTCCTCGTATCCACATGCCGCGCGTGCCTGCGGGCAAAGTCCGCCGCGCGACAGAAGCGTCGATACTTCCTCGATGAATCCGCCGTCAAACATGCGCCGCACCCGCGCATTGATCCGCCGATTGATCAACTCGACCGGCCAGTCGAGGATCACGGTGAACAGATCGCCGCGGCGTGGCGTGACACTCGCGTCATCCCACGCCGTTCGTCGCTCAGTCGCGGTTTCACCAGTTGCGTGAGCGATTTCAAGCGCGCGAATCACGCGGCGTCGGTCGTTGACATGCAGACGCGCGGCGGCGGTGGGGTCGCTCGCGCCAAGGCGTGCGTGCAACTTCTCGCTGGAGATCGCCGCCAATTCCGCACGAAACTCGCTGTCGGCGGCGGGGGCTTCGTCGAGGCCCTCGAAAAACGCGCGGATATACAGGTTGGTTCCGCCCACGACGATGGGCACCCGGCCGCGCGCCTGAATCTCCGTGATCGCCTGCTCGGCCACCGCCAACCACTTCGCCACCGTGAAACCTTCCTCATGCGCATCGACGAGATCGATGGCGTGATGCCGAATCTCCGCGCGCTCCTGTGCGGTGGGTTTCGCGGTGCCGATGTCCATCCCTCGATAAACCTGCATCGAATCCGCGGAAATCAGCTCGCCGTCGTAGCGCCGCGCCAACTCCATCGCCAGATCGCTCTTGCCACCGGCCGTCGGCCCGAGCACGACGATCACCCGCGCGCGCGCCGCCGCACCAGCCTGCGCACGCAATTCTTCGGCAATGGATGCAGATTCAGCCATCAGTCGTGTCGTGAGGTCATGTCGTCAGTCATGTCGTCAGGTCCAATCATGATCATCCACGCTGCGGCGCATCGTCCAACGCATCAAGGCACACAAGATGCTTGCCTTCGAGCACCTCAAGGCTCGCGCCGCCGCCCGTTGAGACATGGGAAAATTTGTCCGCCAATCCAAACTGTTCAACCGCAGCCGCAGTGTCGCCGCCGCCAGCAATTGAGATCGCTCCTGCAGCCGTCGCCGCGACGATCGCGTCAGCAACAGCGCGGGTTCCTTCATCGAACGGCGGCATCTCAAACACGCCCATCGGTCCGTTCCACACCACAGTCTTCGACGCGCCAATCGCCTCGGCAAATCGTGTGCGAGTCGCCGGCCCGATGTCGAGTCCCATCCATCCGTCCGCGATCGCGCCAACGCTGTTCATCGATTCGGTGCCCGCCTTGAACGCGCGCCCGCAAGCGTGGTCGGTCGGCAACAGGATCTCGCAGCCCTTCGCTTTGGCCTTGGCGAGGATCTCTCGCGCCAAATCGATCTTGTCCGCCTCGACCAAACTATTTCCCGTCGCTACGCCCTGCGCGCGCAGGAATGTGTAGGCCATCGCGCCGCCGATCACCAAGCGATCGACTTTCGCCATCAGGTTTTCGATGGCCATGATCTTGTCCGATACCTTGGCGCCGCCGAGGATCGCGGTGAACGGCCGTTGCGCCGCCGCGATGCGCGTGATCAGGTATTCCAGTTCGGCCGCGAGCAGAAACCCGCTTACGCACGGTTTGCCGCGCGCGCGCATCGACATCGGCAGCGCGTACATCGAGGCATCGGCGCGGTGGCTGGTGCCGAACGCGTCGTTCACATAGACATCGCACATTCCCGCCAGCGTGTCGGCGAAGGCGGCGTCGCCATTTTTCTCGCCGGTGGCAAAACGCAGGTTCTCCAGCAGAATCACGCCGCGGTCGGGCATCTCCAGAACCGCGGTGCGCGCGTCGAGATCGGTGCAGTCGTTGGAAGGAAAGCCCACGCCGTGGGGCGCATTGGTCGCGAGCAATTCCGCCAGCCGCCGCGCCACGGGCGCCAACGAGTATTCCGCCTCGAAACCCTTGCCTTTGGGCCGTCCGAGGTGGCTGGCGAGCACGACCCGCCCCCCGCGATCAAGCACCGAGCGAATGGTCGCAAGGCTCGCCTTGATCCGGCGATCGTCCGAGATCACGCCGCCTTCCATGGGGACATTGAAGTCGACCCGAATGAACACTCGCTTGCCGGCCACTTGCGTTGAATCGATGCGCATCTTCTGCATGGGGTCGCACTATACGGATCGCGCCGATGGGGGGTGAATACTCCCGAGTCGACGCTTCTGCATCGGGGCTTCGTTCGCTATCATCGCAACCTTCCGGTTCCTCTCTACGCACACAGGAGCAATCATGAGCCTTCGCTTCGCCCTTCGCCTTCTCGCCATTCCCGCGCTTCCCATCCTCATTGGCAGCGTCGGCGTCGCAGGATTCACCACGCCAGCCGTCGCGCAGGAGCAGTCGCTCAAAGTCGGATCGAGCGCTCCCGAACTCACGATTGATTCGTGGGTGCAGGGCGAGGTCGCCAAGCTCGACGACCCGAACAAGACCTATGTCGTCGAGTTCTGGGCCACTTGGTGCGGACCGTGCAAGCGTTCGATTCCGCATCTGACCGAGTTGCACAACAAGTACCGCGGTCGCGGGCTCACCATCATCGGCATCAGCGATGAGCCGCTCGCCACTGTCAAGCCGTTCGTCACCAAGATGTCGAGCTCGATGGCGTACGCCGTCGCGGTCGACAAAGAGAAGAAGACCGGTCAGGACTGGATGCAGGCCGCCAAGCAGAACGGCATTCCGTGCGCGTTCGTCGTGCGTAAAAACAAGATCCTCTGGATCGGCAATCCTCTCGACGACTCGTTTGACTCAGTCATCACTCAGTCGCTCGCGGGCCGCTACAACCCATCGCTCACCAAGCAGGGTCAAGCCACCATTCGCGCCGCCGACGAAGCGATCGCCTTGAAGAACTTCAAGGATGCGTTCAAGCACTTCGACACCGTCATCGCCATCGACCCGCAGTTCTTTAGTGACATCGCGGTTCGCAAGTACACCACCATGCTGGTCAACGCCAACGATCCGGTCGCTGCGCGCGCGTGGGGCCAGGAGATGCTCACCAAGTATTCCACCGACGGGCAGGCTCTCGGAGACCTGGCGCTTGCCATCGCCAAGAGCGATGCCGTCAAGGATCGCGACTTCGAGTTGGCGATGATGGCGGCCGATGCCGCGGCTCTCAACTCCAAGCCGAGCGATCCATCGAGCCTGGCGTTGCGCGCCGAAGTGCGCTACCTCGCAGGAAACATGGCTGAGGCGAAGAAGCTTCAGTACGAGGCGATGAGGTCCGCCGATCCTGCGGATAAGGCTGAATACCAGCGCGAATACGAGAAGTATTCCAAGCTCGCCGCCAAAAGTGCCGCCAAGAGCGCCCCCAAGGCTGGATCCTAAGCCCGCCCAAGGGCCTTTCCGATGACCGGCGCACCCATTGATTCCAACCGCAATCTCAGCACGGCGTCCCCCACATTCGGGGGACGCCGTTCCTTTGGCCGCCTCTCCAGTGGGTTGCTCATCGCGCCTTCGATTCTCTCCGCGGACTTCTCCCGACTGGGCGACGATTGCCGTAACGCACTCACCGCGGGCGGCGATCTTCTGCATGTCGATGTGATGGACGGCCATTTTGCCCCAAATCTTTCGATGGGGCCCGCCGTCTGCGCCGCGCTGCACCGCGCTCTTCCCGATGCTTGCCTCGATGTCCATCTGATGGTCACCGATCCAGCCGCCTACATCGAGCCGTTTCACAAGGCGGGCGCATCGCACATCAGTTTCCATATCGAGGCGGTGGCCAACCCGCGTCCACTCCTGGCCGAGATTCACGCGCGCGGCATGTCCGCAGGCCTCGCCATCAATCCCGATACTCCTGCCGAAGCGATCTTTGCCTATCTCGGCGAGATCGACCTCGCGCTGGTCATGAGCGTAACCCCCGGTTTTTCTGGACAGTCGTTCATGCCCCGCGTGCTGACCAAGACGCGCGCGCTGCGCGATGCCGCTCCCAAGGGAATGCGGATTCAGATGGATGGCGGAGTCGCGCCCGACACCGCATCAGCTTGCCGGGCGCATGGATGCGACCTCATCGTCGCCGCCAGCGCCATCTTCAATCGTGGCGATTACGCCGCTGCCATCCAAGCGTTGCGAACTGCTTGAGCCGCTCCCGTCATTTGCAGTAGACTCCCCCCGTGGCTGAAACGACCTGGACGCAGACCGACCTCGCGCAAGTTCCCAAGAAGGGCGTGCCCGAAGGCCTTTGGATGAAGTGTCCCTCTTGCGAGGAGACGCTGTTCAAGAAGGCCGTCGAGTCGAACCTCTGGGTTTGCCCCAAATGCCAGCATCATTTGCGCATCAGCGCCCGCGTGCGCGTGGAGCAGTTGCTCGACCCGGGAACCTACGAGCCGTTTGACGACGGCCTCGTTGCCGTCGACCCGCTCAAGTTCGTCGACCAGCGTCCGTACGGCCAGCGCATCAGCGATGCACAACGCAAGACCGGCGAGAAGGACGCGCTCCTTTCCGGCTTCGGCTTCGTGAAGGGCCGCCGCGTTGTGGTCGCAGTGATGGACTTCACTTTCCTCGGCGGATCGATGGGTTCGGTGGTCGGTGAGAAGATCACGCGGGCGATCGAGCGCGGCATCGACCACAACATTCCCGTCGTCACCGTTTCGTGCTCAGGCGGCGCACGCATGCACGAATCGGGTTTCTCGCTCATGCAGATGGCCAAGACTAGCGCCGCGCTGGCGCGTCTCGATGAAGCCAAGGGTTTGTTCATCTCTGTGCTGGCCGATCCGACCACTGGCGGCGTCACCGCGAGTTTCGCCATGCTTGGCGATGTCATCTTCGCCGAGCCGCGCGCGCTCATCGGCTTCGCTGGTCCGCGCGTCATCAAGCAGACAATCCGTCAGGAACTTCCCGAAGGATTCCAGACATCCGAGTTTCTCCTTGAATCCGGTTTCGTCGATCGCATCGTGCACCGCAAGGATCTCCGCTCGGAAATCGGCCGCGTGATCGACTATGCAGGACGCTGAAGCAGGGCGCGATCAGGCGCGCGGCCGGTTGATCGCGGCGCTGCTGGCAACGCTTTCGGCACTCGCCTTTGCGCTCTCGTTCCCGCTCTCCGAACAATTCGTCGCCGGTTGGCCGCTGGTGTTCGTCTGGCCCGCGTTGCTCGGCGCCGCCGCCCGCATCGCTCCGCGCAAACGCGAACTGGTCGTCGGAACCGCGGTTCCCTTCCTCGTGGTCTTTCTCGCCCACGAATGGTGGATGCGCCACATCACTGAACTCGGCATGCCGCTGCTGGCCATGTATCTCGCGGGCTGGACCGTCGTGCTCGCGCTGCTCATGCGCCGCCTCGGTGGCACCGCCGCTCGTCCACGCTGGCCGTTCGCCGTCGTGTTGCCGATCGCCGTCGTCTGCGTCGAACACTTGCGTGGCGATTTGGTTTGCAGCGGATACGCCTGGTTTTTCGCAGCGCATCCGTTGGTCGAGTGGACCGAGGTTGCGCAGATTGCCTCAATTGGCGGCGGCTGGCTGCTCTCGGCTCTCGCGGCCTTCGTCTCCGGCGCGGTGCTTGACGCGATCGTCGGTCGCGGCAAATTGCGCATCGCCTCGCCCATCATCGCGCTCACCGCTCTCGCCGCAGCCTTCGTCATCGGCGCGCAACGCATTGCCGCAATCGACAACTCCAACACCGCTCATCCGCCCGCGCTCAACATCCTGTCGGTGCAGACCGATCTGCCCATGTCCAACAAACTCTCGTGGACGCCAGAAGAGCAGGTCGAGGATTTTCTCGTGTTTGCGCGGCTGACCATCGAAGGTGCCGCCACAGCGCGCGAAGCAGGAGCAACGATCGACCTCGCGCTCTGGCCCGAGACCACGCTGCCCGGACTGGGACTCGAGCGCGACTCGATCAAGACACTCGTCGATGGTCACTACTATCCAGGCGACCGCTACCTCGAAGCGTTGCGCGATCTATCGACGCGCATCGATGCGCCGATGCTCGTCGGATCACCCGCCTACATCGACTTGCGCGTCGAAGGCAACCGTTTCAAGTGGAAGAATCAATTCAACAGCGCGTACCTCGTCGGTCCTGACGGCGCGCGCGGTCGCACCGACAAGATTTATCTCACGCCCTTCGGAGAAATGATGCCAATCATCTCCAACTGGGATTGGCTGGAGACGCAGTTGCTTGACCTCGGCGCGGAGGGCATGACCTTCGATCTCGACGCGGCAGCAGCACCGAGCAACTTCACGCTGCAACGCAAAGTCACGCAGTCTGGCGCGGTTTCGGGAGCGGCCTCGGGAACGGCCTCGGGAACGGAAGGCGTCGGGCTCGGCGTGCCAATCTGCTTTGAGATCACCATGCCCTGGGCCTCGCGCCGCATCGCCTTTCCCGACGGCAAGCGCGCCGCGGGAGTGTTGCTCAATCTCTCCAACGACGGTTGGTTCGGCCCGTCGCGCGCCGGGCGCCGCCAGCACCTGCAGGTTGCGCAGTTGCGCGCCATCGAGCTCGACACCCCGGTGGTGCGCTCAGCCAACACTGGTATCTCCGCCAGCATCGACGCTGTCGGGCGCATCGAAGCCATCTTGCCGTCACAACAAGCAGGGACGCTTCTGGTTCATCCCGTGCCGAGCACGAGCGTTCCCACCTCAGTGTTCCTCGGCGATAGCGTCGCGTTTCTCGCGTTGCTCGGCGCCTGCGTTGGACTCTTGCCCGTTGGAAAGCAGAAAGCTGCTCGGCCCCAGTTGTAGAGATTGCCGATGATTTTGCAGGCCTACGCGGTCCAGTCAGCCTGAAAGCCTGTACAAAACCACTCACCTCAGCCGATGATGGCGACCCGTGCGGAGCACGGCGAGTACCGAGATTTTCCGTTCGAATGGAGTTGAACGATGTTGCAGACCTTTCCATACGCCCGTGACTTTCCAATTGCATGGACACTCGCTGCGGCAGTGCTCAGCGCTGGCGCTTCTTGCGCACCGCGCTTTGATCCTGCCAACGCGCGCGCGCAGTTCAGCTCCAAGGCGCAGTCCATGGAAGGCAGTGAACCAACAACTGCCGATCCACATCCATCGACGAATTCGCCAGCGCCGATCGCCGTTGCGACGACCGGTGCGACGAACGTTGCTGTTCCTCAAATCGCCGCGCCTGCGCAGTCTGAAGTCCTCGTCGTTGATTCGGTCATCATTCCGGTTCCTCCTTCGTTGCCCGTCGAATCTCTGCTTCATGAACCCACTGACGCTCAGACCACGCATGAAGCCAGTCGAGTTCTGCGTGAAGCATCGGTGAGCAAGTGGGCCGCGGTGCGCGCTCATGCCATCGAGGCGTCGATTCGCAGCCCGAAGCTTCTTGCCGAGCTCGTGCCCGCCGCACTCGACGATGAAAATCGCGGCGTTCGCTTCGTGGCCTGCATGGCCATTGCCGAGGCGCGCATGCCGACGCTCGCCAAAGCGGTCGCGCCGCTGCTCAGCGATCCAAGTGCATCGGTCCGCGCCGCGGCCATGCTCGCGTTGTCGCGCTGCGGGCGAACGGTTGATTTCACGCCCCTCGCGGCGATGCTCAGCGACAATGATCCCGAGATTCGCGCCAACGCATATCTCGTCCTCGGCGAGTTAGGCAATCCGTCGGCAACGCCGCTCATTCGTGAATCTCTCGGCAAGGGCATGAAGTTGGTCAATCCGCTGCGCGTTCGCCTCGTCGATCTCGCGGCCGCTGAAGCCCTGGTCAAGCTCGGCGACGAGAATGAGATCGAGCCTATTCGCGCCGCGCTTTTCGCCCCTCCCGAGCAGGGCGAGCTCACGGTCGTTGCTTGCGATTCGGTTCGTCGCCTGAACGACGAGGTTTCGCGGCCGATGCTCCAACGCATCATCAGTGCCAGCGGCTCCGATCAGCGCGGCCCCGAGATCCGTATCGCCGCCGCTCGCGCGCTTGCCAAGCTCGGTTCTTCACGCGCGCCCATCATGATTGCCCAGCAATACGCCGAGCATTCCGACCCTCGAGTTCGCGCGCAAACCGCTTCTTTGCTCGCGCAAATCGGGTCTCCCGAGGCAGCGACCCTCCTGACCAAACTGCTGCGCGACTCCAATCCCAGCGTCCAAATCGCTGCGGCCGCAGGCTTCGAAGCCGTCGATTGAGCCGACACGAATTCTCAAGAGGAATCCTCGGAACGACCGCAGTTTGTGCATGGGGCGATTGACACGATCGCCGAGGATCGGTACAAAATCGGACCTTCGCAGATCCTCGATCTCAATCGAGATCAACGAAGGCGAGAGACAGGACGGATCCGCTGCCCAAGCAGTCCGTATCTCTGAGGCGCAGAACGCTCAGAGTCCAGTAGCAGTGAAGTTGGGTTCAACCGTAGAACAAGTTCCCGTACTGCTCACGACACCGGCGCAGAGAAGCCGTTTGAAGTCCGAAGCAGAATTATTCAGAAAGCAAGGAAACCTGAAGTGCACGTCCTGACCAAGATCTTCATCGTGCTGGTAGCGCTCCTCACCGTGGCAATCGTGCCGCTCGTTGCTGTCAATGCGACCAACGAGTCCACATTCCAGAAGAAGTTCAAGGAGGCTCAGGCTTCCGCTTCTGCCGCCGAGGCGATTCTGAGCACGGAGCGTTCCGCGTGGCTTGCTTCGCAGCAGAAGCTTGAGACCGACATCCGCGCCATGGAGTCCAAGGTCGCCGACCTGCAGAAGCAGGCCGATTCGAAGGGCGCCGAAGCCCGCAAGGCTGCTCAGGAGCTCGCCGGAACCAAGGCCGCGCAGGCTTCGATCGCCGCCAGCCTCGAGGTTCTTGCTCAGAACGGCAAGGCCACTGGCGAACTCACCGAGACGCTGGTTGCCGAACTGCGCAACCTCCGAACCCGTTCGATGGAGGCCGAGAAGCGCCTTGTCGAAGTCCAGGAAGCTTTCGACTCCTCGCAGTCGAGCCTCGAGGTCGCCGACGCCGCCCGTCGCGCGCTTCAGGAAGAGGTCAAGCGCCTCGCCGATGAGAAGGATCATGCGCTCGCAACCGTTGCTGACTATGTCGCTTCGGTCGGTGAACTCGCCAAGGCTCGCGCTGGCGCCGTCGGTGAGCGCGTTGTGGCCACCCGCAGCGTCTCCTCGACCATCATCAGCGTCCGCCGCGACGGCAACACAACCCTCGCCGAGATCAACGCTGGCTCCCGTGACGGCCTGAAGGCTGGCTGGGTCATGACCATCGGCGACGGAAGCACCTTCGTTGGCAACCTCCGCATCACCGAGGTCGATGTGAATCGTTCGGTTGGCGTTGTCGAGCTCGAAGACGCCACCGCTCGTGGCGAAGTCAAGGTCGGCCAGCGCGCCATCTCCCGCTCGGGCGAGTAAATCCGCGATTCCCTACCTTTCCGATCCGTTCAAATTTCGGTCTTTTGCAGGTCCTTTCCATGGCAAAGTCCACCGCCCGTACCTCCACCACCCGCAGCGCCGGAACCCGTCGTGGTGAGATGAGCGTCTACACCGCGCTCCTCGTCATCGCCGCGCTCATTCTGGGAGCTGGTGTGACCGTCCTCTGCCTTTCCAACATGAAGCAGGCCGAATCAGGCGGTCAGCCCGGTTCGCCGCTCAATCTGATTCGCTGACACGACAGTCCCTCACGCGGCATTGCGCGCGGCATCGACGGCCTGTTGAGCTGATCGGGTTGGGACAGGCCTACTTCCAAGTTCAAGTTCGCTTCCGAGCAACGCCGCTTTCGCGGCGTTGCTTCATTCTGCTACGCTTGCGCTCCGCTCGGCGACCCCGCTGGGCATGAATCGCGGCGGAGCTTCGCCAGGGAGAAAATGTGAGTATTGTCGACAAAATCTTCGGTTGGTTCAGCGTCGACATGGGCATCGACCTCGGTACCTGCAACACGCTGGTGTGCGTCCGCGGCGAAGGCATCGTGTTGAATGAGCCGTCGGTGGTCGCCGTCCGCAAGGGCACCAACAAGGTCCTCAACAACGGCACCGCCGTGGGTTGGGCCGCCAAGGAAATGCTCGGCAAGACTCCCGGCACCATCAGCGCAATCCGTCCCATGAAGGACGGCGTGATCTCCGACTTTGAGATCACTGAAGCGATGCTCGCCTACTTCATTCGCAAGGTCACCGGCCGCAGCCGCCTCTTCGCGCCGCGCGTCGTCATTGCCGTGCCCTCCGGCATCACCGCCGTCGAGCGTAAGGCCGTCTTTGAAAGTGCCGCGCGCGCAGGCGCCCGCCGCGTCTACCTCATCGAGGAGCCGATGGCCGCCGCTATGGGTGCAGGCCTTCCAGTCGGCGAGCCAACGGCAAGCATGATCGTCGATATCGGCGGCGGCACCACCGATGTCGCCATCATCAGTCTTGCCGGCATGGTGACTTGCGAATCTCTGCGCGTTGCTGGCGATGAGTTCGATGAGGCCATCATCACCCACATGAAGAAGCAGTACGGTCTGATGATCGGCGAGCAAACCGCCGAGCGCATCAAGATCGAGATCGGCAGCGCGGCGCCGCTTGCCAAGGAACTCACGATGGATGTGCGCGGCCGCGATGCCGTGCAAGGTCTTCCGCGCAAAGTCGTGGTTTCCAGCGAGGAAATCCGAGAAGCGCTGCTTGAGCCCGTCGGACAAATCGTCGAAGCCGTGCTGCGTACGCTCGAGAACGCCGACGCGGAGCTCAGCGCCGACCTCGTGGACAACGGCATCATGATCGCTGGCGGTGGCGCGTTGTTGCGCGGCATCGGCCGAGTCATCGAAGAGCGCACCGGCCTTTCCGTGCGCATCGCCGAAGATCCGCTCACCTGCGTGGCCCGCGGAACGGCGATCTACCTAGAGAATCTCGAGGATTGGAAGGCGACCATGGACACGGACGCCGACGAGGGTTGAGTAGGCAGTGAGGGCTGATCAAGGATTACGAGGTGCAACAACCGGATCTCCGAGGTCGTTGCTTCCCCGATCTTGGCGTCCCAGATCTTGGCGTCCCAGATCTTGGCGTCTCAGGTCCTGGCCTGCGAATCCCCGCTCTCCTGCCCGCCTGAACTGTGTCGACCCGCTAGGTGGACCATGAACGGGACTCGCTTCTTTCGGATCATCTTCTCTCGACTCACCGGTCGACGGCTTGACTGGTTGCTTGCGGGGTTTGCGCTGCTCTTGGCCATCCTCCCTGCGCGCGCCCTTGCCCCTTGGACGGGCGATGTGGCCCGCATCGTCGTCGTGCCCATCGTTCCACTCATGCACCTAGGAATGGTCGTACGCGACCGCATCCGCCCTCCGCGCGCGGCCTTTGACGCGCGCGCTCCCGAGGTCGTGGAATTGGAACTGGCTACCGAGCGCTACCGCACGCTGTTCGAACAGTCGCGGCTCAAGGCCGAGGCGCTCGACCGCGAGATTGCCCAACTCAAGGCCGTTCGCACTCGTCTCGGCAATTCAGGGGTGCAACTGGAAACCGCCAGCGTTGTCGGCATCGATCCGACGCGCCGTGAGGGCCTAGTCCGAATCAACGCGGGGCTGCGGCAGGGCGTTCATCGCGACGCTGCCGTCATCATTCACGGGGACATTCTCGGCGGCATCGTTGCCAACGATCCTGGTGAGTTCGTCTCCTTGGTCAAGCCGGCCCAGCGCTGCAGTCTGAGTGTTCGCCTGTATCCCGCCGATGGCGTCGATGCCGGGCTCAATCCGAGCGCCTATCCGGGCACGGTGCTCAAGCCCATCGATGGAGGCCTGTGGATCGGTGATATCGCCAGCGATGTCGAGATCCGCGAAGGCCAGATCGCGCGGGTCACCGACGACCGTTTCGGCAGCGTTGCGCGCGGAATGCGGGTTGGTCGAGTTCGCCGCATCCTTCCCAACGAGCAGGTGCCCCTTGCGCGGCGCGTCGAGGTGGAGCCTCTCGCTCAGCTCATCGACGAGTCCACCGTTGTCGTGGCCATCGATCCGCCTGAGGCCCGTCCATGAAAACCGAGCAATCATGAGATGGGCCATCTACATCCTCGCAGTGCTCGTTGCCGTCGCCATTGACTCCAGCCTCGGCGGGGTCCTCAAGATCGGCGACGCCCAACCGCGCTTCCTCGCCTGCGTGGTGGTTTACGCGATTCTGTCCGCGCCCAGGGCGTACGCGGTGCGCATCGCCATGTTGGCAGGACTTCTCGCCGACCTACTGTCGCCCACGATTCGCCCCGACGATTCGCAGTTGGTGGTGATCGGCCCGTGGACGCTCGGTTTCGCGCTCGGCGCGCTCGCGGTTCTGCCTTTGCGCTCGCTGCTTTACCACCGAAATCCAATCTCCAGCGGCTTCGCCACCTTCGTCTTCTCGCTGTTGGCCGCCATCGTCTTTGTTGCGGTGTGGGTGCTGCGCATCAATCTTCTCTCCGACGAAAGTCCGTCATGGTGGCCGGGCACGGGCGCCTCTGAGGTTTGGCACCAATCGAAGGTCGCGATCGCCAACGGCGTGGTCGCGATTCCGACGGTCTGGCTTCTCGATCGAAGCCGCGGCATCTGGGGTTTCTCAACAGCGAAGCGACTGGTGCACGGCGCGGCGCGCGAGACCGTCTAACGGGCGAGCATGTCCGCCTCGCCGTCGGAATCATGGCCCGTTGAGCGAATGGGGTCACGCGCTACAGTGCGTCGATGAGCGCAAGCGCCTCGAGTTCTCCGTCGATTTCCCCGCCGATTTCCAAGCATGACGCACGCCCGTTGATCGTCTTCGATGATGGCAAGGGCACCTTTGGTCCCCTGACCGATTTGCGCGCGGCCTTTGAGTTGCGCGCGGGCGTGGGCACCATGCTCGAGCGCATCGAGGCCGCGGTCGGACGCAAGGCTTCCGCGCTCATCGTCAACCCGAACATGGCCGTGGTGGTCGGCGAATCGACAGCACGCATGACGAATGCGTTGCCCGACGGCGAGGAGTTTCTCGTAGTCAACGGCCGACTCCTGAGCGTTGATCATGCGTTCGCCGCTCGAGGAGAAGTCGTTGTGGATGCCGAGGGCACGCTGGTTTGTTCCTCATTGGCGCGCGCGGCGGTGCTCAACCTTGACTGCACCGCACTGCCTGCGCCAAAGACGGTGCACGCGCAATTGGCCAAGGCTCCGTGGGATATCACGAGCCGCATCGGAACCTCGCTCGACGAGGACTTGCGCATGGCTGATCCCGCCGGGCCGCTCGGCGCATCGGTCAACCGACAACTTCGTCCCGATGAAGGCCAGTCCTTCGGAACCCATGCGATTCGCATCGATCCAAGCGCATCCATCGGCCCGCTTTGCGTCATCGATGCATCCAAAGGTCCCGTGATCATCGGCGCCAATGTTGTCCTTCGCCCGCTTTGCGTGGTCGTTGGACCATGCGCCGTGCTCGAAGGTTCCACCGTTTCCGAGCGCGCGCTGCTGAAAGGTTCGACCGTCATCGGCCCGCATTGCCGAGCGGGCGGCGAGATCGGCGGCACCATCTTCCAGTCTTACTCGAACAAATCGCACGACGGACATCTCGGCGACAGCTTCGTCGGCGAGTGGGTCAACATCGGCGCGGGCACCGACAACTCGAATCTTCTCAACACCTATGGCGAGATCATCGTTCGCCTCGAAGCAGACAGCGGACTTCTGCGCACTGGCCGGCAGTTCTGGGGCTCGATCCTCGGCGACCATGCAAAGCTCGCCATCGGCACGCGGCTGATGACGGGAACGACCGTCGGTACTGGCGCCATGATCGCCCAATCGCGTCCGCCCGCGGCGCTGGTTGCGCGCTTCAGCTGGCTCGTTGATGGCGGCGATGCCAGCAGAAATGAAGCGCCGAAGAGTTTCCGCTTCGACAAGTTCATCGAAACTGCGCGCGCCATGATGTCGCGTCGCGGCAAGTCCCCATCGGCGGCGGTTCAGGAAAGACTGCGCACGCTGCACGCCAAGGCGACGGGGGTTTGAATGGCTGAGGTTGGCATCCACAGCGCGATCATCGACGGCCACGCCCAGTTTTTTCGCGCCTACTACGCGATTCGCGGCGGACTCTCGAGCCCAGTCACCGGCGAGCCGACCAACTTGGTGTTCGGTTTCATCGCGACGCTTTTCTCCTACATTCGTAGTGAAAAGCCAACGGAGCTCATCGTCGTTATCGACGCCGCCGGCGACACCGAGACATTTCGTTCGCAGCTGTATCCCCAGTACAAGGCGCACCGCGACCCCGCGCCCGCCGACTTTCATCCGCAGGTCGAGCGTTGCCTTGAGGCGCTGGCGCTGATGGGGATTCCAGTGCTTGGCATCGGCGCAGTCGAGGCCGATGATGTCATCGGCACACTCGTGCACCGCATGCGCGCGGCCAAGGCGGACACGCGGATTCGCATGGTGAGCCGCGATAAGGATCTTGGTCAGCTCGTCGACGCGCACACCACACTGTTCGATCCGCATCGAAATGCCGATCTCGGTCTCGAGCAACTCTTCGATTCCAAAGGCGTGCGTCCTGATCAGGTGATCGATCTGCTTACGCTCATGGGCGACAGCGCCGACAATGTTCCTGGTGTCCCGGGCATTGGTCCCAAGACCGCCGCTGCACTCCTCGCTGAGTACGGCTCGATCGAGGGCATCTATGAAAACATCGATAAAATCAAGGGAAAAAAGGGCGAATCGCTGGCTGCCAGCCGTGAACTCGTCGCGCTTTCCCGCAAGCTGGTCACGCTGAAATGCGATTGCGATTTCATCTTCGATCCAGCCAGCGCGCGCTTTGATCCGACGCGCTGCGACCTTCCAAAGCTGCTCGAGTTTCTGCGCGTTCTCGGATTCAACCGCTTGCGCTCAGAAGCGCAGGACATATTCGACAAGGACGGTCGTCCTGCGCCCGAGGCCGACAAAGTGCCAGTCGTAGGCGCAAAGCGAAGTGGTTCACGCGCGCGCGATGAAGGTCTGTCGCTCTTCTCATCGGATCCGACCGCCACCACGCCTCCACCGGCGATTGTCACCGGCCGCCACGAAGCCGCCAGCTTTGGAACGCTGTTCGATGGAGTCGCCGCCGCCGACACGCCGCCGACATCCGCGCGGCCGATGAAGGTGGTGGTTGTGCGTTGCGTCAGCGAGCTGAAGTCGCTTGTTGCCCGCATCCGCGCTCACGGCCGTTGCGCGATGGATACCGAGACCGACTCGCTCATTCTTCCAGTCGCCAGATTGGTGGGATTCTCATTTGCGCTCGAGGAAGGCGAGGGTTTCTATGTTCCCGTCCGTTCTCCCGAACCCAGCACCCACCTTGGTATTGACGATGCGCTCAACGAGCTGAAGCCTCTGTTCGAGGATCCTTCGGTTGCGATGGTCGGGCACAATCTCAAGTACGACTGCGCTGTCTTGGCCAATCACGGGGTTCAACTGCGCGCCATTGCCGGCGATTCGATGATCGCAAGTTGGCTGGTCGATCCAACGCGGCCTTCGCACGGGATGGACGCGGCGAGCGAGCATGTCCTGGGAATCCGGCCGATTCCCATCGAGTCAGTGATCGGCGCGCGCGGCCTCAGCCAGCGCCGTTTCGATGAAGCGCCGCTTTCCCTCGCTGCCCCATACGCCGCCGAAGATGCTGAGATCACGCTCGCGCTTGCCAACAGGCTCGAGTCCACCATCCGCACGCGCGGGCAATGGAATGTCTACAGCGAGATCGAGATTCCGCTGGTACCCGTGCTTTCTCGCATGGAGCGCGCGGGCATCCGCATTGATCGCGATGAGTTGGCGATGCAAAGACGCGGCCTCGAAGTTCGACTGGCGAAATTGCGGCAGGAGATTGCCAGTGCGGCGCCGTGGCCGTTCAATCCCGATAGCCCCAAGCAACTTTCGCAGTTGTTGTTCAATGCGCCCGATGCGCAACCGCCCGGCCTCGGGCTACGGGTGATCAAACGAACGACCACAGGCGCGAGCACCGACAGCGAAGTTCTCGAGAAACTTGCCGAAGATCCAAACTGCCACTCGCAACTTCCCGAGCAGATTCTCGAGTATCGCCAGTTCGCCAAACTCGTCGGCACCTACCTCAAGGCGCTCGACGCAGCCGTGCTTCCCGAGACCGGTCGCATCCATTGTTCGTTCCACCAGACGGGCACGGCGACGGGGCGACTTTCATCGAGCGAGCCGAACCTGCAGAACATCCCGATTCGCACCGAGGTTGGCGCGGCCATTCGTCGCGCGTTCATTGCCGATGAGGGAATGACCTTTGTGAGCGCCGATTACTCGCAAATCGAGTTGCGCTTTCTGGCGCATTTCTCGCAGGATCCAGGCCTTTGCGATGCCTTCGCCCGCGGCGAGGACATTCACCGCGCCGTTGCCGCGCAGGTCTTCGCCGTTGCTCCCGATGCCGTAACCGATGTCCAGCGCTCAGCCGCCAAGATGGTGAACTTCGGAATCGTCTACGGCATCACCGCCAATGGTCTCGCCCGTCGACTCGGATCGGGCTATACCATCGGGCGCGCGAAAGAGATCATGGAAAGCTATCGCGCCCGTTTCCGAGGAATCGATGCGTTTCTGCGGGAAAGCGTGGAAGATGCCAAGCGCACTGGCCACGCGTCCACCATCACCGGCCGCTGGCGACCTATTCCGCAGATGCATTCGCGCAACCCTGCGGAGCGGGCGTTTGGCGAACGCGTCGCCGTCAACACGGTGGTGCAGGGCTCCGCAGCCGACCTCATCAAGATCGCGATGATTCGATTGGACCAGCGGCTCCACGCGCGATTTCCACGCGCGCGGCTCTTGCTGCAGATTCACGATGAACTCTTGGTGGAAACGCCGACGGCCGATGCGGAGGAAGTGCGCACGCTCCTCTCGGAGACGATGCGCGGCGCTATGGAACTGCGCGTTCCGCTTGAAGTCTCGTCAGCGACGGGACAGCGTTGGTCGGACATCTGACGATCGAGCTCCGACCGAGAGAGCCCCTTGAAATCAAGGCGGTTTGGCTCGACTTCGGCCGCTTGACACCCGAAGAACCTTTGCTATTCTTTGTATCCCTCGTCGGCAACGACGCGGGTGTTTGGGGTGGTAGCTCAATTGGTTAGAGTACCGGCTTGTCACGCCGGTGGTTGCGGGTTCGATTCCCGTCCGCCTCGTTGAAAGATTTGCAGAAAAAACACGCAGCCCTCGATTTCATCGAGGGCCGCGCTGTTTTTAGGCCCATGCGCTTCGTGGTCAGGCGCGCCATTTGATGCTGCATCCAACCGATGGTCGTTGGTCGGGGTTGACCCCGCGACCTTCGAGAACGGCGTCGAGCGCCGCTCGGAGATCCTTCCCCGTCACCGGGATCTCGGACTTTGGACGGCTGTCGTCGAGTTGCCCGCGATAGACCAGCCGATGGGACGAGTCGAACAAAAAGATGTCGGGCGTGCACTGCGCGTCGAAGGCGCGGGCGACGGCCTGGGACTCGTCGAAGAGGTAGGGGAAGCAGTAGCCCGCATCGCAGGCCTCGGCGATCATCTTGGTCGGACCGTCGGCCGGAAACGCGCGCTCATCGTTCGAAGAAATGGCCGCAATTGCCAATCCCCTCGGCATGTAGGCTCGACCAATCGCCGCGACTTCATGGCGGAGATGCTTCACAAACGGGCAGTGATTGCAAAGAAACAACACCAGAAGCGGTCGATCGCGCGCGTCGCGGTTGGACATGCGCAGTCCACGCGGATCAGGCAGGTCAAAGTCGGGACAATCGGTCCCGAGTGGAATCATGGAACTTTGGAGTGGAGGCATGGGGCGCTATGTTACGGGTGGAGTTCACCGTGGCGCGACGCCGACCTGCTGATGACAGTTTCAAGCCTGACGATTTTGACTCGTCCGACGACGACTCCTTCGAGTCGTCGGAGTCGGAGGATGCGGGCGACGATCACGACGCGAACGACGACGAACACGGCTCGTCGCGTTTGGCTTACTGTCCTGAGTGCGCGGCGAAGATCTATCACGCCGCCGACATTTGCCCAAAGTGCTTCGCTTGGATCGATGGCGATACTTCGCGACACGGACCGCGCTTCCGACGCAACGCCCAGTTTCTGAAAGCCGTCGTCGTCTGGGCGCTCATCGCTGCGCTCTTAATCAGCGCAGGCATCCTCGGCGTGCTGTCGATTTTCGGATGACGATCCAGCCTCAGGCGACTTCGCCTTTGGCAGCGCGCCATGAAAAGAGATCGCGCGTTGAGGCCGAGTTTCCGCTGCCGATCCCGTCGCTCCCTCGGTTGCCAACGTTCATCGGCTTGGTTTCGATGTCCATGCGAGCGTGGCGCGACTTTGGCATCCGCGCAGGCTGCTCGATGGTCTCGAACTCCGCCACGCGCTTCAGGTTCGTACCGTCGGCGGTCACCATGGCGCGCAGCTTTACGATCGCCCGGTGCTTCCAGTTGTTGATCGTCGTGACCGAAACGCCGAGCGCCTCGGCCGCGTGTTGGTAACTCTTTCCTTCGCAGACGATCAGGCGGATGGCGTCCTGCTCATCCTTCCCGAGCAAGCCCAGCGCGGTTTCGAGGATGTCCGCCCCGATGTCGCTCTCCGCTGCCTCTCGGCGAGCGCCTGGCGTGTAGACATCGAGGGTCTCGTCGGCATGCGACCGCTCTTCAAGGAGCTCACGGAGCCTTGCTGCTCGGGCGTAGCGCCGACGGAGCAGGTTGTGAGCGATTTTCAGCAGATAGCTGATGGAGATCGTCAGTCGCTCGAGGTCCGGGTGCTGGAGCAACCGAAGAAAGACCTCTTGAGCCAAGTCCTCGGCGACATCAGGAGTCGTGGACTTGCGAAGGAACGCATAGACCCGCTCGTAGTACAGGTCGAACAGATCAAGGACGAGTGTTGCGCGTTGTGTGGTTGCGGCCATTTGCAGTCTCCTGACAAATCGTATTGCGGCGCCTCTGAATGAAACATGCTGTACTTGGCTCAACAACTCACCAGCGAAACAGCGCACAAGCAAACTCTCTGCAAAACGAAGATATGCCGTTGCGGGAACCGTTCCAGTGGGCAAATCCCCCAAAGCCGCCAACAACCCGCATCAGGCTGCGCCCAACCACCTGATTGAACCGAAAGCAATGCGTAGAATCCTCCACCCAAAAACGACGAGGCTCAGGTTCATTTATGACCAAAATGATGTTGTCAAACCCTATGTTTTCTGCTGCAATCGCCGACATGGCTGCACTGAAGACAATCTCCGTTCTGCTTGTTGATGACCATGCGCTTATTCGCGCCGCGTTGGTGACGGTGCTCAATGCAACCGATGACCTTCGCGTGGTAGCTGAAGCTTCGAATGGGGCAGATGCCGTAGAGCTTGCTCACAAGCTCAGTCCCACCGTCGTCGTGCTCGATGTCGAGATGCCCGGCGTCGACGCGTTCCACGCCGCTACTCACATCCTCCAACTGCGACCAAGCACCGCGATCATGTTCCTCACTGGTCACGCTCACGATCGCGCCATCGAGCAGGCGATCAAAGTCGGAGCGCTTGGCTTCGTGTTGAAGGGCGATGATCCGAGTGCGATTCCAACCGCGATCCGCACCATTGCGCGCGGCGAACAATATTTCTCTCCGACCATCGCGCTGCGCGTGCGTGGAACTGCGGCGGAAATTCGCAAGCGCAAGGTCACCGGCACCCGCGGCGGTTCGCTTTCCGAGCGTGAGGTCGAAGTGCTTCGCTATGTCGGCAAGGGCTTTGCCAAGAAGCAAATCGCAGACATGCTGGGGATTTCCGTCAAGACGGTCGACAAGCATGTGACCAGCGTGATGGAGAAGCTCGACATCCATGATCGTGTCGAGCTTGCGCTTTACGCGGTTCGTGAGAAGTTCATCTCGGCCTGACTTTCGATGGATCGTCGCGACGCACATGCTTCTCCGCGCATCGGTGCGGCGCTCGAAGTTGTTTCGCGCCTCGGCGACGAGGCACTGGTGTTCAAGCCCGCCGGACTTTCGAGCGAGCGTGGCGCGGGTGATCCTGGCGATTGCCTGGTGCGCCGCGCTGAGCAACAGTTTGGTTGGACGAAGTGTTGGCTGCCGCATCGCCTCGACCGACCGACCCGCGGTCTACTGATGGTCGCGGGCTCGAAGGAGACGGCGGCGCGCCAAAGCGAGGAGATTCGCGCGGGTGCGTGGACCAAGTGGTATGTCGCGCGGATACTTGACGCCTCGGCCGCGATGGGAATCGTCGGAGAGCACCGCGCGTATCTCAAGCGCGTCGGCCGATTGGCGACGGTGGTTCGATCGGGCGGCGATCCGTCGCGATTGACGATTCATTGCGTCGCGCCGGCGCTCGATGCGCCGCATCAAGCCCACGCGCTCATTCGCCTTGATACCGGTCGATTCCATCAGATTCGGATCATGCTGGCAAACCTCGGATTTCCGCTCGTTGGCGATGTCGAGTACGGCGCTTGGCCGACGAGGTCGCAATCAACCGAGTATCCCGACCTGGATCTCGAGGCGATTGCATTGCGCATTGTCCGCCCAGGCGAAACAATCGTGCATCGGTTGGCGCAACATCCTGCTCGACGGGGACTCGCGCCGCAGATTGACGCGGCGCTCGACAAGGTTCTGAGCGAAGAAGGCTGTTAGCGAAGCAGACTGAACGCGCCGAGCGCATCGTCGCGGCGAGGGGCCGACACCCACATGGAACGGCCGAGCGTGTTGGTCACGAGTTGCGAAACGCCGCGTCGCCATTTCGAGGCTTCGTCGTTGGATCGCTTTGCCGTCAAGCGGCCCGTGAGCCCAACCGGACTGAGCAGGTCGTGAAATCCGGCGGTTTTAGCCAGAAGCGTCAGGGTTCCGCCGCGCAGGTCGAACTCGACCGAGTCGCCGCCGAGTTCTTCATCTGGTCTCGCGAACGCAGCACCGCCGTACAGACCGAGCTCTCCGCCAGAAATGATCACGATCCGCGTTACCACATTGGTCGCAGTGCTCACCAGTGGCGTGCGGCCAGGTTCGGGTTGCCAAATGATCTGCGCATGCAGGAAAATCGCCTCGGGCAGTGGGGTTTCCTTGCTGTGGGACGCGAGTGCTTCGAAGGTCACATCGGAGAACCAGAAGCTGAATTCCGATTCGAGTTCGGTGTACGAGCCGACGGCAAAGTCCCGTTCAAGTACCAAAGGCTTGGAGCCAAGCGCGGTGAGCTCGATCCGTCCCATCGAGTTTTTCTGGGCGCAGCCTGTCAGCGGAACGAGCATGCCGATGGCGGCGATCGCCGCACCGATGCAGAAAGTTGCATTCATTGCGATTCTCCTGAAATCCGCAGTGGCTGAGGCGAGGCCAGCTCGTGCATCGCGTCGCGATCGATGCTATCGGGCGGAGTGCCAAGGCCAAGCAGGCTGATCGAGTCGCGCTCAACGATCTCGCGCAGTGCTGATCGGGCGATGTGCGGAAGTGAAGTCATTGCCATCATCGCGTTCACGCTGTAGAGGGCCTCGATGGCGCGAGCTGGGGTATCAAAGGGGAAGCCCGACGCAAAGAGAACCTTGTGTTCGACGGCGAAATCGCGGCAGGCCTGCAGGGTTTGCAGCAATTCCCATGGCCTCGCCGCAACGCCCGCAGTGGTCGCGAACACGCGGTCGTGCTTGGCCAGCAAGGTGACGGTTTCCGCATGAAACGGAGCGGCGAAACCAGCGATGACCAGGGAGAGCCGTGGGAAGGTGCGGGCAACTTCATCGAGCAGGTAAGGGCGCGAGAACTCAAGCCGCGCCGAAGCTGCCTGCGGACCGCTCCAGCCGAGCAGCACGGGGAGCTGCTGTGCCTCGGCGCGGTCGAAGATGCGCATGGCGCGGGTATCGGTCGGGTTGAATCCCTGCAGCGCTGGATCCATCCAAATGGCACAGAAGCCGTCCTTGCGTGCTGATTCGACGCGCGCCGATTGGAGGAGCGCCGACGCGCCGGCGGCCAGCGGGTCGATCGCGCGGGCGAGGAAGAGTCGGCCGTTGGACTCCTTGGCCGCAGCCAGCATCTGCGCTTCGGAAATTGATCCGCGGACGAGGGAACTCTCGAATCCACACAGTAGGCCGGCGTCGACCGCACGCCGAGCCGACATCAGCGCCTCGGGACCCGCGTCGGGCCGCAGCCAACGGCCAGCACCAACTCGGCGAACTGCTGCGGCCAGCTCGTTACCGAGCTCTTCGGTCCGGGTCCAACTGCGCATATCGAGGTCAACGATCATCGAGTCCGAATGTACCCGAGCGGGGGTTGCGCGGGTGGCACCCTATACTCACCGCCATGTCGAAAGCCGTTTGGGAACAGAACGAACTTGTGAACGATCCGCATCAGCGCGCCGACAAGGCCCAGAAGGTGCAGGCGATGTTCTCGTCGATCGCGGGCGCGTACGACCTGAACAATCGGTTGCACTCATTCGGGCTCGACCAGGCCTGGCGGCGCGCGGCGGTGCGCATTGCCAAGGTTGGTCCGCGGGATGATGTGGTCGATATCGCGTGCGGAACCGGCGACCTCACCGAGCTCTTCGCAAAGAGCCCAGCGCGCACTGTGCTTGGTCTCGATTTCACGCCGCCGATGCTGGATATTGCGCGGCAGAAGAGCGGCCGCCGCAAGCACGCCCACGCGGTTCCCCGTTACGAACACGGCGATGCGACGGCGCTCGCGTTGGCCGATGGGAGCGCCGATGTTGTGTCGATTGCGTTTGGTCTGCGCAATGTCGGCGACCCGCTGCGCGCCTTGCGAGAGTTCCGTCGAGTTCTGCGTCCGGGCGGTCGTTTGGTGGTTCTTGAGTTTGACGAGCCGGCCAATCCGCTGATTCGAGCGATGAATCGGTTCTATACCCATCGCATCATGCCGTGGACCGCGTCGCTTATCGCGCGCGACAGCTCAGGCGCGTATCGCTACTTACCGCGGTCGGTGGAGACTTTCCTAGACCGTGATCGGCTACGAACAGCCATGCTTGAGTGTGGATTTGTGCATGTCGAGCAGATTCCACTGACCTTCGGAACATGTGTCGCAAGTTGCGCGACAGTGGCGCGCTGACAGGCGCGACTTGCGCGTAACGCCGACCGAAAACCGACGAATTGATTGATTCCTAAGCGCGCGCGAGCATCATCGAAAATGCGGCCGCTCGTTGGACTTGTCCTTGCGGTTCGATAGCGAGCCGCACCCGAACAGGCCGGAGGATCCGGTCCAAATTCAAGACGCGAACGGGTTGAAGAGGATTCTTCAATTCGATCCGAATTTGGAGTAAGGCCATGCCTCAGGCCCATCACGGAAACGACGGTTTTTCAAAGCGTCATTCGCCACAATCTCGGCGAGCCCCAACCAACCAACCCGATTTGCCGCGCTTCGTCGAGCGGCTTGTTTCTGGCGACCGCATCGGTTGCCGCGATCACCTGCGCGAGTACATCGCGCAGGGCAACGACTCGTTGGCGGCGTTGCGTGAGCTGGCCTGGCCGGCGTGCGCGAGCATCGACGAACTTTCGCGCAAGGATCAGATCGCCCCAGTTCACGAACACGGCGCGCTGGTTTTGCTGGCGCAGTTGGTCCAGCGCCTGGAATGCGGGCTGACCAAGCACCCCGCCCGTTGCCGGCAAGTGCTGGTGACCAGCGGCCGTTCGCGCAGCGAGGAGCTCGCAGCTGAAATCTTTGCCGGGATCGCCGAAGCCGATGGTTTCGATGTGCTGTTCCTCGGCGGGGGCGTCGAATCGGACGACCTGTTTGCCGAGATCGGCCGTCGGACGCCTGACTTTGTGGTCAGCTTCGCCGCGGCCGGTCCCGATGCTCCGCGCCTGCGCCGGCTCCTCGACGCCGTCCGCTCCCAGGATCCTGTTCCTGGCCTTCGCATCGGCGTCGGCGGCGGGGTCTTTGGAAGGGTTCCCGGTCTCGCAGACGAGATCGGCGCACACTTCTCGGCGGATTCGCCCTTCGAAATGCTTGAGGAACTGCGCCTGATCGCGCTGAGTCCGCGCGCGGTCGAGCAGCGGGTTCGTCGTTCGCGAGCAGCCTGAATCGTGGTCCTGTCACCATGCGCATGCCCGATGGCCCGCGACGAGAGTCGCGTGGCTCTCGGGCGTGCGGGTGTTGGCTGGGTCGAGGTCTGCGGGAAATGGGGCAATCGACGAGCGCGGGTGGCGTTGGCCTCTTGCTTCGAGCAACTCTCGGAGTTTCTCAGGATCAACAAAAAATCGGAACGACCGGGTTTCAAGCCCGTACACTCAACCGCCTCACCGCGGAAGTGGGGCGTTTCGACGGAGTTACTGCCATGCTTGACCCGCAAACCGAACGAAAAACCATTCAGCGAGCGCGCCGCGGCGACCGCGAGGCTATCGCTGAATTGATCCGCGCCTACCAGCGCCCGCTCGAGGCCTTTCTGTTTCGTCTCTGTGGAAAGAGCGACCTGGCCGAGGACATCTCTCAAGAGGCGTTCGTGCGCGTCATTCGGTCACTCGACCGTTTCGACGAGCGGTTTCGTTTCTCGACTTGGCTCTTCACCATCGGCAAGCGCTTGTTGGTGAATCATCAGCAGAAGATGCGGCCGACTGCGGACAGCGATTTCATCGAGTACCGCGCCAGCGATGCACGGACTCCCGCGACCGAGACGATCGAGATTGAGCGAACGCAGCAAGTCTCGAAGATGGTGGAGATCGCAATCGAATCGCTGGTCAGTCCACAGCGCGAGATCGTTCTGCTCTTTCATCAGCAGGGATGGTCGGTGCAGCAGATCTCAACCGAATTGTCGATGCCGGAGGGGACGGTCAAGAGCCATCTCTTCCGCGCTCGTCGACGCATGCTCGACGCCATCGAGCGAACCGGCGTTCGCAATCCCGAGGATGTGTTGCGATGACATGGCGCAACGATTCGCGCTCGAACAACGACGCTGGCCGCGATGATGCGGCCGGTCGAAATGGGTTCTCCCATCGCGCGGAGCGTTTGCTTGTCCGCGTCCTGCTTTCGTTGCGCCGCGAGGCTCGACATTCTTCCGATCGCGCGCTCGACGCGCAGCGTGCCGAAGATCTCGCCGATGTCATCCTCTCTGACTTTCCGCGCCGAGTGATTCCCTTCGGAATCGCGGCGTTGGCGCTGATCACGCTGGTCTGCTCCATGCCGCTGCTTCGCGATGCGATGGTTGGCGTGAGCGATGGTTCCGCGGCCGTGGTGCCGGTGGCCAATGTGGTCGAGTCAAGCCTGCGCAATCACGGCGCGGCGATGAGCGATGGGATCGAAACCATTCGCGCCGTCGTTTCGCCGTTCGCTGGTGAGTCTGCGGCCGAGTCTGCCAACGACGAAGTTGAGAAAGTGGTTCCGCCATCGGTTGCTGCTGCTCCATTCAAGAAGTCCTGAGGTCTATTGATGCGCGCGTTGATCCTGCGACTCAGCGCCGCTTCCCTCGCCTTGATCGAATTGATCGCGCTGCTTTCAATCGGAACACTCGCGCGCGCTGACAACGCTGGATTCGCGCTTGCGCCCAAAGGCGCGGTCTTTGCCGTCGATGCGCGCGGCGTTGCTGATCTGCTCGAGGGCGACCGCGGCGCGCTCGTGCGCCCTGTCCTCGAGGCCTTCGCTGGTCCTGATGCGCTGGCGACCTTTGATTTGCTCGCCAAACGCGCGAACGCCCCTGGCGAGCGGCTCGCGAACGAGGTGTTCGGTGGACGCGTTGCGTTCCTGCTTCCGGCCGCAGCGGAAAGTTCGGCGTGGCTTCTTGGGTTTGAAAGCGACGACCAGCGTTGCCAACACCTTCTGCTTATGTTGAGCGCGAAACTGACCGCGCCGGGTAGGTATGACAGTGCGAGCGAGCATCTGGCGCTGCGCCGAGTCGGTGGCTGGCTGCTCATCGCTCCTTCAAGCGCAGAAGGGCGCGCGTTGATCGATGCGTCGGCGCTGCGTGTTCCGGCGGAGGATGCCAGCGAATCGCTCATCGGCGAACCACTCATGCAGGACTTGCTCGCCAGCGACGCATCGGTGCGGATCTTCATGCGCCATCGCGCGCCACTGGGCGGCGCAACCACCATCGCATTGCGCGGCAAAAAGCGCGGACTTCACGCCGAGATCGGTGGAAGTTACGACGCTCCTCCCCTCGGGCTCTCCCCTGGTCGTCATGAACTCGATGCGCATCTGGTCCGCGCTTTCGAGGATCGCGCGGTGCTCGTGGTCTCGAATCCCGCGAACGGGATTCCTGGCCGAGGCGATGCGTTCTGGGTGGCCTTGCTGCCCGAGCTGGTTCCGCCGCCGGCAATGCGCGCGAATCTATCGGGAGAACGCGTGTTTCTTGTGGGCATGTCCAACGATTGCGACATGCCAGCGCTCGCGTGCGCGTGGCGTATCGAGGACGTCGAACAAGCTGAAGTCGATCAGGATCACTTCATGCGTGGCGTGTCCTGCGCGATCGGTCGAAGCGTCGAGCAGGGCAAGGTTTTACCGCCAAGCGGCGCTCCTCCGCGAGGACCGACCGTCGCGCAATCCACCAACGATCGGCATCCTGTTGCTCGTGATGTCGAGCCGGCTCATACGCATGAGTCCGATGCGGCGATGACGACGCGAAGTTGCGCGGAGCTTGGTCCGTTCGCCGACCGCTATCTCGGAACGCCCTTTAAACTCGGCCAATGGCAACTTTGCTGGAAGACGGTGGCAACGCCGTGCGGCGGCTGGCAGGTCTACTCCAGCGACCCGAATTGGTTGGCGAGCGTGGCTGAACGGCTGACGGTTTCGTCGTGCAGCGACGACGTACGGATCGGCGCGGGCGGCATTGGCTTCTGCGACGGTCCGCGTGCCGCAACGCTTCTCCGCCGTTGGCAACCACTGGCGGTTCCTGGTGGTCGTGACCGAGTCTCCAGCGGACTGGCAGCGGTGTCCCAGATGTTGGAGCGGATGGGCCGGATGCGATTTCGCTACGAACTCAGCGGCCCGAGACAAATCCGCGCCATCATCGACATCGAGCCACTTGGTCGTTTGTCTGAGACGCCGGGGAAAAAATTGGCAGCTCCAGTTGGTGACGCGCCTCTGGGTTCATCAAGCCAACCATCCCCAAAGGGCGCGCCGCGCTAAGCGCTGCATGCCATTGTCGACGCACACCGATCTTCCAATCAAGCCGTTGCGGGCCGAGTTGTTGCTGCGCGCGTCACGCCATAGGCTCGCGGCCGTTCTCGCCCGCGGTTTGCAGCAAGCGGAGGTTCCCCATGACGCGCCCGTTGTGCTCAGCGTGAGCGGCGGCGGTGACTCGATGGCGATGCTCGTGCTTATGGCGGCGCTGCGCGATCGCACCGAGGGCGGGTTGGCGAGTATGGCGGTGGTTGCGATTGACCACGCAATTCGGGCGGAAAACGCAGAGGAAGCCCGTCAGGCGGTTGCGCTTGCTCGGCATTTGGGCGTGCTTGCTGCGGAGGTTCGCCGCGTCGAGGTCGCGCGCAGCGGAAATACGCTTGATGCTGCGCGAAACGCGCGACTTGCTGCGGTCCGCGACTTCGCGGCCTCGTGCAACGCAACCCATGTGCTGCTCGCTCATCAGGCCGACGATCGTGCGGAAGGACTGCTTCTTGCGCTCGGGCGCGGCGCTGGAATCAACGCGGCGGCAAGCCTGTTGCCTGCTCGCGCGCTGAGCGAAGGACCAGGTGCGGGGCTCGTTCTCTGCCGTCCGTTGCTCGCGGCGCGACGGGAGGAACTGCGTGCGTTTCTGCGCGAAATGGATGTTTCTTGGCGCGACGATCCGTCCAATGCGATGCGCGCGCGCGGTTCGATGCGAGAGGATCCGTCGATAGCCGCGTTGGTTGATGGAATTGCAACGGGCGCCGGAGACTTTCTGGAGGAAGCCGCTCAACTGCTCGCTTTGCGCGAGGATTTGCTCGATCAGGCGCTTCCACAGGGAGCAGTGGCGATTGCGCGTGCACGCTTCGACGCGTTGCCTCGGGCCCTACATGCACAGGCATTGATTCGGTTGGTCCGTCACGCGGGTTCGAGCGCAAGCAGGGTGACCATCGACGCGGCGGTTGCTTCAATGACAAGCTCCGATCGCACGCCGCGGCAGTATGGTTGTCAGTCGGGAGTTGTGCTCATGGTCGATGCGCGCGAAGTACGCGCGCTTACTTCTCGTTGACGCAGTCGCCGCCGAACCGATCGGCAACGCAGGTAATCACGCCCTGCTCAACCTTCACCGTCATCGGCGGTGTGACGAGCCAAAGCGGTCCAGGTGGAAGTGTGTCGAACACGCACTGAGGACAATCGATCGGGCCGAGATCTTCCTGGCTGATGATGATGGCATCCTTGACCGGTGGTACCTCGATGGCGAACACCATTTCAAGCCTCGGCGCCGAGAAATCAGACTCGAAGATGGTGTGGCAGGCGTCGCAGAACGGATTGTAAAAAACAATGAATGCGGTCTGGTTGCCGATGCGCTCCACCACGGTCGGAAGGTAGGTGCCGAGGGGCGATTCAGACATGCGCTTGCCGATGTACCCCTTCATATCAAGGTCAATCGACATGGCGTGCGCCTTGGCTTCGGCCGCGCTGATCGTGTGGTCTGAGCGAAAGTCAGCGCGAGCGGAGAGGTGCGAGGCCGCGGTTCCTGCAGCGATCGCCGCAAGCGCTGACCATGCGGGCGAAAGTCCGCGGCGCGCATCGGCCCGACGAGGTTGCGCAGGAAGCTTGGCTGCGAGCACGATCGTTCCGATGGAAAACAGCATCGCCATTGCGGGCGCAACGACGGCGCCTTGACGAAGTCCCGCCGAAACACTGGCCAACGCAATGAATGCGAGCGTGACCCCGCCGGCCATGCTGACAATGCGCGTTCCCGCGGCGGCAATTCCCGCAGCGAGCGCAAACTCAAGAGCGACGATGAGGCGCGCCGAAACCTCCATCTCGAAGCCGAACAGGAATGCAAGCAATTGGCGCATTGGTTCGGGAGTCGATTCAGGACCCGCCCACAGTTGGTATCCGCCGCACGCGCCATAAATCAGCGCGACAAGTAGGCAGAGAGATCGAGGAGCAGTGACTCGTTTCATGCTTTATTTCCCAGCAAACTTGAGGCACGCTTCGAGCGCAGCCATATCTTCTGCATCGACCACCACGCACTCGATGACGCCATTGTTGATCGCAACAATCACGGGCGTACCGATCACATAGTTCGGTCCCTTGACCAGCGAAACTTTGACGCACTCGTCGCACGGATTGTCGAGCAGATTGTTTGGATCGGCGTCGGGAATGGCGACAGCGAGCGTGCGCACGGGCAGTTTGCCGCTGAAGTAAGTCGTGAGCAACTCTTGGCAGTGGTCGCAATCTTCGCGGTAAAACACGATGATCCAGCGACCAGTGAGGAAGTCAGCGGGAACTCCGCCAGCGATCATGCGCGCGAATTTGTTTGCGGCGATCGGCTGACCAATCGCGCCAGGAAACTCTGCGATGTAGAACGGTTCAAGTTTCGACGGCGGTCCGGGCCATGCGGAAATCTCAGGCTTTACTGGCGGCGCGACGCTCACGGTCGGCTCTTCGCCGAGGACGCGCTTCAGATCGTCGAGCTTGTCCACATCAGGACAGACCGCCGTGACGATGCCGTCCTTCAGACGAATGACGGTCGGCGCCGTCACGAGATAGTTCGGTGAAGTCCCCGACTGTCCCGCCTTCACCCGATAGAGCAGACGGCTCTCGCAACCCTCGCACGGCATCGCCAGCGGTTGGCCAGTGGTGTCGGGAATCGAAACTTTCAGTACGCGTTCCTTGCGTGGAGTGGCGAAATGAGCGCGGTAAAGCTCTTGGCAACGGTCGCAGTCTGTGCGAGAGAAGACCACGATCCAATCGCCGCGCTCGAGGTCATCGGGTAGCGGACGCTCGATGGCCAGCGCGAGTTTTTGCGCGCGAAACGGCTTGCCGACCCACTCGGGCCACTTGGTGAAGTAGTTCTTCTCATACTTCACCGGCGCTGCTGGCCATGGTCCGTCGAGCGTGCTTGGATCGGTCGGAGTCACAACGATTGGTGGTTTCGCCGCGTCGTTCGAGTCGTTTTGTACTTCGGGCGTCGGTATGGCGAAGATCGCCACTAGACCGATGAGTGCCGGAATTGCAATCGGGAGTCGCCCGCGCACTGCTTGGCGGGGAACGAGCAGCAGTGCTGACGAAAGCAGCGCTGCATCGATAAGAAACATCACGCTGGCGGGTAGGCCAGCCTTGCCGAAACAGCCGCAACTTCCGGCAAGCGCTTCCTTGAAGCCTTCGCCCGCGTTGGCCTTGAGGCCCGCCTGCACCATGGCGATGAGCAGAATGATGCAGAACAAACTCAGCGTGGCGATGGCGATTTGCCGCGCCCAACGCGAGGTCAGAATGGCGAGTGCGATGAAGATCTCAACGCCGATGATCGCGCGCAGTGACCACTCGAGGAACGCGGTGGCGTCGACGGAGGTGCGGTCGATGATCGCAGTGATCGCCGCCAGGATGGGAGGCGGGAGCAGGAGGGGATTGAACTCCGCGGCCTTCACGAATGCGCCGTAACCGATCCAGCCAGCGGTGGCGACATGGAGCAGCAGCAGGGCGATGCGTTGCACGGGCGAGAGGTTGATGCGCGGCAGGTTGCCGTTGGGCGTGAAGGCAGTCGGTTGGTTCATCGGCAGGCTCATCTGTGGATCATCGGTGGCTGATCGGTGGACGCGGCGGTCGGCGCGGCGGTTGGTTCATCGGCGCAAGCGGTCGCGATTCTATGGGCGAAGCGGCGCGGGGTTCGGGTCGAGTAGACGGTTTGCCGCATCCAGTCGGCGTGCGGCGGCGAAATAGGGCGCGTGGTAGGACCGACGCGTTCACGAAACCCTCCATTGTTCGCGCCCGCCGCTCGCATTTGTGGGCGGGAGTCCCGTGGCCGTCATGAGGCCGGCATGAGGTCGGCACGGCTTGGTCATGGGGTTGACGCGGGAAGTCGCGGGAAAAACTGGCGCCCGCAAACGGGGCGGTCTGTGCGAGAATCAAACCATGAAACTTTCGCTGTCCGGAGCGGGCACATCATCCGAATTGAAATGGGCGCAGGAGTGCGCGATGTTTGATGCGCTCCTTGCGGGGGCGGCTTCGATCAGGCTCGCCGAGGAGCGGATTGTGCTCGGTGCAGGCGATTGCATCGATGTTTTTGCGAGGGGTCGACGGCGATGAGCGACGGACGCTACAGCTTTCATCGTGCTTCGACCATGGCTGTGTCGGCGGACGAGCTCGGGCGCTGGCACTTTCGCGCCGGCGCGATTCACCGATTGATTCCTCCGTGGGAGTCCATCCGCGTGGTGCGCGAGGCGGCGCCGCTGGTCAACGGCGCGCGCGCAGAGATTCGCATTCGCAAGGGCCCTGTTGCCACGACGCTGGTGGCACTGCATGGCGAAGTGGATGCGCCTCGGCAATTCGTCGATACGCAAGAGCGTGGGCCTTTCGGCTCCTGGCGCCATGTCCATCGGTTTCTCCCCGAGTCCGCCGATCGTTCCATGCTCGAAGATTCAATCCGATTCGATCCGCCATTTGGCGTAGTCGGTCGGCTGATTCCTGCAGGGCTGCTTCAACGCGAACTCGCGCGGCAGTTTGCCTTTCGCCACGCACGCACCCGTGAGGATTTGCGGAGACATAGCGAGGATGCCGCGCGATTTGGAGAGCGGCGGATGCGTGTCGGAGTGACGGGCGCTGGTGGGCTCGTTGGCGTGCAACTGTGCGCGTTTCTTTCGACCGGTGGCCATCAAGTCGTGCGCTTCGTACGCGGCGAGCCGCGCGATGAAGGTGAAAGGCGATGGAATCCCACTGATCCTGAGAACGGACTCGCCCCCGCGGCGGTGGAGGATCTCGACGCGATCGTGCATCTCGCCGGCGAGCCGATCGCGGCCGGGCGTTGGACCGACGCGCGCAAGCGCATGATTCTTGAGAGTCGCACACTTGGCACCGCCACGGTTGCGCGCGCGATCGCCCGCGCGACCCGCAAGCCGAGCGTGTTCATTTCGGCGAGCGCCATCGGTTTCTACGGCAATCGCGGCGCAAACTGGGTTGACGAGCGCAGCGCGCCCGGGACCGACAATTTCCTTTGCGAAGTCACGCAAGCCTGGGAGCGCGCGACGGCGGCGGCACGTGATGCAGGCGTTCGTACGGTGCATCTGCGCATTGGCATCGTTCTTTCGGCGGCAGGTGGAGCGTTGGCGAAGATGTTGCCGGCTTTCCAACTTGGCGCCGGCGGACCAATTGGCGCGGGAACGCAGGGATTCAGCTGGATTTCTCTTGATGACCTCGTGGCCTGCGTGCTCTTTGCCGCGCGCAATCCTGCAATCGAGGGTGCGGTCAATGCAGTGTCGCCAGGCGCGCTGACTCAGAAGGGGTTTGCGGGCGTGCTCGGCCGCGTGCTGCATCGGCCTAGTTTTGCGCCACTTCCGGCCTTCCTCGTGCAGGCGGCCTTTGGCGAGATGGGTCGTCGACTGTTGTTGGAGGGCGCGTTGGTCCGCCCGACCGTGCTTGAACGTGAAGGCTTTCGCTTCACTCATGCGTCGCTCGAGCAAGCACTGCGCCTCGAACTGGGGCGGATCCCGAGCGCGGGGATCGACTGATGGCTTCGGGCGCAATCTGGTGGATTCGCCGCGATATGCGGCTCGATGACAACCCGGCCGCGCAACGGGCGATGCGCGCGGTCGCGATGATTCCGCTCTATGTTCATTCACCGAGCGAAGAAGGCGCGTGGCCGTTGGGTGGCGCGCAGAAATGGTGGCTCGCGCGCGGTCTCAAAGTATTCGCCGCATCGCTGGCGGCCAACGGATCGCGATTGGTCGTTCTTGAGGGCGAACATGCGAAGGTGATCGTGGATCTTGCCCGCAGCGTTGGCGCAACCGAAGTGTGCTGGACTCGGCGTTTGGATCCAGCGGGCATTGCGCAGGAGCATCGGGTCGAGGAAGCACTCGACAAAGCAGGGATTTCCTGGAGTTCCTCGCTCTCGAATCACCTCGTCGATCCAGACGACATCGTGACGCAAACTGGAAATCCGTATCAGGTCTACACGCCGTTCGCGAAGAATCTCCGAGCGCGCGGCAAGCCTTCTCCACCGAAGCCCTCTCCGTCGAAGTCTGTTCGCCTCGATGTCCTTCCGTCAGTCACCGGCGCGCCCGCGGGTGTCGCTATTGAAACGCTCGGACTTGAGCCATCCCGTAATTGGGCCGACGGCTTTCAGGCGATGTGGACGCCGGGTGAGGCGGGGGCGCAACAAAGGCTCGCGCTCTTTGTCGAGTCGGGTCTTGCGCACTACCCCAGCGGACGCGACGAGCCCGCGGCCGACGGATCAAGTTTGCTGGCACCGCATCTGGCGTTCGGCGAAATCGGCATTCGCCGCATCTGGCACGCCGCAGCAAACTCGAAGTCGGCGCCCCCGGAGAGCATCGACAAGTTTCATGCCGAGCTTCTCTGGCGCGAGTTCGCAACTCATGTGCTGTTTCATTTCAAGCACACCGATCTCAAGCCGCTGCGCGCTGAATACGCGAAGTTTCCTTGGCGTGACGATCAAGCCGCGCTCATCGCCTGGCAGCGCGGACGCACGGGCTATCCATTGGTCGACGCGGGCATGCGACAACTTTGGCAGACGGGATGGATGCACAATCGCGTGCGCATGGTTGCGGCCAGCTTTCTGGTGAAGCACCTTCTGCTTCCGTGGCAGGATGGCGCGCGCTGGTTCTGGGATACGCTGGTGGACGCGGATCTCGCCAACAATTCGCTGGGCTGGCAGTGGGCGGCAGGTTGCGGTGCCGACGCCGCGCCGTATTTCCGTATCTTCAATCCGACGATGCAGGCGGAGAAGTTCGATGGAGAGGCGGCGTACATCAAGCGCTGGGTTCCTGAATTGGCGGGGCTTCCAGCAAAACAAGCCATTTCCCCGTGGAATGCGCCGTTGTTGTGGCGGGATTCCGCGCCACTCACGCTCGGCGAAGCCTACCCGCCGCCCGTCGTCGATCATGTCTTTGCACGCCAACGCGCCTTGGCCGCATTGACCAGCGTTTCGCGATCAGCGGCGAAGTAGGGGTGGACGACTTGAATTCATGGCCTTCACGGCTGAGAATACGTTGATGCGCCTCGCCGTCTACTTCGCGAACTTTGTTCTGTTGATCGCGCGGGGTAGTGCCTTCGCCCACACTCCCTGCGTTCCACCTGATCGCGGTGATCTCGGTGTCGCCTATATGCGCTTCGACGCGCTCGCTCGGGCAATGCCGAAGGATCCAGCGATGCGCGAGCAACTCAACCGTGGATTCGATGCACTCACCGCCGACTTCTTCGCGATGCGCTTTAGCAACGCGCTGAGTTCGTTGGCGCGCATCCAAGCCGATGTGCGCCAGCTCGATGACGATAGTCGTGCAGAGTTTCAGTTCGTCGCTTCACATCGGTTCGAGTTCACGCCGCGCACAGTTTCGATTGGCGCGGGCGGACTCGATCCGACCAGTCCCATCAGTCCCATCAGTGCCATCGTCCGCGTCACCGACCTCGACCTCATGGAGCAGGGCACCGCGCCGATCTCGTTGATAGTTCTTTGCGGTTCGATGCGCATCGAGGTTCCATTTCAACGCGAGGCATCCATCGTGTTTCCGCCCGAAACCAAGGCGGATGTGATTCGAGTCTTCGCCTCGTTTGGTCGGATCGGCGACATAGAAGTCGCGCGCGGATATGCCATAGTCTCTGCGCTTGACACAACGGCGGCCGCACTGACGGTTCGCATCGCCGCGCTGGAAAGTGCTGGGAATACCCCATCTTCTGCGCTCGCGTCGCTCAAGGCGCGCTGCTTGCTGCTCACCAATCGAGTCGATCGCAGCAAGTCCTCATCGTTGCTTTGCGATGTCCACGCGACGCTGTCGGCGCTTGAACGCGAGGTCGCCGCTGCGGAATTGGGCGCCAAGCCTTACGCCATTGCCGGCGATCTTTGGCGAATCTATCGCGCGCTTGGCGTCGATTTGCCAACCCGGCAATTCGTGCCCGATGGCGATGGGCCCTTTCCACTGGTGATCGCCTTTCATGGCGCAGGCGCCGACGAGAACATGTTCTGCGAAGGTTATGGCGCTGGGATGCTGCGAAGTCTTGCCAAGGAAAAAGGGTTTGCCCTGGTTTGTCCGCCGACGATTCCGTTTGGGTTGAGCGATCGCTTGTTTGAGCGCTTCGTCGACGAGGTCGCACTCGACATACCGATCGATCGTTCGCGCGTGCTTCTCCTCGGCCACTCGCTTGGCGCAATCACCGCTTCACGATTGGCATGTGCGTGTCCGACCGCGATCGCGGGGGCCGTTTGCATCGCTGGATTTCTCGACGCCCCCGGAGTTCAGCCGAGCGCGCCGCGCAGCGTTTATCTCGCCGAACTTGATCCGATCTTTCCAGCAGCAGGCGTGCGACAAGCGGTGGAGTCGGCACGCACGCGTGGCTGCTCGGTCGAACTCGCCGAGATTCGCCATGAAGGTCACATGCTTGTGGTTGACCGCGTCCTGCCTCAGGCGGTCGATTGGCTGCTCGCACGAGCAGCGCGCACGACCGCGACAACAAAGCCGACCGAAAGCGCGCCCAGCACCAGTCCGATGAAGACCGATGGGTCGGTTCCAGGGCGCAGCGAGGCCAGCCCAAGCGCAGGCCCGATGAAGAACCCCGCGCCCACCAACGCCTCATGGGTTCCGCCAGCTTCGACCTCCGCGCCGCCAACAGCGAGCCCGTAGTAAATCGCGCTGTAGTAGATGGTGCCTTGTCCAAGTCCAAGAGCGATGAGCCCGATCACCAGCGTCGGCTCGTTGGGCGCGGCGACACACGCTGCGAATCCAACTGAGAGCAGCAGGCCGGCGATAACGAGGCTCGCCGCCCGACCGTGCCAAAACGCCGTTCGCCAAAGGACAATCACCACACAAAGCCGGGCAACATGCCAGGTGGCACCGATCGGCGCCTGCAATCCCGGCGCGATGGTAAGCCGCTCGAACAAGTAGGGGAGGATTGGCGAGAGCGCACCGATGACCAGATAGCCCATCGGATGAAGCACGCGTGCACCACCGAGAAGCGATCGATACGAACGCGGAACATGGTGGGCGTTGGCGTGAGTGTTGTGTTCGGGCGGATGCGAGGGAAACCGCGCGAGAAACAGCAACGCCAGCAGATTGATCGGCATCAGCGCGGGGATCGCCCATCGAGTGAGACCAGCGTGCTGAAGTGGACCAGCCGCCGCCAATCCAATCGCGGTCGCCGACATCCACGATGCGTTCCACCAACCGATGGCGTTGCGCATATTGCGGCCATGGCGTCCCGAGGCAAGGTAGTGCTGCACGATCGGCCACTGCAACGCGCCGAGTGCGCTCATGGTCACTGCGGCGATCCACAACAGCGTGACATTTTGAATCAGCACCAGCGGCGCCAGCACCGCTTGAACCAGCAGCACCAAACCAAGTGCGCTTCGTGGCGACATGCGGTTCTCAAGGAATCGCAGCGTGCGCCCCGCATTGACCGCCACCACGGTGTAGAGAATGCCGTTGACGAGAGCCAGCACCAGATTGTCGCGCTGGGTGAATCCGTACTCACTGGCGGCGATGAAGTAGAGCGCGTTCCAGAGCACGCCGGTTCCGAGCGAACACAGGAAAGTCAGGCCCGCAATGGGGATGGCGCGGGTGGGCTCGTGGCTGTTGGAGGTCATGGACTTGCCGGGCACGGGCGCGAGTGTACGGCGGAACCCGTGCTACACTTCCGCCTCGGTCCGTGTAGCTCAATTGGATAGAGCGTTGCCCTCCGAAGGCAAAGGTTGCAGGTTCGATTCCCGCCATGGACGCTTCCGCGAGGGCCCCGATTGCAGGGGCTCTTTTGCTTGATTTCGCCTCACGTGCACCGATCGATCGAACCATGACTCTTCACGAGCTGCAGCAACTCATTCGCGCCAAGTACTTCGCCACCGACAACGCGCGCGGTGCGCCGGGGACATACCTATGGTTTGTGGAGGAGGTCGGCGAACTCGCGCACGCCATCGCCAACCGCGAGCGCGGGAAGCTCGATCAGGCCAATCTCGAGGAAGAGTTTGCCGATGTCATCGCGTGGTTGGCAACGCTGGCCAACATCTGCGAGGTCGACCTAACCAAGGCGATCGCCGACAAGTACATCAAAGACGGCGGCCCGGAGGGGTTCAAGGTATGAGCGTCGAAACAGGTTGCCCCTTCTGTGATGCGAAGCAAACGGTGTATCTCGAAAGTGAGCGCTGGCAGTTGCTGCGCCACGCCGATCCGGTCGCGCTTTCCGGCTGGATGATGCTGGCGACCCGCGCGCATCGCAGCGGAGTCGACGCGATGGACGAGGTCGAGCAACGCGAGGTCGGAGTGATTCTCGCCGAGGTTGCGCGCGCGGTTCGCGCTGAGACCGGTTGCGAGCGCACCTACTCGATCACCTTCAATGAGGCGGTCAAGCATCTGCACCTTCATGTGATTCCGCGCCATGAAGGCGATGTTTCCACGACAAGTTGGGCTTTGGCCGACCGCTACCGAGCCACGGCGCGCAAGGAGCGCGAGGCCGCGGATCCGACCGAGGCGGAACGCTGCGCCAAGGCCATCGCGGTTCGCTGTATTGACGCGTTGCGACCTCTTGGTTTCCGTCTGCCCTAATCGGGCAAGCTTCGATTGGTCGCGCGCAGTTTGGTTCTCATGTTCCTCACGCTGTATGGAAATCGCCATGTCCTTCACCAAGCCTTCGCCAACGCCTGACACTTCATCCAGCGGCATCGAGCGTGTGCACGGGGCCTTTGCCAAGGCGCGTGCAGAGGGACGCTGCGCGCTGCTGCCGTTTATCACTGCGGGGTTCCCCGATCTTGCCACCACCGAGCGGTTGTTGAGAGAACTGCCCGCAGCGGGCGCCGACATCATCGAACTGGGTATTCCGTTTTCCGATCCGATTGCCGACGGCCCAGTGATCGCCGAATCAATGCACCGTGCGTTGTTGGCGGGCGTGACGCCCGACGCGGTGTTCAGCGCCGTCGCGCGCGTGGCGCCCACGATTCCCGTACTGGCGATGGTGTCGATTTCGATCGTCGAGAAGATGGGCGCCGCTGAATTCATCCGCCGTGGCGTCGAGTGTGGCCTCGCGGGATTCATTGTGGCTGACGCAGATCCTGCCACAGCGGTGACTCTGTCGGAGCTCGCGCGAAACCAGGGCGCCGGTTTCTGCGCGCTTGTTTCGCCCAGCACCAGCGCGGCTCGCCTGCGCGACCTTGTGGATATTTCAACGGGATTTGTCTACCTGCTCGCGCGCGCCGGAGTCACGGGCGAACGCGACGATGCGCCTGAGATCGCGCAACGCGTGCAGCAGATTCGTGCCGTGACCAACACGCCGATCGCTGCTGGTTTCGGAATCGCAACGGCTGCGCATGTTGCCGCAGTCGGTGCCCATGCTGACGGTGCCATCGTTGGTAGTGCGATCGTTCGTCGGATGACCATCGCTCACGATCAGGCGCACCTGCAAAACGGCGAAAGCGCTGCCGATGCAGCGCTTTCGCTTGTTCGTTCGCTTCAAGCCTGATCGCAGCGTTCGTGCTCGACCGGGCCGAAGCTAGTAGCGGCGCAACACGCCGATGACCACACCCTGGATGGTGCAGTCGTCGACGATGATCGGATCGAAATCAGGGTTGGCTGGCTGAAGTCGAATGCGACCATCGCGTTCCTTGAAGAACGCCTTGAGCGTCGTCTCGCCATTGGGAAGCAGCGCCACCACCCGCTCGCCATTGCGTGCCGTGTTGCGCTGATCGACAAGCACATAGTCTCCGTCGAAGATTCCCTCGTCACGCATGGACATTCCGTCGACCTGCAACGCGAATGTCGTTCCAGATCGGGTCTTGCTCGTTCCGCTGCGCGGGCCAAAGAGTTCCTCGAGCGCAAGCGTTTGGCTCTGCTCGAACTTCTCAATTGGATATCCCGCGGCGACCTTGCCGACGAGCGGAAACGAAAGCCGAACCGGATGGTCGGCCTCAATCTGCCGCGGCGGAAGTTCGTCTTCCTCCGTCGGTAGAAACACATCAGGCGAGAGTGTCAAAGAGCGTGCTTTGTTGGCATCCCGAATCAGCGCTCCCTTGGAGATGAGCGCTTCGATGTGCTCGAACACCGTGACCTTGCTGACGCCGAGTTGGTCGGCGAGTTCCTGCATGGTCGGCGAGAAGCCCTTCGTTCGCCGGCATTGATCGACCAGCCGTAGGACGCGGAGTTGCTTGGGGGTAAGGTTCATAGGTAGGCTCGGCCTGATGCGAGAGCTGATGCGAGAATCGATGCGCGTTGGAATCGTTGGTGACGGAGAAGACTTCGATGGCGAGTTGTTCGAAGCGCTCGACCAGTCGCCACCACGCCTGCGTAAACGCGGACGAACGGCTTTTTGCGAAAGGGCGAGTTTGCGAGCGCGCCGATTGCGCCGTGACTGCGCAAGTCGCTTCTGCGTGCGAACCAGGCACGATCGAGGTTCCGATCGCGAAGTACTGGCGGGTGAAGTCGCCACCCGAACCAAGAATCACCAAGGGCCAGTCGCGCGAATCACAGCGCGCGCTCTTCTTGTCGACGCGCGACTTTGCAGCGTTCTGACGGGCAGTAGTTTGAACGGACATCAAGGAGCTCTCTCTTCCTCGAGCGCACGCCTGGTTGGGCGTCGCATCGATCCAGAGCGCGCGTTTTCCCCGCAGCGTCGGATGATCAATTCCAGTGGCAGCGATCGATGCTCCCTCGATCGCACGAATGTGGCTAGCCCCAACACGGACCGCCCCAACCCGGACCAACCGGCAGACAGATCCGCTCGCGCGGCGTCGGTTGGTCTTGGTTTGCGTGGTTCGCGTCATGCGGGGAGGTATTCGGCGCTTGTTCGGGTCGGCCATGAGAATTTGTTCGGTCAATGTTCGCCCAAACGGACCCCGTCCGCAAGGGGTTGACCTCGAACTCTTGCAAATTGATCTCCTCCCATAGTTTGCGGCGCGGGTGGGGCGGCGCGGTCGAGCGGGTAGCGTGGACGAAATGACCGCTCCCCAACCCATTGCTTCTGGCGATCTGGCCGACCTCTTCCCGCTTGATCGGTCGTACACCTTTCTGAACCACGGAAGCTTCGGCTCAGTGCCGTTAGAGGTGCTGGCCGCGCAGCAGGCGATTCGTATGGAGATCGAGGCTCGGCCTATCGAGATGATCGACCGCCGCATGAAGACGATGTTGCCGGTGGCGCGCGCTCGGGTCGCACGGTTCGTTGGCGCGACCACTGATCGCCTTGGCTTCGTCGCCAACGCAACCGAGGGGGTGAACGCCGTTCTGCGCTCGATGGTCTGGGAGCGCGGCGACGAGGTCGTGGTGGTCGATCATGTGTACAACGCCATGCGGAAGTCGCTTCTTCGGCTCGAGGGCGAGTTCGGCATCGTTCTACGCCAGATCACGGTCACGCTGCCGATTGATGGACCGCAACGGTGGATGGACGCGGTCGTCGGCGCGTTTGCTCCGCGCACGAAGTTGCTGCTGCTCGATCACATCACCAGTCCGACCGCGCTCATTCTTCCGGTGGCGGAGTTGGTCGCGGCCGCACGCAAACGCGGAATTCTGACTCTGATCGACGGTGCGCACGCCCCGGGATCGATCGAGCTCAACATCGATCAAATCGACGCCGATGCCTACACCGCCAACTTGCACAAGTGGGTTTGCGCGCCGAAAGGTTGTGCGTTTCTCACGGCGAACGCCGAGTTCTGCGCGAGGCTGCATCCGCTCGCCACCAGTCACTGGTTTGGCGATGGATTCGCGCGCGAGTTCGATTGGCAGGGCACCCGCGACATGTCGCCGTGGCTGACGGCGCCTGCGGCCATCGATTTCTTCGCACGATTTGGCTGGGATAAAGTTCGCGCGCACAACCACCAACTCGCCGTCTGGTCGCAGCGCTTTCTGTGCGATACCTGGCAGGTCGCGCCGCTTTCGCCCATCGATGGCAGCATGCTCGCGTCGATGGCGGCAGTCAAACTTCCCGCCGGCGTACAACCGCTCTTCGAAAGCGCAACCGCGCTGCAGGCCCATCTCTACGACCAGCACCGCATCGAGATTCCGATCATCGATTGGCACGGCACCTGGCACGCGCGCGTCTCCTGCCACCTACACACCAGTCCAGCATTGGTGGAGCGGCTTTCCGCGGTGGTTCTCGGGCTTCGCCAATAGAGGTCGCTGCCTCGCCTCCTGCTTCGCCTGCATTTGTGTCCGCCGATCGCCGACGAAACCTTCATGTTTCGCCGCGCCTTCATAGCCCTCAACCTCGTCGCCTTCTCGCTGCTCCCATCATGCCGCGAAACCTCGGGCCTCGAGAAAGGCGTCCTGTACGAGGTCTACGCCGACACGGCCAGCATCGGACAGTGGGTCGATCCGCGCGCGCCGATTTCTCAGCTCAAGCTCATCATTGACGGACCGAAGAAGGCCAACAGTTACTTCCGCCCCAACTCGACGGTGGTCATCACCACCAACAACGAGAAGATCGCTGCGCGCGTCGATGACATCGTCAGCGGACGGATTCCCGTTCCCGCTCGAATGACGACCGACTATTCGCTCGGTGGAACTTTCACGGTCAAGATCGAGAAGATCGTCGAGGGTGGAAAGCGCGTTCCTCTCGGCGAAGGTCGAGTGAACTTCCTTGAGATCGTCAGCCCCGAAACTTTGGAGCGCTAGGGCAGCCGGCGGTGCCCGCGTCGGAGTTTCATCCGTCGTGTGCAGCTGGCCGCGTAACCGTCTTTGCAGTTTCAGCGTCGCGTTCGCGCTCGGCTTGATGCGCGGCCATGAGTCGTGGTAGTTCGTCGCGCGTCCACACCATCCAACGAGCTTCGTCGTAGCCCAGCGGTGGCGCTGGCTGCCCCGTCGTTTCTTCCACCACGGTCGCCAGGTTCATGTGGACCTCAGTGCGAAAGATCTCGACCATCGACTCCATCACCCGCAACAGGCTGCCTTCGAAAAGGGTTCCAATGACAGGCTGAAACGAGGTCGAGGCATCGCCCACGATGGGAATCTGATTCTGTACATAGCTGCGAGCGGTGCCGATGGCGATCCAAGCTTCGTCGCCACGCTTCACCTTGGGAGCGGCGTATTGCGCGCTGACCAGCGACGGAATCAGCGATGCGGCCGGATGGCTACCGGCGATGCTGGCCGCGCGGTTGATGTGCATCTCGCGATCGGATCCGAGTTGGCGCGCGATTTCATCGAGCGCGCGCGGAGAAAGTTCGGCAGGAAGAGAATCAAGCGCGCGCTGGCGTACCGGGTCATCTGCGACCACTGCCAACTCGACGAGTTTCGGCTGGCCGACGCTTGGATCTTTCGCCATCGCGGCAAAGATCGCACGGCGAACCTGTGGATCGCATGCGATGAAGTTCGGCCTCGATCCCTCGCCGTCGAGAACCTTGAGCGCACACTGAATCTCAAGCGGCGTCGAAAGGCACGCCAGCGTCGCGATCGCGCGTGCGCGTTCGTCCGCGCTGATCGGCTTGGCGTGTGCGTCGATCGGATTCAACGCGCGACTGACGAGCTGGCGCAACGCAGCGCAAGTGGCACGCTCGCGCATCTCGGCGCCAACCTTCGCAGATGCGCGCTGCGCCTTCACCAACAACTGACGAGCATCATCGTCGGCGTACTCGCCGAGAAGCCCACTGGAATCTGTGGCGCCAGACGCGAGTGAAGACGCAAGTGCAGACGGAAGCGACGACGCAAGCGCGGGCGCAACTTCGGCGCCACTCGGCGGGTCGACGACGGTGGCGGTGAGTGCTGCGAGTAGGAGGGTTGTTGTCAGCATTCGGTTTCCAACAAGGTGCCGCAAGCAGGCGTGCGCGTTCGAATATACGAAGCGCATCCCGCGGCGCTATGGAATTTCGCCAATTGCGCGCCATATTGGTAGTTCCACCGTTTCGGCTTCGCCCCCGTCTCCGCCAGCGTCTTCGATTACCCTCGCCCCGTGCATCCGATCACACCCTCCCAATCGCCATCGTCGGGTCCGACGGTCTATGAGCGTATCGGCGCCGCTCCGCTTGCTGACTTTGCCGTCGGTCTTTACCGGCGTATCGCAGAGGACGCCAGCATCCGCTCCATGTTTTCCGATGACCTTTCGCCGGGAAGCGCTGCGGTTGGCGACATGCGTGAATTCGTCACCCAGTTTTTCGGCGGTCCGAATGCGTACTCCGATCGCAAGGGCCATCCGCGATTGCGCGCGCGTCACATGCGTTTCGCCATCGGCCAAACTGCGCGAGACGCGTGGCTCGGGCATGCGATGGCCGCACTAGACGAGGTCGCCGCCGCACACGCGATTGACTCCGCGACTTTGGCCGAGATGCGCGCCTACTTCGCCCACGCGTCCGCGTTCATGATCAATCACTCGGACTGATCGATGCCTGCGAGGTAAACCTCGATCTTGAACGCTGAGCGGGGAAACTTCAGCAACATCTTGCTGGCCACGCCGCGATTCTCGAAATCGCCCAATTGCACGATGTGCAATGTGCTGCCGTCGGAATTTTCCCGGGCGATGACGCGCGGTGCATCGATGTGAAGTTCCGTACAGCGGGCCGCGAGTTTCTCTGCGGCAGCGTGCGCTTTCTCCACCGTCGAATACGCTCCTACCTGGATTGAGTAGCGGATCGGCGCAATCTCAGCGACCTTCGGCTTGGACTCGGGCCCGACGCGCAATCGCGGTTCGGTCATGGTTGGCGCGGGCGAAGTTGCAGGCGTGATCGCAGGCGTGAGTATGGGCGTGGGCGTAGATGGAGGTTCGCCCGCAGCAACACGCTCGCCATCGGCAAGAATGGTCAGCCCCGCGCCATCGAAACAGCGCGCCGCGTATGAATGTGCGCGTTGCGATTCTGCGCCGGTGAGAAATCCGGCAGCCTTGCGAAATGCGTATCCAGCACTGTCAAAGTGCTTGCGTTCGATCTCGACGCTTCCCAGCGTCACTCCCGCTTGCCCCGCGACGAACGCATCCGCCGACGCCGCCGCGAATCGCAACGCATTTGCGGCGGCATCGAAGTCGTTCACCTTAAAAAGGGAGATTCCTTCGAGGTAGCGCGCGCTCTCGCGCTCGAGTCCGGTGGCGCGATCGCCGGCCATGCGCGCGAGTGTCGCGGCGCGACGGTAGTCCTTCGACTCGAATGCCGTGAGCGCGTCACCAAGCGAGCGGATCGATGACGGCGGGGTCGCCAGCGCGGACGAACAAATTCCGAGCGCGATGATCGTGAGCAGCAGCAGCGATCGAAGGAAAGCCATGGGCATTCGTGTACTCTACGATGCCAATTCGGGCCTGACCAACGGAGAGCCGCTGTGGAACTTCTTTCTTCGATCCGTCGCAACCTTCTTTTGCGTCCCTTTCGCGCTGTAGTCATCGACGATTACCGCACTTGGAAGGGGATTGAGCTCATGGTGGCGAGTTGGCACATCGCCCGTGCGATCGAGCGCAACAGCACCGCCCCGCGCATCGGCGTAATGCTGCCGACCTCGGGGATGTTTCCCGCCAGCGCCATCGCGGCCTGGACGCTCGGTCGCACCATCGTTCCTCTCAACTATCTGCTTTCGCGCAGCGACCTCGAGTATGTCGCCCGTGATGCGGGGATCGACTGTCTCGTCACCGTTGGCCCGATGATGGACCTCGTGGGCGGCCCGCTGCCGGGCGTTGCCGAAGTGCGGCTCGACAAGTTGAAGTTCACCGGTTTGCCGCCGATTCGCATGACGAATCCGCTGAAGCGCGACGATCTCGCCGTCGTCCTCTACACGTCCGGAACCAGCGGCCGCCCGAAAGGCGTGATGCTGACCTGCGGCAATCTCAGCGCCAATGCCCGACAGATTCAAGAGTGGGTTGGGTTTGGTCCCGCCGATCGAGTCCTCGGTGTACTGCCCCAATTCCATTCGTTCGGCTTGACCGTTCTCACCATGCTCCCGCTCGCAACCGGCGCGAGCGCGATCTACACCGCCCGTTTCATTCCGCGCAAACTCGTCGAGCTTGCGCGCACGCACAGGCCAACGGCGTTCGTCGCGATCCCATCGATGTACAACGCGCTGCGGCTTCTGAAGGACGCGGCTCCCGACTCATTCTCTTCGCTGCGCTTCACTGTTTCCGGCGGCGAACCACTTCCCGAGGCCGTCTTCGAGGGGTTCAAGGAGAAATTTGGAGTCGAGATCAATGAGGGCTATGGGCTCACCGAGACCGCGCCCGTGACCAATTGGTGCCGCCCGCGCGAGCAGCAGCGAAAGTGCGTCGGCAAGGCGCTCCCAGGAATCGATCAGCGCATCGTCGGTCCGGATGGCAAGGTCCTCGGCCCCAATGAGGACGGCGAGGTTCGCATGCGCGGGCCCAACATCATGAAGGGCTATCTGAATCTGCCTGAAGAAACCGCCGCCGCCTTTGACGAGCATGGGTTCTTCAAGTCAGGCGACATGGGCCGACTCGATGAGCAGGGCAGACTCTTCATCACTGGTCGATTGAAGGAGATGCTCATCATCGCCGGCGAGAATGTGTTCCCGCGCGAAATCGAGGAAGTGCTGAATCGCCACGAATCCGTGAAGGACGCCGCGGTGATCGGCATGGCCGACGGCATGCGCGGAGAGGTCGCGCTCGCATTCGTCGAGCTGAAGGAAGGCGCCGTGTTTGACGAAGGTGCGTTGAAGTCGTGGTGCCGAGAGCACATCGCCGGCTTTAAGGTCCCGCGCGAGATCCGGCTGGTGAGCGAATTGCCGCGCAATCCCACGGGAAAAATCATGCGGCGCAAACTCTCGCTTGAAACTCCGTCACAAGCGCCCGCTCGCGCCTAGTTCAGATCGCCGACACCATTTATTCATCGCGCTTACGGACACGGTCCCCAGGCATTGAGGACGAAGGCGAGATCCTGTGCGTTGGTGTTTCCATCGCCGGTCAGGTCAGTCGACGCCGTGCCCCATCCGTTCAAGAGCACGGCAAGATCCTGCGCATCGACAATGCCAGTGTGGTTGAAGTCCGCCGAGCATTGGAGGCACGACACCGATTGCACATCGGTAAGCCGAAGAATGACCTCGCCGCCCTGGTTGATGGTTTTTCCCGCCTTGGGTCCGACGCGAAACAGATAGCGCGCGCCGCACTGCACGGGGAAGTTGACTCGACTCGCGCCCGTTCCAGAACACTGCGTCGAATCGTCGTTGCAGTTGACGAGGGTTGGCGAGGCGCATGTACCCTCGTACACCGCTAGCACGGTGTTGAACCAACTGCCGCAAGTCGACAACTCGAGAGTTCCTGTTGTACGGGCGGTATGGAAGTACCAAACATCGCGGTCAAAAACGCCGCTGCCGCAGATGATCGGCTGGGCGATTTCGAGGGAGCTACGCGCGGTGTTCACCAGCTGCTCGGATCCAAGCGTCATCTCGATCGCGTTCACGCAGGTGTCGTTGGCGGGGGCGACGGTGACGCAGGTATTGGCGGCCGCTGCTGCGCATCCCGCATCCCACGCTCCATCGCAGCAGAACGGGTCGGCGCCGCACACCGCCGTGCAGCAGCTGATCAAGTTGCACCCTCCGCTTTGGTGCGGAGAGAAGCACGACGGGGCGGTTGGGGAGCAGGCGTTGCAAGCCTGTGCAACCGTGATCTTGAGCGTGTACTGATTGCCGTCGTTGCAGGCGAGATTTCCACCGCCGAATGTCGGATAGGTTCCGCCGCTGACCACCACGCGATACTCGCCAGCGGGAATGCAGGTCGGAGTCGTAGCCGCATCGACGCAGAGATTGCTTGCGATATGCGAGAGACTCGACGAGATCGGTGCGCAGCCGACAGCGGGAAGCAGTGCTGCCCATGCTGGCGGCGATGACGCGAAATTGATCGCGACCTTTGCGGATCCGTCACCATCGGGATCGGCGATGGTGATGCGGTACACATCGACATCGACACCATTGAGCGAACTCGGCGGCCTTCCCAGCGTGCCGACCAACTGCAGGTTCGGGGTCAAAACCTGCGCAGTTCCCGTCGTCGTGATGTAGCAAGGGTCATTGACGCGCTCGTCACAACCCTCGACCTCGGTGACGGCCGTCGACTCCGCAACGGGAACGCATCCGGGCACGCAGACCTGTTCAGCGGCGTACACGCACAGGATGTCCCATGACTGCTCGCAGCAGCTTGGATCAACGCTGCAGACGGCCTGGCAGCAGGCGGTGTTGCTGCACGCACCCTGTTGGTGCGGCGTGAAACAACTGTCCGCCGTTTGGCCGCAGATCCCCGGTGTACCCGCGCAGGCGAACCCGGCGTACTGAACGCAAGTGATGTCCCAAGTGACGTTACAGCAGTAAGGATCGATCGCACACACCGCGTTGCAGCAGGCGGCGGTGTCACACGACGGGTTGGCGTGCGAGCCGTAGCACGACCCGCTCGCAGCGGCGCCGCAGTATCCGGCGCAGCTTTGGTTGGCGAGGTTGACGCAGGAGCTATCCCAAGAGTTGATGCAGCAGGTTGGATCAAGCGTGCACACAAGGGTGCAGCAGCTCAGGTTGTCGCATCCTCCTGGCGAATGCACGACCAGGCAACTCAGCGCGCTCGGGCATTGCGCGTTCAAGGACGCTCCCAGCGCGATGCTTGCGCTGGCGATCAGTAGGTTCAGTAAATGAAGACGCGAGGCGATCATGTGGCCCAAACTTACGCAGGAACGAGGCCATCGTCGGTGTCGGCGATGGGATTTGCAGAGAATCAGTCAGATTAGACGCGGCCTTCAATGAGAGCCCCCGACCTTGTGGGCCGGGGGCTCGAATGAACAAGATACAGAACTGGATCCTAATGTCCGATTACGGGCACAGGCCCCAGCCGTTCAGGAAGATGGAGAGGTCCTGGTTCGCCACGTTTCCGTCACCGTTCAGGTCGGGATAGGGCGTACCCCAGCCGTTCAAGATGATTGCGAGGTCAAGGAAGTTCGTCCGCTGGTCATTGTTGAAATCGGTCGGGCACGGCGGAGCACAAGTGCCGAGCTGGGTGACATTCGCGGTTCCGCTACCGAACCCTGTCGCGCTGAAGGCGCCAATCGAGATGTAGTAGGTCTTGCCGCAGACTGCGGTGAAGACCAACTCGGACTGCAAGGTTCCCGCACAAGCCGCTGGCGCGATTGCGTCGTCGTTGCAGGCCACCAAGGCACCGGCGCATGAGTCCTCGAAGACAGCGATCTTCGTGTCGAAGAGCGAGCCGCAGAGGGAGATCTTGAGCGTGCTGTTTCCAGTGGCGGTGTGCACATACCACAGGTCGTTGTAGACATTGGTGTTGCCGAACTTCAAGCAAGCCACCGTCGTTCCTGTTGCGCCGAGCGTGCTGAAGGCAGTCACGCCGAGCGGCAGGTTGATTGCAGCAGCGCACTCGTCGTTCACCGGAGGAGCAACCTGGCAGTTCGTGCAGCCAGCGATCGCTGCGTTGGCACAAACCTGATCCCAGATCGTGTTGCAGCAGAACGGGTCTGCAGCACAGATCTGGTTGCAGCAGGTGGCGTCGTCGCAGAATGGGGTCGTCTGCGCGGTGCAGCACGAACCGATTCCAGGATCGCCACAGCTCGGAGCGTCGCCGACGAATGTGATCGTCAGGTCAGTCGCGCCAACCGCGCCGCCCCAACCCGCAACGCGGATGGTTCGGTTCATTCCAATGGTCATCGCAAAGTTCAGGTTCGAGGCAAACGCCGCGCAACCCGCACCGTCATCGTTGCAGCCAAGGAGAACACCACCGGCATCCGGGCAAGCGTCATAGATCTCGATGCCGGTGTCGAACGGAGTCGCGCCCAAGCAAGTCGAGAAGTTGTAATCGCCGTCCTGGGTTGCAGTAAACGTGAACCAGACATCCTTGGTGAACGCCGTTCCGCCGAAGCCACAGGTGGCTCCAACGACTTCGGTACCCGCAAAGGTGTTGTCGAACGGATTGGCGCCTTCAATGGCGACAACTGCGTTCGCGCAAAGGTCGTTCGCTGGAGGCTTGGCAGCACAAGGGATGCCCGTCACGCTGATCGTGTAGTCATTTCCAACCGCGCCACCGCAGGTGTAACCTTCGAAAGCGCTCGGGAGGCAAACGACATAGTAAGTGCCGGCCGCGAGGCAGACCGAGGTGGTGCTCGGGCAGGAGCCAACCGACGCCCCGCCGACGATTCCACCGCAACCGGTGTCAACGATCGCCGTGAAGCAATTCAGACTCGATGCGATGGACAGTGTGACTTCGGTGCCCTCAGTCAGGGTGAGCGAATACCAGTCGGTGTCGCGCGTACCCGCATCGGCCCAGAAGGTGCCGAGGATGATGTTGCCAACCGCGATCGGCTCCGTCGGGAAACCACCAGCTGCGTTGTTGCAGCCGCCGTTGAGATCCTCGCCGCAAAGCTCGGTCTCAAATCCAGACTGCGCCGGCAGGCTGCACGGAACAAACAGCGAGATTTCGATCTGGCCACTTCCGGAATCAGTGGCGCTATAGCCACCGAGGACGATGTAGTAGGTCACGCCCGCGGACAGGTCAACCGCCGGGATAAAGCTGGAGAAGGTCGCGCAGCCGGCGCCGTCATCGTTGCACGCAAGCACGCCGTCAGAGACGACGCAGGTGTTCATGACCGCGATACGAGTGTCGAACGCAGCGAGGTTGCAGGTGGAGATCTGATACGCAGCCGAGGTGGTTGGCGTGAAGGTGTAGAACGCAGCGTTGTAGACAAGGTCATCGCCAGCCGGACCGGGATCGCAAACGCCAGTCAGGTCGACCGTTTCGGAACTGCCAACGGTGCTGAAGGGGTTGAGGCCTTCAACGAGCGGCGTCGCCGCGAGGCAACCGCCACCAGTGTTCATCGAGATGCTGAAAGTACCCGAGCCCGCGATGGTGCCCGCGTTGTAGCCGCCGATGACGACCGAGTAGGTTGTCCCCGCAACAAGGTCAACACCCGCGATGAAACTGCTGAAGCCAGCGCAGCTAGCTCCGTCGTCATTGCAGGCAAGGACGCCCTGATTCGGATCGCAATTGTTCATGATTGCGATGCGGCTGTCGAAGTCGACAAGGTTGCAGGTCGAGAGTCGATAGGTTCCCGACTCCGCCGGCGTGAACTTGTAGTAATTGGTGTTGTAGAAATTGTCGTCGCCAGCCGGACCCGGATCGCAAAGTCCAGCCATGGCAACAATGGTTCCCGTCGCCGTGTTGGCGAAGAGGTTGTCACCCATGACCAAAACCGGTGGGGTGTCGCTGCCCGGGCCGCAACCGCCGCCAGCGGTCGGCTCGGTGATGGTGAAGCTGCCCGCGCCAAAGTTGGTCGCGCCGTATCCGCCGTAGAGAATGACGCACTGCTGACCAGCGGTCAAGTTCACCGCGGTCTGGCTCTGCAGACCGCATGAGTCGTCGTTGCACGCGAGTACGCCACCAGCTGGGTCGCATGTATTGAGAACTGCGACTCGGGTATCGAAGGTCGCGCCGCCACAGAATGCGATCGTGTGCACTCCAGCGGTCGCGGCGGTGAACTTGTAGTAACCGACCTTATAGATCGTGTGCGAGGTCGCACAACCAGAGCCCGCAGGCATCGCGACATTGACCGCTGATGCGGTGGTGTCGAAAGCATTGGCTCCGATGACCGCGGCTGGCGCGGTTGCACAATCCTGCGCCATGGCGCTTGCGGCAAAGACGACGCCGGCAACGGCGCTACAAAGGGAAGTCCACTTCATCGATCGCATCTTCAGGCTCCTAATTAGGACAAAATCGCTTCGGGGCAGATTCGTCGGGGGAACATCTTCAGGCCAAACATCGCCAGGGAGAGGAATCGCCTCAGTCAGAATTGACAACGCAACTGCCTGACGTAGAGACGGAAAAGATGGTCACCCTCACCTCTGTGGTTCCCAAGATTCCATCGTGAAGATAACGCGAGTTCGGGGTTAGCCAAGAGATATTTTTAGAGATCCCGCAAACGCACGATGTTGGGTTCTGAGATGAATTGTTGTCGACCAATACCAACAGTCCTCGCAAACCTGTAGATTCCTTCCCCCTGACTCGGCCGGGATGAGCGCCGACCATTCGTACCCCAAAGGAATCTTCCATGGCACTCGCAGTCGGCACCAAAGCACCGGTCTTTCAACTTCCCTCCAAGCCCGGCGAAGTGGTGGACCTTGGCGGGTTTCTCGGGCGCGAGAAGGTGGTCCTTCTGTTCTTTCCGCTCGCGTACAGCTCCGTTTGCACCGAAGAAATGTGCTATTTCCGGGATCACTGGGACCAATGGAACTCCCTCGGTTGCAAGGTGTTCGGAATTTCGATCGACAGCCCGTTCGTGACCGACAAGTTTCGCACCGACCTGAACATCCCGTTTCCGGTGCTCTCGGACTTCAACAAGACCGTTTCGGAAAGCTTCGATGCGCTGCACGCCGACCTGATGGGACTCAAGGGCGTCACCAAGCGCGCGGTCTATGTCGTTGGTACCAACGGCCTGATTTCCTACGCCTGGGAAGCGGAAATCCCCAAGACGCAGGTCGACTTCGCCGCCATCCTGTCGGCGGTGACCAACGCGCACTGAGTGAGTGATGCGGGTTGCGGATTGAGATCGGGGTGGGTTGCGTTATCGCGGGGCGGTGGCGGGAGCGATGGCGGGACCGATGGCGGGACCGATGGCGGAATTTGTGCCGACCGACTTTGGGGTCGGCTCGCTCGCCTCGGGTAGGCGCAGTAGCAGCACATGCTCGCGGCGCGCTCGGTCGCCACCTTCGAAGACAATGACTCGCTGTCCTGCAAGTTCAGCGCTGCAAGCGTGGCCCGCGGCGGATCCCCACAGTGACCGCGCGCGGGTCCAAGTGGCGCCTCCATCACTCGAGACCAGCTCCTGCAAGGGATACGGAAACCCTGGATCGGCCTGCGCAACGCGAAGAAGTTCGCCGCGTGCAGTGATCGGTGCCGCGACGGTTGATGCGCCCTCAAATCCCGTCATCGGACGCCGCGCGCCGTCCGCCGCGCCCACCACGAGGAGCTGACGGGTTGCTTCGCGTGGGATTCGCACCAGCACAGTCGCGTCGCTGAGCCACATGGGTTCGCAGCCGGGCGCTGCGTCAAGATCGACGAACTTCCACGAGTTCGCTCCATCGAGCTCAACGGCGCAGGCCCTCGGTTGACCGTCGACAACGCGCGTCGCACCGGCAACCACGCGACCGTCGGCAAGCGTCCGCATCGCTCCAGGCAGCAACTGCAGACGAGCATTCGAGTTGATTTCGCCGGAACGGGTAAATCCGCGTCCGTCGGCAGAATCGAAGGCGACGAGCGACTCGGCGAGTCGTCCTGCTGATGTCGCTTGCGCCAGGAGTTTCCACGGACGCGCATCGCCTGCGCGGTAGCCGAGCGTGACGATGTCGACTTCCGTCGGCGATGTTTCGATCGTGAACGCGTCGCCGATCGTGCTGCCGGAGTCATCTGCCGTAGTAATGAATCGGGCATGAAGTGAATTTTTGGTCGAGCCATCCGCAGCCGTGGAGACGGCGATGGCGCCAACGAGGGCGCGCTTGCCATCGGAGGCAAGGCTCGGATCGCGAAACTCGTCGATATCTCCGTCGGCGCCGGTGAACACAGCGAGCGGCCGCGGAATGCGGGTGAAATCGCCGTCGATTCGGGACTCAAGCACGCGCATTGCGCCAGCGGCGAGGTCGAACCCAACGCGGCCAATTGCGAAATCCTTGACTCCGATGCGTCCCATCTCAAACTCGTTGATACGGACGACCATCACGCCATCGGCGCGTTCGATCTCGATCTCCATCGGTGCGCCCGGTCGGGCGCTGGCGGGCCGTTCGGTCTCGAAGGGGAATTTGCCGCCGCCGAAGAGCCTTCCAGTGAGCACCGCGCCCCACTGAGGATCATCGAGCAGCACGGCTCCACCATCAAACACGACGCCCGCGCCCAGGCCGTTGGCTTCATCGAAAACGACGGTCGCCCGCAACAGGAAATCTCCAGTTCCGATCGAGAAAGTCGAGTGTTGGCGCAGGCTCCGCTCGGCGGGCGACACCGCAAGCGAGTCCGTCGACAATCGCGCCTGCGCAATGGCGAGGGGCGTGCCGCGCAAGTCGGCGACATCGATCTTGCCCTGAGGCGCAATGATGATCGCCTCATCGGCGAGCGCACTTGATGCGAGGAACAGGGCGAACGATAGCAGTGGCGCGATGCGCTTCATGATTTCCCCAAGATACATCAAAGCTCACTGCAAGAGCATTGGTTGCAAATCACAGCACCGCGATCACGGAGTGGTCGAACCCCAGTTGTTGAGAAGGGTGGCGATGTCCTTGGCGTTGATCGTGCCGTCTCCATCGACATCACCGGTACCGGCGGCGTTGGCTGTACCCCAGGAGTTCAAAGCGACGGCGAGGTCAGGCGCATCCACGATGCCGTTGCCCGAAAGGTCGCCGTACACAACATTGACGGTGACCAGTTGGGTGTCAGAAGAGGAGCGGCCGCATTCATCCGTCACGGTCCAAACGATGCTGATCGGGCTGTTGGCGCGCTCGAACGGCGCGGAAACAACAAGTTCGCCATCGCTGCGAACAAAGGTCAAGTTGAGAATCGGGCCGCAGCCAGAAGCGGTGACAACGCCGAGGTTGGTGATCAATTGCATCGAGCCAATTGGCGGCTCGCCGACGATATCAGCCGCGGCGGTGATGCTCGGACCAGGTCCGAGGTTCACTTCATTCAGGCTGGCCAGAACCGGCAGGATCGCGGTGCCATTGGAGTCGGTGAGCAGATTGCGCACTTGCTTGTCGGACCGAAACTGCACGAGTTGGTCCGGGGTGCAGTCACCAGCCGCACCGATGACATGGAAGCGAAGTCGCTTGGCCACGACATTGCCAGCCGACGGCGCGTTGGGAGGTGTGATTCCGACGGCGAGGCTCAAATTGCTCAACGCCGAGTTGTGCGTGAAGTAGATCGGCAGATCGAACGGAGCATCGCCCGGCTCCTCAGAGACGAACTGAAGCACCGCGCCGTTGTAGCTCAACGCGCTCTGCAGGCCGACGACGCTCGGGGCTCCCGCACCGATTCGAAGGTCGACAATCATGTCGGTTCCGATGGTCACGCAACGGGGCGTCACGAGAGTAACCGAGGTACCTCCCGCGAGAAGTGTCGGGGCGGTGACCAGAAGGGCTGCGCAGAACAGTGCGCCTTGAACGAGGTTGTTGAATCGGTTTCGTCGCATGGTTAGGTCCCCGGGCAAGCACCCCAAGAGCTGAGAAGAATGGAAAGATCTGCTGCGTCAACAATCCCTGACCCATTGATGTCGGCGGTGCCAGGAGCGCCCCATCCGTTCAGGAGCAGGGCAAGATCAGAGGAATTGACGGTGCCATTGCCGTCGATATCGGAAGGGCATGGCGTAGTTTGCACGATGCTCGCGGAGGAAAGCGTGCCAGTGACATCGAGTCCTGGGACGGTTCCGTCGTAAACGATGGTGTCAGCCACGGTGCGTACGGTGAGTGTCGGCGCGATGCTCACGGTCGACTTGGCGAAGGCGGCGCGCACCTTAAAGCGGAAGGTGACAACTTGGACTCCGGTCAGAGGCACTTGCACTGGATTACCCAATGGAGCAAGAGCGTAGTAAAGCGCGTTTCCGTCCGCAGGCGGAATGACTTCGTTGATGCCGGTGTAGTCGTTCGCGACCGTTGGGAAGTAGGAACTCAACAGTGGCGCAGAGCCGGTGTTGACGAGTCCCTGGAGCTGAAGCTGTTTCGGGTTCCACTGCAGGATGCAGTCGATCGCCACGAAACTGGTTCCGACGAGCGTAGTGATCTGCTCCTGCGTTGCGCGGAGTTTAATGTCAATGATTTGATTAACAATGACCGGCGTTGTCGGTCCAACGAGCGCAAGATTGATCTGCGAGTCGGCGTAGCAATGCGACGCAAACATCGATCCGCCAACCGCGTTGGCAATCATCAAAGCAGACACGAATGCTGGGCATCGAAGACGCATCTCTTTTTTCCTCTTCCGGAAGTAGTGTCGTTCAAGTACGCCCTCTAGCGACATTTACTTCTTGATTGGGAGTGTGGCGCGTTTGTCGCGCGGCGCAACTGCGTGGTGCGGCTTTCAGTGAATTAGCGCCCCCCCCTGAAAGTAAACTGCGGATGACGCGGGCGTGGGAGATAACCTCGATGCCTATGCCACCGTTCGGTGGCTCAGGCGGTGCGCGCAACGATTTCTTGGTGAGGCTATCGGTCACCCGAGACTGTCACCGATGTCCGTCGAGCCGTATCCGAGAGGATGTCCGCGTGCATTGGGCGTACCTTGCACGCATGGATTCGGCCCACAAATACACGGTTTCGGCGTTCGACTCCAAGCGCTGCGCTGAGTTTCTTTCCGGCACCGCAGGCGCTCCGCCGCGCCGCGAATTATTGATGGGTATCGCGCACGCTGAGTCGGTCGCGCCTCGGCGAGCGCTGGACATTGGATGTGGCCCGGGGAAGGAGATCGTTGCGCTTCTCCAGGCGGGCTTCGATGTGGTGGCGTTCGATCCTTATCAGGACATGCTCGACCGAGCCCGCTCGACGGTGGACTGCGCATTCGACGGACAGCGACCCGCGCTCGAACTTCACCTCGCGACCCTCGAGGATTTTGCACAGCGCATCGAGCCTCATGGATTCGGTTTGGTGCACGCGGGCTTCGTGCTGCCGTTCGTCCTACCGCAGAGCTTCCCCGAAGTGTTCGCGCGCGTGCTCGAAGGAATCGCTCCAGGCGGCGTGCTCGTCGCGCAGTTTTTCGGTCCCGACGACGAGTTCGTTCGCAACGCCGCGCCGAACACAATGACATCGCAGGGCGAGGAAGAAGTCAGCCGTTTGCTGAGTGGTCTCGACATTCTTCATCGCGAAGAGGTGAACCGTGCTGGCGCGGTTGGACGTGGAGTAAACAAGTGGTGGCACGTTCACCATGTCATCGCCCGCATGCGCTAGATGCTTGCGCGCATGCATGGTTGATGGTTTGTTTCGATTCGCCGTCGATCGGCCCATGTCCCGCGAGGCGGTCCACTGGCCGATGAAGCAAAGCGGGCGAAGGGGATCGAACCCTCGACATGCAGCTTGGAAGGCTGCCGCTCTACCGC
>QWPT01000100.1:0-2539 GCA_003671075.1 Planctomycetota bacterium
AAGTAGGTTGCCGAGGGAACCCAGCCCTGCGGCGATTGAATCGTTGTCGATGGCGGCAGCTGACTAGTGGCGAAGTACAGCTCGGAAATCTGCTCGACGGTTTGGGGGGTGAATTTCCAAGGCGCTCCAGCCTCGGGGCCGGTCGGCGCCAACACGATCGAGCCGTGTTGATGACGAAACACCGTTGCGGGATCGCGGCTGCTGCTGTTGTTCGGCAGGGACTGCAGGCCATTGAAGTTGATGGCCTGCAGGGTGCGAAAGAGGTAGCCAGCAACCAATTCGCTGTCGGTGTCGCGCAGTGTTTCCGGGAATCTACTCAGGTCGAGCGTGGACATCGCCAGCGCTTTACCTTCGCCGTCCCAGTCCGCGCTTCCCATGAGGAAACTGCGCATGGCGTCGCGCGCGCTCTGCAAGCTCTTGAACGACTGGCCGGTCGGTGGATTCGCTCCGAAACCTGCCACGAGCGCCTTGCGCGCCGCGACGAGCTGGTCGGTGCTGGGCATGACGATGTGCCACTGGCCCGCGCCATCGCGCCGAATCGTGAGCTTGAGGACGGCGTCCGACCTGGGTTGTTGCAACTCCAGCGTGAGAACGCCCGACGGCTCGTCGGTGGCGACCTCCCAGGTGCGGAAGGTGGTGAGGTCCATGACATTGAACAGTTCGCGGATTCTCCGGAGTTGCACCGTGCGCGGCTCGGGCGCGGCAGCGGCGTCGAACTCGATGGCCTGCGCTGCAGTGCCCCAGGAATCCTCGTCTCCATCGCGTGCCCTATTGGCCGCGGCGACGAAATTGACAAAGACATCACGCGGAGTCGCACAACTCAGTGTCTGCGCGCTTCCACTGGTTTTGGCGCGCATGCCGCTCCACCATCCGTACCGGTCATCACGCCCCGTGAACGATTGTCCGTCGCGACTCAGGACGACGACGAACGAATCGGAGTGATCGCCGTCGAACCAGCGACCCTGAAGTTGATCGCCAGAAGCCCGCGCCTCGATGCGCACTCCGAGCTGCGGATAGCGACCAGTGATGGTGTCGCCAGTCTGCTCGAGGACGAGGCGGCCGCCACCGTCGCTCCACGCGGTGTCCCATGCACCAGCCCATCCGCGCGACTCGGCGCGCGACTCGGCGGGCGACTCGACGCGCGACTCAGCCGCACCGCCGTCCGCGAGCGTGGCAACAGGGACAACGCACACGCAGAACAGAGGAAAAACCCGCAGTAAGAAGTGTTTCATCAGAAGTCGCCTCGGAACGGGCCGTGCAGCGTGACCACTGCGACCCGAGGCGGGGTGGATCGGCGGTTTTCTGCGGTGGGCATGAATGCGGTGGGCCGGATGATCCGCCCCGTCGACCGCTGCGCGTGGAGGGCGAGTTCGGTCGCACGCCTGCTACCCTTGGCCGCCCATGCGCGCGCGCGTCCGAGTCGACGAATTGATGGATGATCCCGCGATCGACGGGACCGAGCACGACCACGCCCTCGCGGGTCTTGTGCGCCTCAATGCGTGGTCGCGCAGCCACTGGCTTCTGTGGCCGCGGATCGCAAAGACCGCGCGCCAGGTGAATGCCAACGGTCGAACCTTGCGCGTGCTTGATGTGGCGACGGGGTCAGGCGACGGGCCGATCGCGATGGCCAGGCGCGCGCGGCGCGAGGGGATCAACATCGATTGGACGCTGTGCGATGTGAGCGCCCACGCGCTCGAAGTCGCACGGGCGCGGGCGGCGGCGGCGGACATCACGGTTGCCACTGTGCGCTGCGACCTGCTGCGCGAGGCGATTCCCGCGCGGGCGGACATCGTGATCAACTCGTTGTTTCTGCACCATTGCGACCAGGCAACGGCGCAGATCGCCCTTGCGCGCATGAAAGAGGCCGCGGAAGTCGCCGTGGCGGTGACGGATCTCGACCGATCGCGGACGGGACTCGCGCTTGCTTGGCTTGGCTCGCGCGTGCTGAGCCGGTCGCGCGTCGTGCACTACGACGCGCTGGTCAGCGTGCGCGCCGCGTTCACCATCGAAGAGGCGCGCGCACTGGCGCAAAGCGCGGGACTTGCCGGCGCACAATTCGAACGCGCATGGCCGGCGCGCTGGCGCTTGTGGTGGAGCAGAGCATGACGGCGGAGAAAGATGCGCGCGCGACTACGAGTGCGAGTGCGGGCGCGTTCGATGTCGCGTTCGATGTCGCGATTCTGGGCGCGGGACCAGCAGGTTCGTGCGCGGCCATCGCGGCGGCGCGGACGGGCGCGCGCGTGCTGCTGATCGATCGCGCCCAATTTCCTCGGGACAAAGTGTGCGGTTGCTGCCTCGCGCCGGCGGGCGTGGAAACGTTGCGCGCGATCGACGCGGGTCATGTGCTTGATGGCGCGATCGATTTGCGATCGGTGCGGTTGGCATGCGCAACGCGCGAGCTGACGCTGCGACGAAACGCAGGAGTGGCGATCGGTCGCGACGCGCTCGATTCGAGGCTCATCGACGAGGCGCGCAGATGCGGAGTGGATGTACGGCTCGGGACGCCGGGGCGCGTTTTGGGGCGCGACGTGGGGCGCGA
>QWPT01000100.1:2625-7481 GCA_003671075.1 Planctomycetota bacterium
TGGGGCGCGATGTGGTCGAGATCGCGCGCGGCGACGAGCGCATCTGCGCGCGGGTCGCCATTGCGGCAGATGGACTTTCGGGCACATCGCTTGACGGAAACGCTGATTTTACTTGGCGCATCGCCCGCAAGAGTCGCATCGGTTTCGGCGCGACCATCGCCGCGGGTGCGATCGCCTGCGGCGAGGGCGAGATCCTCATGCGCGTCGCGCGCGGCGGATACATCGGTGCCGTCGAACTGCCGTCGGGTGCGATCGATGTGGCTGCGGCGATTGATCCAGCGCGGCTGCGCCAATTCGCCAGCGTCGCGGATTGCGCGCGCGACTGGCTCGGCGCGCGCGTGCTGAACACGAGCGCCATCACCAACGCGCGATGGAAAGGCACGCCGCTTCTCACGCGTCGGCGCGCGTGCGTGGCGGCCGATGGCATCCTCGTCGCGGGCGACGCCGCGGGATACATCGAGCCTTTCACTGGCGAAGGCATGAGCTGGGCGATCGCGACGGGCGCGGCGGCGGGTGTGGTCGCGGCGCAGATTGCGCGCGGAGAAGCGTCGTGGACGATGTGGCCGGCGTTGTACGCGAGCATCGTCGGCCGATCGCGCACGCGCTGCCGAGTGATTGCGCTGCTCCTGCGCAGTCCGATGTTGGTGCGCGCGCTGATCAGCATCGGCAACCGCGCGCCTGAGCCGTTCGAAGCATTTTCTGCAAGCATCGGCCGTCGCCTCGAGGCATCGCTATGAGCGCCCGCATCCGATCGATCGGCACAGCCAATCCGAAACGCTTGATCACCCGCGACGAGTGGTTGGCGATCGCCGACCGAATTTCGCCGCCCGAAGTCGACCGCGCCGTGCTCGCGCGACTTGCCAATCGCAGTGAAATCGACACGCGCGCCTGCGCAGTGTTTGAATCGGACGATGAGTGTTTTTACCGCGCTGGCGAAGTGCCCAGCACTGCAGAACGGATGGCGATCTGGTCGGTCGCCGCGCGGACGATGTCGCTCGAAGCCTGCGTCAAGGCGCTCGCTGGCGCGGCGATCACGCCAGGCGAAGTGACCCACATCATCACCGCATCGTGCACCGGCTTTGAATCGCCAGGCATCGACGCGCACCTGATCGCATCGCTTGGACTTGCGCGCACCGTTCAGCGCCTCAATGTCGGTTTCATGGGCTGCCACGCCGCGGTGAACGCACTCGCCGCCGCGCGCAACGCGGTGTTGGCCAATCCTGCGGCAATCGTGCTCGTTTGCTGCGCGGAGGTTCCATCGGCGCACTTTCATCACACGGCGCGGCTTGACCAGCTTGTCGCCAACACGCTCTTCGCCGATGGCGCGGCGGCGGTCGTCGTTACCCGTGGCCACGACAGCGCGTCGCCCGAACTCGCAGCCACGCACACCACGCTCATCGCCGACACGGCAAACCAGATGCGCTGGACCATCGGCAACCGCGGATTCGAGATGACCCTCGGCGCGCGCGTGCCTGATGTGCTTGAGCGCGAAGTTGGCGCTTGGGTGCGCACCGCGCTCGCGGAAAGTGGTCTGGCGATCACCGACATCGCCAGCTGGGCGATCCATCCTGGCGGGCCGCGCGTGATCGATGCCGTGCTCGCCGCACTCGCGCTTCCGCCCGACGCGGGCGCTCCCAGCCGCGCGATTCTGCGCGATTACGGCAACATGTCGAGCGCGACCCTGCTGTTCATTCTCGAACGCCTCCACGCAACACGCGCGCCGCGGCCCTGGGTTGGATTAGCCTTCGGACCAGGTCTAGTGGGCGAAATGGTGATCATGCGCTAGCCCCGATAAGGCGCACGCCGCGCGACCTTGAACGAGGGGATGCTTGTGCTATACTCGAGCGTCTATCGGGCGATTAGCTCAGTTGGTTAGAGCACACGCATCACACGCGTGGGGTCGAAGGTTCGAATCCTTTATCGCCCATTGAATCACTTTGAAGGTTTGCACACAGCCGCGAGCCTTCGCACCAAACCTTCGCACACGGTCGCAAGGCGTTGAGTTGCGAGAATGTGCAAGTCAGTGCGGCTGGGTGCTGCACCGCATTTTGAACCTCCGACGCTCCGCTCTTTGCACGAGTCTCTTTCGAGGCTTTGTTGGTGGTGAATTGCGGGGTTTCGATCCACGCACCATCGCTCGTCGCTAGCGGCACTGCACGCGCTGCGACGATCATGACCGAACTCAAGAGTGGCTGCGCGCAGTGTCACGCGCAGTATCGGCATTGAGCTTTGCGATGGGAGGTTGGAACTCCTCTACATGCGAACCGTAAAGATTCAAGGAACCCGAATCCCACACCCAGATGAGATTGATCACCCGCAAAATTCATCGAGCCTTCCAGGCGCTTGATCATTTTTCAGATGCGCAGTGCGCTCACATTGTCGCTGCAGCGCGAGGCGGAATCTTCGCACGACTCTGCATGGTTGGAATTCAGCTGATTCTCGCCGCTGGTCTGGCGTTGGGCGTTGGCGGGTTGCTCAGGCGCATGACTGGGCCTTCGGTCAACATGTTCGTCGTAGCCTGGCGAACCTATCTGCTCCTTTCGCTCTTCATCGCATTGACCATTGGAACCTTCGGTGTCACCTTTCTGCTTGTTCGAGATTGGCTGTTGCGCTTGAAGGTGCACCTGCTCTTGCAACGAGTTGGTTTCTGCATCGCCTGTCGCTACAACTTGATCGGGCTGCGCGTCATCGATTGCGCTGTTCTCTGCCCCGAGTGCGGGCTTCCGAAAGAGTTGGGACCCGCGAACACCACCACCGTGATTGGCACAGATGGAGTTGCGAGATACTTCCCTTCTCTCGTCCACGAACAGGCACGCCGCGATCGCTGGATGAAGCGCAAGCGAATGCTGCGGAGAATCGCGCTCGCGCTGCTTGCGATCATCATTGCAGCCGCGGGCACGTACGAAGGATTCCTGCATTGGCAAGCGAACAAAGCGAAGAACTTTCAGCGCACCGCCACCGCAGCGTTGGCTGCACTTTTACGCGATGGACTCGGGGAGGCGCCACTCTCACCCGATGAAGATGCTGCCATTGTGCTCAACCGCGCACTCGCACACTACACAGCACGGAACGCCGTCGACCCGACCCTCCCAAAAGTCTACGTGTGGCCAGGCAACTTTCTCAATCTCCAAAGTACAGCGCAACCGGCGTGCTTGAGACTCGATGCACGGCTCCAATCACCCGAGATCATCGCGTGGTGCGAACAACTTCGACAGACTGGACTCTTCAACCACCTCGATGCGCTCGCGCTTTGTAAGGGGATTCAAAGCGATCCACTTCAAATCAGTGGTTGGGACAGTGGTGGGCGCATTTTGAGGGAGTGGATGAAACTCAGCCGCATCAATTGGACTCGAATGCACACTGCGCTGGCGACCAAGAACGACGAAGAGTTCTTGCGCGCGTTCGAGTCCAACCTTGCAATGGCTCGACTCTTTCGCCAAACTCCCACTACGCTGAGCGGACTGGCGAGCTTGACAATCCTGAGTGATACGCTTGCACTGGGCGTCATTGCCGTTCGCACGCGACGAGAAAAAGAGTGGCTCGACGCGATCGAATCCATCGTCCAACGCCAAAGCGACCCATCGCCTGACTCCAGAGCGCTCGACGGACAAGAACTCATTGCACTTGAAAACCTCGCGAAGTTCTTTGCTTCGCCCGACAATCTGCGACTTGGACGGTGGGGTGCTGCAGGCAAGGTGATAATGGCAAACCCGCTGGCAGGGAACGACGACCTCTGGTTGGGATCCTTTGAAAGTGTCAGCGCAGAGATTCGAGATTTCTGCGCGACACTCCGTGATCGTCTTTCGAAGGAGTCGTATGCGCGGACACTCAAGCCAGTACCTTTTTCTGCACTGGCAAGGAAGTTTGTCCCGTACCTGCAAGAATTTGGTGGGCGTCTCCCCATCGACGAGCGAGTCCTTTGGCAGCGGGCACTCGCAACAGTCATTGCACTCGAGCGATTTTGGATCGTGCGCGGGGCCTATCCCAAGGATCTTGCAGAACTCGTTCCCGAGTATCTGCGCGAACTTCCTCGTGATCCATATTCGGGCAGCCCGCTGATCTACCAACGCGTTGACCCTGAGCATCCGGGTGGCGTGCAAGACTTCACTCTTGGATCCGTAGGCCCCAATCCTGCACATACGAATGACGATGTAAAGCCGATCGGTCTCGCACCTTGGCTGCCTGGTGAGACGCTGCCCCCTGAGCGACTGCCTCCTTAAGGAATTGCGTCGTTCGTATTCTTGAGTGTGTGCTTGCCCGCATTTTGTGGACACTCAAATGTTCGCGCATTCTCGCCTCCCGAGTTAAGCGCTGGATGTATCGCAGGTGCAATGCAGTGAAGTCAACGACAACGCCAGGATAGAGAGCTGTGGGATGGAGAGCTGTGGGATGGAGAGCTGTGGGATGGAGAGCTGTGGGATGGAGAGCTGTGGGATGGAGAGCCTCTGGGCGACCCTGAGGAAGGAACTCGTCCGCGATCGGCACTTCCGCACGCACGATGAGGCGCATACGGCAATCTTTGAATGGATCGAGGTGTGGTACCACCGAATCAGAATCCACGGCTCACTCGGCTACGTCAGCCCCGAAGCGTTCGAGGCGACCGAGAGGGTCGGTTAGGAATGTCATGGGTGTCCATGATTGGTGTGCAGGGCCACGCTGAAGGTTGAGGGATCGATCTGGGTGTTGGCTTGCGGCGCGGCGGATGGGCACTCAGTAAGGATGATCCATGCCTGTCCCAGATTCATGCCTGTCCCGGATCCATGCCTGTCCCGGATCCATGCCTGTCCCGGATCCATGCCTGTCCCGGATCCATGCCTGTCCCGGATCCATGCCTGTCCCGGATCCATGCCTGTCCC
>QWPT01000101.1 GCA_003671075.1 Planctomycetota bacterium
GGCCGTCCGCCGCCTGCGCCACCGCACGCCTGCGCGGCGGCCTTCACCCAGTCGCCGGCTTTGAGGCCTTTGTCGTTGGCGCTCTTCGGGCATGTCGCGGCGATCGCGACCTTCCCGCCGTCGAAATCCGGCGAGAGAAACAGGACCGGCGTGTCCGCGAGCTTTGCGCGCGCGGTGTCGATTGCGGCGAGGAGCGCGCCTGCATCGGCGCCGTTGATCATGGCGATGAGCGCTTTGGTTGGCGCGGAACTCTTGGCGTGCGCGTCGACGATTTCGCGTGCTTGCGCAACGGCGAGGTCGCGATTTGCACCTTCGGCTTGCTTGCGTGCGGCCTTCGCCTTCTCGCGCAGCGGTTCCATGGCGCGATCGATTTCTACGCGGGCGACCGCGCTGATTTCAAGCGACTCCATCAGCTTGGTGATCTCCGCGATTTCCTTCGCGAGCGCATCGCCATCGAGTTTCGTCGCGTCTTTGATGCGCGCATTGAGTCCATCAGCCGCCATGTTCGCCGCCATCGCGCGCGGACCGGTCAGCGCGAAAACACGGCGAATTCCTGCGGCAAGACCGCCTTCGCTCACAAGCACGAACTGCTTCGCCTCGCCCATGTTTGCAACATGGGTTCCACCGCAGAACTCGATCGACAACTCTTTCCACTTGGCGTTTGTTGGGTGGGCGAGCAGATCCGCCACCGTCGCGCCGATTGAAACTACGCGCACTGGATCGGGATAGCGTTCGCCGAACACCGCGCGTACGCCGCTGATTCCGCGAGCGGCGGCCAGCGGAACTTCCCGAGCATCGACAACATGATTCGCCTTGATGCTGGCGTTCACTCGTCGCTCGACTTCCTTGATCTGCTCAAGCGAAAGCGCGTTTTTTGCCGCGTAATCGAAGCGCAATTTGTCGCCGTCGACCAACGAGCCCTTCTGCTCGACCTCGTCGCCAGCCACCGCGCGCAACGCGAGGTTCATCGCGTGGGTTGCGCTGTGGTTGGCGCGGATCGACTCGCGGCGTTCGCGCGTGATCATGAGTTGGCCGTGCGCGCTGCACTTGATGCGGCCGTGATTCACTCGTCCGATGTGCAGCACATACTGGCCCGCGCGCTGAACATCCTCGATCGCAAAACTTCCGGCGCCGTCGAGGTGAAATCCACCGTGGTCGGCCACTTGTCCGCCCATTTCGGCATACATCGGCGTGCGATCAAACACGCAAGCGATCACGCGCGATGAATCGGCGTCGGCGGAGTCATCGAAGTTTTTGCCGTTCCAGATTGCCATGAGCGTCGCGGCCGTGGGCTTGCCCGCGAACTTGCCGTGATCGTCGGTGGGCTTGATCGTGAGCTCTTCGAGCTTTGCAATTGCATCGGGCGGAAAGTGCATGCCCGTGTCGGTGGTGCCAACGCTGCGGCTGCGTTCGCGCGCGGAATCCATGAGCACTTCGTATCCGGCAACATCAACGGTCATGCCCGCTTCCTCGGCCATCACCTGAGTGAGATCGATGGGGAAACCAGACGAATCATGCAGGCGAAACGCGTCTTCGGCGGGAAAAACCGTGTTTCCACCGGCCTTCTTCACCCGCGCGGCCGCCTCAGAGAACAGCGCGAGTCCGCGCTCGAGCGTCTTGCCGAACTGAACTTCCTCGTCGTCGATCAACTGCGCAACGCGCTTTGCGGCCGGCGTGAGTTCGGGGAACGCGCCGCCGAGGCTCGCGACCACGGCAGGAACAAGATCCTTGAGAAATGCGCCGCGAACGCCGAGAGTTTGGTGACCGTGACGCACGGCGCGGCGAAGAATGCGACGCAGCACATAGCCGCGTCCTTCATTGCTCGGAGTTGCTCCATCAGTCAACGCCATCGTGAGGCAGCGGATGTGATCAGCGATCACGCGATAGGCGATGTCGGCGTGATCATCGAGCTTGCCCGTGTAGGCGGGCGCGCCAGTGCGCAGGCGAATTGCCTCGAAAATAGGCGTCCACAAGTCGGTGTCGTAGTTCGAGCGCTTGTCTTGGATAACGCTCACCAGCCGCTCGAGGCCCATGCCGGTGTCGACATGCTTGGCGGGCAGCGGCTTGAGCGAGCGATCAGGCTCGCGATTGAACTGGATGAACACATGGTTCCAGATCTCGAGCACATCGGGGTCGCCCGAGTTGACGAGATGCGCGGCGTTGCGGCCGCCGCCGATGCGGTCGTAGTGAATCTCGGTGCATGGGCCGCACGGACCGGTCTCGCCCATTTCCCAGAAGTTGTCCTTCATATTGCCTGGAATGACATGGTCTTTCGCAAGCAGCGATTCCCACAACGCCTTCGCCTCGAGGTCGGGCTCGAGTCCCGCGGCGGGATTGCCTTCAAACCAAGTTGCGTAGAGGCGGTTGGGGTCGAGTCCGTAGACCTTGGTGAGAAGCTCGAAGCCCCAGCGGATCGACTCTTGCTTGAAGTAGTCGCCGAAGGACCAATTGCCCAGCATCTCGAAGAAGGTGTGGTGATAGGTGTCCTTGCCAACATCCTCGAGATCGTTGTGCTTGCCGCCGGCGCGAATGCACTTCTGCGTGTTGACGGCGCGGGTGTAGTCGCGCTTGCCCCGGCCAAGGAAGACATCCTTGAACTGGTTCATGCCCGCGTTGGTGAACAGCAAGGTCGGGTCATCGTGGGGAACGACGGGGCTCGACGGTGCAAAGGTGTGGCCGGCCTTCTCGACGAAGAAGTCGATGAAGGTCTGGCGGATTTCGGCGGCAGTGGTGGGGCGCGGCATGTGAGCGGGGAAGATAGGTGAGCCGCACGCGGCGCGTGCCAGTGCGACGCGGGATGGAGTAGGCTTCCCCCATGGCAACGCGCAAACCTTTCGTCGGCGGCAATTGGAAGATGAGCGCGACTCGCGCTCAAAGCCTTGCGCTTGCCCGCTTGGTTGCGGAGTCGGCGCGCGCGCACCCCGGCGTCGATGTTGCGGTCTTCCCATCGTTTCCAGCGCTGGTGGAGGTGGTCGGCGCGATCGGCGCGGAAAGATCGGGAGCGGTGATCGTCGGCGGCCAAGATTGCTCGTCGCACCCATCGGGCGCATTCACCGGGCAAGTCTCGGCGGCCATGATCAAGGACACCGGATGCACCTCCGTGCTTATCGGGCATTCTGAGCGACGCCACGGGCTGGGCGAGTCCGATGCGGTGCTGTCGAAAAAACTGGGCATGGCCTGCGAAAACGGCCTGATTCCCGTGCTTTGCGTGGGGGAAACCCACGGCGAGCGCGAGGCTGGGCGCGCCGATGCCGTGATCGCCACCCATCTGCGCGGCGCGCTCGCGGGTCACACCGAGGAGTCGATGTCGGCCCTCGTTGTTGCCTATGAGCCGGTCTGGGCGATCGGCACTGGCCGGACCGCCACGGTCAAGGACGCCGCGGAAGCTCACCGAACCGTTCGGCAAACGCTCGCGGAACTGTATAGTGCGCGGTTCGCCGAGCAGGTCAGAGTCATTTATGGCGGCTCGGTGAACGCCAAGAACGCGGCTGAAATCTTCGCATGCGAAGAAATCGACGGCGGTCTCGTCGGGGGTGCGTCGCTCATTGCGGCGGATTTCTCGGCGATCATCGTCGGCGCAGCAAGCCGCATATCGACGCGAGGTGGGTTCTAACCCTCATCGCAAGTGCCCGCAAGACCGATAGATCGGGTTCCCATGCAGATCACCTTCTCCATTCTCACGCTTCTCTTCATCGTCGTTTCCGTTGCGCTCGTTCTCATCGTGCTCGTCCAGCGTCCACAGGGCGGTGGTCTGACCGGCGCCTTTGGTGGCGGTGGCGGAACGGATACCGCGTTCGGTGGTCGCACGGGTGACGCGCTCACTGTCGCGACCATCACTGCGTTTACGATCTACCTGCTGATCGCGATTGGTCTCAACATCACCAGCAATGTGATGCTGAATCAACCGGCGGAAACCGAGGCCACACCCGCCGCGAACACGACCACCGAAGTGCCCGGTACGGTTGTTCCGCCTACGGAGCCGAGCACGCCGATGTCGATTCCTGCGGAAGAGGTGAAGAAGCTTCTCTCCGAAACCGCGCCTGCTTCGCCTACATCGGCGAACACTCCGGTTGAGACGCCGCTGCCCGCGGGCGCGCCGTCCGCCACTCCGCCAGCCGCCACTCCGCCAGCCGCCACGCCGCCAGCCGCTCCGGGTTCCGGCGGATTCTGAACTTCTCCCGCCGCGCGCAAGCCGGTGAACCCCGCGTGAAAACGCGTGAAAGCCGCGTGAAACTCGCATGATTCGATCGATGACTGGATTCGGTGCCGCAACCGCAGACGCGGAAGGCTGCCGTTTTTCCGTCGAAATCAAGAGCGTCAACAACCGCTTCTTCAAGGCCACCGTTCGTGTGCCCGAGGAGATGTCGACGCTTGAAACCGAACTCGAGGCCGCGGTTGCCCGTCGTCTCGGCCGCGGCAGCGTGATGTTGCTCGTGCGCTTTGTTCCGGGCGGATCGGTCGCCGCCGTCGAGGTCAATCCCGAAGCCGCACGCACCGCGCTCACCGCGCTCTTGGCCGCGCTGCCTGCGGAACTGCGCGATCGTGCGACCGTGGATCTCGGTGCGCTTCTGGCCGTTCCCGGTGTGCTGCGCACCGATGGCGTTGAGCAAATCGTTGAGATGGCGCGTCCGATTCTGCTGAAGCTTACCGATGAGGCCTGCGATCGCGTGCTGATCATGCGCGCGCGCGAGGGCGAGTCGATCGCGCGCGAACTGGTGAAGTTTGGCGAGTCGATTCGCGCGTCGCTGGCGACCATCGCCGAGCGCGCTCCGCAAGCCACCAGCAACTATCAGGATCGGCTGCGCACGCGCATGAATTCGCTGCTCGCCGAGGTCGGCGCCACCGCAGCCGAGCAGGATCTTCTGCGCGAAGTCGCGGTGTTCGCCGAGCGATCCGATGTTGCCGAAGAAGTTTCGCGTCTGAGTGGCCATCTGCTTCAGTTCGAGCAGGTGATTTCGCCCAAGCACGCGGAGCCCGCCGGTCGCACGCTCGATTTCCTTTCGCAAGAGATGTTGCGTGAGGCCAACACCATCGCCAGCAAGTCGCAGGATGTCGAGATCGCGCGTCGCGTGGTTGAGATGAAAACTGCGATCGATCGCATCAAGGAACAGGCCGCAAACGCGGAGTGACGCGTGCAGCCTTCCGACGAATCCAACGACCATTTCCGCGCGCCCGCCCCTGAAAACGCGGTGGAGGCGCAGCGTGAGAAGTTTCAGGCCCGCGAGATCGCTCAAGTGCTCTCGCATTACGATGTGGGCGTCATCAGCCAAATTCGCGAGTATCGCCGTGGTTCGCGGCGCGCACCCAAGCTGAAGCTTGAAACCGAGCACGGTGAATTTCTGCTCAAGCGCAAGAACGCTGGGCATTCGCACGCGCGCGCCGAGGCCGGCCATGCGTTGCAGGCGCGTGCGGCCGAAGGTGGGGTTCCGGTGGCGGCGTTGGTGGCGATGCGCCATGGCGGCACGCTGCTTGCGCTCGGCGAGCAACTCTACGAGCTCTACCAATGGGTGCCTGGCAAGCGCTTTGAGCGCGATCCCGCGCAGGCGCACGAGGCGGGCGTTGCGTTGGCGCGGCTCCATCGCGCCCTTGCCGCGCGCGCCACTGCCTACGAACTTCCCACCGGCGGATTTTCCGACACCGACGCGGTGCGCCGCTCGCTCTACCTCGCCGATGCCGAGGCCAGGCTGCGCGCCGATACGCAGGCGCGCGCGAAGATCGGCGAACTGGTCGCGGGTTTCGACGAGCACTTGTCCCGCATCGAGAAAAAGCTGGTTGAGAAGGGCCTTCCCCTTCATCCGACTGTGGTCTGCCACGGCGACTTCCACCCGGGCAACACGCTTTGGTTTGGCGTCACGCTCGGTGCGGTGATCGACTTCGACAGCGCGCGCCACGAGGTCGTCGCCGCCGAGATCGCCAACGCGATGCTGCAGTTTTCGCTGAAACACCGGGTGGGTGAGAATCCCGACGCGTGGCAGATCGGCCTCGACACCGATCGTCTGCGCGCGTTCTGCGCGGGCTACTGCTCGCAGCCCGCGACCATGGCCCATGCCGAACTTGCGCCGCTCCTTCCTTGGCTGATGATGTCGGCCGTGATTGCCGAGGCGGCGGCGCCTATCGCGCGCGACGGTGATTTTGCGGGGATTCCAGCGATTCCGTTTTTGCGCGCCACCTCAGGTCTCGTCGATTGGATCTCCGAGCGCACCCGAGCGGTCTCGAATGTCTTCGGGGCGTGAGCGGCGTGCTACTCTAGAGCCATGACTTCGCTCGCACTCGTCGCAGCGCTTCTTTGCCTACCAGTGCCACAGCAACTCGTTGTGCAGGACGCGCGGCAACTCGTCGTTGTGCCGCGCGCTGATCCCAAGTTGCCGACCGACGAGGAACTCGCCCGTATCACCGTTGCGCCCGAGTTGGTGCGGCTGGCGCGCGCGCTCGATGCCGATGCGTTTGCCGATCGCGTGGCCGCGCGCACGGCGATCGTGGCGCGCAAGCCGATGCCCGACGAACTGATGGCGCTGTTGCAGCGCAAGGACCTCGGCGATGAGGCGCGCCAGCAACTCGTAGGCATCTTGCGCAATCGCATTCTCTACGCACCGCGCGGCGCGCTGGGAATCCGCATGGAAAACGCCGCTCAATTGGATGGCGGCGTGCGCATCACTGGCCTTGTGCCCGGGATGCCCGCCGAGCGCTTGTTTCAGGCGGGTGACATTGTTCGCAAGGTCAACGATGTTGTGCTGCGCAACACCGCCGACTTGGTCAACGCGGTGCAGTCGTTGCCGCCGGGAGTCGAAGTGAAACTGGTCGTGCGCCGCATAAAGCGTGACGCACCTGCGGCGGTGGCGCCCGCGCCGATCCCTGCCGGCGACGGCGTGGCTCAGGCTCCTCAACCGATCTTCGAGGAAATCGAGGCCACGCTTCGTCTTGGCTCCACTGATGAATTGAACGAGAAGGGTGAGCCGCTTCTTGGCGGAATGGGCGGTGGCAACCTTGGTGGTGGCAACCTTGGTGGTGGCAACATGGGTGGCGGCTTCATCGGCGGCGGAATCGTGAACACCATTACCTTCGAGCGGCTCGCGGCATCCAAGCTCGCGGCCAAGCGATTTCTCCCCCAACCCACGCAGATTCCCTTTCCCGCACGCAAGTCGGCGATGGAAGCTCGACCAACCGCCACCGTCGAATCGGTGCGCAAACTGCTGATGGAATTGCAGCTCGCCGACGGCGACGCCGACCTCGTGCGCATTCATCGCACTCGGCTCGACCAGCTCGCCGATCAGATTTCGCGGACGCAGGATCCTGAGTTGCGTGTGCGCCTGCAACGCGCGCTCGAGGCTCTCGAAACCGAGATCCGCGGCTCGTT
>QWPT01000102.1 GCA_003671075.1 Planctomycetota bacterium
ACACGGATCATGCCTGTCCCAAACTGGCCGATGTCGCGAGTCATGCCTGTCCCAAACTGGCCGATGTCGCAAGTCATGCCTGTCCCCGATTGGCCGATGTCGTGAATCATGCCTGTCCCAAACTGGCCGACGTCGCGAATCATGCCTGTGCCAAACTGGCCGACGTCGCGAATCATGCCTGTCCCAAACTGGCCGACGTCGCGAATCATGCCTGTCCCAAACTGGCCGATGTCGTGAATCATGCCTGTCCCAAACTGGCCGACGTCGCGAATCATGCCTGTCCCCAATTGGTCAGCGACACGAATCATGCCTGTCCTCAATTCGACTCGCGCGAGAACTTCGCCGTGTCATGCCTGTCCCGTTTCAATCTCGGCTGCGCGAATGGAAGCCAGCCGTGCGCTCACACGCTGCTCGACGGGTTCGCGGCGTTCATCGCGGAGCACCCAGACGCCGCAGTCGGCGCGGCCTAGTCGCATGCCGTCGCGCGGTACGTCGAGGCCGAGCACCTGCGCGAGCTCAAGCCGACCGCCGATTGGTACCCGCCGAGCATCTACTTTCAGCCGATGAAGTTCGTCCTGCTCGGCGACCCGACCGTGCGCATGAAGTAGCGGCTTGCTCTATTCTCGTGCGCTCGTGAGCCCGAGCACGCCACCGCCGTTTCCTTCCGCGCTGCGGCCGATCTATGTGATCGGCGCGGGCTCGATCGTGCATGACGCGCACCTGCCTGCGTATGCCAACGCGGGATTCCACGTCGCGGGCATCTTTGACCTCGACTTGGCGCGTGCGACCAAACTCGCGCACATCGCCGGCGCAACGCCATTCGCGTCGCGTGCAGAACTCATCGACGCGTGCGTCGCATCAGGAGGAGTGTTCGACGTGGCGCTTCCGCCAGCGGCCGCTGCCCAGACGCTGTCGGCGCTGCCCGTCGGCTCACACCTGATCATGCAGAAGCCTTTCGGCCGCGACCTCGCCGAAGCGACGCGGCTGCTCGAAACCGTGCGCGCGCGACGACTGCGCGGCGCGGTGAACTTCCAGCTCCGATACGCGCCCGCCGTCGAGGCCGCGCGTGCGCTGATCGCGTCCGGCGCGATCGGCGAGATCCTCGACTTCGAGTTCCGCGTGGTGTGCAGGATGCCGTGGGAAACATGGCCGTTCCTAAAGACGATGCCGAGGATGGAGATCCTCATGCACTCGATCCACTACCTCGATCTCGCGCGGAGCCTCATGGGCGAGCCCGAGCGCGTGTGGAGTGCGATCGCAAGTCATCCAGGCGCAACCGACATCGCCGAGACGCGCTCGACGAGCGTGATGACCTTCGGCGCAACGCAACGCGCGGTCGTGTCGACTTTCCACCACCATCACGCGCCGGGCGGCGACGAGGCAGGCAATGACACGGGCCACGACGCGTCGCACATGCGGATCGAAGGCACGCGCGGCACGCTGGTCGCGCGGCTCGGCGTGAACCTCGACTATCCCCGTGGCCGGCCCGACACGCTCGAACTCTCGCGCGACGGCGGCGCGTGGGAATCGATCGCGTTGCGCAGCAATTGGTTCCCGCACGCGTTCGAAGGCCCGATGCGCTCGCTGCAGCTGCTCGCGGCGGGCGACGTGCAGACGATCCACTCCGAGTTCGACGACGCGTGGCGCACGATGGCGCTCGTCGAGACTTGCTACAAGAGCGCGGCCGCGGGCGAATGCGTGCCTGAGCTGCCGCGCTGAAAGACCACGAAACAACGATGCGCTCCCCCACCATCACCGGCTTTGAGATCGTCGACCTCCGCTTTCCCACCAGCGAGGAGGCGCATGGCTCCGACGCCGTGCACGTCGATCCCGACTACTCGGCGGCGTATGTGATCCTCAAGACGGATGGCGCACACGCGGGCGCGAACGAAGGTCACGGCCTCACCTTCACCATCGGCCGCGGCAACGAGATCGTCTGCCAGGCGATCGAATCGCTCATGCCGATGGTGGTGGGTAAGAGCATCGCTGAGATCGCGCACGACCGTCGCGGTTTCTGGCGCTCGCTCGCGCAGGATTCGCAGTTCCGTTGGCTCGGTCCCGAGAAGGGCGTGATGGCGCTTGCGCTTGCGGCGATCGTCAACGCGGTGTGGGACCTCGAGGCGCGCATTGTTGGCAAGCCGCTGTGGAAGATGCTCGCGGAAATGCCCGCCGAAGAACTCGTCGCCGCGATGGACTTCCACGGAATCCGCGACGCCATCGACGAAGCCGGCTGCCTTGAGATGTTGCGCGCCAACGACCCGACCCGCGCCGAGCGCATCGCCCGCGTCGAGCGCGAGGGCTTCCCCGCCTACACCACCAGTTGCGGATGGATCGGCTATTCCGATGAAATCATCCGCGCGCGCTGCCGCGAAGCGCTCGCCGATGGCTTCACGCACTTCAAGATGAAGATCGGCCAATCGATCGACGACGATGTGCGCCGCGCGCGCATTATTCGCGAGGAAATCGGGCCAAAGAGCACGCTCATGGTCGACGCCAACCAACGCTTCGATGTGCAGCAGGCGATCGAGTGGATCAAGCCGCTCGCACCCTTCAACATCTGGTGGTTCGAGGAGCCGGTGTCGCCGGACGATGTGCTCGGTCACGCCGAGATCGCCCGCGCGATTCAGCCGATTCGGGTGGCAACGGGCGAACAGTGCCAGAACCGCGTGATGTTCAAGCAATTCCTTGCGTCGGGCGCCATGCAGATCTGCCAACTTGATGCGTGCAGAGTCGGCGGCGTGAACGACAACCTCGCGATCATGGCGATGGCCCGCAGATTCGGCGTGCCCGTGTGTCCGCATGCGGGCGGCGTCGGGCTGTGCGAACTCGTCGCCCATCTCATCATGGTCGACTACATCCGCTTCAATCCCACGATGGACGGCCGCGTGTGCGAGTTTGTCGACCATCTGCATGAACACTTCGTCGATCCGTGCATCGTGAAGCACGGGCGCTATCTTGCGCCGAAAATGCCGGGATATTCGGGTGAGGTCAAGCGCGCGTCGCTGCACGCATTCGCATTTCCCCACGGGCCAGAGTGGACGCGGCGCGCTGGCGCCAAGCAAACAAATCAGATCGGAACCAATCGATGAGCGGACGACTTCGTGGCAAGCGTGCATTCGTAACGGCTGCGGCCGCAGGCATTGGACGAGCATGCGCTCTGGCGTTTGCGCGCGAGGGCGCGACCGTGTTCGCGACCGACATCGATGCCGCGGGGCTGGTCATGCTCGCTCAGGAAGACGGACGCATCAAGACCCGCGTGCTCGACGCCCGCGACTTCGAGGCGATTCGCGGAGCGGCGTTCGAGGCTGGCGACATCGACATCCTGCTGAATGCCGCGGGATTCGTGCATCAAGGCACGCTGCTTGAGTGCGATGAGAAGTCGTGGGACTTTTCGTTCGACCTCAATGTGAAGAGCGTGTACCGCATGCTCCACGCATTTTTGCCGAGGATGATTGAGCGAAAGACCGGCAGCGTGATCTCGATCGCCAGCGTCGCGTCGAGCATCCGCGGCGTGCCCAACCGCGCGGCGTACAGCGCGACGAAGGCTGCGCTGATCGGAATGACGAAGGCGGTTGCGGCGGACACGGTCGCGCACGGCGTGCGCGTAAATGCGATCTGTCCGGGCACGGTTGAGACACCGAGCCTGCAGGGACGCATCAATCAGAACGCGGATCCCGCGGCGGCGCGCGCGGGGTTCATCGCGCGGCAGCCAATGGGAAGGCTCGGGACGGCGGAGGAGATCGCGAGTCTCGCGGTGTACCTCGCGAGCGATGAGGCGAGCTACACGACGGGCGCGATCCATGTGATCGATGGCGGATGGACGATGTGACGCCCCGCCGCGGCGCTGGATGGCGCATGGCACCAACTAGGCACCAACCTGGCACCGGTAGAGGCGCTGGGCGTTGAGGCCGAGGATCGCGGCCTGTTCGTCCACGGCGAGTTCCGCAGCGAGCTCCGCGCTCACCTCGATCCACTGCGACAACCGCGCGCCCGATGATGGCGCGAAGCACACCGGCCAGTTCGAGCCCCACATCACGCGCGTCGCGCCGAAACACGCGAGGCACCACTCGAACCACGGGCGCGCTTGGTCGACGCTGATCGCGCGACCGGCGTTCTCGAACATCGCCGACCACTTGACCGCGACGTTCTCGCACGCGGCGACGCGCGCGACGAGCCGCTGCCACTCGGCGCGCTCGGGATTCGACCACCCCTGCTTGATCGGCGGATTTCCGAGGTGGTCGAGCACGAGCGTCGTGTCCGGCGCAGCCCGCGCGAGTTGCTCAACGATCGCGAGATCCGTCCAGCGCACGCAGAAATCAAACGACAACCGCTGCGCAGCGAGCGCGCGCAAGTCCGCCGCAAACCGCTCCGTTGCAAACGCCACATCTCCACCATGGAGCACGCGCCGCGCGCCCGACACCCCATCCACGCGGCCGACCTTCGCGAGTTCGCCGGCAAAACTCGTTGCGCCCGGCTCGATCCCCGCCACCGTCGCAAACGCGATCCCGCGTGCGCGCGCACACTGCGCAAACAACTCCGCCTCGCGCAGCCGATCCGCCGGCGCCATGTCGGCCTCGACAAGCACCACGCCGCCGCGCGATGCGAGCCCCGCGCCATCGATCGCGTAGCGCGCGAGGTCAAAACAGCCGTTGAATTGCGGGGCCTGTGAAAACCAAGGCGCGCGCAGCACGGACGCATCCCACATGTGCAGGTGCGCGTCGGTCCAAGTGGCCGGGTCGTCTGTGTTCGCAATCGCGCTTGCGGTTGTCATCCGCGCAGCCTAACCGCCGTTGCCGCTACCCTGCGCGAATGTCCGCCAACAGCCTCGCACTCGACCACTACATCACGCTCGGCCGCTCCGGCCTACGCGTCTCGCCCCTCTGCCTGGGCACGATGACCTTTGGACTCGAATGGGGCTTCGGTTGCCCCGAAGATGTTTCGGCTTCGATGATCACGCGCTACCTCGAGAGTGGCGGCAATTTCATCGACGCGGCGAACATCTACACCAAGGGCCACAACGAATCGATCCTCGGCGAGTACTTCACCACCGGCCATGGTCGCGGTAAGCGCGACCGCGTTGTGATCGCCACCAAGTTCGGCGGCAACATGTGGCCGGGCGATCCCAACGGCGGCGGCTCAAGCCGCAAGTCGATGTTCGGCGCGGTCGAGCATTCGCTGCGCCGTCTGAAGACCGACTACATCGATCTCCTTTGGGCGCATTTCCAAGATGTGCACACGCCGATCGAAGAGACGATGCAATCGCTCGACATCCTGGTGAAACAAGGCAAAGTGCGCTACATCGGCTTCAGCGACCACCCCGCTTGGGTGTGCGCGCAGGCGCAGTGCGAGGCGAAGTTCCGTGGATGGACGCCGTTGATCGCGCTGCAAATCGAGTATTCGCTGCTGCAGCGAACCGTCGAGCATGAGCTGATTCCCATGGCGCAAAATCTCGGACTCGGCGTAACGCCTTGGAGCCCGTTGCGCGGCGGCGTGCTGAGCGGAAAGTTCACCCGCGCCAATCATCCCAAGGACGATGGCTCCACGCGCGTGCGCACCGACTCGAAGTACCTCACCGAGTCGACCTATGTGCTCATCGACGCACTCACCGAAATCGCAAGCGCCCACAGTGCTTCAGGAGTTCGAGTGTCGCCTGCGCAGGTCGCGCTCCGCTGGGTGGTCGATCGCGCTGGTGTTCGCAGCACCATCATCGGCGCACGCACCATGCAGCAACTCGACGACAACCTCGCGGCCTGCTCCCTGAGTCTGAAGGCCGAGGAAACCAAGCGCCTCGATCTTCTCACCGAGCCCGCGCACTGTTTCCCCCACGAATTCCTGCAAAAACTCATTCCCAGCACTATCCAGGGCGGCACCCGCATCAACGGACGAGAGACGCAGCCGTGGCCACTGTCACCGCAGAGTGACGACGAGCGCTGGTGATGTCTGCAGGAAACACCGATGCCTGAAGCGAATTTCGATGGACTCGTCGGTCTCACCCACAGTTACGCGGGGCTGTCGTACGGCAATGTCGCAAGCGAGCGCAATTACGGCGCGCCAAGCAATCCGCGCGCCGCTGCACTTCAAGGCATCGCAAAGTTGGAAACGGTCGCGGCACTCGGTCTCGTGCAAGGCGTCCTTCCGCCGCACGAACGCCCGCATGTGCCGACGCTGCGCGCGATGGGTTTCAGCGGCGCGAGCGACGCGGATTTGATCGCAAAAGTCGCACGCGAAGATCCAGTGCTGCTCGCGCGCGTGTCGAGCGCAAGCGCGATGTGGACGGCCAATGCGGCGACGGTGATGCCCGCGGCGGACACGCGCGATGGGCGCACTCACTTTGTCACGGCAAATCTGCGCGAGATGAGCCACCGCGCGATCGAGCCGCCAGTGACGGCGCGCATTTTGCGCGCGATCTTCGCCGATACCACCCGCTTCGAAGTGCACGAGGCCCTTGCGAACGATGCGCAGTCGGACTACGGCGACGAGGGCGCGGCCAATCACACCCGCCTGACCACCAGCGCGGCCAACGGTGGCGAGCAAAGCGGAGTGCACTTCTTCGTCTACGGCGCCGCGGAAAATTCCAAACGCACACCGACGAAATTTCCCGCGCGTCAGAACCGCGCCGCCAGCGAGCGTGTGGCGGATCTCGCGCAACTCGATCGCGCGCGATGCGTGTTTGCCCAGCAAAGCGCCGACGCGATCGATGCGGGCGTGTTCCACAACGATGTGATCGCCGTCGGCAATGGCAACATGCTGCTCTGTCACGAACTCGCGTTCGAAGACCGCGCGGGCACGCTGGCGGCGTTGCGGCGCGCGGTGGGCGAGTCGCTGGTGATTGCGGAAATTTCGCGCGACGAAATCACGCTCGATGAACTGGTGCGAAGCTACCTCTTCAACAGCCAGTTGCTCACGCTCGCCGACGGATCAATGACGATGATCTGCCCAATCGAGTGCCAGGAGAACACGCGCGTGAAGTCGGCGATCGACCGCCTGATCGGCGACCCAACGAATCCGCTGACACGCGCGATCTATCTCGATGTGCGCGAAAGCATGCGCAACGGCGGCGGGCCTGCGTGCCTGCGATTGCGCGTGCCGATGACGGCCGCGGACCTCGCCGCGATGAATCGCG
>QWPT01000103.1:0-4677 GCA_003671075.1 Planctomycetota bacterium
GACGAGCCGTAGCCCTGCTGCGCGCGAATGACGGTGGGCGGGAAGCCGCCCGCGGTGGTGCTGATCAGGTTGAAGGTGCTCGAGGCGTAACTGCCGCCGCTCGGGCCGCCGGAGCTGAACCACGCCAGGTCGGCGGCGCCGTTTGAATTGCGCCAGCTGGCGGAGTTCGCGGTAAAGCTCTCATTGAAGCCCACGACGCCGGCGGAAGCCTGCATTGCAAACACGCACGAAACCACCGCGGTGGTCAGCCAATTGGAAACCTGCATGATGAAGATGCCCCTCTGTACGAATCACCCGCGCGCCAAGACGACGCGCCCTTCGGATGAAATCGATGTTGATTGGAACATAGCCCGCCTCGGGCGTAAATCCAACTCGGTTGGCGGATTTCCCGCCATGATGGTTTCAGGATGGCCGCTTTAGGACGGCGCGACTTCCGTCACTCGCGATTACGGGATCTCTTACCGCGGTCGCCCTACCAGTGGCCGACGAACTGATCGCGCAGCCTCGGTGATGCGCCGTCGGCGGCGCGGGCGGATCGGCCGTGGGTGAAATGCCCCAGGGCGCCATTACGCCGATCGTTCGCGTCTGCTATCAAGGGCGCCATGTCGACTCACGGATCTAGCGGAACTCGCGAAGGCAGCTTGAAGATGGCTTTGATCTTCTGCTTCATCGACCTCGCCCTCATGGGTGCGGCGGCGTTCAACTCCAACTCGGTCACGATTCTCGGCGACCTTTTGAAGGAAACGACCGACACGCTTTCCGTGCTCGCGGCGTTCCTGACCGTGCGCGCCGTGCGTAGGTCGCCAGGGCAGCGCTTCGCATACGGCGTGGGCAAGCTCGAGAATCTCGTGAGCGTTTCCATCGGCGTGATCATGGTGGCGTGCGCCCTCTTTGTGACGGTGCGCGCGGTGCATCACCTCGGCAACCCTGAGAAGGCGGAGGGCACGCTTCCGGGCATCATCGTGTTCTGTCTCTACTCCGGCATTGCGTTCTTCATTAGCGCGCGCTCGCGGAGTATCGCCCGTAAGCAGCCGTCGGCGATCATGGAGTCGCAGGCGCGGCTTTGGTTCTCCAAGGGTGCGTTCGATGCGGCAATGGGCTCGGGCCTGCTGATCGCGCTCATCTTTAGCGAGCATACATGGGCTTGGTACCTCGATCCGATCGCATCGCTGGTGGGCGTGCTCTTCATGTTCCATGCGGCGTGGGGAATGGCGTCCTCGTCGGTGGGCGATCTGCTCGACGCGACTCTTGAAGAGGAAACACAACTGCAGATCATGCGCGAACTGGTCGGGCATATCGACGATTACGAGCGCATCCACAAGGTGCGCACCCGTCGCTCGGGACCGAACATGTATGCGGAGATCTTCCTCGAGTTCGACCCAACGATCCTGATGGGCGAAGGGCAACGGCGCATCGATTCGATCCGTGTGGACCTCGAAGCGAAGATTCCCGGGATCGATGTGGCGATTCGTCCGACCGTAGGTGGGGTCGACTGAGATCAAACCAGCGCGGCGGCGCGGGTCGGCTGGATCTTGAAGAGCGGGGCGAGACCACTGATGTGGATGATCTCGTTCACATCGCGCTGCATGGCAACGAGGGTGATGGTGCCGCCGCTCGGCTTCATGCGCTTAATCGCCATGATGAACGAGCGCAGGCCGGCGCTACTAATGAAGTCGAGTTTTGAGCAGTCGACCAGCAGCTTGACCTCGCCGCCGGCGATCGCGTCGAGCAAGGCCTTCTCGACATCTCCGGTGCTTATCGCGTCGAGCTTTCCATGAAGGCTGACGATGGTTCCCTTGGCGGGTGAGGCTGATTCGACGGTGATCTGCATCGGATTACTGTCGCAGATCGCTGCCGCCGCGTCGAGCAGATTCAGCGCCGTCTGTGGCGGGTGCTTCGTAGAGGGTGAAATGTTTGCCTTGCATGAAGACGCGCGCCGAGGCGGGAAGCTGGGGCGCCGACATCGGATCACCCATCGGCGGAGGACGCCGCTGCGGTCGGTCCGGGGCGAAATCGCCGGGTGGGCCGTCGGGCGGACCCGCGCGCCTCGAGCCGTCGTGCCTAGAACCGTCGTGTCTAGAACCGTCGTGTCGTTCGTAAAGCAGATAGCGGTGTTGGTAAAGGTCGAAGTCGCTGTCCTTCAGCTGGCTCTGTCGCGCGTCGCAGTCGAGGGCGAAGGCCGCCCAGAACTCGAGTCCATGCCGTGCCACCACCACGGTGGTTCCGCGGGCAGCGAGTTCGTCGCGCCAACCGCGTAACTCCGCGAAGCCCTCGGTCGAGATCATCTGCGGGCTGCTGAGCGGGGGACCGCCGCGACCGCCAATGGCATTGGTTGCGAGCGCAGCAATGCCAAGCGCCACGCCCGCCATCGGCGCCACCGCCGCGCGCCATCCCCGCCGCGCGGTCGGTTCGCGAGCCAGTACGAACGCCATCACGAACGCCATCACGAAAGCAAGCGGCAGCGGCGCGATGATCGAGAGGCGCATCGCGTATTCGCCGTGGATGAGCGGGCAGGTGAGGGACGCGGCGGTTGCGGCGAGTCCCAGAGCGAGCGCGCCGTCGGCGATCGTTGCGCGAGCGCGGCGCAGCGCCCAGACCAGCGCCGTCGCGCAGATCGCCACGACGAGCAGCCAGAGGATGAGCGGGGGGCCGTTGGGTCCAGGCCCGCCGCCGCCCATATCACCGCCGCCGCCCATATTGCCGCCCATATCGCCACCACCACCACCATCGCCACCACCACCGAACAATTTCCTCGGCGCATCGATCAGTGCCTGCGCCTTCAGCGGCGCCAACATCCAGATTGCGCCCAGCAGCGCCGCGCCGCTCGCGCCGGCGATGAGCGTGCCGCGCGCCATGTCGGGAGCGATGCCGCGCGCCATGTCAGGAGCCATGTCAGGAGCAATGCCCGGCAGGCGCCGTCCGCGCGACACGCCGCTCCACACCGCCCACGCCGTGAGCGTGAACACCGCGCCCAACGCCGCCGCGCCGAAGGTCCCCGCGTGCGTCAGCGCCGTGAGCACGAAGAACGCCATCGTCCACGCGGCGCGGACGCGCAGTTGCCGTGCGTCGGTCGCGGCCATCGTGCGCGCGAGCCCGAGCCACGCCGCCGCCATGAACGCCATCGCCAGCGATTGCTTCTCGAAGTCGCCGACCATGCGCAGTAGGGGCGCGGACAGGGTGGTTGCGAGCGTCGCCGCCACCGCCGCCGGCACCGCGCTTCGCAGCCCGCGCGACCACGAGAAGGTCGCGACGAACAGGCTCACCGCCACCAGCGGCTGCCCAACGCTGTCCACCAAGCGCGATGCCCACAGCGTGGCGTCGTCGACCGACCATCCGAGCGTGAGCATGGCCAGTTTTGCGAGTGCCGCATCCAGCGCAAAGATCAGCGGGACATCGGTCCACGCCAGCTTGCCGTGCTCGAGCAGCGCGCGCGCCTGCACCGCGTAGTAACCCGCGTCGACGCCGCCAGGAATCGGTGTGCGAAAGTTCATCCACGCCCGCACAGCGATCGCCGCCCCCATAGTGAGGGCCAGCGCCACCATCCACACGGGATCGCGCATCAGGGACGAGGCGGGGCGTTCGGAATGCTCATTCATGCGCGCGTGCATTGTTGCTGAGCGACCCCGAAGGGGGACGCCAATTTGTCGCCATCTTGCCGCCATCTTGTCGCCGCGCTTGGCCGAAAACGCGAACGCCCCGACCTTGCGGTCGGGGCGTCGCTTATGAATTTGTCCGATCGTTCATGCGCGTTCAGCGACGACGACGGGCGATGAGTCCCGCGAGGCCAACGAGCGCGATCGCGCCCGGGGCTGGCACGGCACCGCTGTTGACCTGGATGTTGTCGACACGGTTGGTGCCGGCAGCAGCCGTGGTGACGGTCGACTGGATGCGGAAGATGACCGTAGCCTGATCCGACGCAGCGGTGAGGCCGCTGACGGTCGTGGTGAAGGTGGTCGGCTGGTTGGTGACCGTGTTCCAAGAGGTCGTGCCCGTGCCGGCGAGGCCGGCCTGGATCACGGCGTAACTCGCGAGCACGGTGCTGAAGTTCGCGCCACCGTCAGTGCTCATGAGCACAGCGAAGGTCGCCGGGCCAGTGCCCGAACGAGTCTGGTCGAACGAGAACGAGATCGGATCGGCGTAGCCCGTGGTCGAGCAGCTGACCTGGTAGTAATCGCCGATCGTCCAGTTGTTGCTGCTGAGCGAGTAGGTCGAGCCGTTGCCGCCCGGCGACGACCAAGTGGTCGCGGCAACCGTGTGGAATCCACTGAGCGAAGTGCCAGCGGTGACTTCACCCTGATCGGCGGCGCCGTAGGTGTAGTTGCTGCCAGTGGTGGCAGCGGTCACAGCGGTCGGCATGGTCCAGCCGCAAACGAGAGCCGCTGAGGCGCTCGCCGACGCTGAAAGACCGACAACCGCAGCCAAAAGGAACTGCTTAGTCATTACAAACTCCTAGATGTTCGAGAGGGACAGGGACAGGGACAAAGACACGGACAGACAAAGACAGACAAAGACAGACAAGGACAGACAAAGACAAACAAGGACACGCGAAGAGAGGGATTTCAACGCGGGATTTCAGCGTACTGGACAAGTCGCGCGTCCGCAACGAAATCCTAGGTTTCCTGCGGAAACGCATGAGATCTAAACAAATACGAAGTGGCGGCTTTGGGCGGTGAAATC
>QWPT01000103.1:4788-6956 GCA_003671075.1 Planctomycetota bacterium
CACGCGCAAGCCGCGCGTGTGCAGGGACTTCACCATGCGAATTCCGATTCGGCGTCGCGTCTCACCGAGGATCGACTTACGGGCACGCGCCCCAGCTCTGCAGCAGCATCGCCAGATCGGAAGCGCTCACGATGTTGTCGTTGTCGAGGTCGGCCGCGCAGTTGCTGCACGGGCCCCAGGCTTGCAGCACCATCGCAAGATCGCCGCCGTTGACGATGTGATTGGCGTCGACATCCGCGGGACACGGCGTCACCACAACGGGGTTGAGCCACAGGCATGCGTTGATCGCGAGTTGCGCGTGGTCGCCGTTGACCTCGCCGGCCCAGCCTGCGAACAGCGTGTCGTTGGTATCGCCGGTGCCATCGTCGAATGGGGAAGAGTCGCCACACATCACGATCTTGCCGAGACCGTAGGTCGAGTACGCGACCATGACATCATTGCTCGCGTGCGCGGCGGTGCGCCAGATCGCGCCCTTGGCGTTGCGGCCGCTGATGGTGAGCGTTGCGCCCGCGCTGAACTTCATCTGCGCAACAGCGCCCGCAGCACCGTTGATGAGCGGGTCGGTGGCTGAGGTCGCAACAAAGCTGGATATCAGCGAGTACGAATTGAAATTGCTCACGATGCCAAACGGGTTGGCCACAACACCGTTGCTCGCCGCGAGGTCGTTGATCACATCAACAGAGTCGAAGCCATCACTGTTGCGGTCCGACGCGTTGTGGTCGCCGACGACGAACAGTCCGCCTCCATCGGCAACAAAGCGCACCATCGCGTTCTTCTCCGCGGCGGTGAGCAGGATGTTCGGTTCGCACAACACATAGATGCCGTAGTGAGAGAGGTCTTGTGTGTTGGTGGCATCGCCATAGGTGATGCGCCCGCCAATCGGGAGCGTCTCGACTGAGAAGCCGCGCTTGACCAGCGCCACGCCCCACGACGAAAGCGCGCCCTTCCAATAGGTCTCGGCGGTGGTGGCGGTGATGCCCGACGCTGCCGGAGTCGGGAAGCGCTGCGGGTTCGCCTCGCTTCCCGCGCCCACCACCATCGCGCCGTTGGTTCCGGTGCCGATGTTGTTGACATCGGTGTCGAGGATCCAGTCGGCGTTGGCGGCCATCTCGGCCTTGGTCGCGTCAAAGAGCACCTTGCCAGGCGTGACGCTCGGCGCCGCCGAGGCGGGTGCGACGAATGGCAGTTGGAACGCGAGTACTGATGCGAGTACTGATGGGAGCACTGATGCCAGATGAAACGTTCGTCGAATGCGCGTAGGCCCGTTGGAGTTGGCATTCAGTGGATTCATGGTGGCAGTACCTATGAAACCGACGCGTCCGCAGCCGATCAAGGGTCGGCGTGCGGAAGCGTCGGAAATCGTCAAACTGTTGATTTATCGGCGACGGTCAGTTGGCGATCATCTTGCGGAATTCCTTCGCCCACTCGTCGGCAGCGCGGGCAGCGGTGCCGGTCGCGGAAAGCTTCGAGGTGCCGAAGCGCTGGGTGTCGACCGTCTGCATGAAGGCGGCGATGACTGGGCCAGACTCGCCGTCGGTTGCGTAGATCTCGCAGGAGGCGAATCCGAAGCCGCGCTTGAGGATCTGGGTTTGGGGCGCAATATTGAGCATCGGATTGTTCGGCTTGATGGCGGTGATGGCGGCGTGGATGACGAACTTACGCGGGGCCGCACCGTCGGCAGCGCCGAGCTTGGTTGCAAACGCCTCCGCGAGCTTCGAGGTGACCAGCGAGCGCAGTTCGCTGAGCTGCTCCTCGTTGAGGTCGCCATACGCGTCGAAGGCCGGGGTCGTGGTTGGGAGCACGACGATCTCGGTGTAGTTGGCAGGGGTCAGGGTCGGCGAGCGCCAGCTGCGGGTCAGCTTGTCGACTTCGTTCAGCTTGACCGACTCAGGGATGAAGCCGATGCGCTGCTGCGCCGTCGAGCCGCAGGCGGCGAGCGCGGCGACGGTGACGGACAGGAGAATGGCGGGCAGGGCGGTACGGGCGAGGCTGAAGCAATTGCTGGTCATGGTTGCCACTGAAGATTCCTTTTGATTGTTTGCTGGGACGCGAGGAATGTACACGGCTCCAAACTCAGCGTTCAATCGGAGCTCGCGAGCCGCGCGCCACGCTCCAAAAATGATCACTTGGGCGGGCTCACGCTCATCGAGCCCAAATCCAGCTCGGCC
>QWPT01000104.1 GCA_003671075.1 Planctomycetota bacterium
TGGTGCAAAAAATTGGTGCAAAAATTGGTGCAAAAAAGACGACGCCCCAGGACAAGCCCGGGGCGTCGCGTGAGATTCGTTCACCGTTTGCGCGAACGCTTAGGCGGTCCAGTTGCTCAGAACCGTCGCGAGGTCCTTGGCATCGACGATGCCGTCGTGGTTCAGGTCGGCGCTGCCCGGTCCGCCCCACTGATTGAGCAGGGTTGCGAGATCATTCGCGTTGACTTGGCCATCGCCGTCGACATCGCCCGGCACCGAGGTGGCTGGTGCACCAAGCACGCCCGTCGAGTCGACGCGCGCGCAGAAGATGTCGCTTGCGCCCGTCGTGCGGCCGCCTTGCCAGGCGATGACTGCCGAATTGCTCGGAGCCGTCGACGAAGCGAAGCGGTACTTCACGCCTGAGTTCGACGCGACGGTGGTGCGCCACGAGATGGTGCCGTCGGAGTTCAGGCCCGCCGCCATTGCGGTGTTGGCCACGGCGCTCGCGGCGTCGACATAGCAGCATCCGATGCTGTTGCCGAAGTTCAGCGCGGTGCCGACCTGGCGGTCATAGACCACGCCGCCCGACGAGGGCAGGAAGTCTTCGACCATCACGCCGTCGGTTCCCCATGCGGTGGTGCCGTCGGTGTTGAAGCACTGCCCGCCAACGCCGTACCACACGATGCCAGCGATCGAGCCCGAGAGGGCGCGGAAGAAGCAGTAGACGCGGCCATCAGCGCCGCGCACCGTCGAGGGGTTGGTGCGGCTGAGCGTGGCGGAGGTGCCGCCGAAGGTGCCGGTGGCGCTGGTGCCGACCGGGGCGCCATCGGCGCCGAAGGTCATCGCGCCCGTCGAATCCATGTGCTGCACGCGGCAGGTGAGCGGATTGGTCGTGTACCACGAGAAGTATGCGCCGCCGGAGCCATCGGCAATGAAGTCGGGGAAGTTGCCAGTCTGAATGTTGCCAGCGCTCGCAACGGCGATGCCCGCGGCGGCCCACGGACGGGTGCCGTCGATGGCGAGCTTGTGCGCGCGGAGGATCTTGTTGCTGAAGTTCGTGGTGTAGCGGATGGTCGAGAGGATCACCGTGCCGTCGGTCGACGGCTGCAGGCCCGAGCATATTTGCTTGGCGCCGACTTCGGTGATGTAGGTCGCGGGGGTGAAGCTCATCGCGCCAGTGGTGGGATCGAGGCGCGCGATCGCGCTGTCGAAGCCGACCGAGGTCGCGCCCCACACGAAGCCGTCGCTGGCGACGGTCATGCGGCCGTTGCCGAGCGACACGCCCGGAGCGGTGTAGAAGATGGTCTTCCAGCGGATGGCGCCGTCGGGTCCGACCGACGCGACCTTCTGCGCGGGATCGACGCCGTTCTTGGCGAAAGAGTTGTACGAGAGGTAGGCGTTGCCGGCGGCGTCGCTGGCCAGGCCGTAATCGACGGTCGATGAGACCCCGCGATCCTCAACCAGCACGGGCGCGCTCCACATCGAGTTACCGCTCGCGTCGAGGCGATCGATGTAGACGTCGTAGCCCGCGTCGGAGAAGTAGCTGATGTACTGGCTGCCGTTCGGGCCCGCCGCGATCTTCGCCTGCACATCGTCGAGCGCGGTGGCGCGGATCGAGAGCGGCGTCGTCGGGTCAGACGAGTACTGAGCGTGTGCAATGGAGGCGAGTGCGCTCGTGAGCAAGAGCGTCACGGAGGCGAGAGTGCGATTGATTGGTCGTTGGGACATAGTCACCCATGATGGCATCCGCACCGAGAAAACAAGTGGCTCAAGCGGCAATTTGCGAACATTCAATGCATCGCGTCGCCCGCGACTTCGCGTCGCCGCGTGCGCGTTTTCATGCGCGCGGATCGAACTACCCGTGAACCTGCGCGCATGCCCGCGGACACATCCGAGTGGTGCTTGCAGATCGAACCTGAGATTCAAAGGGGAGTTGCATCGGCGCTCCCGTCACGGATCGCGTCACGGGTCCCATCCGCAAACGGCAGTGCGCGCGCGCCAAAGAGAACATAAAAGGTCGTCGCGCGCTCAGACGCCTGAGATATCGCGGCTTCTCTAGAGAATCACGGGGAGATCAATTTGAGAAGGCACGCTGGCGGGTAAGGTTTGGGTTCACCGAACATCGGTGAGGCGCTTCGTACTTTTCGCGCGAAAATCGGCGCGGTCGAAGTGGTGGTCGCGGTTCACACCTCGTGAAGCGGACCGTGAAGCGGATCATGAAGCGGATCATGAAGCGGATCATGAAGCGGATTGTTGAGCCGTCGGCGAATTGCAAACAGGTCGTCCCTCGCACGCGATGCAGTGTTGTTCATCGCGTTTCGTTCGCGCGCCTTTCCTCCCGTGATGCCCATGCGACTACTGACCACCGCCGTAACACTTGTCGTTTCTTCATCCGCATTCGCCGATGTCGCGATGCCCAAGCGAGTCGGTGCCACCAAGCCGAACATTCTCGTGGTGGTGCTTGATGACATCGGCATGGACCAGATGTCGTTCCCGCCCTTCGATTGGAACGCTACGCCGATGGCGCCATCGCTGCCGGTTCTGGCTGAGATCGCATCGAAGGGCGTGAGCTTTCGCAATTTCTGGGCAACGCCTGAGTGCTCGCCTTCGCGTGCGGCGATCCTCACTGGTCGCCATGGATTTCGCACTGGCGTGATTACCGCGATCGTTGACCCGATGCTGCCGATCACGCAATTGCATCCGACAGAGGTCACACTTACGAAGCTGCTGAAAGAGTCTGGTTATGTCTCAGGCATGCTCGGCAAGTATCACCTCGGCGGCGGCGAAGCGAACACGCCGCCTGGCTACGGCTTCGAGGCGCCGAGCACAACTGCGGGGATCGACTTCTTCGACGGCTACTGGGATCTCCCGCCTTCGATCGACACCACGATCGGCGGACAGGCGTTGCTCGGAACCTTCAGCTGCGGCGGCATCGGCGGTTTGGGTGTTACTGGTGCGGCGTGCTTTCGCGACGGAACCTGCATCGAGAATGTGCATCCGCTGCAAGCGATGGCGATGGGCGCGACGCCGCTGCTTAAGACGGTTGACGGCGTGACTTCGCTGGCGGCGACTTGCGCGGAAGGTTCGTGCGCGCTGATCGACTACAACGCAAAGAACGCCTACTACGTGTGGCAGCGCACCATCTGCGCTTTCGGAAATGTCACGCGCCCCGAGTTGCCGCAGCGCGAGTACCTCACCAGTTTCGTCAGTCGGCGCACGGTGGAGTGGGTCGCGAACGCACGGAAATCAGGCAAGCCTTGGATTGCGTTTTCCGCGCATTCGTCGGCGCATACGCCGATTCAACCGCCGCCGCCTTCGCTGACTGGCCCTGCCGCGTCGGGGGTCTCCTGCGCAACGACCGATCTATCCGCCTATCGGCAGCAGTACAAACTCATGGCGGAATCGCTCGATCACTCCATCGGCGACATGCTGATCGATCTCGGCTTGGGCACGCGCGTCGGCGGCCAGTTTGTGTTGGGCGATCTTGCGGCGGCCAACACGCTGCTCGTGGTTGTCAACGACAACGGGACGCTCGCCCTCAATGTCCTTCCGCCATTCTCGCCAGCGAACGCGAAGCAGACCGTCTACGAAACAGGCGTGCGTTCGCCCTGCATCATCGCCGGTCCGCAAGTTCAATCGCCTGGTCGCGCGGTGGATGAAATGGTGTCGATCGTCGATCTCTTTGGTTTGCTTTGCGAAGCCGGCGGCGTCGACTGGACAACGGTGGCCACGGCGAGTCGCAAGATTGATTGCCTGCCGATGATGCCGTATCTCACCAACGCCAAGCAGGGGCCGATTCGCGAGTTCAACTTTGCGATTTACCGCCAAGGGACCTTCGTGAGCGGTCAGGTCGGGCCATGCATCAACGGCACGACCGTGATCGACGGGCTGGTGACGAGCCCTGAACTCTGCGCCGCCAACGGTGGTTGCTGGGCGGCCGGCGCATCAGTGGCGCCGTATCCAATCACGAACTACTGCGACCTGTTCTCGACCGATCCAAGCAACGCCATCGTCAACTGCGGCGGAACCAACTACTGCTTCCTTCCGCCTGAAATGAATAGCCTTTGCCCCGCGGGCAGTACTCCGATCAAGCCGCCGTCGCTGGCGCAGTACGCCGTGCGTCATGGCCAGTGGAAGCTGATCGTGTTGGTGTTGCCCGTGTGCCTTGCGCCCAACGATTGCCAGATGCGTCTGTATCAGCTTGCGGTACCCACGCCGCCTCATCACCCGGGCATCGAGCTTCCGGATGGTTCGGAGGGGGTCTGGAATCCGCTGACCGATGTTCTTCCCGCGCAGGCGCAGGCGGAATTCGTCGCGCTCAAGGCGGAGCTCTTTGCGCTGCTTGCTTCGCAGCCGGTCTCGCTGGCGGACGGCAACCTCGACGGCGTGGTCGATGCGGCCGACCTCGTGGGCGTTTTTTCCGAATGGGGCTCGATGGGATTCTGGGATGCGACGCAGGATGGCATCGTCAACGGTGACGATCTCTCCTTCGTGCTCAATGCATGGGGCGCCGATCCGGTGCCGATCGACCAGATGCCTGCTTGTCTGCTGCCGGACGGCCTGGCCGCAGGCGTGGGCAAGTAAGCGCGCGTGCGTTCACCATGCACGGAGCGGGTGTTTGGTGGCGCGAATGCAGGCTGATCTCCTATCAATAACACTCGCCGACTAGGACGGGCGAATCCGTATGTGCACTTGCGACGAAACCGCCCGGCATTAGGAGTCTCCCATGCTGCAAGTTCTCGTAGTCGCAACCACACTTTCTCTCTGCGCCGTCGCAAATGCTCAATCGGTCAACCTTGATTTTGACACTGGTGTGGCTGGATGGCGCGTCGTGCTCGACGGAGTCATGGGCGGGCGCTCGACGGGGCGCGTGACGCAACCAGAAGCGGGCATTCTCCGGTTTGCTGGCGAGTTGTCGTTGGAGAACAACGGCGGGTTCTCGCAGACTCAGACAACGCTGCCCGAGGCGTCACTGAAGGGTGCCACTGGCATCCAAGCGAGAGTCCGCGGCGACGGTCGAACCTATCAGTTTGATGTGCGCTGCTCGGATGTGCGCATGATGGCCGGGAGCTTTCAAACGAATTTCACCACCGTGGCTGGCGAGTGGGTCACGATCGAGCTGCCCTTCGAGCAGTTCCGTCTCTACAGCTTTGGCCGTCTGGTACCGAACGCTCCCAAGCTCACCCCCGCGCGCGTGGAGTCGATTGGTGTCACCCTCGGAGACAAGAAGCCGGGCGCATTTCAACTTGACATCGATTTCGTTCGGGCGATGGGCCCCAAGGTGGACACGCCCGCAAGCCGCGCCGACTTGGCGAGCGTTGCGAAGAGCGCTGGCTTAACAACGCTGCTCTCACTCGTCGAACTCTCCGGACTGCAACTGCCAGCCGGCGGCCGCGTCACCATCTTCGCTCCCACCAACGAGGCGTTTGCGGCGATTCCCGCCGACAAGGTGAAGTTTTTGACGAGCGAGGCGGGACGGGCAACGCTGCAAGCGATTCTAAAGAATCACATTCTTCCAATGGCCATCGATTCAGGCTCCCTCTTGCAACGACGCGGCGTTCTTGCGCTGTCGGGCCAGAACCTAGTCATCGACGGAGAAGCGCTGAAGATCGCGGGCGCTTCGCTTCTGAAGACGGATGTTCCATTTGATAGCGGAGTCGTGTACGTGATTGATCGCGTCATGATTCCCGAAACGCGTTCAGTTGCCGAGGTCGTGAGCCAGGATCCAAGACTTTCCACACTGCTCAAGTTGGTTGTAACCGCGGGTCTTGCGGAACAACTCGGAAGTGCAAACGAGGGACCTTGGACGGTGTTGGCCCCGTCGAATGACGCGTTCGCCGCGTTGGGCGAAGAGACGATTAAGGCGTTGATGGCCGATCCCTCACAACTGGCGAGTGTGCTAAGCGCGCATGTGATCCCCAGCCGCATCCGGCGCAGCGACATGATCACTCAGCGTTCCGCGAGGACGCTGCTCGGCCGCGACGCGGTTTCCTTCGCGCTGGTGGACGGGAACATCACCGTGGCTGGCGCGGGAATCATCACGGCTGATGTCGAAGCATCCAACGGCGTCATTCACATCATCGATCGCGTGCTCGTCCCCGCGCCGTCGACGGCCAAGGACATGCCCGCGCAAGCGATGAAGGCATCTGCTTTGAGCGTTTCTAGTCTTGTGGAACTGGCGATTGAGAGAGGCGTTCCGATCTTCAACGATGGCAACCCCGCAGCGTGCGCCGCCATTTACGAGGTCACAGTGAGCGCGATCATTGATCTTGCATCCGATGTTGTTGGAAACGAAGCCGTCGAAAGCCTGCGCCTCGCGTTCGCGGAAGGGCAAGCCGAGAAAGACGCGTCGAAACGCGCGTGGATCTTTCGGCGAGCGATGGATCGCGTGTACGAAGAGGCAACTCGGCGTAGTCTGCGTTGATCGAAACGCTCAGAGGAATCTCGATGGATCCAACCGCATTATCGAAAGTGTTTGTAACCGGCGCGACGGGTTACATCGGTGGACGATTGGCTCCAAGGCTGGTTGAACGCGGTTATCGAGTGCGCTGCTTGGCTCGCAGTGCCGCCAAACTACGGGCGCGTCCGTGGGCCGCATCGCACAGCGCGGAAGTGGAGATCGTTGAGGGCGATGCCGCTGATGAAGCGCGGCTCACCATCGC
>QWPT01000105.1 GCA_003671075.1 Planctomycetota bacterium
CGTGTTGTACGAGCCAGTGCTGCCGATCGAGGTGCCCAAAGCGAGGTTGCCCGCGGGACCAGCAGTCACGCCCGGGTAGCGCAACTGGCCGCCGCCGGTGGAGTTGAAGAAGTTCATGCCGCCACCAGACGAGTACGGGTTGACATCCCAACCTGGAACGCCGGAGCCCGGACCATTGCTGAGCGTGTTGGTCTGAACGTTGATGTAGCAACCATCGATGTCGACGGCGCAGGCGAAGTTGATCACGCCACTGTAGACCACAGCGGCGTTTGCAGAGCCAGCCACGACAGCGACAGCGGCGGCGGAAGCGAAGTGCTGAACAAGACGATGTGAAAACATACAAATCTGCCTTTCAAAGCAGCGTCCATCAAATTGGTGTGAGCTGGATTGGCTCAACTGGCAGGGACACCAGCGCTCGGTTCTGACATGGACTCAAGCAAACCACCTGAGGGACTGACCTAGCGGAACAGTCTGTCCTCGATTTTCTCGAGGTCAAATGAAGGGCGCAAAAATTTCGCAACATTTCGTTAACGCGTTGGGCACCCGTCGCGAACTCAGGCGAACACGCTTCGGGAGGGCCATGCGCATGTCCCTGCAAAAAAAGATTGAACGCGACGCTTCGCCTGCGCGCGCCACTCCAAAACAAAAACGCAGGTGCAGAAATTTCTGACGCCTGCGTCGAGTAGCTCGTGAAGGATCGGCGATTCAGCGGCGGCGAACGCCCGCGATGTGTCTCGATACGAGGAGAGACAATCTGCGAACGCGTGGTTTGAGTTTGGGGCCGTGAGGCCATGGCGTTCACTCTGAACCTGCTGGCGCGCCAGTTTTGCGCGCGCCCAATACTTCCCGCGGCATTCGGCCGCCGATGGAAAGTAGTGCGAGCGCACACGCTCGTACTACGACCCGCTGCCGGACGCCGCCGTGCGGACATTGCGATGCGGGCATCCTTCGCGCGAGACCTTCGCGCGAGACCTTCGCGCAAGCGGCGGTCGGCGTCGCAGTTGATCGGCGAACGCGCAGACCATTCGAAGCGACTTTCACCGATGCTCTGCCAACTGGCGAGGCTTCGGTTGCTGTTCAGGCAAGCGACGATGATCGATCGACCGACGCCCATCCCGGCGGCTCCGCTTCAAACGACACGCGCTCCTTGGTCAGCGGATGGGTGAAGGTGATGCGTTGCGCGTGCAGGCAAAGCGGGGCGTCGCCCACGGCAAGGGTTTGGGTTTCACCCACAACTCCACCGGCTAGATAGGCGGCGTCACCGACGATGGGAAAGCCGAGATGCCAGAGATGGATGCGGATCTGATTGGTGCGGCCAGTCAAGGGGCGGACGAGAAGTAGGGCGGTGGCGTCGGCATCGCGCGCAAGCACGCGGAACTCGGTCTTGGCCTCAAGGCCAGCTTCATCCACCGTGCGTCCGCCGAGTTTGCCCGCTTCAGTACTCACGGGCGCGTCGCAGATGAACTCATCGTTTGGCGGATGTCCCTGCACGCGGGCGAGATAGTTTTTCTCCACATCACCACGCTCAAACTGCGGCTGCACGCGGCTCGCAAAGTGACGCGTCTTACACAGCACAGTGACGCCAGTAGTGTTTGCATCAAGCCGATGCACGCTGCGCGGACGGAACGGATGCCACACCGTGTTGAGGATGAATTGCAGCGTGTTGCGATTGAACCTTCCGCATGCATGCACAGGAAGCGGCGCGGGCTTGTTCACCACGATGATCGCTTCGTCCTCGAACAGCACACGGATGTCGGCATTCACATCCGGCTCACACTGCGCGGGCTTGAGGTGCCGGTAGCGCTCCCCAGCGCGGACGATGTGCTGCGCGGAAACAGGCGTGTGTTCATTGTTGACAATGCCGCCAGCCTCACACACGGCAAGCCATTCTTCGCGCGCGATGTGCGGCATGAGCGCACACAAGCAGTCGAGAACAGTGCCTTGATCGCAAGCTTCCGGCACATTCAGCGGGCGTGCTTGGTCATACGGAACGCTTCCAGGCAACGGCGTCACCGCGGCACGAATGGCGGCGTGGCGCGCGTCGATCTGCTGACGCTGCTGCTCTTCAGTTGCCTTGAAGCAGTAGGGGCAGGACACATTCTCCTCGTATCGTTGATCGGTCTTATCCTCGGCAGCGAGCGGCGTTCGGCACGCGAAGCACAGCGACCATGCCGTCTCATGCAGGCCGGGATCAACGCCCACGCGTTGGTCGAATACGAACAACTCGCCGTCGTAATGCGAGTTGCCGCATTCCTCGAAGTACTTCAAAATGCCGCCATCAAGTTGCCAGACGTGTTCGAAGCCCGCGCGCTCCAAGAACGGCGCAGCTTTCTCGCAGCGGATACCGCCAGTGCAGAAAGACACCACCTGCGCGTGCTTCATCTCCGGCGGCAATTTGGCAACCGCTGCTGGAAAGTCACGGAACGAATCAATACCCGCGATCACTGCGCCCTTGAAAGTGCCGAGCTTCACCTCGTAGTCGTTGCGGGTGTCGTAGAGAATGACCGGTCGACCTTCGTCGAGCCATTGCTTGAGCACCTTCGGCTCCAATCGTGGCGAGGTGTACTTGGCAGGCTCGATGCCTTCAACCCCAAAGGCGATGATCTCTTTCTTGATGCGCACCAGCATGCGACGGAAGGGCTGCTCGGCACTCTCGCTGTACTTGGGCTTGAGGCCTTCCAGTCCCGGAACCGCATGCAACTCAGCGACCAACGCATCCACATGCTCGCGGATGCCAGCGACGAACATATTAATGCCCTCTGTGCTCAGCAGGATCGTCCCCTTGAGTTCATTGGCCTTGCATTGAACGAGCAGACGCTGGCGCAGCGCCTTGAGCTCGGAGAGCGCGGCGAACTGATAGCAGGAGATGTTTGTGATCGTGACTGCGGGCATGCGTCTTCGAAAATCCTATGAACTGCAGGGAAATGTCCGGCTATCGCCAGTTACGCGGACGCCGCCTAGAGAGTCACCATATCACCACGCATGTGCCTCTTACTTATGGAGTGTTACATTAAGCGAACGGAGCCGCCGCTTCGCAGTGAAGTTGTTGGGCACCCGCCCGCGACACCTGAAATCCGAATTCGGGTCAGCACACTGCTTTGACACACCAAGGAATGACTACACCGTGCACTGGCTCACTTCATCCGCGTTTGCGACCGTCGCCTTGACCCTTGTTTCGGCGTCCGTCTTTGCAGCGCCTCTCGGTGGCACCCAGTGGCAGATCACGATCACTGACCTCGGCGTCTTTCCCGGCAACCTCGGCTCGCAGGGTTTTGCAATCAATGACACCGGCAAGATCGTCGGCACCTCGTCAGCCGGCGTCGGCTCCTACACCGTGCAATGGATCAACGGGTTGATCTCGGCGATTCCTGTCTACAGTCGATCGGGTTCCTCGATACCAAAGGACATGAACGACCAAGGTGAGATCGCCGGCACGCTTGTCATCTCTTCGCTGATGAACCAAGGCATCTACTGGGATGCCCAGAACAATCCGTTCCCACTCGAAGGCCTACCCAGCGTGTCCGGTTCGCAGGTGGTGGCCCACGGGATCAACGTCGGCGGCCACATCGTCGGTCGCGCGCAGGAAGGGTCACCGAATTTCGCGGGGCATGCTGTGATTTGGAACAAGGCGACATTCGAGACCGACCTCGGCTTTATGGACGGCGGGAGTTACTCAGAGGGCTACGGCATCAACGACGCAGGTGATGTCGTCGGCGCGGCGGGCATCGCCAACGGCAGCTTGCACGCATTTGTTTGGAAGAACGGGCAGTTCACCGACCTTGCGACGTGGGGCGGCGGCCTGACCTCTGCATCCGTTGCCTACGCGATCAACAACAACGGCGTGATCGTCGGCAAGCGCGCAAACGTGGCGACGCGCTGGGCCAATGGAGCGTTTCAGGCGCTGCCGATGCCGGCGGGCGTTTCGGCATTTACGGCGGCAGTCGACGTGAACGACGCCGGTGACATCATTGCGACCGGCTCCAAGGGATATCCCCTCGAGGTCGGCGTCCTCTGGCGCAACGGCGAACCGATCGATCTCGGCACGCTTCCGGGCGGCAACATCAGCCGAGCTGCGCGCATCAACGAAGCGGGCGAAATCGTCGGCGAGGCGAAGGCGGCTGACGGCTTCTTCCACGCGGTGAAGTGGACGGTGACTCGAGCGAGCCCGCCATGCGCAGGCGATCTCAACGGTAGCGGCACTGTCGACGCCGCCGACCTAGCGATGCTGCTCGGCGGCTGGGGCGGCGCGAATCCAACGCTTGACTTGAATCATGACGGCGTGGTGAACGCAGCAGACCTCGCGACGGTTCTGAGCGCGTGGGGCGCTTGCTTCTGATCGACGCAGAGTTCTCACGCCGCTACTGCGATCGGTCCGCCCGCCGCGCTGGTGATCGTGTCCGCGGGCACGCGTAGTCAAAGGTCAGCGGCGCGTGCATCTCGAACAACTGCACGACTGCAACCACTGCCTCGTGTGCCCTGGTTATTTCAACAACGGCGGGTTGCGCAACGCTCTTGATCTCGCCCTCATGCTCAGCGGTTGGGGCGCCTGCGTTTGAGTGAGCCTGGATTCGGTGCTCCCAAATGCGCGGGTCGCCATCGGGATCCAAAATCATCGATCGCGCCCAACTCGCCATCGACCGGTGGCTTGACGATCCGATGCCACGCTATGACTGCGGGTTCAAATGTATTGCTGATTCAGACGGCGACCCACTGCGCTGAAGCAGGTGTGGCCAACGCAGTTTGAAGGGTTTCAAATTCGCGGTGCATGCAGCCATGTATGCAGCCATGTATGCCGTCTGGAATTGTCGCGCGACATCCAGTGACGCGAACACCGTCGGACATAAAAAAAGGGATCGAGCAGAAACCGTTGCGCACACTGCGTCTGCGGGCACTCCCGACCACGGCACTCCCGACCACGGCACTCCCGATCACGGCACCGCCGCGCGCGTCGTCTGCATAACCGCGTCGCTTGAGGCGTGATCGCCCGCAACCGTGCCGTTGCGCTTGCCATCGCCTTAACCCGATGCAGTATTTCGGCTTAGAGAAGTAGGATTCCCTCCCCATGGCCTTTCACATGCATGCGCGCAGCCTCGCTGGCGCGCTGTCTCTCGCTGGCGTGACCCACGGCGTCGCCCTCGCGGGTGGTGGCGTGGTGGTCGACCTCGTCACCGTCGGCGACCCTGGCAACGCGCCCGACACGCGCGTGCAAGAGATCGGCGCGGTCGCGTGCGGCGGCGTCGACTACGAGTTCCGCATCGGCAGGCACATGATCACGGTCGGCCAGTACACGGCGTTCCTCAACGCGGTGGCGAGGAGCGATGCTCACGGCCTGTATAGCACGCAGATGGCGGCGAACCTGAACATCGCGGGCATCGCGCGCTCTGGCGTCCCAGGCAAGTATGTCTACACCGTGATGAACAACGGCGGCGACAGCTCGAACCGGCCGATTGTGTACGTGAGCTGGTTCGACTGCGCGCGCTTCGCGAACTGGATGTCGAACGGCCAGCCCGTGGGCGCCGCCACCGCCGCGACCACTGAGGACGGCGCGTACACGCTGCTCGGCCGCACGATCGGCACCGCGGTCGAGCGCAACGCGCTCAATTCGAACACCGGCGAGGCGCCCGCGTTCTACATCCCGACGGGCCACGAGTGGTACAAGGCTGCGTTCTACTCACCGAAAAAAGGCCCAACGGGCGTCCCCGGCTACTACGTGTACGCCACGCAGAGCGACGCGCTCTCGGGCAACGCGATCGGTCCGCTGCCGAACCAGGCGAACTTTTGCGCCAACCAGATCTATGCGGTCACGGGCGTGACGACCTTCGATCCGAACCAGAACTACCTCACCGATGTCGGTGCGTTCACGGGGAGTCCGAGCCACTACGGAACCTTCGACCAGAGCGGCAACGCGTACCAGTGGAACGACATGGACTGCGCGCCCACGCTGTTGCGCGAGCGGCGCGGCGGCACGTTCGAAGGCGTGTTCACTGGCTCGTCGATCTCGTATTGGCACTCGAGCACCTGGGCGCCCGACTTCCAGAGCTACAAGATCGGGTTCCGCCTCGCGGCACCCGCGCTTGCGGCCCCGCCCGCGTGCGTCGCCGACATCACCCGCGACGGTGCGGTGAACGGCGCCGACCTCGCGCTGCTCCTCGGCGGGTGGGGCACCGCGGCCGGCTCAAATGCGGTCGACGCGGACCTCGACGACGACGGCCTGGTCGCGGGCGCGGATCTCGCCGTAATGCTGGGCGCGTGGGGCGCGTGTCGGTAGATCTGGCAGGGGTGCGCTGAACAGGTCCACTCCGTATCAGAGACCGTCGCGGCCCAAGGTCCCAAGAGAAGTCTCCGATGAAGCGTTCGAACAGGAAGCGTCACCGTCCCGAGGAGGTTGTCGCGAGGTTGAAGCGGGCTCACCCCCGCGTGAGCCGCGACAACGCTCACCTCGACTCATCACCCGAGACTTCCGCATCCCACGCCCTGCGCGCCGTCCAGATTTCGCCCGAAGCGACTCGGTTGCTTATGAGTTCGTGCATTTCGGCCTCGGAAACCGTGAACCAGAGACCTTTCGGGGCGCGAGGTATCTCGATGCGCCCGATCCGAAAGCATGGAGACAATCCG
>QWPT01000106.1 GCA_003671075.1 Planctomycetota bacterium
CCAGTCACGATGTCGCAGTAACGGGTGGCCGTTGCGACGGTGTAGGTGTCAGCGTCAGAGTCAGCGAAGAAGTCGCTCTTGCTCGCGTCAGTCGCGCCGATGTCGGCGTTGTCGGCGAGGTTGTTGCAGTTCTCGTCGGCGTTCGCTGCATCGCAGATTTCCGTCGCGCCTGGGTTGATCGCAGCGACCGAGTCGTTGCAGTCGATCGACGCGGAGACGAGTACGAGGTAACCAGCCGCGATGTCGCAGAAGCGGGTGGCCGCTGCGACGGTGTAGGAGTCAGAGTCAGAGTCGGCGTAGAAGTCGCTCCTGCCCGCGTCAGCAGCGCCGGAGTCGGCGTTGTCAGCGAGGTTGTTGCAGTTCTCATCGACATTGGCCGCTTCGCAGATTTCCGTCGCGGCTGGGTTGATGGCTGCATCGCTGTCGTTGCAGTCAGTGTTCAGCGCAACACCGCACGCGGTCGGTGCGCCCGCGCCGTAGGTGTCGTTGTCGGCATCGGCATAGAGGAGCGAGGCATCATCGCAGTCGGTCGAGTTGGCGGCAAAGCCCTCGGGAGCCGTGAGCGAGCAGAATGCGGTTGTGGACGCAGCGTTACCGAAGGTGTCCAGGTCGACGTCGGCGAAGAAAGTGCGCGGAGCAAGGAGGCCAGCAACGGTCGGGCAGCCGTCGTTGCAGTCGAGCGTGCCGTCCGAGTCAGTATCGGTGTCGGCAACGCCGCAACCACACTGTCCGGGCCGCATCTTGTTCGGATCGTTCGGGCACAGATCGAGGGCGTCCTCGTTGAAGACGGTGAGCGAGTAACCCGCGCCGGCTGCGACGATGTTGGACGGGCCGAGGTTCGAAGGCACCGTGAGTTCACCAGAGTTGTTCGAGCCCCAGGTGGCGACGGTGCCGTCGGCGAAGAGCGCGATCGAGTGCGCGGCTCCAGCTGCAACGTCGATCATGCCGGTGAGGCCGGCTGGGATGTTCGTTTGACCGCTCGTGTTGAGGCCCCATCCGATGATGGTGCCGTTTTCGCGAAGAGCCAGAGTGTGGCCGCTGCTTGCACTCGAAGCGATCTTGCTTGCGACGAGTCCGCCTGGAACGGTCGCCTGTCCGCCGGTGTTGAGGCCCCATGCGGTGACAGCGCCGTTCGAGCGCAGCGCAACGCTGTGCGATACACCTGCAGTGACCTTGACGACGCCGGTGAGACCGGCTGGGATGGTGATCTGGCCGTTGGTGTTGACACCCCAGCCGAAGACCGTGCCGGTTGCCAGCGCAGCGAGCGAGTGCGATCCGCCCGCAGCAATCGCTACGGCGTTGGTGACCGTCGATCCGCCAGTAGCGCGAAGGCTTGTGTCGAGACCCCAACCCGCGACGGTGCCGCCCGAGCGCAGGGCAAGCGAGTGGGATCCACCCGCGCTGATGTCAATGACGGTTCCGAGGCCAGCTGGCACAGTTGCGCGGCCGCTGCCGTTGTTTCCCCACGCGAAGACCACGCCGCCGCTCAGACCGAGGGCATGCTGTGTTCCTGCGGAAATCTTGCTCGGAAGACCAAGCGCACTCGGCGCGCTGATCTGACCAGAGCCAGTCTGTCCCCAGCCGCCGACCTTGCTCATGGTCGCAGTGATGTGACCAGGCAGGATGGTGCCGAGGCTGCCGTCAATACTGGCAACGCGAACCAAGTAGGTCGTGCCCTCGATGACCAGGTAGGAATTGATGCGCGCGGTCGTGTGCGAACAGGTTCCAGCCGGATTGAAGCCGAAGAAGTCGCCGTTACATGCGACCTGCACCAGGCTGCCGCAATCGCCCGTGTACAGCACAAGCGAGGTGTCTGCCGAGTTAAACGGATCCGCCTCGCAGGTATCGAGCGTCAGCAGGCCGTTTGAAGGCGCGACGAAGCTATACCAGAGGTCCGGCGTTGTCTCCGTCCACAGCAGGGTGCCGTCGGCGCACTGGGTGTCGACGGGGACGCTTGCGCTGGCCGTTGGAAAGGTCGAGGTGAATGTGAATGTCACCGCCGTGCCCACTGTGAGTGGCACTGCCTGCGCGCATTCATCCTGCGCGTGAGCGAGGGTTGAGATTCCGGGCACCGACGCAAGAAGCGCCAAGCCAATCGTTGTGCGATTGACGGTGGCGCTCACCAGGTGAGCCAAGGCATTCATCTTTTCGAGTTTCATGTGCGTTTCCTCTGTGCGCGCTTTTTTGGACGGCCAAAAAAACCTCTGTGCGCGCGCCAAGAGTGCCGCGGGTGCGCGCCGATGCGGCGGACACGGGCGATCTCCGCAAATATTGAGCGCATGGCGCCCGCAGAGAATCACCCAATCAACAGCGCGGGCATATTCTTGGACGCATGGCGTAAGTCGAGGTATCGAATGACCTTGCGACGAACGCCTAACCGATGATCATGCCCGATTTATAAGTCAACGCAATTGCAATGCGGGCATTAAACAAAGAAATGCCACATATAGAGCGTTTTTCCGCGTGTTTCCCCGTGCTCGCGCAGAGCCGTCCATGAGCGCGCTTACAGAAAGCAGGGTGAAAATAGGCATTCACGCAAATTGCCGGCTCCTTCTTAGCCCCATTCGCTTAGCCCCATTCGCTTAGCCCCAATCGCTCAGCCCCAATCGCCCAAGAGCGTCGCAAGATCGGCAGCGTCGACCAAGCCGCTCTGGTTGATGTCGCTCGGGCCCGAGGTCGCGCCCCAGCTTCCGAGAAGGATCGCCAGATCACTGGCATCGACCGTGCCGTCACCATTGACATCGGTCGCCCGCGCTTCGCACGAATCAGGCACGCCGTTGTGGTTGGTGTCGGCGGCGCCGCTCGCGATTTCGCACGCATCGGCGATGCCGTCCGCGTCGCAGTCAGCCATTTGCGACATCGTCGCCAGGCTCATGGTGTGATAGTTGCCGCCAGCGAACATCGTTGCGCGACCAAGGTTGGCCGGCAGCGTGGCCTCACCGTGATCATTGCGCCCCCACGCGCGCGCCGAACCGTCGGCGAGCAGCGCCACGGTTACGAATCCGCCCGCATACACCTGTTGAACCGGTCCGAGACCGGGCGGGACGGTCGACTGGCCGTAGGTATTGTCGCCCCAGCAGACCATCGTCGAGTTGGACTTGAGCGCGACCGAGTGCGCGCCACCACTGACGATCTTGGTAACGCCAGTCAGCCCCACCGGTGGCGTGGTCTGCCCGTAACTATCTTGGCCCCATCCAACGACGGTGCCGATCGATCGCAGCGCCATCGTGTTCACCAGACCAGCCGAGATTCCGATGACGCCGGTCAGACCGGGCGGAACCGTCGATTGACTGAGACTGTTGGCGCCCCAGCAGAACACATTGCCGGACGCGTTGAGCGCGACCGAGTGGGTGTTGCCAGCGGCAATCGCCGTAACAAATCCAAGCGTGGTCGGCACCGCGCATTGACCGTTGAGGTTCTGTCCCCAGCAGGTCACTGACCCGTTGATGGTGAGCGCCATCGAGTGGTAACCGCCGCCCGCGATGCTGATGACCCCCAACAGGCCAACCGGCACCGTCGACTGTCCGTAGCCGTTGTCTCCCCACGCCGCCACTGAGCCGCTCGAGCGAACGGCAAGCGAGTGAAGTCCGCCCGCGCCGATGGCCTTGATCGAGCCGAGGTTTGACGGCACCGTCGCCTGGCCGCGGTCCTGAAACCCAGTGCTCCCCGGAGAGCCCGCGCCCCAAGCTAGAACAGGAGTCGTGACTTGGCAGGAGTCGGGAACACCGTTGGCATCGCAGTCAGCCGCGCCGCTGATGATGGCGCAGGAGTTGAGAATGCCGTCGCCATTGCAATCGAGCGCGGGGTTCGCGGCGATCTCGATGGCGTCGTTGACACTGTTTGAGTTGCAGTCGTAGAAGTTCGCCTGCGTGATGGTGTGAGAGAGATCGCCAATCAGCAGCGTGAAGCTTCGCGCCGCCGCGGTCTGGTTCGCCTGCACGGTGTAGGCGAACGAGCCGTTACCCGAAGTCGGGCCGGGATTGGTGATGGTGATCCACGGCGCCACGGCGACCGGTGTCCAACCGCAGCCAGCGGCAAGGGTGGTCACCGCGATGGTCGCGCTGCCGCCGCCGAACGGGTAACTCGCGGCGGCCGACGAAATGGTGAGCACGCAGGCGGGGTTCGACGAGCAAATGACCGTCGGCGCGCACGAGGTGCTCGACAAGTAATTGGAGATCGCCGTCGCGCAGGTCGGGTGGAAGGCAAGCACCAGGTTGGTCAGGCCGCCGTTGCACTGGTGGCAGTAGCTCATAAGCGTTCCGGAGCTGGTGCAAACCTGCGCGGTCTGGCACTGTCCGAAATAGCCGTTGGGCGCGCACTGATCGAGCGGCGGGCAGAAGTCGTGGGTGTGCGCACTGCCGGCGTTATGGCCGAGTTCGTGGGCAAACACCATCATGTCCCAGTTCTGCGCGTTGTTGTTCACCAACGGCGATGGGAAGTTGCCCGAGAGGTTGCCGCAGACGCCGAAGCCGTAGTCGGTGCAGATCGCATTGAGCCACGCGATGCCGCCGCCGAGGGAGCGCGCACTCAGAAGTTGTGCGACATCGCGGCCGATGCCCGCCATGTTGGCGGCCCAGTAGTTGCGAAACTCGGGCAGCTGCGCGCTGGTCGAGGTCTGTAGCCACGGATCGGTTCCCGCCCAGAAGCGGCTGTAGGACAGACGGATTTGCACGCTCGCATCGCGGCGGTACATCTCGTCGGCGCCCGCCACCAGCGTCTGCACATAGCCGAGCGCGGCCGCGGTGTCGCCGCCGAAACGGTTGAGGAGTTCCTGGTCGGTGTCGATGGCGATATCGACCGCGCGGCAGTTGGCAAAGAAGGCGGAGTGACTGGGGAGGGACGACGCTTCGCCGTCGCCGCCATCGCTGTTACCCGCATGATCGGCGGGCACGGTGAGCGCCTCGCATCCGAACGGCGTCCAGGTGATCTCGCTAAACGCCGCGCTTGAAGTGTCGAAGACCGCCGGCGCGTGTGCATCGGTGAACGGGCCCGAGGTCACGATGTAGTGCGCATCAGCCGCGTCGACGCCCGAGTCGATCCATCCGAAGCAGCCCGCGGGGGTCACCGAGAGAAACGCGCGCGAGCCGGGAACGCCAACGATCTCGCCGCCGAAGAAATGAGTCTCGGGCTGGATGACAGGAATCTCGCGCCCCTTGGCATCGACCACAACGAAGGTCGCCCCCTCGGCGCGCGGGTTGATGCGGTGCACAAGGAGGTCGATCGACTGCTTGGGCGCGATCGGAAAGTCGACCACCAGCGACTCGCCGTCGGCGGGCATGGCGCGCAGCGACGCGAGGTCAATGTCGAACGCCTGGCCGCCAGCAAGGAAGACCTCGGGGTCGAACTCGCGGGTGAACGGCGCCACAACGGGAATCGCCGATTGCGCCAAGGCAACGCCCGCAAACAGGCATGATGGAAACAGGGCTGCACAAAGCGTCAGTCGCGAGATGGTTGCCATCGAAGCCTCAGGTTGTTCATCAGTCGGTCATCAGTCGTTCATGCGTCGGTCACGCGTGGGTCAGAAGACTCGCTCAGGGCGGGCCTATCCGCAATGGCATCACGCCAAGGCAGTCGGGCGATGTTCGCATGACGGACCCAAAACGCGGCGTGTCTTTCTCGAAATTTATCAAACGACGCGGTCAGTCGCGGTGCGACAAGCAGTTGCGTCCGCAGGACCCATCGCAACCTCTGCCCCAATCAAGTGATCAAGCGCTCGGGAGATCGGGCGATCAAGCGATCGGGCGGTCGGCGCGCCTGCTTAGTACGGGCCCCAGTTCGACAGCAGCATCGCAAGATCGGCGCCGGCCACGATGTTGTCGTGGTTGAGGTCGCCGTAGGGCGGGTTGATGAAGCCCCACAGGCTGAGCAATTCAGCGAGGTCGGCCGCACTGATCTGCCCATCAAGGTTGAAGTCGCCACGGCCATACTCGCACTCGTCGATCACGCCGTCGGCGTCCTTGTCCTGCGCGCCGCCAGCGATCTCGCAGGAGTCAAGCGTGCCGTTGTTGTTGCAGTCGGCGCCGGTTTGCGCGGCCTCGCAACTGTCGATCACGCCACTGCTGTTGCAATCGAGCGCCGGGTTCGCGGCGATCTCGCAGCTGTCGAGGGCTGCGTTGCTGTTGCAATCCTTCGCGGGGTTCTGCGCGATTTCGTAGCTGTCGGGCAGGCTGTTGCCGTTGCAATCGGTCTGACACGAGTCGGGCACGCTGTTGGCGTCGATGTCGGTTGCGAAACCCGAGGCGATGTCACACGAGTCGGGGCGGCTGTTGGCGTTGCAGTCGGGCGCGAAGCCACTAGCGATGTCGCACGAGTCGGGGATGCCGTTGTTGTTGCAATCGGGCGCGATGGCCTGAGCGATGTCGCAGGAATCGATCTTGGCGTTGGCGTTGCAATCAAGCGCGAGTCCCTGGGCGATCTCGTAGGAGTCGGGAAGTCCGTTGCCGTTGCAGTCGTACTCGCAGCTGTCTGGCCGGCCGTTTGAG
>QWPT01000107.1 GCA_003671075.1 Planctomycetota bacterium
TCGAGCAGCAGCATCAGTTCCTCGCCACCTGCCGATAGGCGATCAAGATCATCGAGGCCAGGCCGATGTTTCCGCTGGTGGCAATGAAGATGCCCAGAACGCTGGTTGATTCGCGAAGCATCTGCTCACCGCCAGAAATCAGAAGCACCGCGACGATCGAGGGAATGAAGGCCAGAAGATAGACCTGCAGCGGATTTGAACCGCGCAGACGAATCGCGAGCACCGCGCCGAGGATGAGCATCAGCGGCGCGCACAACGATTGATTAATGCGCTGCACGATGCGAGCGACGATGTCGGCGCGCACGACGCGCACCGACTCGTTCATGGCGTTGGTTGCGCTGATTGCGTTGGTTTGCGCACGAAGAATTGGATTCACTTGCGCATCGGCGCCGTTCATCGCGCCAGTACTCGCGCCATTACTCGCAAGCGCGCTCGCTTCGGCCGAAAGTTCGTCGACTGAACGCGCGCTGCGATCGGTGATCGCGCACGCGCTGGGCATCAGTGAGGTCAGGCGCGGCGGCCAACGGCCGTTAGTGTTACCGCGGGTGTCAACGGTCTGTGCGACTGCGCGATCACCGCTGACCACGAGTTCGAAGGCCAACTCGCCTTCGCGCGCACGCGGATCCGGGCGCAGGATCGCCTCGCTCACCTCGGCGCGCCGACCAGCAGAACCGCGGTCAAGCTCGACCAATTCGAGAGTTGCGCCCTTGCGCGCAACCAACTTCTCGCCCTCGACGCGGGCGTTTCGAACTTCAAACGCGCGTCGGCCATTGGCGTCGACCAACCGCACCGCGCCATCGGACTCAAGCCGCTCGGCGATACAGCTCCAGCAATCAACCGCTCCAAGCGCCGCGATCGCGCGCGCACGCGGCTCGGCAACGGCGTGGTAATGCTCGACATCGCGCCAAACTCCGATGAGCCCGCGCAAATCGAGATCCTTGGGCTTGAGGCGAATGCCCTTGCCGAGGTCGATCGCCTCGGGCTCGGCCTGCGGCACCGAAACCAGCGCGCCTTCCTCGCTGTTGTAGGCAGTGGCGTTGCGGAAGAGCAGCTTGAGATACGCGCTGTCGTTCTCGCGATAAACATCGACCGTGGCCAATTCGGCGGTGAATTCGGTGACTGGCCTGCCGTCGGGACCGAGTTCGATCGCGGCAACCCCGACCAGCGCAAGACGGCTGGTTGGTCCAATTCCATCGGCCGAACCAGGAATCACCGCAACTTCGTCGGCGTAGAGCTGAGTCTTGTCGATCACCAACGCCTCACCGCGCTCAACCGCGCCCACAAAGAGCCTGGTGACATCGCGGGTAATCAGCCGCTGCATCGAAGTCCAGAAGCGCGGAACTCCGGCGTCGAGCAAGATCGCCATCGCAACAAAGAGCACCAGGCCGAGCCCGATGGCGGGCATAAGAATGCGCCGATAGCAAAGGCCCGCGGACGACATGGCGAGAATTTCGTTGTCGGCGGCGAGGCGCGCGTAGACGATCGTTCCTGCGAATGCGCCAGCGAAGGGCAGCGCGAACTGCAGCATCGGCACCGAAGCCAGCGTGACGAACTGCAGTAAGTCTTCCGCGCCCAGCAAGTTCTGCATGATCGGTCTGATGGCCGCACCGAAAGCGATCACCGAGACGAGTACCGTCGCGGTGAGCAGCTTGATGCGGACGAGGTCCGCCACGATGTTCCTGAAGAGAATGGGCGGCATGCCAGGTCGCGCATCGTCCCGAGAACTTGCGATTCCCGCAACCCTTGGCCTCTCCTGAACTTTCGCAAACTTCCGCGCAATCGACACAGACCGATACCGGAAAGACCCCTTTTGCCCATCGGCGGGTCACGGACTTCCGAATGGCCCGCCGCTTTCCGACGATCCATTTGGGGAAGAGTTACGCGGGACTCGGCATCGTTCATGCCGGCGTCGCATTCGGGGCTCCATTTCGTTTCCCTGAGGAGAAAGCCCAGGCGAAGGCCTGGGAACGCTGCGTGATGTTTGCCCGCGTCGAACCATCCAAATCACCGATCGCCGGCCGCGCCGCGCCGAGTTGGACTTCGCGTGCGAACAAGTCGCGCGGCCTGACACTCCTCGAAGTGCTGATCGCCTCAGTGATCCTCTCGGTTGCGGGAATGGCCGCGCTTGAGTTGCTTGCCCGCAGCGATGCCGCCAGCCTGTTCTCCCGTCGCCAAGCGTTGGCATCGGTCGAGGCGGAGCGCATCCTGGGCGAGGCCGCCGAACAAGTGAAATCGCAGCATTCGGCTACGCGCCGCGGCGAACTCGACGCGGGAACCTCCGCTGAGGCGCTCGGTGGATGCACGGCAACCGTGAGCGAGGCGCGTGAAGTGATGTCGGTTGGAAACACTGGCGCCGCTGCCATGCGCGTGGCCGTCACTCGAATCACCGCTGAAATTCGCGATCCCTCGGGCAACCTGTTGGTTGCAATCGAACGCGTGGTCCCTACCGCCGCGGCTGAGGAAGCGCGATGAAACCGCGCCGCGCCTTCACCCTGATCGAAGTGACGCTCGCCGTCGCACTGCTCGGCGTGGTTGGCACGGGAATCATGACCTTTTTGAGCGCGTTTGCTTCCGGCTCGCAGTCGCGAGTGCGTGTGAGCGACCCTGCGCTCGAAGCGACGCTTGCCATGCGTCGGCTCAACGCCATCGCGCCCGATTTCCGCACCGTGCTCGCCGCCAACAAAACTTGCGCGGTGCTTTGGCTGTCCGACCGCGTGCCCAGTCGCACCGTGCATCTCAGCGAACTCGGCTGTCTGCGCGTCGACACCAAGCACGGCGAGTTACTGCTCGACACCATCGACGAATCGGCGCTCATCGCCGACCGTGCGCTCGAAACTGAGTTTGCTGCGGGCGACGACTTCCTCGGCGCGATCGCATCTGCGCGCACCGCTGGGTTGCTGCGCACGCGCGTGCTGGCCGAGGGACTCGATTGCGCAAGTTTTTCAGCTGCGTCCGCACGCAGCTGCGTTGTTCTCGAAGTTGGCGCCGCGGGCGCTACTTCGGGCGTTGTCCTTTCGCCCGCACGCCCGGAGGAGCCGCTCCGATGATGAACAACTCACACGCTGCCGTTGGTACTCGCATGAATGCTCGCATGAACACTCGCGCGCGTTCTCGCGCGCAACAGCGCGGCGTTGCCGTCATTCTCGCGCTCATCGCCGTCTCGGTCGCCACGCTGCTCGGGCTTTCGCTTGCCACCAGCCGCGACGCCACAGTTGCAACAAGTTCGAATCTGTCGAAGGTCGCCACCGCACGCGCTGCTGCCGCCAGCGGAATCGACCTTGCCAGCGCGATGCTGCTCAAGGCCGATGCGCTCGCCAGCCTCAACGATGCGACGCTGTTCAACGGTGTCAGCATCAACGGTGCCAATGTGCGCGCCGAAGTGCGCGACATCGAAACCGGTCGGCCCGCGACCAACGAAAGCTCGGCGATTGAGATCATTGTGCACGCAGAAGCAGACGGACTTGTGCAGATTGCCCGCGCCGTTGGCCGTGCACCAATGCTGGACGCGCCGATGCGCGCCGACCTCGATTGCTCGGAGTTTGCGCTGCTGGGAACCTCGACCATCGCCCTACTCGGCGACGCGCATGTCAGCGTGTGGAACAAGTCCCCGCTGGCCGTTCTCGGCGAGCCCGTGCGCTACGGTCTGTCGAGCGGATCGGCAACTGGGCTCAACATCGGCCGCGCCGCCACTCTTCATGGCTGCGTCGAACTGCGCCAGGATTCGTTCACCCAGGGTAAAGAGGAGTTCGAGCAGGCGCTTGCAACCAAGCTCTGCCCGATTCCTGCCGCCATCCATGTGCCCGACGGTCCGCGACCCGAACGGCCCGAAGGTGTTGACGCGGTGGCGTCGCTCATGCTCGACGGTCTTGTGGCCCAGAGCGCTACCAGCAGCGGAGATGCACGCGTTCCCGCGCGTGGTTCGGCGACAATGCGCGGCGCGATCACCATAGACATCGGCGGAAACTTCTTCGTCGAGCGCGGCGCGCGTATGTTTGTCGAAGGCGCGACCGTGGTCGTTGTTCGCGGAAACACCGTGATTGACGCAGGAACAGTCGAAGTCGGACAAACCGGCTCGCTCACCATCATCGCAATCGGCGACCTCTCCATCGACGGCGCGTTTGTCGGCGGCGCCCGCAGTGACCCCAGCGAAATTCGCGACGCATCGGGCCAGGCCAACTATGACGGCGGCGCATCGCGGGTGATGATCTTCTCATCCGATCAAGGCCGCGTGCTCATCGCCGATGGTTCGGTGGTCAAGGGGCAGATCTACGCTCCGCAGGCGCGCGTCGATGTCGAAAGCCTCAGCGCGGTGTACGGCCGAATTCTCGGCAAGGAAATCGTGCTGCACGAAGGCGTCGCGCTCTACTACGACCCGACTCTCGATGGACGACTGGGCTGGTCCAACGCAGAGAGCGGCATCTGGACCGAGAGCGGAACGGTTGTTACTGCGGTGCGTGAAGTGGCCAAGCTCGACGACACATCGCTGCTTGATTTCGCTGCGAAGACGGGCCTCGAGCCCGAACCGTCGAGTATCGCGGAAGCGTCGGTCGTGACTGAGACTCAAACCATTCGCGACGCCAACTTCGACGACCGACTCGAGCAGGTCAGCACCGAAAGCACCAAAAACATCCGCATGCTGAGGAAGTCCCGGCTCATGCAGCGCCTTCAGGAGCTCAAGCGCGCGCATCTCGAATCGGCGCTGAAGTCCGTCGAAGGCTCTGGATCCGGCTTTGTTTCGCTGGGATTCGAAGCGGTGAAGGGTGAGGACGACTGATGCGCCGCCGCGGTTTCTCCTTGATCGAACTCATGCTGGTCGTCGGGATCATTGGGATCTTCGCGACCGTGGTGATTCCGAGCCTCGCCGAGGGATCGCGGCCGATGGGCAAGCCTGTCGCCGACATGATCGAGGCGGATTTGCGCCGCGCCCGCACCGAAGCGATGGTCCGCAGCGAACCGGTGGTTGCGGTTGCGACCACCAATGGCAACGCGTGGTGGATCGCGCTTGCTGGTTCACCCAAGACGCCGATCGACGGAACCGAGCGGCAGTTCGGCCGCGGCGGACTCGCGCCGATGAAGGGCGCGACGCTCATGATTGAGCCTGAAAATGGAGCGGAACAGGAAACGAAGTTCGTCGTCTTCGCGACCTTCGATGCGCTCGGTGGCCGCGACGAAATGGTTCCATCGCTCGAGCTGCGCGATGCGCACGGCACGCGCGTGGACGCATGGACGCTGCCCTCAGGCCGTACCCGACTTACGCGGTAAACCCGCTACTGGCAGATGCCCCAGCGCGCCAGCAACTCGGCGAGATCGACGCCATCGACCACTCCATCGTGGGAAACATCGCCGACGCCCGACGAAGAAGCCAATCCCCAGTTTGAAAGCATGACTCCAAGATCACCGCCGTTGACGACGCCGTCGTCGGTGATGTCGGCCGCGCATCCGCAGACGGTGACAGCGCCCTCGATGAAGTACGGGCCGTCGACATTCTTCGGCGTGTTGTTGCAGATGTTCGTGCCCGTCGCGAGCACACAACTCTGCATGCGACCGAGGATGCGAAGACCTGCGGCGCCGTGCGGAATGGGCTGGCCTGAGGTGTTGCCGGTGATCGAGGTGTTCACGACCCGCAGCACGCCAGGGTGATACTTCGTGTGCTCGTAGTGCTCCACCGCGGAGCCCGAGTCGCCAGCGATGTTGCCAGTGATCGTGCAGGTGTCGAGGACGATGGTTTCGCCGTCGCCGTTCGAGCCGACTGACTTGAACGCGCTGCCACTGCCGGGGCCGAACAGTCCGCAGCGATTCGCTGTGAAACTGCATCCACGCACTGAGCCCGTGCAGTTGTAGGTGAGCACTGCGCCGCCTTCAGCGTTGGCGGTGTTGCCAGTGAAAACACAGTTGTCCCACGCGAGCGAGCCGACATACTGGTAGACCGCGCCACCGAAATCCGCACGGCAGTTCTCGAAGCGGCAGTCCTTTATGTGTGCGGCGGTCGTGTTGGCGAAGATCGCGCCGCCGACGGTGAAAGCTTCCTTCGGCGTGAGACGCGAGCCCGCCGTGCCGTTACGGAACACGAGGCTTTCGACGCCCGCAGTCGCAGGCTCGCCGCCGGTGAACTTCGCGATGGAAGTGATGAGGCCAGTGCCGTCGAGGATCGTGGCGTTTTTCGCCGCGCCGCGGACGATGACGTCCTTGCCGTTCAGCGAGAAGGACTCGTTGTAGGTGC
>QWPT01000108.1 GCA_003671075.1 Planctomycetota bacterium
AACACGAGCGCGTAGCCCGCGGGGATGACGAAGAGATTGAGGACCGTCGACGAGACGAGTCCGCCGAGGACGACGACGGCAAGCGGCGCGAGGAGCTCGCTGCCTGGCTTGCTTCCTGAGAACGCGAGCGGGATCAGTCCGAGCGCCGCGGTAAGCGCGGTCATCAGGATCGGCACGAGCCGTTCCATAGAGCCGCGCACGAGCGCTTCGGCGCGCGTGCAGCCTTCGTGCTGCTCGAGATGCGCGTAGTGGTTCACCAGCAGAATTCCGTTGCGCACCGCGATGCCGAAGAGCGTCACGAAACCCACCATGCTCGCGATCGAGATGACGGGCGCGATGTAGCGCGCGCTTCCGATGCCGAAGAGCGCGAGCGTGTTTCCGACCAGCGCGGGAGACTCGGTGAGGTAGATCGCCGCGATGCCGCCGATGAGCGCAAGCGGAAGGTTCAGCATGACCAGCAGCGCCGTGCGCGCGCGGCCGGTTGCCAGCTGCAGCAGCAGGAACATCACGAAGGCGACCACGATTCCCATCGTGAGGATCGTGCGGCTCGCCGACTGCTGCGCCTCGAACTGCCCGCCGTAGTGGACCGTGCATCCTGCGCGCGCCACGATCGGATCGACGCGCGTGCGCACCGCTCCGACGAGGTCGCCGAGGTTGTAGCCGTCGGCGACGTTGGTCGACACGACCGCCTTGCGCTGCGCGTTCTCGCGTGCGATCAGGTTGCTCGTGCGCTCGGGCCCGATGTCCGCGACCTCGCGCAGGCGCACCGCGGTACCGCCGTGACCGCGGAGCACAAGCTCGCCGATCTGCTCGATCCGCGCGCGGTCCTCTTCAGCCAGGCGCACGACGAGCTCGAGGCGGCGCGTTCCCTGATTGACCTCGGCGACGGTCTCGCCATACAGCGCGCGCTGCACCTGCTGCGCCGCGCCCGCGGGCGTGAGGCCGGCGGACGCGAGATCCTGCGCGCGATAGCGGATCGGCAGCGATGTCACGAGGACTTCGCGGTTCGCGTTCACGTCGCGCGTGCCCGGGATCGCCTTGAGCTCGCCCTCGATCTCCTTGGCCACGCGGCGGAGCACGTCGAGGTCGTCGCCGAACACGTTGATCGCGATTGCCGCGGGCGTGCCCGAGAGGATGTGCGAAAGCCGATGCTCGATCGGCTGGCCGACCATCGTGGTGATGCCGGGAATGTTGGCGAGGATGCGGTCGATCTCGGCGCGCACCGCTGCGTGCGATGCGCCTTCCTTCATCGTGACCTCGATCTCCGAGCTGCTCACGGGCTCCGCGTGCTCGTCGCGCTCGGCGCGGCCGGTGCGGCGCGTGACGCTCGAGACGCCGTCGATCGCGACCAGCTGCTTGTCGACGCCGTTGGCGAGACGGTCGCTTTCGCCGAGCGAGGTTCCCGGCGGCGCCATGAGGAACACCGTGAAGGTTCCCTCCTTGAACGACGGGAGGAACGAACTTCCGAATGTCGCTGCCAGCACGAGCGATGCGGCGGTCAGCGCGCCCGCACCCGCGAGCACGGAGTTGCGGCGGCGAATCGCCCAGCGCAGCAGCGGCTCATACCGCCGCTTCAGCCAACGCACGAGGGCGCCGTCGCCGTGCGCGCCGCCATGGCCCAACGCGAATGCGCGCGCGAACGCAAGCTTGCACAGCGCCGGCGTGACCGAGAGCGCCACCACCAGCGACGCGAGGATCGACACGATGTAGGCGATGCCGAGCGGCTGGAAGAACCGCCCTTCGAGCCCCTGCAGGAACAGCAGCGGAACGAACACCATGCAGATGATGATCGTCGCGAACACCACCGATGAGCGGATCTCGTTGCTTGCGGTGAGGATCACATCGACGACGGGCTGCTGGCTTTCGGCAGGAAGCGCGGCGTTCTCGCGCAGGCGGCGCAGCACGTTCTCGACATCGATGATCGCGTCGTCGACGAGTTCGCCGATCGCGACCGCGAGGCCGCCGAGCGTCATCACGTTGATCGAGAGCCCGAGCGCCCACAGCACGAGCAGCGCGACCGCCAGCGACAGCGGAAGCGCCGTCAGCGTGACCAGCGTCGCACGCACGTTGAGCAGGAAGAGGATCAGGATCACGCCAACGATGAGGCTCGCCTCGATGAGCACGCGCACGACGTTGTTGACCGATCGCTCGATGAAGCGCGACGCACGGAAGGGATCGCGGTTGATCACGATGCCAGGCGGCGCGGCCTTCTCCACGCCGTCGAGCGCGGCGTCGAGCGCCTGCGTGAGCGCGAGCGTGTTGGTTCCCGGGGACTTCTGCACGCTCACGACGACCGCGGGCAGGCCGCGGTCGGACGCGGTGCCGCGGCGGGGAGCAGCGGCGATCCGAACATCGGCGACGTCGGCGATCGTGATCGGCGCGCCTTCATCCATGCGCACCAGCGTGCGCGCGATGTCGTCAGCGCTTCGTACGCGCGCCATCTGGCGGATCGGAAGTTCCTGATTGTCGACGCTCGCGAGGTACCCCGCGGTCGCCGTGCTGTGCGCGCCGCGCGCGGCCTCGACGACCTCGTCGATTGAAATGCCGTGCAACGCGAGGCGTTCCTGCTGGACCTCGACCTGGTACTGCGGAAGTTCGCCGCCGATCGCAACGACCTGCGCGACGCCAGGCACCGCGAGCAGGCGGTTGCGCAGCGTGAACTCCGCAAAATCGCGCACCTGCAGCGGCGTCGCGCCGCCACTGGGCGAGCTCAACGCGAGCAGCATGACCTCGCCGGTGATGCTGGTGACGGGCGTGATCTCCGCGTGCACGTTGGGCGGAAGCGTTTCGCGCACCGCCGAAAGCCGCTCGGAAACCAGCTGCCGCGCGCGATAGATGTCCGTACCCCAGTCGAACTCGACCCACACGATCGAGAGGCTCGTCGCGCTTGATGAACGCACACGCCGCGCGCCCGGCAAACCGTTCACCGCCGTCTCGATCGGAAATGTGACATTCGACTCGACCTCGTCGGCGGCAAGTCCTCCAGCCTCCGACATCACCACAACCGTCGGTGCGTTGAGTTCAGGAAAGACATCGACCGGCATTTGCCGAAGTTGCATTCCAGCGAGCAGCAGCACGAGCCCGGCCGTGACTAGGACGATCGACGATTGCCGAACTGAGAAGGCGATCAGGCGCGACAGCATTAGTCCTTGCCTTCATGGAAAGTTCCGTCGGAGTGAAAATGCCCGCCTTTCGCGGCAATTCCGCTGGTCGCGAGCATCAATTGGAAGTTGCCCGCGACGACGATCTCATCGCCCTCCTTGACGCCACTCTTGATCACGACCCAACGGCCGTCGTCGACGCCGAGATCCGCATCGAGTCGAATCGCCTTGTCGGGATTTTTTGGATCGCGACGAAAGATGATCGGAGTGATGCCATCGCGCACGACCGCGTTCATCGGAATCGCAAGCGTTTGGCCGCTGTCCGCTGCTTCTTGACCAGGTGTGAAATCAAGCGTCACTTCAAGCGACGCCGCCACGCCCGCGCGCGCCCAGGGAAATGCTTCACCAGACGCAACGCTGCTCGGCATAAACACGAGGTCGATGGTGCGTCCATCGGGATCGGCCGCGATGCCGATAGCGAGCGTGCCAAGAAGTGCCACGCTCGAACCATCGGCGTTCGGCGCGACCACGCGCGACGGCAATCCGTCGCGCAAACGCCCGAGATCGCCTTGGAGCGCGCGTGCACGAAAGCGCACCTGCTCAGGTTGAACAACTTCAACGACATTGGCCGAATCCGCAACGAGCCCGCCCTGCGTGACATCGATCGATGCGACGACGCCAGCGGCAACGGCACACACAACAAATTGCATGGATTCCGCTTGCGGACAACCACCTGCCGCCAGCAATGCCGCGCGCCGCGCCTGCATTCCCCGCAATCTTGCGTTCGCCTCCGCGTCCTCGGCTTGCAGAGCCGCATCGGTCTCCATCACATCAGCAAGCTCGGCTTGTGTCGCGTTGAGCGTCGCGCGCGCATCAGTGAATTGCGCCGCGCTTCCGCCGCCCGCAGCGCGCAGTTCATCGAGTTGAGTGAGTCGCGCTTTCCAAAGCGCGACCTTGTCGGCGAGACTGCGCTCGTGCACCCGATGCGCTTCACGCAATGGGCCCATCGACGCAACTTTCGCCTCGACAGCGATGATTTCCTCCGCAAGTCCGCGCCATGCCGGCGCATCGATTCTGTAGAGCGGCGTGCCCGCTTCGACGCGCTGGTATTGCGTCACGAGCAACTCGATCCGGCCAGCGAGAGGCGCGCGATATTCACGGCGCGCTGTCGGCATCGGCTCAAATCGGCCTGGAACGCGCAGGGTTCGTGCGACGGAGCGCGACTCAACCTTGGCGAAAGTGACGCCGAGATTGCGGCGCACACCATCGGGAATGTCCACGCGATTGGTCGGCGCTGCGGCGGGTTCGTGCTGCGCCGCGGCGGGTTCGCTCGGAGCACCGCGATCGCGGCATCCAGTCGAACAAAGCGTTGCGAGCGATGCGAGCATTGTGAGAACGGCGGGAGTGGTCGTACGGATCATGGCGCTGCGTCCTCTTTCTTCTGCATCGAGGTCTGCGGTCCCGCGATTTCTTCGATGTCGATGGCGGCGAGCGATTCGTCGCGGCGCGCCGCAATCAACTGCTGCTTCGCCTCGAGTTGCTGCTTCAAACTCTCGAGCAACACCAGCGTGTTTACTTCGCCGAGTCTCGCTACTTCACGCGCCTCGGCGTACTGCGTGTCTACCAGCGGAAGAAGCGTGGTTTCCAACAACACACGCCGCCTTGCCGCTGCGGCCAGTCGTTCCTCGGCGCCAAGAAGCGCGCTGATCAACCGCTCAAGTTCCATTTCCGTGCGTCCGCGCGAAACTTCGCGCGCCGCCTCAGCTTCGGCGATGGCGCGCCGATTTCCGTCAATGATCGGAAGCGTGACTCCGATGCCAAGCGTGCCCTGCCTCTGGCCGTCCTGCTCGCCGAAGCCCGGCGCAATTTCGAGGTCAGGCCACTGCGCGCGCATCTCGCGGGCAAGACGAAGCTCCGACGATTTATACTCAGCCCGTGCGACGGCGAGCGAGGGACTCGCCGCAGAAAGGCGCAGAATCAAAGCATCATGATGCTCGCGCCCAAGCGCATCGGCGAAGGCGAAATCGGCGTCGAAGTTGCGGTCGCTTCGAGGCGGCATGCCCATGAGCGACTCAATTTCGTGCATGGTTCGAGTGAGATCTGATTCGATCGCCTGCAATTGCCCACGCAACTTGGCGTCCTCGATGCGGAATAGGCGAGCTTCGATGCGCGCGATCTCCCCCGCGGATTCCATGCGGTCGACGATCGCCGTCACCTGCGCAACACGAACGAGGAAGTCCCCTGCCGCTTGCGCCTCGGCCGCCAACGATGCGTGGCGCACCCAAGCGCGACGCAAGTCGGCAACGACGGTCCACTCCTGCTGCGCAACCCGAACAAGTTCGGCGCGGTGCTGTGCTTGCGCCTGTTGCTTTTCAAGTTCGAGCCGCCCTGACAACGGCAGCGTCAATCCAAGCGAAACCATCGCCTCTACGCCGCCAGTGACACCATCGACGATTTGCGACAGATCGACACCGAGGCGTGGATCGCGCCAAAGCCCAGCATTTTCAGCAGTCGCAGCCGTCACTCCCGCTTCAAGGCGGGCAAGGCGCAGTTGGCGATTGAACACCAGTGCAATCAATTCCGCTTCGTCGAGCGAGAGCCCGTCGGCGGCATTAAATGCATTCGCCGCCGAAGCACGCGCGCCAAGTTGCGCGCTGTACTGCGCAAGCGTGGGCGCATCGATCGTGCGTACGAGAAAGGCGCGTTCACTCGCGTCGAGCGCGAGCGGCTTGGGCTCGTAGTTGCGGCAGCTGGTAAGCAGCGCGATCCCTATGAGGGCGCGTGATATTCGTATGGTCTTCGTCATGAAGCGTGGCTCTTGATCTTTGGGAAATGCACAACCAGCGCGGTTCGCGCGCGGCTTTCCCTAGAGCAAGAGTCGAGACGCATCGCGTGCGCAACATTGGTCGGACGCCGGCCAGGTGCGCGGCCAGTTCGAACACATCGAGCAGCTGACCGCGGTGATGCGGCCAGTATTTTTTGAGGTTCCGACCAGCGTCGCCAGTACGGGCGACATCAGGCGAACATCTCCAAATCGGGTGAGTGCGCGGTCGCGTGAACTCCC
>QWPT01000109.1 GCA_003671075.1 Planctomycetota bacterium
CACGATCCCGCGCACGGCGATCTGGCCGCCGCTGCCCGCCGCGATCGCGACCGGCGCAATCCCGACGAGCTCGCGGAGCGCGACGATCGCACCGGCAGCGACGGGCGCTGTCGGCGTGAACGACACGTACTTGCCCTCGCTGTCGACCATCACGGGCATTGGGATCTCCGTGAGGTACCGACGGAGAGGACTCCTGCGCCAGCCCGGCGGTGGGGCTTTCAATTTGTCAAATCAGCAGCAAATCACATTGACAGCCTTGAGGCCGGTGGTCATCGTTCCCGCCTCAGCGATCGGGCATCTGCATTTCGCGCTTCGAGCGGTCGGCAATCCCAGCGTGAGAGGCTGGAAAATGCTGAAAACAACTGGGGAATCACATCCTGAAGATCAACTTGGCACAAGAGCGTTTCGAGATCGCGGCGCGGCTCGCAGATGTGAACGCAACCTCCAGCCGAATGAGTTGGTGGCGCGCGGTTAGGGTACGACCGTCGACGGGATTTCGTGCGCGGAGTGACAGACGGTATGACCCTCCTGAATGAGGTCGAGACTCTGAGAGCAATGCGAAACTCATTCCAACCAAGAACTCTTGCGATATTCGGATCGCTCGGGTTCGTCGTCCAGCAACTCGTCTCAATGGGCCTTTGCGCACTTGGACTTGTCCAAACCCACTACGACGTCGAGCTCGGGCCTCACACCACCGGTTGGCCCTTGCCACCGGACAGGCTTGACCGTGCATGGATCGGTTGGGTTGGACCTGCATTGTTCCCGATGCCGGATTCGGGCACTGGCGACAACGGCGATCGTGGAGCATCAACTGGGCTTCAGGAAGATGACCGAGCCCAGCAGTTGCCGTTCGTGGTCGAGCATCGAGAGCAGGCCTTCATCGCCTGGCGAGCGCCGCGGGGAAACTTGTTTGGGCGGACGCTTGGCGAGCAATGGGCGGTGGTTGGTCCAATCGACGAATCGTATGTCGATGCGTTTCGCGAGTTCAACGAGCGTTATGGCGCGTCGTCGGAACCTGTCGCGCTCGAAAAACTGCGGGCGATTGCAGGTGAACGCGCTGCGACTGTGACCTTCGGTGCGTCGGAAGATCGTGCGGAATCCGACGCCGAATATCAGCGCGAACAGGCTGCACAGCGGGCGTTCGAAGCGGGGAATCTCGCAGAGTCCGACCTGTCGGTGATCATCGAACGACATGAACTTCGCAATCGCGTGGATGCCTACCTGCGTGCATTCGGTCGCTTTGAATTCGAGTGTCCGTCCTCGTTATGGAAGGCCGAGCCGACAGGATCGACAACGAGTGATCCGCACGCACTCATGCTGCGAACCTCGGCCGAGTGGGGCTGGCCCTTCCAGTCGGTTCAATTGTCCGCACTTTATGTGTGGAATGGCACGCTTCAACCGGCGACGGCATCCAACCTGTTCCGAGATGAGGAGAGTGAGTCGTACGACGTGCAGCAAGAAGGGGAGTGGCAGGCTGAGCTCAGCGGGCTCGCGACTGCGGTGCCTAAGACGCGGGCGGATGGAAAGCCCCTGTGGACCACGGTGCAGCAAAACTTGTTGCCGTTACCGAGTCGATTCAAGTCGGTCGATCGCTCCACCTTTCTTCCCGGATTGCCGTGGCGCCCGATTTGGCTTGGTGCGCTGTTGAACTCATCGGTCTACGCACTCGGGCTGTGGTGCGTTTGGAAAAGAATTGTCGTGCGTCTCACGCTCGCTTGGCGATCGATTTGCGCCCGACGCGCAAAGCGTTGTGCCATGTGTGGCTATCCACTGCGCGGGTTGGATCGCAAGGTGAACCGCAAGGTGTGCTGCCCCGAATGTGGTACGCGCAGCCCAGAAGTTTGAGCCCAGGAGCTTGCTTCACTTTCGTAAACAGGTTGATTATGTCCTCGACTGACGCATCTGCCAACTTCGAAAGACGACTCGTCCCCCTGATTCGGTGGGGCTGCCTAGGGCTTTTGAGCCTGGTAGGCGGCGTCTTGGCAACATTCGTAACTGCCCGAATGGAGGCCGTTCCCAAGGGCGCGAACAACTTTGAGTTCGCGCGGTCACGCGAGAACGCGGAGCGCGAGCTTTCTGGTTGGAGATACAGCCCCTCCACGCCGGACTTCGACATGTTTGTGCAGAACGGCTGGACCATCGTCGCGTACTTACAATCCGACGGTGAATCGATCTTCATGGTGCACTCGTGGGGTATCCCCGAGGCGCCGCCAAAGGATGTGCACGTTCCGTCTTGGAGTCGCGCGAGCAAGCCCAGGAGCGGCGACTCTCGCTGCCTCGAACAGCTCGCTGAGATTGCCTACGGATGGCCAATGAGGTCAATGGTTGTCGAAGTGGCGTACCCGCGAGCCAAGAGAACCTCAACGCAGTTCGGTCGCTACACGGTCGTAGGCGCTGCGGTTCCACCGAAGCGGCGAAGTGACATGTCTGTACTGGACTGGGTTGCCCCGCCATGGTTCACGGGCGGATTCATGGCCGACTCCCGGCCAGTCGAAGAGATTCTGGCCTCGTCGCCATCCTTTGCGACGGCGCCAGAGCCGTTGTTCCCGACGCGGATCATTCCAATCGGATTCGGCGTGAACACGGGGTTCTTCTCGATGGTCATCGGGTTGGTGCTCCTCGCGCTCCGACTGGCAGTCTTGCGGGTGCGCGTCGCCGCTCGGGTGCGGCAGGGCGCGTGTCGCGAGTGTGGTCATGCGCTGGTGCGGTTGACGCGCTGTCCGGAGTGTGGCGCGGTCGTCAAGTGAACCCCCACACAACCCAGAGAAACCCTTGTTCCCGTCGCCTCCATCCGTCACCGCTCGCACTGGCGGGGGTGCGATGGCTCTTGCAACTTTCGCATCCGAGCGCTCGCGCTAGGCGTCGCCCTCTCTCTCCGCAGCCGAAATCAAAGTCATCCGCTTTCGCGCCGAGCGGATGCGGGGTCTCGTTTCGACCCCCTTGGACGTTTATGAGTTCATGTCCGCGCGCCTCGGGAACACTGAACCAGAGACAGCAACACCCGCGCGCAATCCGTGCTTTCAAGTTTGGGTCGCAAAACGCCGTACGCACGCCGCAAAACGCGAACCCGTTATTTCAGTTTGGGGCCGTGAGTCCAGGGCGTTCACTCTGAACCGGTCGGCGCGCCAGTTTCGCGCGCGCCCATCAGTTTCACGCGGCCTTCGCCCGCTGAGCGGAAGTAGAACGAAACGCACTTGCCCTCGCTGTCGACCATCACAGGCATGGTGATCTTCGTGAGGTACCGACGGGGGCGCCTGATTGGGCATCGCTCGGAGCGAAGTGTTCAATTTTACAATTGTGGAGCGGAATGACATTGACAGCAACGAGGCGACTGATCATCGTGATCGCGTCAGCGATCGGGCAACGGATCTTGCGCTTCGAGCGGTCGGCAATCCCAGCGTGAGAGGCTGGAAAATGCTGAAATCAAATGGAGAATCACATCATGAAGATCGGATCGAGTTGGTTGATGGGTACGACTGGGACGCCCTCGCCATTCTGGGGACCTGCAGTCACGAGGACGAGTCGCGGGGTTTACGAATGCCTGGTTTCGATCGTGCTTGCGATCGGAGTAATCACCTTCGCCACAATCGCGCAGGACTCGCCACCCGACGATGGCGACGACGACGTCGAGATCGTCGACTGGGATCTCTCCGACCCTGTGAACCATGCCGAATCGCGCGAGTTTTTTGCAGGCCGCTGGGCTGCCGAGGGCGCGGGGCTGCCTGCGCCGGATTTCGAGTTCACCAACACGCCGCCCGGGCTCATGTTTGCAATGCTGCTTCCCGAACTCGAGGTCTTCACCGAGATCTACCGCCATCGGCTGCAACTCGACTTCGACGCGGGCGAGCGCTACCTCGCCACCAACCTCATCGCCGCCGACGCCGACATACGCGCCGAATTCCGCGCGTTCGTGCTGACAGGGAAACTCGCGCCGCGGCCCGAGATCGACGCGGGTGCCTACCTCGCACACTACATGCTCGTCCTCGACGCCGTCACCGCGCAGGAGCGCGCATCGGTCGTCAGCGTCGAGGTGTTCGGCGCGCTCGTTGAGAGCGAGGGGATGAGTGTAGAGGCGCCGCCGCCCGCAAGCACAACTGTGCACCAAACCCTTCCCCCCGCCAAACCCCACCGACCAAGAGGCGGAGTGTTGGCTGAAGCAAGCCGTGAAAAGTTCACGATTGAACAAGTGCTTGAAAGGCCTCTACGATCGAACGAGGCAGGTCGGTCCACCCGATATGGATTGCGACGACTTCGCAGATGCGTTCATCCGCTACCTACAAAGGGTCATGCCGCCCGGCTGGTCCTCGCACTACGGTATCGTTGCCTGGCGTTGTAAGAAACGACTGCCGGATGGATCTATCCAGTGGCTTGTAAGTGCACATGCGGTTTCCGTCTTCCGCGAGACGCCGCGCCCTCTGTGAAGCGCTTCAGGCTTGCTGCGGCCAACCGCTGACCAACTCGACCGGGGCGCCATGCCCGCTGCCGTCGTGGGCTCCACCGTTTCCATCCGGCTGTGACATCGGGCACTATCTCCCTGAACCAGTTCCAGCGTGGGACGACGCCTGGGGGCCGCTCGAAGATTGCACAGCGGCAGGCCCGCAGTAGCATGAAGCTTGTGGATTGCGGCTCGACACATTCGCGGCGACGGGCCATGTTCTGGCCTCTGTGCCTCTTCCCGATTCGCTCGGCTTGCGTCGGCGCGGTCGCCACCGTCGGCATGTGCTGGATGGCAGCATGGGACGAGTCCATGCCATCGCCGCAAGGCCTCGCGCAGTATCGATTCGGCTACGACGCCGAATTCCTCGGAGGCGGCGAGTCGGGAGAGTGGAGGCCAGCACCGCTCCGATGGTGGGAGGCCCTGACGCCCAGCTCGTGGCATGTCGGCACTCGTGTGTGGCCCGATCGCGATATCTGCGGCGAGCGAGTTGCGAATTCTGATTTCTCAGGCGAAGCCAAAGACGAGCATGGCGTGACTTGGCGCGTAACTTGGAGAAAGGGCTCGGGTCTTTCAGATTCGTTTTTTGTTCACCAAACGACGTTCGTTGCTTCCGCCTCCGCGGGAGAGGATGAGCCTGAGAGGGCAGCGCTCAACAACTACTGCGACTTCGGAGGAGAGCCTCGCGCGCCATTCCAACTGCCGCGTGCGCTCATTGATCGTGGAACCCCTGACTGCGTTGAGTTCTCGATGGAGACGCGCCGTGCATGGGAAGAGGTGCCGCTTCCAGCATGGGCGGTGCTACGGCCCAACACGCCATCGGTTGTGAATCGCCTCGATCTTCCGCCAGAATCGCGGGACATCGATCTATCGCATGGCACGAGCTCATTCGCTGGCGGAGTCGTGACCGAAGAGGTGCGCGCGTACGGCTGGCCACTGCGTTCGCTCGTCACCCGCGGGTGGAGAAGAGACCTCGAGTGGTACAGCTCATCGGGTCAGGAGGACGATTCCAACGAGTGGTGGTCCGACGGATTGGGTGATATGCCGCCGCTCAGACATCCAGAGAGCGCACAACTCGCTCTCCCCGCCACCGGCCTGCCCTGGAATCCGCTTTGGCTGCCGTTTCTCGCGAATTCGCTGATCCTTGGCGTTCCGCTCACGCTCGCGGGCTTCGGCGTGTCGCGGGCCGCGCGCTGGGGATTTGCGAAGTTTCGCGGGCGTGGCAACAACTGCCCGAAGTGCAGCTATCCGCGCAAAGGACTCTCACGCGATCCCGCGTGCCCCGAGTGCGGGGCGAAGTGAGCGCGCAGGATTGCGAGGAGGCATCGCTTTCTTCCAACCTGGCTGAGCGCCCACGAGGCTTTCGCGGCTAGTCAATGCGGCTTCCACACGGACTCGTCCACGATGGGATGCGATGTTTTGACGCGCGACAGTGAGTTTGCACCGCTTTCGTGGACAGGTTGATTATGTCCTCGACTGACGCATCTGCCAACGCAATTCGTGTTTGATCGGACTCGTTCCACCACTCGTCGTTTGTCGGGGTTGGGAGTTATAAAAACGTCGATCCACTCGGTAATTGCCGCGCGTGCGTCCTCAAGCTTCTCGAAGCGATTGCGCGAAAGAAGTTCGAACTGCAGCGTGCTGAAAAAACTTCCCATGGCGGCGTTGTCCCAGGGATTGCTTGCGCGGCTCATGCTGCGTT
>QWPT01000011.1:0-55949 GCA_003671075.1 Planctomycetota bacterium
GCCGAACGAACCCTCGACGGCGGTAGTGGCGCGGCGTTCAATGGCGTTTTTTACGAGCGGAAAGAGCGTTTGCTCGAACAGCCCGTTCGCTGCCTCCCGCAACGGCGTCGCGCCCGTACCGCCCGGCGCCACCGTCATGGAGCGTTCTTCCGACCGACGAACGCGTCGGAGCGAAGCGCCTCAAGTTTGGCACCGCCGAGGCCCTCAACGCGCGCGAGATCATCGACGGTGGCGTAGGCGCCGTGAAGGGCGCGATCGGTTGCGATGCGCGCGGCAAGCCCAGGGCCGACTTCGGGCAACAGCGCGAGTTCCTCAATCGATGCACGCGCGATATCCACGCGATGACGCGCAACCGTCACACGCCGACGCGATGTCGCATCGCCTGTAGTCATGCGAAAATCCGCGCAATATCCCGCGCAGTACCCCGCGCAAGCAACCGCCCAACCTCCCAGCACCACCGCGCTCACCGCCGCATGCATGCGCGTCATGGCGCACCTCCGCTGCCGACCGCTGCGCCGTGTACATCGTCATCGGGATCGGTGCCGCGCGCGTCGGCGTGGGCCATGCGCGAACGCAATTCCATCAGTGACTTGAGCACTGGCTTGGCGTGACCTCGGATATCGATCAGCCCGTCGGTCGCGGTTGCAGTGTCTTGCAGCCTCGACCACCACGCGCCTTCGATCCACTTGCGCGCAAGTGAAATCTGCAGCATTTCGCCGCCCCAACGCGCCTGCGACTCTGGCGTCCACGCGCCGTGCCAGCAACCGCCGTCGCCGCCATCACCCGCGCTCGGCACGCCGAAACCAGAAATGAAGACCTTCAACTCGCGGCCGAGATATCCATCAAGCAAGTCGGCGATGGTGAGGAATTCGCGCGCGGGATCCTGCCCGAGCGCCTCCACCACGCGCACGCCCACTGCAAAGAAACCGAGATTCTCGCCAACAACGCGCTGCAAAAACGCCGTCGGCCATGCCGAACCTTCGGCGCCGCACCACTGCTCGGCGCCCGGTGACTGAATCTCGAGAATTGCCTTGGCGTCGCGTCGCGCATCGCGCACCGCCGCCGTCGCCGTGCGCACCAACTCGATCATGCGCTCGATGCCGTCGTGACCCCACGCTGGCAAGTTCGCGCCGCTGGCGGTGATGAAGAACGGCGTGCTCGCCTTGTAACGATCGCCCACGGCGCGCGCCTGATTCCAAATCAGTTGACGGAACTTCTTTGCGTCGCCGTGCGCGGCAAGGACATGGTCAGGAATGCCGCACTTTCCGCCATGATCCGATGGACCGAAGTCGATGATCGGCCCGAGCACCAGCGGCTTCTTCTCGACTTGGGCCCACTTGACCCACGCGTCGATTTCCGCGAAGTCGAGTTTGCCGGCGCGTTTTTCAATGCGCCGCCATGGCGTGCGCAACGCGATCACACCGAAGTGCTTGGCCGCCGCCGCTGCCGCGCCCGTCGGCGCAACCGATGGATCCACGCAAAGCCCGCACGCGCCCGGATCGATGCCCTTGCGAGCGAAGCGACGCACCAACAAAAAATGCGAATGCCGTTCGGCAAGCCGCTCCGCCGCAGCCACTCCCAGCGAAATCGCCTTGCGGGCAAGCTGTTCCGCCTCGGGCGCGTCGCCGCAGCGCATGGCGGCGCGAAACGCTTCGCGCGCCGCGTCCCACTGATTCAGCGCCTCGCCACTCAGCGCGGGATTCCACATCTGCCACGACTCGGATTGCAAAATAAACTGCTTGATCAGCCAACGCGCCACTTCAATGAACAGGTCGTAAGGCTCGTCTTGGCGCGGAAGAAAGCATGTCTGCAGCACGATGCGACCGGCGCTACCAGCGTCGACAAGGAGCGCGAGACCGACAGGCTGATCACGCTCGACGCGGCAGATGATGTGCCCGCCCTCCATGGCGACCGTTCCTGGAGTCGGGCGCCCATCGGGACCAACCAAAAACGCCGAACTCAACGGCCATGATCCAGTGGATCCTGTTCCGTCGGGGCCCTTCGGGTCATGAACGCGAAATCGAAGCACGGCGCGATGCGGAATGCGGGGACGGGAGAGAGTTCAACAGTGATTTACGAGCACTTCACCGCCGTTCACCGCATTGCCTGCAGGGAATCCAACGGTCGCCAATGAGGCGCGGCGGAGTGTACCCTGTCGCGCGATGGTTTCTTCGCTTTCGAGTCTTTCTGCGCCGCCAGTCCTTCGAACTGCGCTCGACCTTCCCGGTCGACGCGAGGGAAAGGTGCGTGATGTCTACCGAACAGGCGACGACGCATCCGCCCCGCTGCTCATCGTTGCGACCGACCGCTTGAGTGCGTTCGATGTTGTGATGCCGACGCCGATCCCAGGCAAGGGTCGCTTGCTCACCACCATGAGCCTCGGTTGGTTTGGGTTTCTGCGTTCGCGCGCCATCATCGGCGACCATGTGCTCGGCACCGATCTCAGCGCCATCGCCGGGCTCACCGACGCCGACCGCCGCATGCTCGCCGGTCGATCGATGCTCTGCCGCGCTGCGCAGGTGGTTCCGATCGAGTGCGTCGCCCGCGGCTACCTCGCGGGCAGCGGCTGGAGCGAGTACTGCGCAAGCGGCACCGTCTGCGCCCATCCGTTGCCGAGCGGGCTTCAACAGTGCAGCCGCCTGCATCAACCGATCTTCACCCCCGCAACCAAAGCCGAAGAGGGACACGACGAGAATGTCTCGTTTGAACGCGCAAGCGCACTCGTCGGCGCGGGCTTGATGGCGCGGCTGCGCGATCTCACTTTGGCCATCTACACCGCCGCGGCCGAGTACGCCCTTGAGCGCGGCGTGATTCTTGCCGACACCAAGTTTGAGTTTGGCTTTGCCCTCGGAGCCGATGGCCAGCCGACCGACGAGCTGATCCTGGTTGACGAGGTCTTGACCCCTGATTCCTCGCGATATTGGCCCGCGAACGACTACGCGCCCGGCCGCGACCAAGCAAGCTACGACAAGCAGTTCGTCCGCAACTACCTGCTCAAGTTGGTTGCGCAAAAGCAGTGGAACAAGGAGCCGCCTGGTCCGCCGCTGCCGCAAGATGTCATCGACGCCACCATCGGCCGCTACGAGGAAGCGCTGAGCAAACTCGCGCTGCCCGCGTTCAACACCAACATGACCGGAGGCTCACGATGAGCGCCGCCATGAGCGCCACCATCATCGATGGCAAGGCGCTGAGCGCGACCGTGCGCGAAAAACTCGTTGCGCGCATCAAAGCTTCGGGCAGGCCGGTGCGCCTCGATGCCGTCCTCGTCGGCAACGACCGCTCCGCCGCCATCTACGCGGAGAATCAGGCCAAGACCTGCGCCGCCATCGGCATCGACTACCGCCTTCATCGCCTCGGCGACGGCGCGGGCTACGACGACATCGCCGGACGCGTGCTCCTTCTCAACAACGAAGACGATGTGCGCGCGGTGATGATGCATCTTCCGCTTCCGATCGGCATCGATGTCGAGCGCGTGCAGTCGCTCATCGCGCCCGAGAAAGATGTCGAAGGCGTCAATCCCGCCAACATCGGCAATGTCGTCTACGGCCGCCGCAGCCTCGTGCCTTGCACCGCGCTGGCCGCCGTGGAGATGATCGAGTCGACCGGCGTTGAGTTACGCGGATCGCGTTGCGTTGTCGTCGGCGCGTCGAACATCGTCGGCAAGCCCATCGCCGTGCTGCTCATGCGCGCCGAGGCCACCGTGATCTCGACCAACAAGTTCACCCGCGCCATCGCCGACCTCACCCGCTCGGCCGATGTGCTCGTGGCCGCTGCGGGCGTGCCTCACCTTATTCGCGGCGATATGGTCAAGCCCGGCGCAATCGTCATCGACATCGGCATCCACCGCGTGTCCAGCCCCGACGGCAAGTCCACCACGATCGGCGATGTTGCTTTCGACGAGGTTCGGTCGGTTGCAGGCTTCATTTCGCCTGTTCCTGGCGGGGTCGGGCCCATGACTGTCGCGATGCTTCTGCGAAACACCGTCGATGCCGCACTGCGCTGAACGAGGCGATTGGTAGCATTCCCCCTTCGCTGCGACCCGAATTCACGGGGCGCCTTGAAAGGAACCCATGCTCGCACTCACCTCGATTCTGACCGTCGCGCTGCTCGCCCTTCCACAGGACGGCGCCAAGAGCGTTCCCGCGACCCCGATCAAGCCCAACGAAGCCACCGCGCCCGTTGCCGCCAAGCCCGAAGTCAAGAAGCTCGGCGTTGGCGATGCCGCCCCTGCGCTGCAGTACGACCAGTGGATCAAGGGCGACAAGATCGAGGGGATCACCAAGGGCAAGGTCCATGTGATCGAGTTCTGGGCGACCTGGTGTGGACCGTGCATCGCCATAATGCCGCACCTCACCGAGATCCAGAAGAAGCACCCTGAGGTCATCGTCGTCAGCGTTGCCGCTAGCGAGAATGGCAAGGACGAATCGTCGAAGATCGAGAAGGTCAAGACCTTCGTTGCCGGCAAGGGCGACGGCATGGGCTACCGCGTGGTCTATGTTGGCGACAAGGCCAAGATGTCCAAGCCGTGGATGCAGGCCGCCGGCCAGAACGGCATTCCCTGCGCGTTCATCGTCGACAAGGATTCGACCGTTGCTTGGATCGGTCACCCAGCCACCATGGACGCGCCCCTCGAGCAGATCCTCGCGGGCAAGTGGGACGCCGCCGCTGCCAAGAAGAATTTCGAGAACGAGCGCGCCGCCGAAGCCGCGCAGCAGAAGGTCGGCACCTTGTTGCGCGAGGCGATGAAGACTGGCGAGTACGGCCCAGCCATTGACGCGATGAAGGGAATGCTTGCCGCTTCTCCCAACGATTCAGGCCTCGACTCGCTCAAGCTCGAACTCGTTCGCATCCTCGCTGGCCCGGCCGGCAAGCCTGCCGACGCGTGGAAGTACGCCGAGGAGATCTTCACCTCGAAGCAGGGCGACTCGATGATGATGAACCAGCTCGCCTGGACCATCGTCGACCCCGACGGCGGCGTGAAGCAGCCAAACCTCGACCTTGCGCTGAGGGCGGCCGAAGCCGGCGTCAAGGCCGCCAAGGGTGAGAACTCCGCGGTCGTCGATACGCTCGCCCGCGTTTTCTTCCTGAAGGGCGATGTCGTTCGCGCCATCGAGCTCCAGAAGAAGGCGATCGAGAAGACTCCCGACGGCGCGATGAAGACCGACATGCAAAAGTCGCTGGCGGAGTACGAGAGCGCGCTGAAGAAGGCCTGATTGCCTTGCGCCGAACGGTGCGAAGAATGGTGCGCCACCCAACAGCAAACACATAGTCAGATTCCACGAAGCGGGCGCCTCAAGCGCCCGCTTCGCTATTCTCTGCGCCTATGGCTCTGGCGAACCAATTCAGCGGACCGCTCACGGCGGGCAATCGGAAGCATGTTGTTGTCGTAGGCGCCGGCATCGTGGGCGCATCGACGGCGTGGCACCTCGCGAAGAAAGGCTTCGCGGTCACGATCGTGGATCGCGAGCCGGAATCAGCGATCGCCGACGGCGCGAGCGGCGGCAACGCAGGACTGCTGTCGATCGGCCACTATCCGCTCACTCGGCCAGGCGCGTCGTGGCGGGGAATGAAGTGGATGCTGTCGCGCACCGCGCCGCTCTACATCAAGCCGCGACTCGACCGCGAGTTGGTCTCGTGGCTGTGGAACTTCCATCTGCACTGCAACCAACGCTACCTCGACCGCTGCATGGAAGTGCTCGGCGCGATGGGCTGGCAAACGCTCGATGTGCTCGAGGGCATGATCGAACAAGAGCGCATCGCCTGCGACTACGCGCGCGACGGCTGGCTCGATGTGGTTCTGAAGCCTGAAAACATGGCCCACGCCGAGGCAGAGGCGAAGAGCTTGGAGAAGTACGGCTACCGATGGGAGCGCATCGAAGGCGATGCGCTGCGCCGACGCGACCCGTGCTTCACCGGCGCGGTCGCGGGCGCGATCCACATGAAGGACAGCGCCCACTGCGCGCCCAGCGACCTGATCGCCGGGCTGGTGGGCGCGCTGCCCCGTCACGGCGTCAAGGTGCGTTTCGATGCGGGCGTACGCGGATTTCGCAAGACCCGCTCGGGCGCGATCACCGCCGTTGAACTGGAGAACGGCGAAACGCTGATGGCCGATGTCGTCGTGCTCGCCGCCGGCGTGTGGAGCGATCCACTCGGACGACTCGCCGGCGTGAAGATCCCTATGCAAGGCGCGCGCGGATACCACCTGCAGTTCGATGTGCCGGAAATCGATCCGCCAGCGGTGGCGTCGACAGGAATGGTGCTGCACGAATCTTTCGTCGCGGTCACGCCAATGATGCGCGCGGGCAAGCGTCAACTCCGAATCGCCGGCACGCTGGAGATCGGCCCGCTCGGTCAACCTTGGATGCCCGAGCGACTGGGCATGCTGCTGAAGGGAAGCGCGCCGTACCTCAACGGCGTTGATCGCATGAAGCCCGCAGGCGAATGGGCCGGCTACCGCCCTTGCACCTCGGACGGCCTGCCCGCGGTTGGCGCGGTGAAGTCAAGTCCTGGTCTCTTCGTAGCCACCGGCCACGCCATGATGGGCATGACGCTCGGACCGGTGACTGGCAAAGTGGTCGCCGAAATGATCGCGGGCGAGAAGCCGTGTTTTGATGCGTCGATGCTCAACCCCAATCGCTTCAACTGAGCCGGCGGTCGAGTCGCGCTCCAGTTTCGCAGTTCACCCCAGCAACGCAGCTCACCCCAGCCACGCAGTTCAGCACGGCAACGCAGCTCACCACAGCCACGCAGCGCCAACAACGCCAGCACTGTCGCCCAGTTGCGCGCGCAGGATCGGCGTGGTGAAGGAATCGCCAAATGTGTAGTGCGCGACCCGCGCGGGAACGATGTCGGTCGCCGCTTTCAGATTGCTCGCACCTCCGCCGAGCACGATGCAATCGGGGTCGAGAAGGTTCACCACATCGCCAAGCGAAACGGCAACGCGTTCGGCCCAGCGCACGATCACTGCCGATGCGTGCGAATCTCCGGCAAGCGCGGCCGCTTCGATGTCGGCAAGCGAAAGTTGGCGACCGGTGCGCGCGCGAAACTCACGCTCGACCGCGGGCCCGGCGATGTATTGCTCGCGGCAATCGATCTGGCCGCAGTAACACTGGCGCGGTTCGTGTGGACGGCCCGCGATGAGCGCCTCGATTCCAAGCCCCTGCTGCTGTCCGTGGCCAAACTCACCGCCGACGGCGTTGCGACCATCGCGCGCAACTCGGTTGATCACGACGCCGCCGCCCACGCCCGTTCCAAGGATCACGCCGAAGACAACGCCTGCGCCCGCGCCTGCGCCCGCGATCGCTTCGGCCAACGCAAAGCAATTCGCGTCGTTGGCCATGCGCACGCGACGCGCAAGCGCAACCTCGAGATCAAGCGCGAAAGGCATGCCGTTGAGGCAGGTCGAGTTTGAGTTGCGTTGAAGCCCCGTGATCGGCGAGGCCGATCCGGGCGCGCCGATTCCAACCGGGGCATCAGCATCGAGCCGGCAATCGCTCACCAATCGTGCGACCAATCCAACAACGGCACGCACCGTCCCCTCGTAATCGCCTTGCGGCGTGGCCACGCGCTCGCGCCAAAGCACTTCGCTCTCGCCGCGCACAGCCGCCGCTTCGATCTTGGTTCCGCCGAGATCGATGCCGATGCGCACCGCGCTCACCGCTCGTCGCCTTCAGGGTCGGTGCCGATGTCTGGATCAACATCCATGTCCATGTCCACATCCATCTCAACATTTCCGTCCGTATCCTCTTCCGGATTCTGCGCGTCGAGCAAGCCGAGTGCGACTTCGAATGCGATCGCCGCGCCCAGTCGCGCTGTGTGATCGTCGATGTCCAACGCAGGACAGAGCTCCGCGATCTCAACGCCGCGCACGAGTCCTGACGCGAGAATGCCGCGAAAAACCCGCCGAAACGAGGCATCGGGCGCAATACCCATCGCCGTGGGCGCACTCACGCCCGGTGCGAATCCCGCGGCAAACACATCGAGGTCGACCGAGAGGCAGATCTCCGCTTCGTCCACGCCGTCGTTGATCGCGTCCATCACCACATCGATGGTGTCGATGGCAAACCCATCGGCGTCGACGAGCGTTGCGCATGCCTGCTCGGCGCGAGTGAAAAGAAAACTCGTGTTGGCTAGCCGCTGCACACCGAGGGCGATGTAGCGAAACGGCGCGCTGCTGGCCTTGCACCAATCCCAAACTTGCGTGAACGCAGTCCCTGAATTGGGCCCCTCGACGGGAATGGGTCGCAGATCAAGATGCGCATCGAAGTTGATGCACGCGGGTGCGGAGCCGATCGCCCGCGCAACACCGAGAAAGTGGCCGAAAGCCTGATCGTGTCCACCGCCAAGAATCACTGGCATCGCGCCCGCGCGCACGATCTTCTCGATAGCGACGGCAAGCGCCTCTTGCGTTTCGAGCACCGTTGCGCCCGCCACAATGTCGCCGAAGTCGATGAAGGTGATGCCCTCGACCATCGGCAACGACGCCATGCACATGCGCAAACGAGCCGGACCATCGGCGCAACCTACGCGACCAGAATTCGCCCGCACGCCCAGATCACTCGCGTAGCCAATGAAGCAGATCGTCGGATCGAAGTAATGTTCGAGCGGTTGGGTGAGATCGATGAACTGCACGGTCTGATGCCAGCGCAACAGCGCCGCTGACTCGCCATCGATGCGTCCCTGCCAAGCTGCGCGCGTCGCCGCATTCGGCGCCGAATAGAGCGGAAAGCCCGCGCTCACTTCTTACCTCCGAACACACCTTCAAGCGCGCCGCCGAGGCCCTTCACGCCGTCCTTCAGCGCGCCACCAGCGCCCTCAAGCACCTTGCCCGCGCCCTCGGTCACGCCCTTGCCGATGTTGCCGAGTTCCTTGCCGATGCCCTTGAGTGCGTCGCCCGCGTTGTTGATGCCGCTATCGACGGCGCCGCGCAGTTGGCCACCGATCATGCCGCCGATTCCATCGACCGCACCCTGCATTCCACCAAGCACATCGGAGCCGAGGCCCTCGATGTTCGCCGCGATGACGCCCTTCATGACCGCGCTGATGACAACGCCTGAAATTTCGCTCGCCAGCACATTGACCCCGCCCTTCGACGAAAGGTCACGAACCACGAGGTCGGGCAACTTCACCTCAACAACTCCATCCTTGCCGCCGGCGATGTTGCGAAGATTCACCTGGATCTTCTCCAGGCGAAGTTCCTTGATGATCGCTTCCTTCGACTCGCCCGCAGGCGGCGTTGGTTCGGGCGACGGAGTTGGCTGCGTCGGAGGCTTGTCTGCACCGGTCAGCTTCTTGAGGTTGTCAACGATCTTCTCGATATTGAGCTTGCCGTCGGCGCCCTTCTCCACATCGATGGTGAGGTTGCGAATCGCAACGCGATCAATAACGATCTTGTCGCCCGTGAGCCCAGAGAACGGCGCATCGACCTCGATCGCGCCAAGGGTCACGAACTTCACCGGCGCGTAGCCCTGCGGATTGTCGACTTCGAGCAGATCAATCGAGGTCTTGCCCGAGACAAGTCCAATCGAGACATCGTGCACGCTCGTCTTCACCCCGAGCGCGATGGTGCCCGCGGTGGCGATTCCCGCGCGTGCGATCGAGTCAAGAAACAACACTGTGCCCAGCACGAGCGCAATGATCGCCAACACCAGCACGATGACGATCTTTCGGAGGACGGCGCCGCGACGAGAGGTCGATGGATTCATGGCGCGCAGAATACGGCGTTTGCACAGTTCTGCGCGGTGGATGCACTGCTATCCGCAAGCAGCTACCATCTTCGCCCCATGCTTGAACCCGACATGAATTCGCCCGACGCGAAGATCGCCATGGCCAATGTGCGCTCGCTCCTGAGCTTCATCGGCGAGGACCCAGACCGCGAGGGTCTCCTCGACACTCCCCAGCGCGTGGTCAAGGCCATGCACGAGCATTTCTGGGGCTACCACGCCGATCCATTGGAGCCGCTGCAACGCACCTTCGGCGAAATCGAAGGTTACGACGAACTCGTTCTCCTGCAGGACATCGAGGTGCACAGCCACTGCGAGCACCACATGGTGCCGTTCATCGGCCGAGCGCATGTCGCCTACATCCCCAACGGCCGCGTTGTGGGGCTCTCGAAACTTGCCCGCGTGGTCGACATCTATTCAAAGCGACTTCAGGTTCAAGAGAAGTTGACCGCGCAAATCGCCAACGCCATTAACACCACGCTGCGACCGCGCGGCGTTGCGGTGGTGATTCAAGCGCGCCATTTCTGTATGTGCTACCGGGGCGTGCGCCAACCCGCGGCGGTCACGACCACTTCCAAGTTGCACGGCTCGTTCCTCACGAATCCCGCCGCGCGCATGGAACTGTTCACGCTCCTGAGCCTAAAGCCCGACTGATTTGCGCCAACGCTGCGACCTCCCGCCGAATATCCAACATGTCTGAAGTCACCGCACCATCGAATTCCCCCGCCGCACCGAAGAAGATGGACGACATCGTCGCCCTCTGCCGTCGTCGCGGCTTCATCTTCCAATCTTCCGAAATCTACGGTGGAATCAACGGTTTTTGGGATTACGGTCCGCTCGGCGCCAGCCTCAAGCGCAACCTGAAGAACGCTTGGTGGAGCGATGTCGTCGAGCGTGAACTCATCGGCCCCGATGGCAACGCCATCGATATCGTCGGCATCGACTGCACGATCATCATGAACCCAAAAACCTGGGTCGCGTCCGGCCATGTGGGCGGATTCAACGACCCGATGGTCGACTGCAAGGAGAGCAAGCAGCGCTACCGAGCCGATCACCTCGTCGTGCTCGGCTCGAGCGTTGCAGGCGCGCGCCTACACGCATTCGTTGAGAATGACGACGAGCAGCGCGCACAGGCGACGAAGGCGCTCGTGCGCTACGAGAAGCGCGACGCACTCGATCCCGCGGTGCATGTCCTTCGGCCGTTCATGTCGATCTCCGCCGAGGAACGCGCGCGCACGATGGGGCCACATGCCAAGGAAACCGGCACGCTCACCGAGCCGCGCATGTTCAACCTCATGTTCGAGACCCACTGTGGTGCGATCCGCGACGAGAACTCGCTCGCGTATCTGCGCCCCGAAACCGCGCAAGGCATCTTCACCAACTTCTGGAATGTCTGCGATTCCACGCGCGTGCGCGTTCCTTTCGGCATCGCGCAGATCGGCAAGGCCTTCCGCAACGAAGTCACGCCGCGCAATTTCACCTTCCGCAGCCGCGAATTCGAGCAGATGGAGATCGAGTTCTTCATCCGACCCGACACCGCCAACGAGTGGTACCAGTGGTGGCGCGATTGGCGATTCTCCTGGTGGCAGAAGATCGGCCTCGCTGGCGACAATCTCATTCTGCGCGAGCATGACCGCGACGAGCTCGCCCACTACGCCAAGGTCGGCGCCGGTACCAGCGACATCGAGTACCGCTTTCCCTTTACTGCGCCCGGATACGGCGAGCTCGAAGGCATCGCCCATCGCGCCGACTTCGACCTCAAGGCCCACGCCACCGCCTGCGGCAAGGGCGAGAAGATGCGCTACTTCGACCAAGAGAAGAACGAGCGTTACTTCCCCCATGTCATCGAGCCATCCGCTGGCGCAGACCGAGGCACGCTCGCCCTGCTGTGCGAGGCGTACACGCCCGATCCATCGCGCGCCTCTGGCGTGTTCATGAAGTTTGATCCGCGCATGGCGCCGGTGAAGGCGGGCGTGTTTCCGCTCGTCAACAAGGACGGCCTGCCCGAGATCGCCGAGCGTCTTTTCCGCGACCTTCGCAAGAAGCACGCGGTCGAGTTCGATGAGAAGCAGTCCATCGGCAAGCGCTACGCCCGCATGGACGAAGCGGGCACGCCGTTCTGCATCACCATCGACCATGATGGCGCCACCAGCTCCACCGCGACCGTCCGCCACCGCGACACCCAAGCGCAGGAGCGCGTCGCGCTCGACCAGATCCCTGCATATATCTCGGAGCGCGTGGGCGCCTAGCGCGGAACTGGCGCGGCAAGTGGACGCGGTAAAACGGACGCGGTAAAAAAAGACGCGGCGCCACGTGTCTTTCCGCAACACGCGACGCCACGCCATCTGGCCTTTAGGAGCCGCACTTGTTTACGCGCGGGGACGGGATGGGATCGCCCGTTCCCTCGATATCGGCGATTATCCCGCGGTTCTTCAAAAAAGTGACCGATCCGCGCCGAGTTCTGCGTCACAAACGAAAGCCCGCAATTGAAAAAGCCCCATGCGGCCTTGCGGCCGCATGGAGCTCGTCCCTAACAGGAAGCATGCCCTTTCGGGGGACCCTCCGTGAGGAGTCGTCGGGTCACCGCTTCCGTCGAATGCCCGAACGCTTTCGCGCCGCAGGGCACCCCGGATAGGCCCCGCACGGACATTCAACGGCGGAAGTATGGGCCGACCTCGATCAAATCGCTATGAGGAGGAATCCCCAAAGCCACACGATTTGGGTGCACGCATCAAGCGACATGCACGCGCGCGCGAACCCGCTCAGGTGAACAGACGAGGGTCGACCGACATGCCCTGCGCCACCACCAGCTCGCCGTGGTCCACCATGGTGGCAACCGGATAGGCGACCGAATCGACGGCAAATGCGCCTGCAGGACGGTGATTTCCGCTGCGACCAAGGCCGCCGAAAGGCAACTTACTGCTCGCTCCAGCAGTGCCGGTGTTCCAATTCACGCACCCTGCGCGGCAACCCGACATGAATCGACGCCACTGCTCTTCATCGCTGCTGAAGAGACTCGCCGCCAGACCAAAGTTGGTGGCATTTGCTTGTGCGATCGCATCATCGAGGTCGCGCGCGCGGGCGAACTGAACAAATGGTCCGAAGATTTCCGTCTCATCGGCGCTGCATTCAAAGCGCGCAACCTCGACCGCGCCAGGCGAGATGAAGTAGCCAGCGCGATCAAGCGCCGACGCCTCCAGCAACAACCGTCCGCGCGCGGCCAACGCCGCCTGAGCGCGAAGCACCACATCGCGCGCCTCGCCAGTAACCAGCGGCCCCATGAACGCAGGCACGCCGTCATCGGCGGCCGCAATAATCAGATTCGACGCGACCTTCAAGAACATCGGGATAAACCGATCGGCGATCGACTCCTCAACAATGATCCGCCGCGTGCAGGTGCAACGCTGACCAGTGGTCGCGTAGCTCGCACGCACGCATTCGATCGCCGCGCGGCGAAGGTCGGCCTTCGCAGTCACAACCGCAGGATTCGAACCGCCCATCTCAAGGGCGATCAGTCGTCCCGGCGTGTCGAGGTTCGCTTCAAGAATGCGCCGACCCACGGGAAACGAGCCGGTAAACAGCACTCCGTCGACCTCGGGATGAGTCGCAAGCCGCGACGCAATCACGCCGCTTCCCTGCACAACATTGAAGACGCCCGCGGGAAACCCAACCTCATGTGCGAGTTCGGCCATCAACTGACCGACCGACGCGCCCTTCTCACTCGGCTTGAACACGATGGTGTTTCCCAGCAGCAACGCCGGCACGATGTGGCCGTTGGGAAGATGCGCTGGAAAGTTGTACGGCCCGAGCACCGCCATCACCCCATGAGGCTTGAAGCTGCAAATGCCAGTTTTTCCCGCGCCAGCAGCGACTTCGAAGCCCGTCACCCGCGCGACCACCCGATCTTCAAGCGTGATCGTCACCTTCTCGGCAACGATCTTCGCCTCGAGCTCCGCCTCCCACTTGACCTTGCCGATCTCGCGCGAAATCGCCGCCGCAAGTCGGGCCGCGTGCTTCACGCAAGTGTCACGCCAGCGCTCAAGAAACACGCGGCGTTCATCAAACGAAAGCGCGCTCCATGCGGGAAACGCTCGGCGAGCAGCGGCAACGGCGTCCTCAGCGTGAGCGCCAACGGGCGTGCCTTGCCAGACGATTGCATCGGGATTTGCTGGATCGCGCGTAGTAATCGCATCACCGCGCAATGAACGAAACACGCCGTCGACATAGTCGCTCGGAGCGTGCGTGAGATACGCAGTGGACGCAAGCATTCGATTCAACCTTCCTCAGGACTTCTTGCTTCGACGCGGCTTCGCCTTTGACTCGGGAAGCGGCGTGAAGCCGATCATCGCGTCATCGGTTGCGCCAATCGCCTCGAGTGTTTCCGCCGCAAGCACGATCCGATCGCCAGAGATCTCATAGATGCTGCGGGTAGCGCGAAATCCGCCCCGCCCCTTGTGCGACACGAACGCTTCGCTGTTTCCCGCTGGATTTCCAGCGATTGCGCTCATCGAGACCGTTGCCTTCACCAAACCAACCTCGTCGATCTTCACCTCGAGGTACGGTCCGCCATCGAATGGATCAACATGGCCGTGGTACTTGAATCCCTGCTTCTCCAGCATGCGCTTCGCGGGCTCGGTCTCATCGCCCACCTTGCCGATCAACGCGCGCGCCTCAGGCGGAAGCAACGATGCGAAGATCTCGCCCTTGGGCCACAGCGCAAGAAGGAACTCCTTCGATCGCGAACTGAAGAGATCGGCTTCCTTGTAGGAGAGGTTGATGAAGCGACGCCCAAGATATTCCCAGAGCAGCGTGCCCGAGTCAGGCGTGAGCGGTCCCATCATTTCGGCCAAGATGCTCTCCGCGAACATGGCGCGATGCAAGCCGATGAAGTGAAAGCGAATCAGCGACAACAGTGAGCCAAGTCGATCGCAATGGCCACGAAATCCTGGCGCGAGAATAAGGCCGCCCACTTCGCTCGGCCCGCTGCTGTCGGTGCCGAGTTCGAGCGTGGTGTGCGTTTGACCAAGCTGAAGATCTTCGCTGTAGAACGAGCGTTTGCCCGTCTTCAGGAAGATGTGCGGATGCCCTTCCCATGACACGCAACAGAGAATCGTGCAAGTGCCGACCGCTTCGCCCGACTCAAGATCTTCGAGCACAAACATAAACTCGCGCTGTCGAATGTCCTCGACCTCGCCAGTGAAACTGCGGCGACTGCGCCCGATCTTGGCGGCAAGAAGCTCCTTATCCGCGGGCAAATTGATGAAATGCACCATCTTCGCCAGCTTGAGCAGGGTCGGAAGGTCGTCGAGTATGGCGGGGCGAATGACAAACATGCTTGTTCAATTGGTGCGGGCGAATGACTTCGCCATGATCTCGAACACTGGCGTGAATTGCTCTGGCTTCATCACGCCGACCGGCGGTAGCAGGCGCAAGTGATAGGGACCGTGTCCACAACTGAAGGCAATCACACCGTCCTCGAAGAGGTTGTTGAGGAGTTTGCCGATCTTCTCGCGGCTTCCGCCAAACGGAGTCAAGCGCATCATGCCGCCGGTACCAGCGACAAAGTTGCGATTGGTGCGCCCGAGCGTATTGGTCACGGGCGTGAACCACTCGGGATGCTCGGCAACGAACGCATCGGCGTGCTGCTTGAACGCAGCAAAGAGCTTGGCGTTCTTGCCGTCGGGGCCGTAGTAGCCACCAGACTGCAAGCGCCGAAGAATCGAAAGCCCAGTGGCAAACGCGCTTGTTGATGCGGCAAATGTGCCCGAGAGCAATCCCGCCTTCGGATTGAAATCCGCCGTATACAGGCACGCGCACGCCTGCGTGATCTTGCCAACGGTAACGACATCGATGTACTGGCCGAGATCCAACCGCTCGAAACAGAACATGCTTTCGGTGCGGCCGAAACTCTGCACTTCGTCGTCCCAGATGGGAATTCCAGCCTTTTTCGCCGCTTCGAACAGCGCCACAAAAAACTCGCGCGGCGCGGTGTTGAAGCCGCCCTCGCCCTGCACCAGCTCGGCGATCAGGCAGCAGTGCTGCCCCGGATAGCGATGGATGAGCTGCTCGAGATGCCAGAGCGTCATGTCGATCGAGCGCTGCACGCCCATTTCCGCGTCGAAGAACGGCAAGTAGTCAACGAGGATGTTGAGCGCAATGCCCTGTCGGTACGCGGAGGTGTCGCCGATCTGCGACATCGTGGTCGAGCGGCCCATGAAGCAATCGTGGAACGCGATGATGCGCGGCGCGGCGTTGGTCTTCTGCTGGCAGAGTTTGAGCGCGGCCTCGTTGGCCATGCAGCCAGAGTTGGTGATGAAGCAGTGCTTCATGCGCGAACTGCGCGCGGCCTCGTTGGCGAGAAACTCGCCGAACTCGATGGCATCTGCGTTGAACTGCAGGTTGCCCTGCATAATGAGGTCGCTGAGCGATCCGCGGATCGAGGCCTCGATCAACTCGGGATCACCATGGCCGAACATGTGCACGCCGATACCGTTGATCAGGTCCCACTTCACGCTTCCATCGATAAGCTCGACGAGCGGACCATTTCCGACGCCCGAGCCGAGGTACGGATAGAGCGGTCCGCGCCCGCGCACTTCAGTCGCGCGCTTGAGCCAGCGATCGAGCGTCTCCTTGAGTTCAGCGCGTGCCGGCCTCGCACCGGTCAACTCGCGCTGCTTCGCCTCGACCTCGTGGCGAATCGTGCGGATGGCTGCATCGATCGCGGGGCTTGAGTGCAGTGCGGAACCAACAGTCTGGGAAGCGGTGAGCGTCGTCGTCATGGAGAGAATTGCCTTCTGCAAGCTTGCAACGGAGCGTGGGTCCTAGCCGCGACGCTGGGACTCTGTTTTCGTCCGTTCGCTGAGGGGGGCTGTAGCCTAGATCCATCGAATTGCCCGTGTTACGGGACGGTGACCTGACGGGCCAAAAGAACCGCCAGCATCGCCGCGCGTGGTGCCATCGAGTCGAGCTCGATGTACTCGTCGGTGCGATGCAGGTTTCCCCCGCGCGGCCCCATGGTGTCGATCGTGGGCAGCCCCTCGGCCTGCATCAGGTTTCCGTCGGAAACGCCGCCCGATTTGCCAAAGCCGACCTTCTCGCCGAGCGCCTCACCGATCGCGCGGACCTCCTCAGCGATCGCGCGAACCGCGGGAATCTCCGGCTTCGCGGGGCGGTTCGACTCGTATTCGATCTTCGTTCGCGGCAGCGGCGCGTCGGCCGCGGTCGCGAGGGCGAAGAGCCCGCGCTGGAGCGCATCCTCGCTCGCGGCGTCCTTGAAGCGCCCGTTGCCCCATCCGCGCGCGCAGTCGGCCACGATGTTTGTGGCCTTTCCACCCTCGAGCGGACCAATGTTGACGACGGTGCCGGCGTCGAGATCGACGAGCTTCGCGGCATCGAGAATCTTCGCCGCCAACGCATTGACCGCGCTCACACCGCTGGCGAAATCACGGCCCGCGTGCACGGCGCGGCCCACGCACTCGATGCGGAAAGTGCTTGATCCAAGCCGCTCGAGCACGAGCGTGCCATCGGGCAGCGACGGCTCCATCGCAAGACCAATGCCCCCCGCCGCCGCGCACGCACGCGCCTCGTCGCGGATCGCGCGCTGGCTGTGCAGGCTGCCGGTTTCCTCGTCGGAATTCAGAAGGACGGTCCACGCGGGCTTCACGCCGAGTTCGGCGAGCACCTCAAGCGCATGCAACATGCAAACGAGCCCGCCCTTCATATCGATGGCGCCGGGGCCTTCCGCGCGCGACTGCGTGGTGCGCACGAGCGTCTGGAAAGCGCCGAACGGATCATGCACGGTGTCGATGTGTCCGGTGATTAACACGCGTCGCCCGACGCCGCCGCGCGCGACCGCACGCAGCGCAACTGGTGGCGTCGCATCGGCGCGCTGGCCAGGCTGCACGATCCACGCAGGCTTGGAATCGCCTGGAATCTCGCTGATTTGCGCGCCCAGCGCCGCGAGCCTCGCGCGCATGATCGCGCGCAAACGCACGAGACCTTCCTCATGGCCGGAGCAGGTTGGAATCGCCACGAACTCCGTGAGGTCGCGCTCCATCGCGGACGCACGCGCGGCGAGCTTCGCAGCAATCTCGCGCTCGAGCGCGGACAACGCATCAGACATGCTTCACTCCATCCATCATTTCAGGCATCACCCCATCCATCATTTCAGGCATCAAACCATGCATCAATCCATGCGAAGCCAGCGTGCCCGCAAGCGCGTCGAGATCGACTTCGCCTTCGAAGACTTCAGTTGCGGCGCCAGTCATGCGCACGCTCGACGCATCGCTCGGCCACTCGAGCTTGAGCGGGCCGCCAGGAAGCTGCGCATGCAGCGTGCGCGCGCATTTGCCCAGCAGCACGCCGGCAACGCACACCGCGCTCGCGCCCGTGCCGCACGCGAGCGTGATGCCCGAGCCGCGCTCCCATGTGCGCATCACGGCTTCGCCCGAATGCGGCCCGTACTTCACGAAGTGCACATTGATGCGCGCGGGGAACCACGCGTCGCGCTCGAAGTGCGGGCCAACCGTCTCGAGCGGAACCTTCCACGGATCGTCGCACGCGAGAATCACATGCGGATTACCCATCGACACCAGCGTGATATGCGGCTCGACCTTGGCCGCGTCCCACCAACCCGCTGCACCAAATCGCGCGAGATCGATCTTGTGCGCGACCACGCGCGCGTCGGCGGCGATGCCCTCGATGCGCGCAGGAATACGCCCATGCTCCAAGATCGGCGCGCCCATCATGACGCTTGCGCGGGCAACGCGGCCGTCGGCTCCGCGCTCCCACAAAACTTCCAACACGCCACGACCGGTCTCGATCCGCAGCGGATTCGCCGACACCATGCCACGATCGACCGCGTATTTCGCCACGCAGCGGATGCCGTTGCCGCACATCTCGCCTTCGCTGGCGTCGGCGTTAAACATGCGCATGCGCAGGTCGGCATCGGCACGCGTCGGCGCGCACACGGCGATAAGCCCGTCACTGCCAATCGCGAAATGTCGGTCGCTCACGATCCGCGCCGCGCGCGCGAAATCGAGCGTCGCGTACTGCGATCCATCGATGTAAACGTAGTCGTTGCCGATGCCATGCATCTTTGTGAATTGCATGGTGCGAGTGTATCGGGTCAAAGCGGAAAGAAGCCCCGCGCGAGCTCCACGCCGATGACCGCCGCCGCGATCCAGCGCATCGCAACCACCAAACGATCGATGGACATCGCATCGCAATCGCTTCCCGTAAGCGTTCGCAAGTAGTCTTGCCGCCAAGCGATCGAACCGTGGCGCCAGCTCGAGCGCGTGGGCGCGACATTGTTGAGGAGCGCAACGGTTCCAAGCGCGCCCGCCATTGCGTCCACCGCCGCGCCAGTTGCGACCACGCCAGTTGCGACCACCCCAGTTTCGGACTGAGTAGGCGCGCCCGCGCTCAGAAGCTGCACAGCGTATGTGTCGGCCTGGCGCTCAAATCGACGGCTGGCAAAGCCAAATGCCACGAGCCCCAACCCGAGCACGCACGCGTCGCGCGCGAGCGCCGCCGCCTGCGTGATTCCCGCAACACTCGCCTCCGAGCTTTCCGACACCGCACGCTCGTAAATGAATTGGGCTATCGGCGTGACCATCGCGCCGGCAAGCGTCCAACAGCCGATGATCACCACCAGCATCCACGGCAGATGGCGACGCACGACATGGCCAAGTTCGTGTGCCATCACCGCCCGAACTTGCTCGCGCGGCATGCATTCGAGCAGGCAATCGGAAAGCATCACGCAGCGAAGCCCTGGAATCGCGCCCATCACGGCAGCGTTGGCGATCAGCCCTTCGGTCGGCCAGACCCAAATCTCGCGCACGCCGACTCCCGCACCTTTGGCGAGCTCCTCGAGATCGTCGCGCATCGGCCCAGGCGCAAGTCGTCGAAGCCCGAGCAACGGCGGCACTAGCAACGGCACCATCACAAACAACAGCACCGTGCCCGCGAGAGCGCCAGTGAATCGAGCGGGCTCGGCAAGGTCTGGATCAAATCGCAGCGCCAGAGCGCGCAACGCCTCGCTCATCACAATGGGAACAAGCAGCGGCACCAGCATCGGCACCAGCCCCGCACGCGCCTGCATCAGCACGAACGCGCTGCGTGAAGGCATCGGATGCAGCGGCGCCATCCCATCAAGCGCTCGCATCAGAGACGATTCGCGCAGGCGCTTCTCCACGCTCCATGTGGTTGCGTAGGTTGTCAGCGTCGCGGTAATCGCCAAGCCCATCAGCAGCACCGACACGCCGATGAATCCGATCGTCGGCTCCGCTGCGCGCGCCAAATCACTGCAGGCGGCGAGCGTCATCGTGCTAGTCACAACCCATCCCATCCAGCCGTTCGACCGAAACAGCGCCTCCACGCCCACGCGGCTGGCACGATCCATCAGCCGATGCGCGTTCCATGAAAGCACCACTCCGTGAACGAGTGCAAACATCGGACCAGCGATGGCGATGAGCAGTCCCGCCCACGGCCCAATCGGCAGCAGTCCCGTGAGTTCGCCCGCAAGGAGCGCGATCGAAACCTGGACGATCAAGATCAATTGCATGGAAGTACTTGCCGCTCAGTTCTCAGGGCGTTTCACCACGCCGAGGTCGACCACGAAGCGGTCGTAGCGGTAGAAATCAACATCGATCAGGTCGGCGGAGATAAAGGTGAAGACGATCCCGTTGCAGCGCGTGCTGTCGGCAAAGGCGAAATCGCCAGTATGCGGGCCGGCATAGTTCGAATTGTCGTGCTTCTGCGCGTGGTTGTGATAGTGGAACAGCCCGGTGTAGAGCGCATCGAAGAGCACCTGCGGGCTCTCGTAGCGAAGGTCGCCCTGCTTGGATCGCGGCGGAAACTCAAGCAATTCGCCGGCGTTCTTGCTGTCGAGCGCGAGCACGCCGCCGAACTCAGTGGTGCGGTCCTCACTGTCGCGGTCGGACTCCTCGAAGATATGGCGCAACAGCGCCTCTTCGCTCAGAACATCAAGCGCGATCACCATCGCCGCCAGATCGGACCAGGTGGCATGCGTGCGCTGCTCGTAGAGATTCTCGGTGAATCCACTGCCGAAGCCCGTGAAGTCGGGCGAGTACTTGCGCCGATCGGCGATGCGGCGAGCGATCTCGTCGTAGAGTTCCTGATCCGAAGCGGTGAGCAGCGCGGGACGACGAAGATTTGCTGCGACTGCGATCGGCAACGACCGAACCTCAATCGCCTCGCGACGATCCTTGGGCATAGCGGCAAGCGCCGCGCGTGCAGAGTCAAAGAACGCACTTCGCGCAGGCTCGCAGATCTTGCGCACCCAGAGAATCTCTTCGCGGGTGGTGGGCAGAAGTCCAAGTTCGGTTGAGCAACGGGCGAGATCAGTGAGCAGCGCGTCGCCACGCACCGCATCGGCGTCGGCGAGCAACACGCGCAAACGCGCCGAATCGCCCGACTTCATCAGCAGTTCCCAGCAACGCGCCCGCAGATTGGCCTGGGTGATGGGATTGGACTCGCGCATGGTGCGCAGCAGTGTTGCGCTCACCTGATCCTTGCCAACGATTTGCTCCAGCGCAACGCGTTCGGGGCGGTCGCCGCGCATTTGGAAGCCAGTCGCGGGATTCGCCCACGCGCGGATCAGAGTCGGTACCAACGCCTCGATCTTCTGTTCGGCGATCATGGCGCAAACGCGCTCGCGCCAGGCGACATCGGCCATGCGCGGCAGGCTGAGTTCGAGCGCCTCAACCACGGCTTTCGGGTCAGTTTCCTGCAGCAGCTCGAACGCCTGCACCCGCGCGTCGATGGCGTAACCGTCCGAGGCGATCATCCTTCGTAGCGCCGCCTTGGTCGGTCCATCAACGCCCCGTTGGCGAGCCGCGGCGATTGCATCGAAGTACTGCTCGCGCGCCTGACCGGGCCGAGACAGCACCTCGGCTGGATTCTGAACGCTTTCCGGGCCTGAGGTGCATGCCCCGAGGGTCATGAGCAGGCTCATGAGCAGGCTCATGATGAGGATCATGAGGAGGATCATGCGGAGCAGCGGCACGGCGATTGGGCCGAAAGCGGCGTGGGGGAACGGGTGGACTTTGGTCTGGTGCATGCACTGGCTCGACGGTCTCAGGGCGCGCTTTGCGGATATCGGCAAAGGCGGCGCAGCGTTGAAACCGTATCATCCGCACGCCATGGAAGAGCAACACGCCAATGAACCCGTTGCAGAAAGCGCCGCGCCCGATGTTGGCGAGGCCTTTCGCCGCGATGTCCAACGGGTGCTCGCGCTCATCCGTCCCGCAGTGCAGGACGACGGCGGCGACATCGAGCTGGTGTCGGCCGATACGCGCGGTCTGGTGCGGATCCGCTTTTTGGGCGCCTGCGTCGGCTGCCCCTCATCGAGCGTGACCCTCCATCACGGAATCGAGCGGACCCTGCGAGCGCAGCTAGGTCCGCACATCCAAGTCGAAGCCGTCGCCTAGCCAACCTCGCCCCCGGTCACCCGGATGGGCGAAGGTTACGCCTCCTCATATTCGATTCTGAGAACTGATTGCTTCCTACCCAAGCCTTCCTCGGGTAGGCTGACTCGGTCAGCCATGTGGCAGACGGGTCATAGGACCCGGGCAGGAGGTCCCCCAATGCTTGTGATCACTCGTCGCGAAGGTGAAGAAGTCGTCATCGGAGACCCGTCGTCTCCGATCGGAGTCGTGCGCATCGTTGCCATCAAGGGCGACCGCGTGCGCGTTGCTTTTGACTTTCCTCGTGCGGTAGAGGTTCATCGTCGCGAAGTCGCCGAAGAGATCCTCGCCAATCTCACGCCTGAAGAGCGACCGGTCATTGGGCAGATCCGCCCCGCCACTGAAGGTGGCTGACCAGTTCGTACAACAGAATTCCATGAGACGCGCGGAGACGCGCGCGCCGATCGGCGCGCGCGTCTTTGCTTACATCGTTGCTCGACGCTGCTGCGTCACAAGACACCAACATGAAAGCGGCTCCGGCCCTTTCGGGTCGGAGCCGCAAATCCTTTCAAAGCCAGCGGTCCTTGCCGGCCTCAGAGACTGCCCAGCCATCCTTGGCCAAGCGGAGCGATTCGAAGGGCCTGCGCGCACCCGCGGTGCAGGCTTTTGCGGGATTTCCGATCGTTGCCTCAACGATCGTGCCTTGGCGCATCCTTGCACCTCCGCGTCCCGCCACCGGTTTCCCGGTCCTTCGCCCCTAGTGGCTCGACGATCCGTGTCGCACCACCAGAGACTCGTTCCAATCGCAATCGAGTCCCTTCCGGGAACCGTCGCGTCATCAAGCAGATCGTTTGGCGGCGCGCGTCAGCTGCCGTTCGCGATTCCGCTCCTCCGTCGTCGCGAGCTCCAAATGGTCGCGCACGCCGAGGATCACAACCTGTCCACTCAACCCGAAGTCGTTCAAGAGCCGATCAGGGATGCGCACACGACCTGCGCTATCGAACGGCACTCGTGCTGATCGGGGAAACAAATCCCGATTGAACCTCACCACTTCTTCTTGCGTGACCAACCCGCTCTCGAGCCGATCAGCCTGCTCCTCAAACTTCTTCTCTGGCCAGAGCCAGAGCGATCCGTTCTGTCCGGGAGCGGCGATGAATGCCTCGCCATGCCGATCCGACTTCCAAGCATCACGCAACTCCGACGGGATGGCCAGTCGTTGCTTCGCGTCGAGAGAGTGTTCGTACTCGCCGAGAAACATGAACTGTCGCTCCCAGTTGGACAATGGGAGAATACAACACTTCGCCCCACCTTTCAACACCCTCACCCACTTTCCGCCCACTTTGCATGAAAAAATTTTCGCCAATCCTCTAGTCCCGATTGGCTTTCTGGCTTAAGCGTCACATATTTCGAAGGTTACGACGGCGCTGGCGAGGCGCGAGTGTTTGGCGCTGCCCGTTGTTCATGTTGATGGCCCCACAAATGATCTCGGATCCCACACCAGAGTTGTTGCAGGCGTTGGCATCCGTGCCCACATCGCAATTTTTGATCACCACCGCGTTTGGCGATGTCCGCGACGGCCGCATCGTCGAGCGGGTCCAGCCATGCGGCACCCAGCCCGCCATGCTGCTCATAGCAATGGAGAAAGGCCACACCCTTTCCCCGCTGATCCGCGACAGCCGCACCTTCGCCATTTCGCTACTCGATCCGAACGAGCGAATGCTGCAGCGGGTCTTCGGACCCGACCGCCGGATTGGCGATGACCCCTTCCTGACCTACCCGCATCAACGCGGCGTGCTCGGCGCTCCGATCGTCACCCGGGCAACGGCGTGGTTTGACTGCGAGGTCGTGCGCCATCTCGACATGGAGACGAACTTCGAGCTCTACATCGGACTGGTGCGCTCGGCCGGACTCGGTACCGCGCCCGCACACCGATTGAACGCTGCGCTCCATGCGACCCGCGCACCCGATGCACGCGCCAACCGATCTAGACCCGTGATTGATCGGACTCCGGTCGCCGAGTCGCCTGTCGAGCGCCCGAGTTCAGCTCTGCCCATTCGCAACGGCGCGCGCGTTCGGTAAACCCGCGTGCACGAACCCCCGCGTGCAATAAGGCAAGGGCGCTTGCCGACAACTCGCGTAGGCTAGCGCTCCATGCTTCGCCTCCCCCCCGCGCCGACCACGCTTCGCGACGATCCATCCAATCGCCTCGGTCTTGATTTCACCGCCGAGGCCGCCCGCTTTCCTGCGCTCGGCTACGGCATCGTCGACATTCATTCGCACATCAACGGACTGAGCGCGAGCGCGATTTGGGCGCCCATCGCCAAGGCCTATGGCGTGGAGAAGACATTTTCCATGACGCGGCTAGAGGATCTACCCGCGCTTCGTGAACGCTTCGGCAACGCCATCGAGTTCATCGCCGTGCCCGATTGGTACGCGGCGGACAAGCGCGCTGGTCATGGCAGCGACTTCCTCGCGCGCATCGAGAAGTACCACGAATTGGGCACCAGAATCGTGAAGTTCTGGAACGCGCCTCGCTTCATCGATTTCGGGCTTGAGGCGGGCGACAAGGACTTGCTCGCGCTGGACGGCTCGATGCGCATCGAGCAGATGAAACTCGCAGAGCGTTTGGGCATGATCTGCATGACCCATGTTGCCGACCCGGATACTTGGTTTGCCGCGAAGTACACCGACCACGCGCGCTACGGTCGCAAACTCGACCACTACACGCCGCTTCGACGCGTGCTCGACCGATTCGCCATGCCCTGGATCGCCGCGCACCTTGGTGGCTTCCCCGAAGATCTCGACTTCCTCGACCGCCTGCTCGAAGCGCATCCGAATTTGAACCTCGACACCAGCGCAACCAAGTGGATGGTGCGCGAACTGGGGCGACATTCGCGCGATGAGGTCGTGTCGTTTCTTGAGAAGTGGCGCGGGCGGATCATGTTCGGAACCGACACCGTGACCACCGACGAACATCTGCACCAAGGTGACAAGCTTTCAGAGATGGGAAAAAAGGCCGCAAGCCGCGAAAGCGCGCACGATCTCTACGCGAGTCGCTACTGGGCGCTGCGCATGATGTGGGAGGGCTCGGGCGAAGTGGTGTCGCCGATCTCTGATCCCGATTTGGCGATGGTCGAACCCAACAAGTACACGCCGCACGATGCACCGATGCTTCGCGGGCTGGAGTTGCCGGCGGACTTGCTGCGCGTGCTTTACCGCGACGCGGCGCTGGCGCTGGTTGCCCGCGGCGCAACGGCAATCGCATGAATGGAGCGGGCGAGCACGGCGACATCGGCGCCAAACAGCGTGACCAGCGGATGAGATTGGTGCGCGCCGAGTTCGATAGATTCGTGCAGAACCACGGGCGTTCCGCAAGCCAGCGCCCACAACGCCGGAAGCGGTGACATGCGCTGGGGAACGACGGCTTCGGCGAACGACCGCATGCAACTGCGGCGACCTCGACAAGCAACGGGCGCGAATTCCGCGCCATCGTGATCCATCATCGCGAGGTCAAGCGCGGGCAGGATTTCCCACGGTCGTTCAGCGCGCTCGTCAACGATGAGGCCGCGCCCGCCCGACGCGCCCGCGACAAAGTCCTGGGCCTTGGCGATGCCGACAGCGTTGGGCGACACCACCATGCGCAGATTCGCCCCCCCGACCCGCGCCATCGCAACCGCGCGGCTGGCGAAGGAAAGATCGACCCAATCCGACGGCTCTCCGGTGACGAGCATCGCGGCTTCGTGACGCGCCAGGCCGAGCTCGCTTCGAACGCGCGCGATTTGAGTTTGCGGCCACTCGACCGACGCGGGCAACTCCAACGGCACCGTCGCGCGCGAGTACGGCGATGCAGCGTTGGGCTCAGCATTGTCGTTGCGACCAAACGCGTCGCAAATGCGCTGCGCGAGCGGGCCGTAGGTCAGTCGAAGTCGCGCGCCCGTGTCGCAAGCACCTTCAGATTCGAGCGCTTGACCAACGCGCGACCAACGCCACATGCCGCCGACACGATTGCAAGTTCGCACGCTGATCGTCGAGGCGAGGCCCATCGATTGAAGCCGCTGCGCGAAGGCTGTCGGACCGAGCACGAGGACCGCATCGCCTGCGCGTGCGCTGCGGACGATCTGTTCAAGCGTGCAATCCCCGGACTCTTCGAAGCAGAGGATGTGCAGTGTTTGGTGCAGGGTGCCCGCGGTGACCGCCATCACTGCTTCCGCGTGCCCAGGTTCTCGCCGAGGTCGATGCGATCGTGCTTGTAGAACAAGCGCCCGATGTCGATCGCGAGTTTCTTGGCCAGCTCTTCCTCGACTTGGGTTCGCCCAGCGCGGGTGCGCAGGATGTTGGGATCACTCTCGCGAATGGTCGCGCTCAACTCGCGGCCATCGGGCATGACATCGGAGGCCGGAAACATGCGCATCTTGGCGTCGATGTCGAGCACCTTTACAAACACGGTCGCCGTCGGCCGAAGTCCCTGCGCATCGCTGCGGCCGGCAAGGTCGAAGATGATCGGCTTGATGTAGATCACCTGACTGGCGTCGAGCGCATGCGCAACCGCTTCAACCGACATCAACTTGTTGGCGTTGCCGCCAGAACCCGCACGGGCGATGGCAATGGCGTCTCGAGTAGCGACGGTCGATGTCAGCAGTTCGCGACCCATGAGGTCGAAGGAAACCGCGTCACCAATGGAGGTTCTCAGCGCGGTGCGCGGCAGAATGTTGCGCGGATCGTCAACGAATACAACAGTCTTCTTGTTGGGAAGCGTGTACTCGGCGTCGGTCTGGCCAGGCCCGTCCACGGCGTAGGTCAGCGGCGTGATGATGTTGCACGAGGCGAGCAGCGCGCCTAAACACACAGACGCGGCCACCAGCGCAGCGCGCGCCACCAATGAGCGGTTGGATCGATCAAATCTCTGCTGCATCAGGCTGATACTCCCAAGACCAACGGCCTTAGTTCTTCGGATACTTATCTTCGATGTGTCGGTAGAAGAGCCAGGAAGTGCGCTGAATGAAGAGCGTCAGCAAACCGCGCTCGATGTCCTCGGCGCGCGCGGACTCCTTGCCGATGCCTTCCTTGTCGGGAAACTTCGTGACGATGTTGGTGGTGAAAACAAACTCGTCGGGCGCGAGGCCATCGGCTTCGATGACGCCAACATTTCCACCGGAAACGCCGTCCCAGAGGTAACTGTTTCCCGTTGGATTGAGGCGGTATTCGTAGAGATCGATGTAGACCAGCCGCTCGACGCCGAGTTCCTTGGCGACCTCGCCGTATGGAAGCGCGCGCCATTGCGGCGTGCGGTACTGCCAGTTGATCACGGTTGCCGGCGGCAGCACCGTTGCGTCCTTCACATACTGGCGGATGCGCACGGCGACATTCGCGGACAAATTGCTGACGACGCTCGGGTGCTCGACGAGCGTGGCGTAGTCGGCGTTGACGATGACGGCGCAGGTCTTGCCTTCGAGCCCGTCGTAGGCCGCAGGAACATCGAGTTTCTTGCCGCGCTCAATCTGCTGACCAAGCGCGCCGACGGCGCCAGCGATGCAACCGCTGGTCGAAAGGGTTGCGCCGACGATGCCGAGGGCGAGCACGCAAGCAAGCACGCAAGCAAAAGTTTGGCGGGCGATGGTGTAGGTGCGGTGTTTCATGCTCATCCGATCCAACCGCGCATGGCCGCGGTCTTGTAGCCCCAGGCGAGAAGCGTGGCTAGGCCCAAGAGCCATGCCGCGCGCGCATTCCAAAGACGCTCGTAGACTGGCCAGAAGGTCAGGCCGGTCACGATAGTCGCTGCGGATCCGACCAGCGCCATTCCTGTCGCTAGTGCGAGCAGGCAGCCCATGGGCTGCGCGATGAAACTGTCGATCAGGTGTCCCTTCGCCGCAAACGCGAAGGATGTGGTCATTCCGCAGGATGGGCATGGTACTCCGAAGCGCGCTGGCCACGAACACGCAGGCAAGCCGAGAGCTTCATGTGTTCCGAAACCGCGTTGCGAAGGGGCGAGAACCCATGCGATGCTCAGGAGCCCCGCGCAGGCGAGGAACACGATCGAGGCGGACGCGCGGCGGCGACGGATGTCGGCGGCGTCAAACACCGCCGACCGCGAAGGGTCGTTTTTGGCGGCAAATGCTTCGCTGGCCTGCGGAGGATGCGCATTGGGCTGGTTCACGGGTGGAGAGCGTAGCCGCCGACCGCGGGGTGCGCGCGGCTCGCGTACCTTCTCGCCTATGAAGTTCCCCGCCGATACAGGCCCGTGTTGGGCCGACGCGCATCTCGACCTCGCCTACCTCGCCGTCAACGGACGCGACATGCGTGCAAGCGTGCCCGCGGACGCAGCTCATGCATTGACGCTGCCCGCGCTGCGTGATGGCGGCGTGCGGGTTGCATTTGGCACGATATTCACCGAACTCGGCGGCGATCCTGCCACTGAGGCGGTTGGGTATCGCGATTCAGACGACCTCGAAGGCGCGCATCGGGCCGGGCTGCGCCAACTTGAGTGGTACGAAGAAATGGAGCGCGCCGGCGAGATCGCCATCGTGCGTTCAAAGGCCGACTACGCGCGCGCGCTCGCTGGCGAGAGCGCGCTTGGAATCGTCCTTCTCATGGAGTGCGCCGATCCGATCCGATCGCCCGACGAAGTCCAATGGTGGCACGAGCGCGGGCTGCGCGTGGTCGGGCTTTCCTGGGGGCACGGCAGCCGATACGCCGGCGGCAACGCGCGCGCCGGCGGGTTGACACCGATCGGACGGAGAATGGTCGAGGCGCTCGATGCGCAGCGCATCCTCCACGACGCGTCCCATCTTTCGCGCGCGGCATTCGACGACCTCTTTGCGCTTTCGCCGCGCATGGTGATCGCGTCACATTCCAATGCTGCGGCGCTGATCGGCGACAACGAGCGCCATTTGACCGATGGGCAAATCGCTGCATTGCGCGATCGCGATGGATGGATCGGCCTCAACCTCTATGGTCGCTTTCTTGCCAACCAACGGCGAGCGACGCTCGATGATTGCGTGGCGCAAGTGATGCATGTGGCTGAAATCGTGGGTTTCGCGCGGGTCGGACTGGGCAGCGATCTCGACGGCGGGTTCGATCGGATGCAGCTACCGATTGAAATCCAGTCGCCCAGCGACTACGAATTGTTGCTGTCGGGGTTGGAGCGAGCGGGCTTTTTGCAAGCGGGCGGAACGCGCGACGGCTACGCCCACGCGAACCTATCGCGGGTATTGCGTGCGAGCGGATGCCTGTAAATCAAGCCGAAATCGTCTGCACGTCGTAGCAGCGCCGACCAGAAAATTCGAGCTGACGAAGGACGCGCACAGTGGCGCCATCGATCGGTTCGAACTCACGGACTTCCTGCACGAAGATGTCGATCGACGGATCATCGACCGAGGCAATCTCGGGATACGCCTTGCGAAACAGCCCAGAATTCTCGCTCATCCATGCGCGAGCACGCGCGAGCATGCGCAGATCATCGACGCGGCAGACAAGGTGCAGCTGACCGTTGGCCTCGACGGCGAACTCAATGCGCTCGCAACGCGGGGCAAAATGGTCGATGCGGGAAAGCCCCGCGACGAATGGCACCAACGACTCGGGCAGTCCGCCCTCGACGATGCGCGCGATGGGCGGCGCCGCCGATGGACCGTTGACGGCTGATGCGACGTAGGGAGTGCGCGGGGATGCGTTGGTGGACGCATGAGCAGCCGCGCTCACTTCGCGCAGCGTGCTTGACGCGTCGGCGAGAATTTCACGCGCTGCATTTTGCGTCGGCGCAATCGATGGCGGAGTGCGAACGGGTTCCAAGCCGCGGCCACCGCGTGGTGGGAGATCGGATCGGAATGGAATCGAGTCAGCCGCTGGCCGCGCGCCCGGGCCCTTGCGTTCGACGCGAGGTGTGAAGCGCAACGGCTCGGACGCGGTCGAGGCTGAGGACGCGGAGTAGGACGCCGAAGCCGACACCGCTGAAGCGACCGACGCCGAAACCAAGGCACGGCGCGGCGCGTGAGCGGCGGCCGTCGCGATGACTTCACAAATATGGGCGAGGCACGGAGCGGAACCCTCGAAGGTTCCACGGAATGAACTCTCCGCAGGTGCAACGCGCTGCAGTCCGCCGCGCACCGGGATGCTGATCGAGAGCGACGAACTTGCTGCTTCGCCGATGCGCGCCGCCACATGGGCGGTTTCCGCCGCGTCGGCGCCAAGGACAGCCACCGACACCGCTGGTCGCGCGCCGCCGAGCCGCTCGATGGCGTCGTGCGCAGCCTTGACCAGACGATACGCCGCAACGATGGCCGCTTGATCGGAGCCAGTCAGCACGACGATGTCATCGGTTCCGTGGGAAATCTCTACCGGTTCGCTCTGCCGCGCAACCACCAACCACTGCGAGACGATCGGCGCGACGGCGCGCAAAGCTTCTTCGTAGGTCGCTTGCGGACGAATCGTCGGCAGGCGGCTTCCCGCACGAAATAGCTCGATCTGCACGCAATCGCCTGATTCGCGCACCAGGCACACGGGGCCGTTCTCGCGCGCCTCGCGGTCGGCATATTGCGAAATCCACAGCGCGCTCATCACAGGAAGATTGCCGACAAGCAGCAAGGTTCGGCGAGGCGTGAGCCATCCTCCCGGAAGCCCGTCAAACGGAGAGGCAGCCGTCATGGAAGTCGATCCTCAGAGGCGGAAAATTCGGTGCTTTCGCTGCAAGCGCCGGGAACGACGACGACATTGACGCCGAGGTTCTCATCGCGCAGGTTGTTGTATTCGTCGAGCGTTTCCTTGCCGTCGACCACGATGCGATACGCGTGGGTTCCCGGGGCAAGCACGACGGTCGCCTCGAGGCGTCGACGATCCGCGCTCTCGATGAATTGGGTCGTCGCAGGATTCCAGTCGTTGAAGTCACCCACCACCGAACTCGCGCGACGCGAGAAAGGCAGCGAAAACACGACGGTTCCGCATAGTTGCGCACGCGGGCCGAAGCCGCCGCCGACGATATTGGCTTGACGGGTTCGCTCATTCATCGCCCGCAGTCGGGTGACGACATCGGCTGCACGGCCGCCCTCGGGCTCGCGCTGCACTTGCGGCGCGTCGAGAGGTTGAAGCGTTGATGCCGCGATCGGCGCAACTGCGTCGACTGACGCGCTTGGACCAGCAATAAATGTTTCGATCGAAGGCACGCCGTCGCTGGCAAAATCATCGAGAACACGCGTGGATGGCGCGTGTTCACGCAGCCAGTTGGCAAGCGCATCGAAGTCGGACTCCGCGGCGGAACCGGGGGCAAACTCGGTGATCGACTGCCCGAAGCTGGCCGCGTCACGCAGTTCCTCGTGCTCGTGGATGACCATCGGCAGCAGCGCCTCTGGGCAGCGACGAGCAAGCGCCTCGACGACATCGCGCGAAAGCGCACGCCGCTCGTTGACCAAAGTTGGCAGCAGCCGGAACGGGATGTCGCGACCGAATCGGCCGACGACCGCCTCGATGGTTTGGATCTGCTTCTCAGCGCCCTTGAGGCTGAAATAGCCAGTTTCGACGGGGATAATCACCAAGTCCGCCGCGCGAAGAGCGTTGAAGGTGAGCAAGCCGATGGTGGGCGGGCAGTCGATCACGCACCAATCAAAGCGATCCTTCCACGCGGCCAGCACGCGGGCGAGGCGGCGATCGCGGTCGAAGCGCGCGGTAAGCGGGCCGTTCGGCGCCTCGAGCAGCGACAGGGTCACGCTCGATGGCGCGAGGTGCAGATTGCGCCCCACTTCCCACACAAACTCATCGACGGACAGCGCGGCGGGATTCTCCGCCAGCATCGCATCGCCAATGGTGCGCTCGATGCGCTGATCGGGAACGCCGAGGCCCGCAGCGCAATGCGACTGCGGATCCATATCGACGAGCAGCGAACGCACGCCATCGCGCGCCATCACTGCAGCGAGATTGATTGCGGTGGTGGTCTTGCCACAGCCGCCCTTCTGATTGACGATGGCAACAACGCGCATGGGTCGTGTTATCGGTTTGGCGGGCGGAAATGCCAGAATTTTTGCAGAACCCGCCAGTCACTCACCGCGGGCGGCGATGGCGGTGAGCGCGGCGTGCAAACTTTCAGGATGTTCGTCTTGCTCGATCGTGACATCGCCGATCGCGCGCGGAAGAACCAGCCGCAACTTTCCCCCTTGATTCTTCTTGTCAAAGCCCATGCGATGCTCGATATCGGCGACAGCGACCGGCGTGGGCAACCGAATTGGGAGACCGCAACGCTCGATCAGGCGCACGATCCGGTCGGCGGTTGCGCTCGGCAGAATCCCGCGCGAGACCGCGCAGGTGCAGGCGGCGTGCAGTCCGATGGCGACGGCCTCGCCGTGCAGTAAATCGAGGCCGCGCACGGTTTCGATCGCGTGACCGAAAGTGTGGCCGAGGTTGAGTTTGGCGCGTTCACTGCGCTCAAAGGGATCGCGCGTGACGATCTCGGCCTTGACGGCGGCCGAGGAGGGAATGAGGCGGTCGATGGCGGATGGGTCGCCTAGGGCAAGCAGCTCGGCATCGGCGTTGAGGTTGGAAAACAGCGGTTCGCCCACAATAATCGCGTGTTTGATGCACTCAGCGAGCCCGGCGCGCAGTTGGCGCGCCGGAAGGGTTTCCAGCAGATCGGCGTCGGCGATGGTGAGCCGAGGCTGCCAAAACGCACCCGCAAGATTCTTGCCCAGACCGCCGCCCGGCAACGCCAGATTGATGCCGGTCTTCCCGCCAATCGACGAGTCGACCATCGCCAACAGCGTGGTTGGAACCTGCACGAGGTCAACGCCGCGCAGGAAGGTTGCGGCGGCAAAGCCCGCGAGGTCGCCGAGAAGTCCGCCGCCGACGGCGATGAAGAGCCCGCCGCGATCGATGCGCGCCGAAAGCGCGGCGTGCCAGATGTCGTCGACGGCGCGCATCGACTTCTGCGCCTCGGTCGCGTCGAGGTGGATGACGGCGACATGCGCGTGCGCGCCCGCGAGCGAAGTCGCAATGCGCCCCGCGACGGCAGAAACATTGCGGTCGATGACCAACAGCACGCGACGGTCGGCGACGGGAATTCCCGCATCGGCAAGGGTCTGGGCGATCCGCGCCGCGCCACCACGCTCGACGACGAGGCTGGTGGGAGTGGCGCCGATGTCGATGGGAATACGAATGGGCTTGCTCGAGGATTCGCTCATGGATTGACCTCGCCGCGGGTTGCGGCCTTGCGGAGTTCCGCGAGCGACTGCGCGGCGGAGCGTTCGGACTGGGGACCACCATCGACCCGCGGATTTCCCGCGACCTGCACGCCACGACCTCGCCGAGCCACACCCCGCGCAGCAACGGCGCGCGCACGGAACTTCAACACCGTATGCACGATGGCGAGCACGATGACGATACCGAAGAGTGTCTTGAGCTCAGGGGACATACGGGAAGTATGCACGGTTTGCGAGCGATTCACCGCATCGGCGCGAAACAGCGCCATACGGTACCGCCTAAAAGAAACAGCCCTAAACGAAACAGCCCTAAACGAAACAGCCCTAAACGAAACAGCCCTAAACGAAACAGCCTCGGCGGGTGCCGAGGCTGCGTCGTTTAAGTGACCCCAAGGGGATTTGAACCCCTGTTCTATCCGTGAGAGGGATATGTCCTGGACCAGGCTAGACGATAGGGCCAATTCAGCTTTTTGCTCGGGGGCTCTCACACCTAGCCGAGCGCTGAGGCGACAACTATAGCAAACGCTCCGCCTTGCTGTCCATCACGGGATGACCGCAGATCGGAAGCCGATTCCGCCATCCCTTCGAGCTCGGTTTGCGATGGTCGGTCGAGGTGCGATGACGAGCACCGATCGGCCGCGGCTTTTTTTGGCCACCACCCATCTCTGACGACGCGCAATCCGTAGGCCGCGTCCAGTACGGTGCCGCCATGATGCAACACCTTCTCAATCCGATCCCCTTCGTTCATTGCGTAACCGCGATGCTGCTGGCGATCCTCTTCCTGCAATCCGGGCTGGACAAGGTCTTTCAATTCTCTGACAACCTTCATTGGCTGAAGGGGCATTTCTCCAAGACCCTGCTTCGTCATCATGTGAAGGCAATGTTGGTCACCATCACCATCACTGAGGTTCTCACGGGAGTCATGGCGCTGGTGGGAGTTGGGCAAATCGCCGTCAATCCAGATGCGCACGCGTCGACCACATTTGCGATGTACGGCGCGCAACTGGCGTCGATCGACATCTTGCTGCTGTTTTTTGGCCAGCGAATCGCAAAGGACTACGCCGGCGCCGCGGCACTGGTCCCCTATTTCATCCTCTGCGTTGGCAATATCCTGGTGCTGACGCTCGCCTAATCGTCGATCGATGATTGATCAGCGATGAGCGATGGCGGATTGAAAAATCCGCTCGCGTCAAGCACTCTTGGGAGCCGTCCACACTGCGGCGTCGTAACAGGCCCACAGATGCCCGATCCAGCCGCCTAATCCGAAGGTGATCAGCCACAGGATTCCCGTAGCAATGAAAAGCACGACTCCGCGTCCAGGCCTGCCTTGCAGCAATTGACCGAGGCCCGGAAGAAAAAAACTCGCGATCGCCGCAAGCACATTGCCAGATGATCCAGGTGAAGACATGCGGGCACACTAGCGGCGACAGGTCCAACAAACAAAACAGCCTCGACCAAGGTCGAGGCTGTTTCGTGTGAGTGACCCCAGAGGGATTCGAACCCTCGTTACCTCCGTGAAAGGGAGGTGTCCTAGACCAGGCTAGACGATGGGGCCATGGAAAGACCAAATGAAGGTCTAGGGGGGGCGGATCATAGCGGCTCGCACGCTCCTGTCGAGTTGCTCGTCCGCTACCCTCGCGCCATGCAGGGCCAGGTCGATCCGCTTGACGAGATTCTCCACGCGGCCGAGCCGCCGCTTGTTCTCTGCCCGCTTGGGTTTGAGCGACGCGCATTTTTGCGGTTTGGCAAGTTGCCCGTGGTCACGACTGGCCCGGGCGCGGATGCCATCACCCGCGCTTTCGCCGAGCGAGACCGATGGCCGGTGCGACAACCGCGGCTGATCATTCTGCTCGGACTCGCGGGCGCGCTCAACGAAAAATACGCCGCTGGAACCGCGCATGCCGTTGAGGTTGTGCGATCTCGATTTGGCGATGCGCCCATGTTTGCGCCCGTGTTGGCGCCCATGTTGGCGCCCATGCTGGATCAGCGCGCCGCGCCGATGCGCGACCCCGAGTGTTCCATCGTTGAATCAGCGCAGATCGTTGTCGACGCGCGCGAAAAGTCGCAGTTACGCGCACGCACTGGCGCCGATCTCGTCGACACCGAGTCGCGGACCTTCGCTCGATGCGCAGACGCTGCGGGCATTCCTTGGGCGATCGTGCGCGGGGTCAGCGACGATGCTTTCTGCGCCCTGCCCGCTGAATTCGCCACTTTCGTTGATGCGGCTGGCGAGACGCGCGCGACGAAGGTGATCGCGGCACTGCTGCGACGGCCGACGCTGATTCGCACGCTGATGCGCATCGGCCGCGACTCGCGCACGGCGATGCGCGACGCATCGTTTACCGCCGACGCCCTCGGATGTCTCCAACCCATTGACCTCTGCTCGGCGCGACATCCGCTCGTGCTCTTCGGCGGTTCCTTCGATCCGCCGCACGCCCGACACGCGACGATGCTTGCCGACGCAATGCGCGTACTGCAATCGCCGTGCGCGATTGCGATGCCCGCCGCGCTCAATCCGCTCAAGTGCGCAACGCCGCCCGCGCCGCCCGACGCGCGACTGGCGCTCTGCCGCGCCAACTTCAACGCGAGCGTCGCCGACTTCCCCGCTGAGTTGCGGCTCTCGAGCCTCGAACTTGCGCGCCCGGGACCGAGCTACACCATTGACACCCTCGAATCGTTGGTCGCGAGGCAGCCGAAACTGCGTGGAGCGATCCGCCTGCTTGTGGGCAGCGACGCGATCCGCAGCATCGAACATTGGCACCGATGGCGCGAAGTCCTCGCGCTCGCCCGGCCGGCGGTGGTGGTGCGGCCGCCCGACACCGTCGGGCAAACCGTGGATTTCCTCGCTGATTTCGCTGCCCGCCACGGGTTCGCGGACGCGGATTCATGGCTGCTCCCCATCCCTCCCCTCGACCTCTCCTCAACGAGCGCGCGCGCGGCGATCCTGCGCGGGGAACGCCCGACCGGGCTGGCCGACGGCGTCTGGCGCGAAATCACCAAGCGCGGCCTTTATGGCTTCAGCGGCGCGCGCTGACCGCTCTACACTGTCCGATCTATGGCCTCCGCTTCGAACAAGCCCGAAATCGCACGCGTCAGCTTCGTCAGCCTCGGCTGTCCGAAAAACCTTGTCGACAGCGAGAAGATGCTCGGTGTACTCAAGCAGTCTGGATTCGAACTGGTCAGCGAGGACCAGCATCCTGATGCGATCGTCGTCAACACTTGCGGCTTTCTCGAGGCGTCGAAGGACGAGTCGCTCGAGGTCATCCATGATGCGATTCGCCGCAAGGAACGAGGCGAGATCAAGCGCGTCGTCGTTGCGGGTTGCCTGGTGCAGCGCCACCGCGCCAAGCTGCTCGAGTGGGCGCCAGGCATTGACGCCATGGTCGGCGTGTTCGACCGCGACCACATCGTTGACGCGGTCGCTGGTGAAAAAGCCTCGGATCTCGCTGAGAAAGCGCCAAAGTATTGGATCGCCGGCAACGCGCTGCAAGCAGCATCCGAGCGCGGAATGAAGACCGTCGGCCTCACGGTCAACGGCGCCGACGGCAAGGGCATCGGGTACTTCGAGGGCGACGAGAACCGCGTGCGCCTGACGCCGCGCCACTGGGCGTACCTGCGCATCTCCGAAGGCTGCAACCAGCGCTGCGCGTTCTGCACCATCCCGTCGATTCGCGGAAAGATGCGCTCGAAGCCGATCGCGGCCATCGAGTCTGAGGCTCGCAGCCTGATGGCGTCGGGCGCGTTTGAACTGAATCTCATCGGACAAGACACCACCAGCTACGGCATGGATGTCGGATACGAGGGCGGACTGCCGGGCCTACTCAAGTCGGTCAACGGCGTGGCGCGCGAGTTCGGCGGCGGTTGGATGCGGCTGATGTATGCGTATCCGTCGAAGTTCGACGACGCTTCGATCGATGCGATCGCCAACCTCGACAACATCCTCAAGTACATCGACATGCCGCTTCAGCACGCGAGCAATGCAATGCTCAAGTCGATGCGTCGGCACACCACCCGCGCAAACACCGAGGAATTGCTGGAAAAACTTCGCGATCGCGTTCCAGGCATCGCCATCCGCACGACCTTCATCGTCGGCTTCCCCGGCGAAACCGAAGACGACTTCGAGCAACTCTGCGACTTCATCTCCGAGCAACAGTTCGACATGATGGGAGTCTTCCGCTATTCCGCCGAGGACGGCACGCCCGCTGGCACGATGGAGCTCGATCCCGCGCTCGCCGTGCCCGACGAGGTCAAGCGTGAGCGCGAGGAGCGGATCATGCTTCTGCAGCAGGAAATTGCCTTTGAAAACGCCAAACTGCAGGCCGAGGCCAAGGCGCAGTTCGATGTGCTCATCGAGGGTTCTGCTGCGGGCAAGGCGAAATCGCGCGCAACCACGGGCGTGGGCAAGGGCGGCGCGCTCTACACCGGGCGCGCATATTTCCAGGCACCTTCGATCGATTCGCTCACCTATGTTCAATCGACCGAGAAGCGATCGCCCGGCGAGTTGGTGCGCTGCACCGTCGTCGACGCCAACGGCTACGACCTCGTCGCCGTGCCCACCGATGAACTCGAGAAACGCGTGTCGCTTCCCGTGATGCACCGCCACTAAGGCGAAAGGGCGCCCGCATGAACGCAAGAGACGCAGAAGAGCTGGTTCGCCCGCTGCTTTGGATCGGGTTCGCTGGAAAAATTCCGCCGCCCGAGGCGGCGAAGCTTGTGCATCAAGGCGTTTCTGGCGTGATTCTCTTTGCGCGCAATGTCGGAACGCGCGACGAGACGCGCGCGCTTATCCGCGAGCTCAAGGCCATCGCGCCTGGTCCGCTCTTGCTTTCGGTTGACCAGGAAGGCGGCCGAGTGGCGCGCCTCACCGAAGGATTCGAGCGATTTCCCGCGCTGCGCGACATGGGCGCGTTCGGCGTCGACGAAGTGCGCGCCATCGGTAAGCGCCTCGGTGCGCAAGTGCGCGATGCTGGCTTTGACATCAACCTCGCGCCCGTAGTCGATGTCGATTCGAATCCCGCGAATCCCGTGATCGGTGAACGCTCGTTTTCGCGCGATCCACACGTGGTTGCCGCACTGGGCGGCGCCATGATCGAGGGGATCGAAAGTGAGCTTGCCGCCTGCGCCAAGCACTTTCCTGGCCACGGCGACACCGACAAGGACTCGCACTACGACCTGCCTCGGCTCTCGCACGGCCTTGAGCGCCTGCGCGCTTGCGAGCTCGTGCCCTTCATCGCCGCGGTCAAGGCGCGGGTGTCGTGCGTAATGACTACCCATGTCGTCTTCGATGCGCTTGACCCTGGCACACCAGCGACCATGAGCGCGCCCGCGATCGATTTGCTGCGCGGAGAACTCGGTTTCGGTGGAGTCTGTGTGAGCGACTGCATGGAAATGAAGGCAATCGCCGAGCACTTTGGCTGCGGGAATGCCGCGGTGCGTGCCATCGCCGCCGGCGTCGACACGCTGCTGGTCTCGCACACCGCCGACACGCAGCACGAGGTGATCGCCTCGTTGGCCGCGGCGGTGGTCGATGGCAGGATCGCCGAGGGCCGTGTCCGCGAGGCGCGCATCCGCATCGATCGGCTCGCTCGGATGCACGCGCGACAGATCTAGGCCAATCTGGGCGCGGAGGAAGGGACGAGAACAACCGCGCTGCGGCGCATCCCCCACCGTTCTTGGATGAATCCGAACAAGCAGGCGGTCAGGTTGCCGTCGCGCCCATTCGAATCCGCAGGTCGGCTACACTGCCCGATTCCCGTGAAGATCCGCAACTTCTCCATCATCGCCCACATTGACCACGGCAAGAGCACGCTGGCGGACCGCCTCCTTCAGGAGACCAAGGCCGTCTCGGCACGCGAGGCCCGCGCGCAGTTCCTCGACTCGATGGATCTCGAGCGCGAACGCGGCATCACCATCAAGGCCTCGGCCGTCACGGTGAAGCACACCTACAACGGCGAAGAATACGAACTCAACTTCATCGACACGCCGGGCCATGTCGACTTCACCTACGAAGTGTCGCGCGCGCTCAAGGCGTGCGAAGGCGCCGTTCTGGTCGTCGACTCAACGCAGGGCGTGCAGGCGCAGACGGTCGCAAACGCGTACCTCGCCGTCGCTGGCGATCTCACCATCATTCCCGTCGTCAACAAGATCGACCTTCCCGCCGCGGATCCCGATGGCGTCGCAATGGAAATCGAGCAGGTCTTCGGCTTTCCCGCCGAGGAATGCATCTATGTCTCGGCAAAGACCGGCCAGGGAATCCACGCGCTGCTCGACAGCATCTGCGAGAAACTTCCCGCGCCGAAGCCGCCCGTTACCAAGAAGCTGCGCGGCCTGGTGTTTGACGCCAAGTACGACGAGTACCGCGGCGTCGTGATGTATGTGCGCGTGTTCGACGGCAACCTGAAGCAAGGCGACAAGATCCGCATGATGGGAACGGGGCGAACCTTCTCCGTCACCGAATTGCTGCGTTACACGCCGTTTCCCGTCAAGGTCAAGGGTCTCAACTACCACGAAGTCGGCTCGGTTTGCGCGGGCATGAAGACCCTCGGCGATGTGCGCGTTGGCGACACCATCACGCTCGATCTCGATCCAGCCGATGTTGCGCTTGAGGGCTACGAAGAGCCAAAGCAGATGGTGTTTTGCGACTTCTATCCGTCGAGCGCTGACGAAGACGGCAAGAAGTCCGACTTCGAGCAGATGCGCGAGGCGATCGAAAAGTTGCATCTCAACGACGCGAGCTTTACTTTCGAACCGCAGCATTCCGAGGCGCTTGGCTTTGGTTTCCGCTGCGGATTCCTCGGCCTGCTGCACATGGACATCGTGCAGGAGCGCCTTGAGCGCGAGGGCGGCGTGTCGATCGTGCAGACTGCGCCCACGGTTTCATACATGATCGACCTCAACGACGGCACCGAGCTGGAGATTCACAATCCCGCCGACCTGCCCGATGCGTCGAGGATCAAGGCAATTCGCGAGCCGATCGTGAAGATCGACATCATCTGCCCCAACGAAAACATCGGCGACCTGATGAGGCTTACCGAATCGCGCCGCGGTGTGTTTGTGGCGCAGGAAATGATCAGCGAGATCCGGCAGATCCTGAAATACGAAATGCCGCTCGCGGAGATCATCTACGACTTCTACGACAAGCTGAAGTCGGTCACCCGTGGCTATGGAACGATGGACTACCACATCACCCATTTCCGCGAGGATCGGCTGGTGAAGGTGCTGATTCTGGTGAACGGCGAGCCCGTTGAGGCGCTCTCGCTCATCTGCCATCGCGACAGTGCCGAACAGCGATCGCGCGTGATTCTCAGCAAGCTCAAGGAGCAGATCGACCGCCATCAGTTCGAGATCCCGCTGCAGGCGGCGATCGGCGGCAAGATCATCGCACGCGAGTCGATCAAGGCGATGCGCAAGAATGTGCTCGCCAAGTGCTACGGCGGCGATATCTCGCGCAAGCGCAAGTTGCTCGAGAAGCAGAAGGAAGGCAAGAAGCGCATGAAGCAGATCGGCGCCGTGTCGATTCCGCAAGAGGCGTTTATGGCCATCCTCGATCAGGGTGACTGAGTCGTGTTTTTTCGCTGCGACTTTCGTTGAAGCCGCCAGCGGTTTCAACCTCTTCGCAGCGGTGGTATGGGAATAGCCAAACGCGTCGCCCACGCCAGAGCGAGCGGCCGCAGCCGTGAGCGCTCAAAACACGCCGTTTTTAGATACCGAGCGCCTTCATCACTTCTGGCGTGATGTCAACTTGCGTCGGGTACTTCAGCAGCGTGCGCGCGCGGATGCGGTCGATCGCCTCGGCTGATCCCTTGGCTTCGAACGGGTCGGCGGTGGGCTGAAAGCGAAGCACCAAGTCGATCGACTCCTTCTCGCTGACGGTCTCAACTGCCACGACCAGCTCGCGATAGGAAGCTTCGAACTGCTCGGCGGCAAGTCGGTCGCTCTCGGCGCCGATCGACTCGCGGAACATGCGGTATTCCTGCTGCAACTGCTGGAACGCTGCCTGACCTTCGGCTGGCGGCGGACCACCAGGAGCGACGGGGAACTTGGCCTGGATGTCTTCGGCGCGCTTCTGGAAATCAGCTTCGCCCTTCTCGATCTTGTCCTTGATCTCGTTGCGCTTCTCGGCGTAGCTTGCGCCCTCGAGCAGCTTCTTCATCACCTTGTCGATGTCGACGGCGGCAACGCTCCACGCACGATTGGTGGCGCGGTCGCCCCAGGCGATGTGACCGTCCTTGGCACTGACGCGCAACGCGTCCTTGCCGGCCTCGGTGGTCAGCAGCAGCGCATCGGCGGGGCCGAGATCGTTGGCCAACGGCAGGCCCGCCATCGCCATCGGCGTGACCGACGCGCGCAATGCGAAGATGAGCGCAGCGCAAGAGAGTGCGAGTGAGCCGGCGACGATGAAGCGGTCCGATTTGAACATCGAACGAGTGTACTCAGGACCCGAGCATTCGTGCGGTCTCGCCCACGAACCACGCACAAACCCGCGCCTTCACCGCATCGAGGGTGGGCGCGGCCTCACCAAGTTCCGCGTCCATGCTGGTGACGGGTCGCTGCAATCCGCACGGCACGATGAGGTCGAAATGCTCGAGGTTGGGCGCAACATTCAGCGCAAATCCATGCAGCGAAGCGAAGCGCGAAAGTCGAACGCCGATGGCGGCGATCTTGCGCTCAGGTACGCCGTCCGCGCCGACCCAAACACCCGTTGCACCAGGGTCGCGCAGGCCCGCCAACGCGTCGTGGGCAAGAGTGTCGATGATGCACTGCTCGAGCCAGCGCACATACGGATGGACCTTGAGACCGAGCCGCGAAAGATCGAGAATCGGATACGCCACCAGCTGTCCGGGGCCGTGATAAGTCACATCGCCACCGCGGTCGGTTTCGATGCGCTCGATGCGGTGACGCGCGAGCATTTCATCGCTCGCGAGTACGTGCGCGGCGGCGCCGACGCGTTTGGTGACGGTGATGACGGGCGGATCGTGCTCGAGCAAAAACACGGTCATGGGAGTGCGTTGTTGGCGGCCGGCCACAAGCTGCTCGTGCGTCTCGCGCTGGAGTGCAAGTGCGTCGGCGTAGGTGACGCGCCCGAGGTCCACCACGCGAAGTTGGTCATGTTCGGCGAGCGTCTTCACCACGCGCAAGCGTACGGCGCGAGCATGATTCCGTACAATCGCGCGATGCCGAAGATCCACCCGACCGCCATCGTTGAGGGCATGAACACGGGCGACATCACGCTCGCCGACGATGTCGAGATCGGCCCGTATTGCGTGCTGCGCGGCAAGATCGAACTTGGGGCTGGCACGGTTCTCATCGCCAATGTCCATCTGCAGGGACCGCTGCGCATGGGTGCGGGAAACGCCTGTTATCCCGGCGTTGCCATCGGCTTCGCTCCGCAGGACAAGGGCTTCCATCACGCCAAGGACGGCGCGGGAATCGTGATCGGCGATGCCAACAGCTTTCGCGAACATGTGACGATTCACCGCGCGACCCGCGACGACCGCCCCACCCGCGTCGGTGATCGTAATTTCTGGATGGCCTGCTCGCATGCGGCCCACGATGTTCAAGTCGCGAGCGACTGCGTGTTCGCTAACAACACGCTCTTCGCCGGACACGCTGAGATCGGCGACCGCGTGGTCACGGGCGGCGGCGCAGGCATTCATCAGTTCACCCGCATCGGCCGAGGCGCAATGATCGGCGGGCTCTGTGGCGCGAGCAAGGATGTCTGTCCGTTCCACACGGTGACCGCCACTAATTATGTCGGCGGCTACAACCGTATCGGCATGCGCCGCGGCGGCGCGAGTCCGTCGGACATCGAGATGGCGCGCACGATCTACGGGATTCTGGTGCGCGACCGCAAGCCATACGCCCAACGCGTCGCCGCTTTGGAGGCGCTCGCAGGACATCCGATTGCCGACGAGTACATCGCGTTTGTGAAGGCATCGAAACGCGGAATCGCCACCCGACACGGCCGCGCGACCCATGCGCGCTCGGGGCAAATCGCAGGTTCAGACGCGGGTTCGGAAGCGAGTTCGGACGCCAGTTCGCGCGCAAGTTCGCGCGCAAGTTCGCTCGCAAGTCCATCCTCCCCCACGAGGACAACGTGACAGCCAACCGAACCAGTGGCTTGCTGTTCGACGCTGACACGACTGCGCTCGCTGGCGCGACCGTCCTCGAATTCGCTGTGCTGGGATCGAGTTCCGCAGGCAATTCCTCGGTACTTCGCCTGAGTAGCGCCCACGCGTCGCGACAGATCATCATCGACGGCGGCCTCTCGCCACGCGCCACCCGCGGCTACCTTTCCGCACTCGGTTTCTCCTACGAAGCGACCGACGAAGTGCTCTTCACTCACTTCGACCACGACCACGCTAAAGCGGGCTGGGCGCGCGCGGCGTTGCGCGACGGTGTCCGACTGCGCTGTGCGCGCCGGCATCTTCCCCTGGCACGCGCGCGCGGCTACCCCGATGTTTGCATCGAGGCATTCGACGCAGACGGCGACGGCTTCAACCTCGGCGCGATCCGCGTGATTCCCTGCGAAACTCCGCACGATGACGGCGCGACCGTGTCGTTTCGTTTCGATACTCCCGCGGGAAGCCTCGGTCTCGCTACCGATCTCGGTCGTGCCTCGAGCACGCTCATCGAGTCGTTGCGCGGCGTTGATGTGCTCGCCATCGAGTCCAACTACGACCGAGCAATGCAGCTCTCGTCGAACCGGCCCGAGTTTCTCAAGGATCGCATCATGGGCGGAAAGGGCCATCTTTCCAACGACGAATGCATCGACGCGGTGCGGGCGATCGCCGCGCCGCGCGCGCCCGGGCACATCGTGCTGCTGCACCTGTCGCGCGAATGCAATTGCCCTGACCTCGTACGCAATCTTTGGTCGCGCACGCTGCCCGCGCTCGAGCCCAAGCTCGTGATCGCACACCCATTTCAACCGACCGAACTCATTCGCCTGCGCCGAGAGCAGTCGTGAGCCAGCTCGAGCCGATCGCGTGGATCGCACTGGTGGCGCGCTGGGTGGAGATTGCTCGAGCAAGTCGTGCTATTCCTGCGGAAAATAGCCGTTTGCGCGAAACCGTCGCCCCGCTCATCGCGCTCGAGGCGACCACCGCCGCTCTAGGCGAACTCACGCGTTTGCCCGAGAGCGAGCGCGCACACGCGCGTGTTCTTGCCGAAATCACCGTGCGCAACTGCGCCGCCGCATTCGATCGGCTTTGGAACGATTGCGACCCGAGCGCCGATTCAGATCCGCGCGCGGAGGACTTCTCCCGTCTGCTCGACGACGCGCTCGCTGATGCGCAGCGCGCGCTGCGTTGCGCCATCTACGCGGGGCTTGAGGAACTCGTGGTCGTTGGTGAGGGCGCGTACCAAGTTCCCGCGCTCGCGCTTCACTTCGGTGAGACCGATCCTTCGACGCACCACGGCACGCTCGCCGCCATGGCTCCCGGCTCCATCGCCATGCCCAACGAACCCGTCGCCTGGTGGTGCGGCCGACCCGCCCCAACCGTCGACGACCCGCGCCTCGACCGGCGACTTGCTGATGCGCCCCGACAAGTGCATCGCACCATCGACGAAAGCGGTCGCTTCCTCCGTGATCGCATGGTGTCGATATTGCAGGAAAACGAAGGTGATTGCGCGCCGCAGGCGTTGCCCCTGCTCATACCGCTGCTCCTCGATGGCACGCGCATCGGCAGATTTCTTCATGGACAAGACGAGTTACTCGCAATGCAGCGTGCTGCGCTGGCCGGACGCGCGACCATTCCCGTCGAGCCCTGAATACACCACCAGATTCGCTCCACAGCGCCGCCGCCTCCGCTACCCTCCGTGCCTCGATGTCCGATGCACTCACCCACGAATGCGGCCTTGCCTTCGTTCGACTCCGTAAGCCGATCGCCTGGTTCCAGCAGGAGCGCGGCGATGCGCTGTGGGGCCTACGCAAGCTCTACCTGCTCATGGAGAAGCAGCACAACCGCGGCCAAGACGGCGCTGGTATCGCCTGCGTGAAGTTCGACATGCCTGCGGGTGATTCGTTTCTTGAGCGCGAGCGCACCGCCAAGCGCAACCCAATCGAGCGGCTCTTCGACGAAGCGCTCTCACCCGCCGCCGAACTCGGCGAAGCCGAAATGAGTTCGCTCAGCGAAACTGCGCTCAAGCGCAAGTTTTCCCTTCTCGGCGAGGTCCTTCTCGGCCACCTTCGTTACGGCACCCACAGCGGCAATTCCAGCTCGATGTGCCACCCATACCTTCGCCGCTCCAACAGCGAGTCGCGCTCGCTGGCCATCGCGGGAAACTTCAACCTCACCAACTCGGCCGAATTGTTCAGCAAGCTCGTCGACTACGGACTTCATCCAGTTGGCGACAGCGATACTGGCGTGGTTCTCGAGAAAATCGGCTATTTCATCGACCGTGAGCACGCGCATCTCGAAGCGACCATGGGCGAGGGCTCGTTCCTCAACCTTGCGGGCGCGCTGCTGATGACTGAGGTTTCGCGTCAGCTCGACCTTGCCCGCGTCCTGCGCCGCGCGACCGAGCACTTCGACGGCGGCTATGTTTTTGCGGGAATGCTCGGCAACGGCGATAGTTTTATCTGTCGTGATCCAGCCGGAATCCGTCCGGGCTACTACCTCGTCAACGATGACTGCATTGCCGTTGCCAGCGAGCGCGCCGCCCTTTCCACCGTGTTTGACACCGATCCGCGCGACATCGAGGCGATCCCGCCCGGCCACACGCTCATCATTAAGAAGTCAGGCGCGTACTCGATTGAGCGCTTCGCCGAACCGCTGCCGCTGCGCCAGTGCACTTTCGAACGCATCTACTTCTCGCGCGGTAATGACCCATCGATCTACCGCGAGCGCAAGCAACTTGGGCGCAACCTCGCGCCGCGCGTGGTGGATTTGCTCGGCGGCGACCTCGACCACGCGGTGTTCGGATTCATCCCGAACACCAGCGAAACCTCGTACTACGGCCTGATGGAAGCGCTCGGCGAAGCACGCCAGCACATGGCGGGCGAGGTGATTTGGAAGCAAGTGCAAGCGGGCACCGCCACGCGCGCTTCGATCCTCGCGGCGCTCGATGGTCGAGTGCGCGCCGAAAAAGTCGCGCAAAAAGATCAACGCCTTCGCACCTTCATCACCCACGATGCCGCGCGGCGCGATCTCGTTAGTCACATCTACGACATCACTCGCGGGACCGTGCATCCCGATGACACGCTCGTGGTCATCGACGATTCAATCGTGCGCGGCACCACGCTGCGCGAGTCGATCATCACCATGCTCGCGCGGTTGAATCCCAAGGCCATGATTGTTGCCAGCGCCAGTCCGCCCATCATGTATCCCGACTGCTATGGCATCGACATGAGCCAACTCGGTCGCTTCATCGCGTTCGAAGCGGCGGTGTCGCTCGCGCGCGACCATGGCCAGGCGGCTGTGCTCGATGAGATCGAGGCCAAATGCATCGAGCAGGCGGGGCTCGCCGCCAATCGGATGAAGAACCAAGTCCGCCTGCTCTACGACCTCTTCAGCCTCGCTCAGCTTGAGGGCAAGGTCGCCGAGCTCATCCGCGCACGGTCCCTGACCTGGCGGGGCGAGATCAAATTGGTCTATCAGTCGGTCGACGGGCTTCGTTCCTCGATGCCCGATTTCACTGGCGACTGGTACTTCACCGGCGAGTATCCAACCCCGGGCGGTTATCGGGTGCTCAACACGGCGTACCTCAACTGGCGGCGTGGAGCCGAAGGCCGACGAGCCTATTAAGTAGGCCAATCGGCCTGAAACGCGCACCGTCACGCGCATCACCGCGCACACCGTCATGCGTATTGCCGTGCGTATTGGAAGGTGCCTCGCCGTGTGTCTTGACGGGAGCCGCCGTTTCCGTTCTACTCTCCCCTCCCCCAAAGGGTCCCGTCTGACGGGCCACCTGATGGGTATAGACGGCGCATGGGCGCCGCCGAATTCGATCGATCCCGGCTTGTCTCGCTGCAAGACTGCAGAAAACAAGTCAATCCCGTAGGAAACTGGAAGAACCATGTCGCGCTATCTCGGTCCGAAGGTGAAGCTCTCGCGCAAGGTTGGTGTCCCGGTCGCGGACATCCCAAAGCACACCTCGAAGCGCCAGCTCACCACCCCTGGTATGCACGGCTTCCGCGGTCGTCGCCAGAAGGACTACGGCATCCGCAAGGATGAGAAGCAGAAGGTTCGCTTCCACTACAACGTCCTTGAGCGACAGTTCCGCCGCTATATGCGCGAAGCAGGTCGCCGCCCGGGTAACACCGGCGAAGTGCTGCTGCAGCTGCTTGAGCTTCGTCTGGACAATGTCCTGCGTCGCGCTGGCTTCTCGCGCACCATTTGGGGCGCCCGTCAGCTCTGCGCGCACGGCCATGTGCTCGTGAACGGCAAGAAGGTTGACCGTCCGTCGTACGCGATTGAGATCGGCGACATCGTCACCCTCCGCGAAGGCATCCAGAAGCTCGCCCGCGAGCAAATGGAGTCGATCCCGGGTCATCAGGTTCCAGGCTGGATCGCCGTCAACCCGTCCGAACTTTCGGCGAAGTGCGTTTCGATGCCGACCTCGGACCAGATCCCGTTCGATGTGAATACCAACCTGATCGTCGAGTTCTACCGCTAATCGCGGGACGAAGCACCGAGTGAAGCCCCGAGTCCAAACTTTGGGCGAATCAAGTCAGGCTGACTCTAGACCGAAACACCGCGAGGCCGGAGCATTGCTCCGGCCTCGTTTCTTTCCCACTCGCAACTTTCCGACGAAACCTGTTGCTTCTTTCTGTCCCGAGCACCGCGGCTTTCCGATACCTTTCAAACGACCATGCTTAAGTTGCTCCGACAGTACAACCAGTGGATCCTCGTGGTAGGCGGAACTCTTCTGCTCATCGCGTTCCTTATGCCGTCCGCAATCCAAGGGCTCGCGCGTCAAAGCGCTGTGTCCGGCGCCCTTTGGGCGACTTACCGCGGCGGTGATGTCACCGGCGCGGACCGCGACGAGGCGCAGCAGGAACTTCGCGTCATTGAATTGATGCCGAATCAGATCCTCTCGTTCCTCGGCGCTGACAAGGACCCAGCCCATTGGTGGCTGCTGGTGCACGAGGCGACCGAGGCCGGACTCGTTGGCGGCGATGGCGATGGCGTCGCAGCTCTCGAGCAGATCGCGAGCAACGCAAAGATCGCGCCCGAACAAGTGCTCTTCAATCTCGCCCGCGCAAGCGGCAGCAATCGCGATGTTGTTCTCGCGGCGCTCGCCAAGGTGCAGGGCGTTTCACGATTGGTCAATCTCTCGCTCAATGTCGATCGCGTAAGTGACCGTCGGCTCAAGCAATCGGTCGCGCGTTCGCTGCTGGCCGTCAGTGGCGACATGATCGTCCTCGACGCGCGCTCGAACAGTGTGATCGAAGCTGCTGCGCCGAGCGATGACCGTTTGACCGAACACCTGAAGAAGTACGCAGACACCGTTCGCCCGGCCGACGCACTCATCGGCGCGGATAAGTTTGGCTACCGCATTCCCGATCACTTCAAGGTCGAGTGGCTTTCCATCTCGAAGTCCGCCGTTGCTGCGAGCATGGCCAATTCGCCCGAGCTCACCACGCTCGCGCTCAAGAAGCGCTTTGCCCAAAATCCATCCAAGTACGGAGGAGGAGCTGGCGATGGCGCCAACTTCGCCGCGCTTGAAATCGCCGTCCGAACTGCTGTGACCGAGGAATTGGTCAAGGCCCGCATGGACGAAATCGCAAAGTTCGCCAGCGACCAGCTCGGCCTCGCCCAGCGCACGCTCAAGCGTGACGGCAGCCACTTCGTGCTTCCCGCCGAGTGGTCAACGCAGATGCCACAACTGCAAGCGCTTGCACAGACGATCGCTGCTGAGTTCAGCATCTCCGCGCCGTCGTATCAGTCGAGCGGCGAAAGCTGGATCAGCACCACCGAACTCGCAGCCATCCCCGGACTGGGCACTGCAAAGACGGCGAAGTTTGGCACGCCACTCTCCGCTCCTCAACTTGCCGCAGTCGCCAAGGAACTTTCCACGCCCTCGATCGCCACGCCATTCCAGGTGAACATCGCGAGCCCCGCGATGATCGCTGATGGCGGCGACGCGTACTTCTTCCGCATGATCGCCGCCGAAGCGTCGAAACAAGCCGACGACCTCGCGGCCGTGCGCGCGAATGTTGAGAAGGATCTCATCGCGCTCGATCGCTTCCAGTGGCTCGAGGCCAACAAGGACGCACTCGCTGCCGAGGCTGCCCGCGATGGCATCCGCGCCGTTGCGACCAAGTACGGAGTGAAGGTCGAGTTTGCCAAGGATGTCGCTGAGGCCAACGCACAGTTCATCCAGTACGGCATCCGCATGGGCGCTGGACTTCCGTCGCTCAACAATGATCCGAAGGCGATTGCGGCCATCATCGAGAAGGCGGCGCCGATTGCGTTTGCCGCCGATATGAGCGCGATTCCCCTTGCTGATCGCACCATCGCCGTGGCAGTTCCCGACAAGCTCTCGCTGGTGCTGATGCAGGTCACCGCGAAGACCCCGGTCACGGAGGAGAAATTCTCCGAGCTCGCAAGCGCCTTGATGGGACAGAGCGGCTCGCGCTTGGTCAATGTCACCAGCGATCCGACGCTCGCGATCGACCCGAAGTCGCTGTTCGGTTTCGATGCACTCGCGAAGCGTTATTCGTTCAAGCCGACGCGTGAGAAGGATTCGCCCGCGATGGTCAATGAGCCCAATCCCCCGCTTGACCCCGCAACCTGAGTTCGCAGCACATCATGAGCAACGAACCTCTCCCCGCGATTAAGTTCGAGGACTTCGCGAAGCTTGATCTTCGCGTTGCCACGGTGCTCAGCGCCGAGCCTCATCCCAACGCCGACAAACTCCTGAAGATCCGCCTCGACGATGGCACACCCGAAGGGCGTCAGGTCTGTGCGGGCATTCGTGCCTGGTACGACCCGGCGACGCTCGTTGGCAAGCAAGTCATCATCGTGGCCAATCTCGAGCCGCGCCAATTGCGCGGTGAAGTGAGCCAAGGAATGATCCTCGCCGCGAGCGACCTCAAGCCGCTGGCAGAAGTTGTCGCAAACTCTGGTGACGCAACTGTTGGTGGCGCAACTGTTGGTGGCGCAACTGTTGGTGGCGCGAGGCCAGCCACCGCAAAGCCGAGCGATGACGAGCGCGATGTCGTCGTGCTCAGCGTGCAGAAGCCCGTCAAGGCTGGCTCGCGCGTCAGCTGATGCAAATCGAAGCGAGCGCTAGAGCTCGTCGAGTTCGCTCGGAGCGGACGGAACCGCTGGTTTCGCGCCGGAATCAATGCGTTCCTGCCGCAAGATCTCGGCGTCGTGCATGCGCCAACCATCGCCCTCTGCGCCAACCACGAAACGCCCGTCGTATTCGTTGGTTCGATCATGCGCGTGTCCCCAGTGCGTGACTCGGCCATCGACCTGCCAACGCGCTGCAACAGTAAACGCGGGCACGCGACGCCCGCCGATCTCGATCTCGCCTTGGCTCTCAATACGCGTTGTGATGGGACGCACGGCAACCACGCGACTCATCGCGCCGCCCTCGTCCTCCATCACCAGCGCCCGTCGCACCGAAAGATAGGTTTCCTCGAGAAGCGCGCCAGAAACGCTGCGCGCGAGTGCGTCGTAGGTCGTGCGCTCGTCGTCGTAGTCGAATGCTCGATACATGTTTCCGTGCAGGGTTTCGAAGATGGTTTGCGCGGCGGCATCGGAAACTCCCACCGGCGCGCGCGTTCCCCAGGCAAGAGTGGCCGGACCACTCGGGCGCATCACCAGCACGATCGCCGCCGCCACGAGTCCCGCGCCCAGTGCAACCCGCGGAGCACGCCGCGCCATGGCCGCCGCAACGAACGCCACCACGAAGACGCCGATCGCCATGGTTGCCCACGCAGGAACGAGCGGCTGCGCCACGGGCGGCGTCGGCACGGTGTCTAGTCGTGCATCGATTCCACCGGTCGGTCGCCGCCAAGTGAATCCTGGTTCGGAGCGCGTAAACAGCAACTGCGAGCGCAATCCGTCGGCAGTCCACTCCGCTGCGATTTCAAGCGGCGGCTTCGACGCCAACACGCTGAGTAAATCGGGCGGATATGCGGGCCAAACGATGGAAATCTCGTTCGGCGGCGACTTCAGCGGATAGACGAGCTCGAACGAAACCTTGCGCAGCCCACGCCAACCGCTCGTGGGAAACAGCGGCAGCAGCACTTCGTCGGGATCGTTGACGGAGAGCTTGCCGACAACTGGTGCGACCGTGAGTGCGTCGATGGAAACCGGCATTTGCGCCGCGAAATAGCGAACGAGCATCGGCGACAGACGGGCGAGCTCGCTCGGATCGATGCGTTCGCTGTCCTCGCGTTCAAACACCAGCAGCCAGTCGAGGAAGACGATATTCATCGCGATTTCGGCGACAAACGCTTCGCGCTCGACGCGAAACTTGAGATCGCAGTGCGGCCCGTCTTGGGGATGGCGCGATGATTCCGCGCGATTCGTCGGCATTTCGAGCGAGTTGCGCGATGAGCCCGCAGTCGCCGTGGTAAAAACGCACAACGCTGCGGCAACCGCAACAGCAACCCACGCAGGAGCACACCATGCCAACGACCACTGCCTCCCCGCTTTCGCGCACGCTTCTCTGGGCAATCTTCGGAGGATCGTTGGCATTCCCCGCCATTGTGGCGACTCCACGCGCGCTTGCACAGGATGCGCCCGCCGCCGCCACCGCCGCGACCACTCCGCAGATCCACAGCGTCATCGCCGCATCTGCGCCCGATGTCCAAGCCTTCAATGAGCACCTGATCATTCTTGCCAGCCCATGGATGGAGGGGCGACTCCCGGGAACCAAGGGCATGGAGCGAGCGATGGACTACATGGAGGCGCAGTTCAAGAGCGCGGGGCTCGAGCCAGCGTTCCAGCCTTCGGATAGCTCGGCGAAGAACTTCCGCCAACCATTTTCGCTCGGCGGCAAGCGCGAAGTCGTTGAGGAATCGATCAAGCTCAACTGCGCCAACGGCGAGAAAACGCTGGACGCTGGCACCGATTTCAAACTCACTTCACTCGGCACGAGCGGCAGCGGCAATGGCGTTGTCGCCTTCGTCGGCTACGGCATCGAGAACGGACCCGAAGGCTTCACCAGCTTTAGCGAAGGCCACTCGCTCGAAGGCAAGATCGCGATGGTTCTGCGCTTCGAGCCGATGGATGAGAAGGGTTCCAGCCGGTGGTCGGGCGGCGAAGGTTGGTCGGGCCGCGCTGGGTTCCAAGGAAAAATCGCGGCGATTGCCAAGCGCAATCCGTCGGCGATCATCGTGGTGAACACGCCGGGCGCGAATGATCCGCGTGTCAACAGCCTTACCGCCGGCGGTGGCGCCACCATGGCCAATGTGCCCGTGTTCATGATGTCGACCAGCGCGGCCGAGCAACTCGTCTCGCGCTGCGACGCCAAGCACTCGCTCATGGAATTGCGCAAAATCGCGGACGAGATCAAGGCCGGCCAGCCCATGAGCTTCGACCTCGGTGGTCCTGATGCGACGGTCGCCGTGGTCGGACGCACTGAGGAAAAAACGGTGAATGCCGAGAACGTCGTCGGCGTGCTTCCTGGCCGCGGCGCGCTCGCTCATGAAGTCATTGTGATCGGCGGCCATCTTGACCACCTCGGCATGGGCGACTTTGGCTCGCGCGAAGGCCCAGGCAAGCTGCATCCTGGCGCTGACGACAATGCATCGGGCGCCGCAGGAATCATCCTCCTCGCCTCCAGTCTGAAGAATGATTACGCGGCGCTTCCCGCCGAGCAGCCCCTGCGCACCGTGCTCTTTATTGGCTTCAGCGCCGAGGAAAGTGGCCTCATTGGCAGCCGCTACTACGTGGAACACCCGATCTATCCCATCAAGGACACCGTCCTGATGATGAACTTCGACATGATCGGTCGCGTGAAGAACGGACGCCTCAGTGTTACCAACTCGCCAGATGTGAACGGATTCATGGACTGGGCCCAACCGATCTACGCCAAGAGTCCGCTCACGATCATCAAGTCCGAGGGACGCGGCGGCGGCGGCAGCGATCACGCGAGCTTTCAAGCGGTGGGCGTGCCGATCCTCTTCGCCATCTGCGCAGACTTCCACGCCGACTATCACACTTCGCGCGACACCATGGATCTCATCGACCGCGAGACTTCCGTCGAGGCGGTTCATCTTTGGCACAACCTTGCGCTCAGCATGGCGCAGTTGGACAAACGCTTCACGATCGATGAAAAGTCGGGCCCGATGCGCACGCAGCCGATGAAGGTTCGCGCGGGGCTTCGCACCCGAGAGAGCGAAGACGGATCCGGTTTGGAGATCGTCGATGTGACCAAGGACGGCAGCGCCGACAAGGCGGGAATTCGCAAGGGCGACAAACTCGTCAAGTGGAACAAGATGGAAATGAAAGACCGTCAGGCGTTCGTCGATGATCTTCGCACACAAGATCCGGGCGCGAAGGTGCAGGCGGTCGTGCTGCGCGACGGCAACGAAATCACGGTCTATGTGGAGTTGCAAGCGGCGAAGGAAGGTCAGTAGTCCGCCGCTACAACATGCGCAGTTCGTCGCGCAAAATCGCCGCCAACTCGTAGTTCTCCGCGACGATCGCCGCGCGCAGTCGAGCCTCGAGTTCGGATCGCTGTGCTGGCGGTAGTTGTGGAACCAGTGCGTCGCGCATGGACCGCAAAGCCACCACATCGCTGAGCATGTCAAAGCTGTCGGCGATGCCAATGGAGTCGGAGGCCTCGCGCAGTGCGCGCAATCCCGCCTCAATCGCAATGGCGGCTTCGCGGGCGCGACCGGTCGACATCAATGTCGAGGCGGCACATCGCGTACGCAGAACGAGGACCGAGAACCTCGCTCCCTCAGCCCACTCTCGTTCGACCGAGAGCCCGCGCTCGATCATGAGCTCCGTCCCTTGCAGGATGGAATCGGCATCGCGCCCAGCGCGCACCGGATCGCCAACGGCCAGGAATGCAACGGCGCGCTGCTGCAGCAGCCCTAATTCAAGCCGAAGTGCCGCAGACAGTTGCGCGTCAAGAGCGCGACTGCGTCCGTGAAGTATGTCGGCAAGAACACTGGCTGCGCCATCGGGCCGACCATCGCATTCCATCTGAAGAACGCCGAGTTCGATACGCACCTGCAGCAGTTCCCGCCCATCGTCACCGCGCGCAAAGCGGGCGTTGACGCGCCCCCGCTCGAACTCGAAGTCGTGAAGGAAATCGGTGAGGTCAAGTGTCATAGTGGATTCTTAACCGATTCATCGACCTTCCCAAACGGAAAGTTCGGTCCACTTGGCATGATCCAACATGATCTGCCGCAAGTGGCTGTGTATGCTTTCAAGAGTTGGCAGGGCCGTGCCGACAGCCATGCGGAGGTTGTGATCCGAGGTCAGTTCGCAGTGTGTTTCGATGGTTCGCCATCGCAACGCAAAGTGCGTGAGAGTCCCGCCCACAGGGAAGTGCGGCGATCGAGGGAGCAAGCAAGGACGAAGCGCATGATGCGCGGTCGGCCTTCGTGGCGTTGTGTCGTTGACGCCCACGGCTTTCTCGCGCTACGGGGACTTTTACTCGCTTTGAAAGACTGCAAGCTGACGCGGAGCACCAGTAGTTCGCACTCTGTTCGCGAGGATTCAATGGGTCGTTCGTCACTTCAATCAGACCTTCACCTCTATCTCAAGCAGATCAACGAGGTTCCGCTTCTGAACGCAGAAGAGGAGAAGGTTCTGGGCTGGTGCATCATCAATGACAACGACTCGGCCGCCAAGGACCGAATGATCCGGGCGAACCTACGCCTGGTGATCTCCATCGCAAAAAACTATGTCAACCGCGGCCTTTCGCTGGCGGATTTGATCGAGGAAGGCAACATCGGGCTTATCCGCGCGGTCGAGGGTTTCGATCCGGCGCAGGGTGCTCGCTTCTCGACCTACGCGTCGTGGTGGATCAAGCAGGCGATCAAGCGCACGCTGATCAACGCGGTGCAGCCGATCCACATCCCGGCGTACATGATCGAACTCATCGCGCGTTGGAAGGATTCTTCGCGCCGGCTTGAGGAACAGTTCGGTCGACCGGCCACTCTAGAAGAGCTCGCCAGCGACCTGCAGATTCCCATTCGCAAGCTCAATGTGGTGCGCCGCGCCGTGCGCGCTTACAACGCGCCCAACCAGTCACCTACGGGCGATACTGGCGAAGGCGTCGAGTTGCACGAGTTCTTCGCCGACCATCGCCAGACCAAGCCCGAAGAGTCGGTCACTCGACGCGAGGAGTTTCGGCTGGTGCTGCAGCTTCTCGAGGAAATCGACGAGCGCGATGCCCGCGTCATCCGCCTGCGCTACGGCCTCGAGGGCAAGGAACCGCTCACGCTGAAGCAGATCGGCCACGAGGTCGGGCTCACCCGCGAGCGCGTGCGCCAGATCGAAGTCGAAGCGTTGCGGCGCCTGCAGCAGAAGATCACCGATGAAAGACCACTGCGTTTCCTGCGGCAAATGATGCAGGAACGCACCGAAGAGCCGCGACCGACGCCGCCAAGAATCATCCCGATTCAGCGCCGCGATGCTCGAACCGGTTAACGCAAGCGCATAGGAAACCGAGACACGCCGACGGCGGCGCTCGGCAACAACAAA
>QWPT01000011.1:56071-72109 GCA_003671075.1 Planctomycetota bacterium
CTGAGCCGAATTACGGAGCCCGGCTGCTTCGATCAGGTGTTGCTGAGAAATGGCAACTTCGTCACCACCGCGGCCGCCATGCCCTTGCCGGAGAGATCCACTTCGAACGCGGTGCCGATGGCCGCCATCGCCGCTGGCACATAGGCCATCGCGATGCCACGGTCGAGCGACGGCGAGATGCAGCCGCTGGTCAGCTCGCCCACGACCTGCCCGCCCGAGAGGACCGGCATTCCCTGCCTCGGCGAACGCCGGCCTTCGACGAACAGCCCGACGCGCCTGAGCTTGGGGCCGGCCGCCTTGATGGCGCGAAGTGCGTCCTGGCCAATGAATTTGCCAGTCCGCTCATCGGCGTCGGTGCCGGTCATGCCCTTCTCGAACTTAATCGCGAACTCCAACCCCGCGGAAACCGGATCGATCTCCTCGGTGATTTCGTGGCCGTAAAGCGGCATTCCCGCCTCCATGCGCAGCGTGTCGCGCGCGCCGAGGCCCACGGGCTTCACCACGCTCGAATCGCCGCCCATGTCCTTGAGCACCATTCCCAGCGCAAGCTTCGCCATCGCCGAAGGCAGGATGACCTCGACGCCGTCCTCGCCGGTGTAGCCAGTGCGCGAGACAAGCAGCTTGATGACCACGAGGTTTTTGACCATGAAGTTGTAACGCTTCATGGTTGGAATCGTGCTGGAAATGCGGGAAATCAGATCCATCGCCTTGGGGCCTTGGATCGCAACCATCGCCGTCGAATCAGTCTCGTCGGCGAGCTTGAAGGAGAACTCGCCCTTGCGCTCGGCAAAATGCTTGAGCAGCTTGTGGCGGTTCGATGCATTGCAGACCATGAGGTATTCGTCCTCGTCGACGCAATACACCAGAACATCGTCGCGGCAGCCGCCCTGATCGTTGCAGACGAGGGAATAGCGAATCATGCCCGCCTGCATGCCGTAAATCTGGCGCGTGCAGACATGGTCGAGGAACTTGCGCGCGTGGCGGCCGCTGAAGCGCAGGCGTCCCATGTGCGACACATCGAAGAAGCCAGCCGACGAGCGACACCACTTGTGCTCCTCGATGATCGACCCGTAGGCGATCGGCATGTCATAGCCGGCGAACTCCACCATCTTCGCCTTGTGCTCGAGGTGAAGTGCATGAAACGGCGTGTGCTTGGGGGCTTCGGTTGCGGTGCTCATAGAGCCGTAAGAGTATCGCCAGTGAACGCGCCCCGCCACCATCAGGCCAACCATTCAAGCGCAACGAATTGCCGCGCGAAACGCTATCCTGCGCCCCAATGCTGTCCGCTCGTCTCGCCTCGCCATCCCGCCACTGCCACCGCAGCGCGATGGCGCTCGGACTCGCTCCCGCAGTGATCGCGCTGGCCATCTGCGCCACTACGCTCGCGCAAACGACTTCCATCGACGACGAGACCCTCGCCGACCGCCCGATCGCCACGCTCCTCTTCAAGGGGCTCGACCGAGTGAAGGAACGCGAGATCCTGAACAATGTCCGCGTGGCCGCGGGGCAGCCCTTCGATCCCAAGGCCATTCGCAACGATGTGTCGACGCTCTATCGACTCGGCCAGTTCGGAACCATCCAGGCGTCCGCGACCGTGTTGCCCGATGGCTCCGTCGAGCTCACCTACACATTCCTCGAGCAGCCGATCGTGAAGGATCTGCAGGTGGTGGGCAACAAGCTCATCTCCGACCAAGAGCTTCGCAAGGCGATTCCGCTTTATGCCGGCGGCCCCCGCGACGACTTTCTGCTTGAGCAAGCGGTCGCGCGCATCAAGGATCTCTACAAGAAGCGCGGCCATTACCTCGCTGAGGTCACCGTCGATGAAACGCGCCTGAAGGACACGGGGATCCTGATTCTTCGCGTGATCGAGGGACCGCGCGTCAAGGTGAAGGAAATCGAGTTCATCGGCAACGACACGCTGACGAGCAAGGAACTCGGCGGTGAGATCAACACCCGCGAGGCGGTGCCGCTGTTCGCCAAGGGCGAGCTCGATGAAGATGTCTTGGTTGACGATGTTGCTGCCCTCGACAAGTACTACAAAGACCGAGGATTTGTCGATGTGCGCGTTGACCGCCGCGTGGAGATCTCCTCTGATTCCAAGGAGGCGAAGGTCGTTTTCGTCGTCTCCGAGGGTCGTCGATACCGACTGCGCTCGGTGGTCGTCGAAGGTTCTGGCGCCGAAGGACCGCGTCCGCTGCTGGTCTTCAATGATGCTCAGATCAACGACCTGCTCTACATTCATTCCGGCGACATCTACTCGCGTCTGAAACTTGACAAGTCGATCGCGAGCGTGCGCGACAGCTACCTGCTCCTCGGCCATGTCGATGTCGAAGTCATCGACCGCACCGTGCGCATCGGCGAGCAGGCGGAGGTCGACCTTGTGTTGGCGGTGCGCGAAGGACCGCGAACGGTCGCTGGATTGGTCAACATTCAGGGCAACTTCCTGACCAAGGACAAGATCGTTCGCCGCCTGGTGCGCATGCAGCCCGGTCGCGTGCTCGACGGCCGCGAGCTCGAGCGTTCAAGCGAGCGCGTGAAAGCTACGCAGCTTTTCAACGATGTGCGCGTGACCGTGCAGCGACCGCGCGCGGACGAGCAGGACGCACTCGATGTCAACACGCCCTCCGCGCCAGGGTCCGAGGCGCCTGCCGCGTCGGGCGAGGATCAGTCGGGCGAGGATCAGTCGGGCGAGAATCAGGCGAGCAAGGAACAGACAGGCAAGGACCGTGTGGCGTTGGTTCGAAGCGCGGTCCGCGACATTCTCTTCGAGGTGAAAGAGCGCAACACCGGCAGCGTGAACTTCGGCGTTGGACTTGGAACCGACTCGGGTGTCTTCGGTGAATTCAGCGTCAATCAGCGCAATTTCGACATCGCCGATACTCCGGAGAGCATCGACGAACTCATCGCCGGTCGCGCCTTTCGCGGCGCGGGCCAGCAGTTCTCTATGGCGATCGCGCCCGGCAACGAGGTTTCGACGCTCTCATTCGACCTCCTCGAGCCGCACCTCTTCGAGACCGACTACGCGCTGCGCGGATCGCCGTCGTATCGGATGCGCATCTACAATGACTACGACGAAACCCGAGCAGCGGTGCCAGTCACGCTCTCGCGTCGGCTCGGCGATTTCTGGAGCGTTGGCTTGACCGCGGCGTACAACTGGGTTGAGCTCACCAATTTCGAACCTAGTTCTGCGATCGAAATCTACGACGACCGCGGACCAAACTCGCAATTCTCTACAGGCTTCTTCGTCAAGCGAACCGATGTCGATCGGCCGATGCGCCCGACTCGCGGCTCCAACGCCGAGTTCAGTGCCACGCAGTTCAACACCGTTTCTGGCGAGGTCAGTCCATTCACCCTGCTCCGCACTGGCTACACCCAGTTCTTCACGGTGAGCGAGGACTTGCTCGGCAGCCGATCGACGCTGAAGCTCAACAACGACATGGCCTACATTGTCGGTGACGGCGCGCCAACCTACGAGCGCCTCTACCTCGGTGGCCGAAACTTCCGCGGCTTCGACTTCCGCACCATCAGCCCCAAATCGCAGGGCGCGATCGATCCGACGCTGCCGCCGCCCAACGATGGCATTGGCGGAAACTGGCTCTTCTTCCTCGGCGCGCAATTCGAGCAGCCGCTGGTCAAGGACGCGTTCTCCACCGTGCTGTTCGCCGACAGCGGTACCGTCGAATCCGATCTGTCCTTCGACCACTATCGCCTGTCGGTTGGTTTCGGCGTGCGGCTCTACATCCCCCAGTTCGGCCCCGCGCCGCTGGCATTCGACTTCGCAATTCCGCTGTTGCTCGAGGACACCGACGAGACGCAGGTGTTCAGTTTTTCGGCGGAGATTCCCTTCTAACGCGCCAAAGTGGAATGCTGACGCGACCCACTTGCGTCCGTACAATCCGCCACTTCGCGTCGCTCGCCGAACCTTTGCCGAAAACGACTATGAACCGCTCCTCCTTCCGCTTCTTTTCTGCATCTCCGCTTTCCGCCGTACTGGCTCCCGCACTGACCTTGGCCGTTGGCGGCTTCATCGCTGGCTCTGCATTTTTCGCGGGCAGCGCACAAGCCCTCCGCCCAGTCGTCCTCGCTGCTCCGCCTTCGGCGATCGGTGTCGTGAACATGGCCGTCCTCTTCGATCGACTCAACGAAGCCGCCGAATGGGATGTCAAGCTCAAGAACCTCGAGGCGAAGTTCAGTGCCGAGGTCGCGGCGCGGCGAGTTGTGCTCGAGACCATGGCGAAGGAAATCGAGCAGATGCCCGAAGGCCCCGACCGCGAGACGAAGCTTGATGCAATGCGGCTGAGTCGCCTGCAAGCTGAAAGTTGGGGCGGCATGAAGGAGCTCGAGCTCGACCGCGAGCGCAGCCTCAAGTGGCAGGCGATCTATCGCGCCGTGCGCGAAGGCGCCGCGCGTTTGGCCGACAGCGAGAAGTTCGACATGATCGTTGTCGATGATTCGAAGATCGAAATCCAAACGCAGCGCGCCAAGGATGCACCGCCGCTCGAGGCGCAGGCGAAGGCACAGATCACCCAACTGCGCGTGTTGAACGCAGGCAAGTCGATCGATGTAACCGAGAAGCTCATCGTGCAGATCAACAACAACCGCTCCAAGACCTGATGCCCGATCACGCCACCCGCTGATGACTAGTTCATGACCAGTTGATGACCAGTTGATGACCAGTTGATGCCATTTGATGAGCAGGACGAACACGATGACCACGAATCAACCGACACACTCCGGCGAACGCTCGCGGCTTTCTCGCCTGTTTCGCCCTGAAATCCTGTTAGTCGCACTGTTCGCAACCATCACCGTCGCCGCGGTCATGCGCCCCGCGTCCAACGCCGTCGAGCCCGCGCGATTGGGCACGGTCGATCTCGAGAAGACCTTCAATTCATTGAACCGCTACACCGCCGAGCAGGCCACCGTGAAAGCGGTTGGCGAGAACTTGGAGAAGCAGGTGAAGGCCGCGGAGTCGACGGTGCGCGAGTTGCAGAGCGAGCTCGACAATTTCAAGGATGGATCCAAGGAACAGGCCGACGCCATCGCCAAACTGCAGGCCTCGGTCGGCGAGTTGCGCGCGGTGCAACAGTTCGTTTCCGCCAAGCTGGAGATGGAGAAGGCGCGCGCGCTGCGCGACACCTATCTCGCGATCAAGGATGCCGTTCGCCGTTTCGCCGAGAAGGAAGGCTACGACTACATTCTCCTCGACGATTCCCTGCCTGAGATGGACCCAGCCAACGCGCAAAAGACCATGGCGCAAATCTCCGCCCGCCGCTTCCTCTACTCGAGCCCAAAGCGCGATGTCACCGCGCAACTCCTGGGCATGATGAACAACGAGTGGAAGGAGAAACTGGGTGGCTGATGCGCGCAACGCACGCCCAGAAGGACGGACGGTTGCCGAAATGGCCGCGCTCGTGGGAGCAACGGTAGAGGCACCCGCTGGATTCGACGCAACCGCGACGATCGACTCACTTGAGAGCGTCGACCGCGCCGGACCGCGTTCGCTCACTTTCGTCGGCAGCGGAAAGTACGCAAAGTTGTTGGACGCGAGTCCTGCGCTGGCGGCGGTGGTGAGCGTGGGCATCGAACTCAGCGAAGCCGCGCGAAACCGAGCGATCCTGCGCGTGAAGAGCGCGGACCTGGCGATGATCACCATCCTCGAGCTTTTTGCCGATCCGGAGATCCTTCCCGAAGTCGGCATCGATCCAACCGCGCGCATTCATCCTGATGCGAGCGTTGCCGCCGATGCGCGCATCGGCGCCTTCGTATCGATTGGTGCGGGTGCCTCGATCGGCGCGCGCACCGCGCTGTTCGAAGGCGTCCGCATCTACACCAACGCGAAGATCGGACAAGACTGCGTCATCCACGCCAATGTCGTGGTGCGGGAGCGTTGCACGGTGGGAAACCGCGTGATTCTTGCATCAGGCGTCACGCTGGGCACCGATGGCTTTGGCTACCGCCCGAGTGCGGATGGCCGCGGGATCGCCAAGATCCCCCACATCGGAACGGTGCAGATCGACGACGATGTTGAGATCGGCGCCAACACCTGCGTCGATCGCGGAAAGTTCGGCGCCACTCGGATCGGCGCGGGAACCAAGATCGACAACCTTTGTCAGATCGGACACAACGTCGAAATCGGTCGGTGCGTGGTCGTGAGCGGCCTCAGCGGCGTCGCTGGAACCACCAAGATCGGCGACGGAACGCGGATCGGCGGCGGATGTGGGATTTCCGATCACCTCACCATCGGCCGCGGGGTCTCCTTGGCGGCGCGCGCGGGCGTCATGAGCGACGTTCCCGACGGCGCGACCTGGGGAGGATTCCCGGCGCAGGACATCCAGACCGCTTTGCGAGAGATGGCACTCATCCGTAAACTCCCCGAGTGGCATCGCCAACTCAAGCATTTTCTCGAGGCGCCGAAGGCGCCATGAATCCACGCCCCGCCGAAGGCGCCTTGAGCCCCACCACCGCTCGCTCTCTTCAAGGCGATGTCGGCGCCCTCGCGGCCCTGCCCCGCCAGCGCACGCTCGCTCGGCCCGTCACCGTGCGCGGCAAGGGCCTGATGCTCGGCGCCGATGCCATCATCACCATTCAGCCCGCGCCTCCGCACAGTGGCATCTCCTTTGTGCGCACCGACCTCAATCCGCCCGTGCGCATCCCCGCCACCGCCGACCATGTCGCGCCGCGCCCGCGCCGAACCACGCTCAAGTCCGGTGATGTGACCATCGACACCGTCGAGCACTGCCTCTCCGCCATCGCCGGCCTGCGCATCGACAACGCCACCATCGAGATCAACGGCCCCGAGTTGCCCTGCGGCGACGGATCCGCCGCGCTCTTCGCCGAGCCGATGCTTGAGGCTGGAATCGTCGAACAGGATGCCCCGCGCAAGGTCTTCAAGATTCGCGAGCCGATCGTGATCGAAGAGCCTGACGGCATGATCGCCGCGATGCCCTACGACGCAGAAGGCATGCGCGTGGTGTACGACCTTGACTACGGTCCGCGCGGCCACCGCATTCGCCACCAGACCTTCTCCTACAACATCGCGGAAGGCAATTACATCGGCGATATCGCCCCGGCGCGCACCTACAGCCTGCGCGAGGAGGCCGAGCAGTTGCAGGCCGCTGGTCTGTGTAAGCACCTCACGCCCCGCGATATCCTCGTGATTGGCGACGATGGCATGCCGATCGACAACGCTTATCGCTTCGACGATGAGCCGGTGCGCCATAAGGTGCTCGATGTGATCGGCGACCTTTCGATGATCGGCGCGCCCATCCAGGGCCGCATTCTCGCGGTCCGCTCGGGCCACGGCCTGAATCGCAAACTTGCCCTGCGTATTCGCGAGCAGATGCTCGCCGCCGATCTCCGCAAGACCGTCGTCGACGGCCGAGTGATGGATATCCGCGCCATTCAGAAGCTGATGCCCCATCGCTACCCCATGCTGTTGGTGGATCGCGTTGTGGAAATCGACGGAGCCAAGCGCGCGGTCGGCATCAAGAATGTCACCATCAATGAGCCGTTTTTCCAGGGCCATTACCCAGGAACTCCGATCATGCCTGGCGTTCTGTTGGTGGAGGCGATGGCGCAACTCGGCGGCTTGCTGCTGTCGAATGTGCTTGAGCACACGGGAAAAATCGCAATTCTGCTTTCCATCGACCGCGTCAAACTTCGCAAGCCGGTTGTTCCCGGCGACCAGGTCGTGCTCGAGGCGGAGAACATCCGCGCCACCGCCCGCACCGGCCATCTCAAGTGCCGCGCGTTGGTGGCTGACAAGGTTGTCGCCGAGGCGGAACTTCGCTTCATGATGGTCGACCCTGATATTGAGTGAACGCGCATGGCATTGATCCACGACACCGCCGTCATCGATCCATCCGCCGAAGTTGCGGACGATGCGGTCATTGGTCCGTGGTGCGTGATCGGCCCGAAGGTCACGATCGGTGCCCGCACGATTCTGCGCAGCCATGTTGTCCTCGAAAGCCACACTCGCCTTGGTGCCGACAATGTGCTCCACCCGTTCTGCTCGGTCGGCGGCACGCCGCAGGATCGCAAGTACCGCGGTGAGGAGACTTGGTGTGAAATCGGCGATCGCAATCACATTCGCGAGCAAGTGACCATCCACCGCGGAACCAGCACTGGCGGCGGTACCACGCGACTGGGCAACGGCAACCTGATCATGGTCGGCGCCCATGTCGCGCATGACTGCCAACTTGCCAACGACATCACCGTCGCCAACGCCGTGCTCTTCGCGGGGCATGTGCATGTCGGCGACGGCGCCACCATCGGCGGCAACGCGGCGTTCCATCACTTTGTCACCGTCGGCCGCTGCGCGCTCGTTGGCGGTCTGGCTCGAGTGGCCAAGGATGTGCCGCCCTACATGATCGTCGAGGGTTCGCCTGCGCGCATCCGCGGCCACAATCATGTGCAGATGACCCGACGCAGCATGACTCCAGCGGCGATTGACGCAGTGCGAACCGCCTACCGCCGACTTTTCTGCGAAGCGGGCGCGACCATGACCGCCCGCATCGCCGAGCTTCGCGCAGAGTTCCCCGAGACGCCGCAGGTCGACGAACTCTGTGCCGCGCTCCTGGCCAGTGCCAGCGGCGTGCACGGCCGCGCCCTCGAGCGACTGCGCTCCGATGACAAGCACTCGGTGCCCGCGATGTGGCAACCGCAGTCGGCCAACGACTCCTAAGTTCGTCGGACATGGCCGTCAACAGAAGGCCATCACCAAGAGGCCATCACCAGCTTGCAGACGCCGCCGCGATTGCATCAAAGCGCAGCCGACCTTGGTTCTCGGTACCAACGGCGCCGCCCCTCCAAATCACATGATTCACTCAATGGCCTTGCGATTGCGGCCGATAGCATCGGCACGGCACTTCAACCCAGCCGCCGAAAGGGCTACACGATGCGCATCCTGCTCGACGACCACGAGACAACCCTTCATGCTGAAACCGTTGAGATCGCCCTCCGCGAGGCCGCGACGCTTGTGGGCAAGAGCGGTCGGATGATCGTCGAGATCGAAGTCGATGGCATCGCTTGGGGCGAAGAAGATCTCGCCAGCCCCGAACACGCCAAGCGCGGCGCAAGGGAAATTCGCCTCGCCACCGCGCATCCGGCCGAACTTCTGCGCGACACCTTTGTCAACGCGACCGAAGCCGTGCTCAACGCCGAGGAAATCCAGCGCAGCGCCGCCAAACTCATGCAGGCCAACCGCGAGGGCGAGGGCATGCAAAAACTCCTTGAGGCGCTGGCGATCTGGAACACTGTGCAGCTGGCGATCGCACGCTGCTTTGAACTCACTGTCATCACCCGCGAGGAAGTCCGCGCCGCTGGGATCGACCTCGATGGCGCGATTGCTGCGCTCGACGCCCAACTGCGCACGCTGCGCGACGCGATGCAATCGAAGGACATGACTGGCGTATCCGACTGCCTGATGTACGAATTCCCCGAAACCACCCGCCGCTTCGCGCAGACGCTCGCATCCATCGCCAGTGCTGTGGGAAAAATCGCAGCCGCGAAAAAGTAAACCGTCAGGACCAAACATGGCGACCGTGAAGACCACATCAATCAACAGTCTGATGACCAAGGCGCAACTGGCCCTTTCGCGCAACCACTGGTTCGAAGCGGAGCGCCTTTGCGCGCGCGCCCTCGACATGGCGCGCGGCGAATGCGACTTCAACCTCATGGCGCGCATCGTTCTTCCTCTGCAGGAAGCTCGGCGCCAACGCATGCAGATTGCATTCGACTCGAAGAAGCTCGTCATCCTCGACACTCCGACCACTGAAGAGCGCCAGTTCGAGCCAAAGTGCTACCTCGTGCAGCCTCCGCTCGTCGGTGCCGATGCGCGCCGAATGCGCCTGCTCGCGCTTGAGCGCGAGATTCCCGCGATGTTTCTCTGCCGCGAGCCCAAGAACCAACTCGGACTTTGCCCGGTAGTTGCGGTGGGACAGATCACGGTGCGGGTGCGCATCGATCCGCCGAGAAAGTGGGAGAAGCCCGATCTTGCGTGGTACATCGAGGCGTGCGAACAACTTGGCGACGCTGCGATCGAAGCGCTCGACCGTGATGCCGAGCCCGCGCGCCAGGTGGACGCGCTGCTTGAGCGACTCGACACCGTGCCTGATCACGAAAAGTTGCACCAGGCGCTGGCCGAACTCTGCAAGGAAGCGGCGCGTCACTACGCCGACGGCGATGCGCCGCAACGCGCGACCGTGAAGATCCGCACCGGAGAGTCCGCGGCGATGGCCGAGCCGGGTGAAGAGTAAGCGCGCGACAACTCAACAAGTTCGCGTCGATCACTCCCAGTGCAGGCCTTGGTAGAGCGTGTTGAAATTTTCACAGCCGTCGTCGGTCACCGCGACCATGTCTTCAATGCGGATGCCGCCGATGCCGATGGCGTAGAGCCCGGGCTCGACGGTCAAGACATCGCCGACGACCAATGCGGGCCCCTTCATCGCCAAGAGCGGTGGCTCATGAACCTCGAGGCCAATGCCGTGGCCGGTTCCATGAGCGATCACCGCGACGCCTGGCTGCGATGGCTGTCCCGCAGCGAAGCCGTGGCGAAGCAGCGCCGCCAATGTTGCCTCGTGCACCGACTGACCCGTTGAACCCGCTCGCACCGCCGCAATTGCGTCGCGCTTGGCCTCGACGACCGCCGCATGCATCTTCGCCAACACCGGGCTGATTGCGCCGTGCACCACAGTGCGCGTCATGTCGCCGTTGTAGAGGGTCGTGCGGTTGCGCGGAAAAATATCGACGATCACTGGCTCGCCCGTGCGTAGGGTGCCGTGGCCGTGATCGTGGCAGTCGGCGCCCTGCGGTCCACAGGCGATGATCGACTGCGGGTTGTCGTAGCCGTTGGCGAGCAAATGAATATCGATGATTGCGCGAAGACCGTCGGCGGTCAGCGCGGTGGCGCCGTGCAGAAGAGTCCCGTCGGCGGCGACCTTGGCGCGGCCGATGGTTTCGCAGGCGAGCTTCATGGCGCCCTCGGTCGCGCGCTGCGCCTCGCGCAGCCACTCGAGCTCCTGCTCATCCTTGGCGCGACGCTCGAGGACACCCATCTCGGTGTCGCATTCAACGCGGATGCCGGCCTCGGCGATGAAGTGGGCGAAGATCAGCGGTAGTGTGCGATCGGCGCGAACGACCTTGATTCCGCGGGAAATCAAGCACTGCGCAACCGACTGCGCCGTGGCGGTTTCGCGATCACCCGACAATCCACCCGCAGGCTCGAAGTCGGCCGGACAAAAAACGCTGTCGGCGCGCGCGTGCTTCTTCGCACGATCTACTTCGATGTCGCGAATGATCAGCAGCCGTTCGTCTCGGCCCGATGCGGCAGGAAATGTCAGCAGCGCAGCAGGATCGCCGACTTTAAAGCGCAGCGCGCGATAGAGCGAGAGGTTGGTGGCGGGAATGCCCGCCATCACGGTAGTCATCGGCGTCGACATAGTCGGCGCAGTCTACTTCGACCGTTTCATCGCAGCGAGCAGAGCGCGCTGCTCGGGATGCTCGCCAATCCAGTGCACCCGTCCGTCGCGTTGGTCGACGATCGCACCGACCACGCGCACCCGACCCGCGATCACCGAAGTCACCAACACACCAGGGGTCGAAAGAAACCGACCGATGAGCTCGAATGAGCGGAGCTCGAGCTGTTGAAATCCGACTTCGAGCACTCCGACGCCCCGCGTCAGGTGACCGAGCACGACGACGAGCGAGCAGCCCAGCGCCGCGACCGAACCATCGACCATTTTCAACAGTTCGTCCTGTGACGAAACCACGACCTCGAAGCGCCCTGAGGCCGCATCGGACGAACCAGGGGCAAGCACAAACGAGTGCAATTGCTCGGCAGAAACATCAAATGTGTCCGAGAGCCGATCGCAACTCGACGGGTGTTCCGCGTGATGTCCCGAGCGGCCATTCGCTGGATATCCCGGATGATCGAACTCGATCATCAGCGCAAACGGCCTCGCAGACTGCAGCGGCAACCGCGCCGACACGCTCGGCGCGCGCACATGGATGCGGCGATCGACGTGGCGTTGGTTGCCAGCAATCAGCGCGGCAAGGGCCATGGTTGGGTCGGAGGGGGTTAACATTCTTCGCTTCCTCGAGGGACGCACGAGGACTCGCAGATCATGCAGCAAATCTCCGCCGATGCAGGGTAGGCGTTTGCCCCATTCCCAATTTCTGACGCGCGCAACTCTTGCTTTTTCAAGGCGTTGGCTTAGGTACGCGTGAGCTTCCGATACTTCAGCCGATGCGGCTGTGCAGCGGCATCTCCGAAGCGCTTTCGACGCTCTTCCTCGTAACTCGACCAGTTTCCATTGTGAAAATGGATCTTGGCGTCGCCCTCGAAGGCGATGATGTGGGTTGCAAGACGGTCAAGGAACCAGCGGTCGTGGCTGATGATGACCGCGGTGCCGGCGAAATTCTCCAGCGCCTCCTCGAGGCCACGCATGACATTGATGTCAAGGTCGTTGGTGGGCTCGTCGAGCAGAATCACATTCGCGTGGCTCTTGAGCAGTCGCGCGAGATGCACGCGGTTGCGCTCGCCACCAGAGAGCGCATCGACCATCTTCTGCTGGTCGGAACCGGAGAAACCGAATCGAGCGACATAGCCTCGGCTGTTGACCTTGCTGTTGCCGAGGCGAATCTCCTCGCTTCCGTCAGAGATCACTTCCCAGACATTCTTGCCCGCAGGAAGCGAGTCGCGCGTCTGCTCGACATAGGCAAGCTGCACTGTGTCGCCGACCTTGAAGCTGCCCGAATCGGGCTTCTCAAGACCAACGATCATCTTGAACAGCGTGGTCTTGCCCGCACCGTTGGGGCCGATGATGCCGACGATCGCGCCTGGCGGGATCGAGAAGTTCACATTTTCAAGCAGCAGCGTGTCGCCGAACGCCTTCGAAAGTTCCTTGGCCTCGATGACGAGATTGCCCAGGCGCGGTCCAGGCGGAATGTAGATTTCGATGTCCTTCGCGCGCTTCTCCGAGTCCTCGCTCAGCAGCTTCTCGTACGACGAAACGCGCGCCTTCGACTTCGCTTGGCGGCCCTTGGGATTCTGCCGAACCCAGTCAAGTTCGCGCGCGAGCGTCTTCTGGCGGACGGTCTCCTGCTTGTCTTCGAGCACGAGACGCTTATGCTTCTGCTCGAGCCAACCGGTGTAGTTTCCTCGGTAAGGAATGCCGATTCCGCGGTCGAGCTCAAGGATCCAATTGGCGACATTGTCGAGGAAATAGCGGTCGTGGGTGACGGCGATGACCGTGCCCGGATAGCGCTGAAGGTGCTGCTCGAGCCAATAGACGCTCTCGGGGTCGAGATGGTTGGTGGGCTCGTCGAGGAGGATGACCTCGGGCTTAGAGAGGAGCAGCCGGCAAAGGGCAACGCGACGGCGCTCGCCGCCCGAGAGCGTGTCGCAGGTGGCTTCCTTGGGTGGGCAGCGGAGTGCGTCCATCGCCATTTCAAGTTGGCTGTCGAGAGTCCACGCGTCGATCAGATCGAGCTTCTCCTGCAGGTCACCAACACGCGCGAGCGTCTTATCCATGTCGTCGGCGGTGATGCCCGGATCGCAGAGCTTCTCGTTCAGGCGGTCGTATTCCTCGAGGAGCTTGGTGACCTCGGCCGCGCCTTCGCGAATGACCTCTTCAACAGTGCGCTTCTCATGCTTGAGCGGCTCCTGCTCGAGGTAGCCGACGCGGAAGCCCGGAGCCATCTCGATCTTGCCCTCGAACTCGGTGTCAACGCCAGCAAGAATCTTGAGCAGCGTCGACTTGCCCGATCCGTTGAGACCGAGCACGCCGATCTTGGCGCCGTAGAAGTAAGAGAGATTGATCCCCTTGAGGATCTGCTTCTGGTTGATCGTTTTCGAAACGCCGAGCATCGAATAGATGACGCGTTGCGTTTCACTGGCGTTGTTGCTCATGGATGGCTGCTCTTGTGCTGACGCGATTGCGCGAGGCGACGGCCCCGCTTGTCTTTTCGATCGTTTCGGTCCGCTGTATGCGGGTCACAATCCTACGAAGGCGAGCCCTTCACCGTACACGCACACGCGTGAGTTTTTGCCGTGTTTCATGGCGATTTCATGCAGAGCATCCTTGTGCTTGCCTTTCAGCGCGGCTTCTGCTAATCTCCAGTCTGCGGGGTAGAGCAGTTGGTAGCTCGTCGGGCTCATAACCCGGAGGTCGCAGGTTCAAGTCCTGTCCCCGCTACTTCAAGAGTGGTTGCGAACAGCAGCCTCTCAGCAAACGCACGAACGACGCGTCCTCCTGATGAACATCACGAGGGCGCGTCTTTCGTTTTGTGCGCAGGGATTTCGAGGAGATGTCAACGCGTGGACCACCGCGGTGCGTGTCTCTGCCTCCCGTGGACTTCACCCGCGGGTCGCTCAACTGCGCCCGCTCGCCGACCAAAGTCGGCCAGTGTCTCTCCGAGTCTCTCGCTGTGTGGGTGCTAGGTTACGGCAGGTCAGTCCACTACCGCAGTTCCCTCATCCACCGACGCACCATGGCGGCGGCATCACCCGCTGTGGAGGGCTCCACAGGCGTGACCCCGAGTATTCGGAAGTATTGATCGGTCGCCTCAACCCTGTATCCATCCGGCTCGGCGTGGACAGTTACGCACACATGGCGCCCGCCGCGGGCCTCGCGTGAATCTCGGTCTCCCCAAGGAACCAGAAACGCGATCCATTCAGAGTGCGCGGGCGGACGAACCATGATCGTCGTCGCCGACAGCGCCGAGTGCGTGGGAAGTAATGATTCGCCCCCCTCGGCGGACGCGGTCCAACACTCGCCCGGAGCAAGGGTCCGGCAGAGCGCACCTGGCCCGACCACCAGCCCGGTGGGTGCAAGTCCGCTTCGGATGCCGAAGACAACCGCCATTCGCTCGGCGGACGCCGAGTCATTCCTGATGGTGACGAGTTCGCTTGAAGAGGCACACCCGCCGGCGAGGCTACCGATGACAATCGCAGCACCGCATGTGACGCCGCAGCCGGCTCGCACGAGAGAATCGCACCTAGGCATCGGTCATCCGCCTCCCCCGGGTTGGGAAGGCGGTGGTGGAGCTGGCGGAAGTGGGGGTTGGACCTGCACACCAATCATGGACACCCATGACGATACCTATCCGACTCAACTAGAACGCATTCTCCCGGAACTTCCTTCGGACATTCCTCCTTACTCCATCCTGCCCTAAGGATGTCGAGAACCATGCTAGATAGGTTCATTCGGTGTCGGCAACAACCAGACTTGGGCCCCATACCTGTGCTCATGGCATGCGCGGCAACCTTCATCGGTGGCTGCGGTGGCAGGTGGGATCCCACCCCTCCTCCTACCGACAAGGCAACGTTTGAGTCAACGATAGTTTCTCGCGTATGGACAAACAGGACTGAGCACGGGTTTCAGTTGCGGCAGATATGGAGTCGTTGCGTGGCACCAAGGCCCGCCCGACGGATCGGCGCTTGGCTATTGATGCGCTAGCGCGTCCGCTGCAGGAGGCGACTGGCACTGGCCGATCGAGACGACGCCGCGCGCCGAGCTGGTGGTGCGAATACAACCGCCGGGCTCAGCTGGCAGCTTCCCATTGACGGGGTCTTGGTATTCAGATTCAGGCCCCCTCGACTGGCTGTTCCTAACGATATCCGAAGGAGAGCGTCTCATTTTTTCCTCCGCGAAGCCCTGAGGGGAGAGCGGATCCAATGATTTTCCTGCAAACCTCTCTGGCACGTGAGCGCCCACGGCGCGACTCATTGTCTCTGATGGCTTTTGAACGGTAGCCACCGGTTAGTTCCACGGGCGATCTCCTCCATCTTTCTGGACGCGGACCGTCTGGGCGTCCGAACGGCGTCGGCTCTGACCTATTTCAAGAAGAACCTCGGCCGAAAGGCCGGGGTTCTTTGCTTTCAGCCGGAGGCTGAAACGGAACTACGAGGCGTTGCGAACAGCAGCCCTCGCCAAACGCACGAGAGACGCGTCCTCATGATGAGAATCACGAGGGCGCGTCTTTCGCTTTCTGCGCAGCGTTTTCGAGGGGAGGGCACAGGGCGGGCGGTGTCTCGGG
>QWPT01000110.1 GCA_003671075.1 Planctomycetota bacterium
TACCAATGCCCATTCCCCCCATCCGCCACGCGCCACTCCACCGCGTTCTGCGCGGAAGCTACCGACGCGATTGCGAGAGCGGAACCGACGACCATCGACCGAAGCTTGCTCATCTCTGACTCCTCGTTGTTGCCGAGCGGCATGCCGCGCGGCAGATCGCCGTCGCGTGCGAAGAGGAATGCACTCACCGTCGAACCATGGGGAAATCCAACGATCTGCTCGGAAAACACCGCGGTCGCGACACACGCCGCCGCCAGCGCCGCGCACGCAAACCGCTGCGAGCGAACAGGTTCACGCACCGCAGCAACAGCACGCGCCGCGCGCAACATCGCCGCGAGTTCTCCGCGAGTCGCGGGGCCTTCCACGGGGCCTTTCACAACAAGCCGCCGATCACGCCAACGCGCCACGCCGGATTGGCGCGACGGATCTGATGCGCTTCCTTCGATCGGTGGTCGCGCGCGAGGATCAACTGCTTGCCAAGACGCATCGACAGATGCGCCCGCAACCATGCACCCGTTCCCTTGAGCATGTGCGCCTCGATGGGTTGATTCGCCGTCTGCCAGTACCGCATGAAGTCTCCGCCGATCTCGTTCAGCTCAATATAGTTCATTGCTGATCATCGGCCTTGCCACAAATCACCGCTGAGCCACTGGTCGCCCGACAACCACACGAGAAACGCTGCTGCCTCCGGAAGGACTCCGCGTTGCCATGCCCGCCGTCGTTGATCCCCCACTCGCACCGTCTTGAGTAAGCCAGCCCCGTTCCACGCCGCGCGCGTGAGAGCATGTGGACAGGACGGGCCACCGTGCCTCGGCCGCATCGCGTGAAGTTGGCGCACTGCTGCGCCAACGAGGCGGACAAATGCTACCCGCGCCATGGCCTCATGCGCAAGCGCTGAGCAGCGTGATGCGGTGGGTAGCAGCCGTCGATGAAGTGGTCGATCGAACGCCGCATTCGCCTACAAAACAGCACATTCAGCGTCATCATGGCCGTGAGGTCAAGTGCGTTCGACGACGAACGGTGCGCCAACGCGCGAGGCCTGACGCCCTTGCGGGACAGTCAGGCCTCGGTTGCATCATGATCAAATCGCGCGCGAATCGATCAGCGCATTTTCTTCCAGTGGTCGGAGAACACACCAGCTTGCGCTGCGACCAGGTCGCCGTTGGGCTCGATGGAAAGCGTCGGCTCGCCGTGGAGAGGCAGCAACATGGACAGCTTGCCGTCCTTCGCCACGACCGGCGACTTGCCGCTCTTGCCGGACAAGTCGTAGACGATGCCCGAGCCCGCGTCGTTCTTGGCGAAGTAAATGTCCTTCTCGGTGTACTCGGTCTCGCTGAGTGAATAGCTTGCGATGACCGAGATGGATGTTGCCTTGCCACCTTCGGACCAATAGACATTCATGTTGCGACGGTCCTTGGTGTAGGTCATCATGCCGATGACCTCAGACGACTCGAGGCGCTTGCCATCAGGAAGCAGTCGGTACTCAAGTATGTAGCTGCCCTCGAGGCTGGCCTTTGCGGGCGCAGATTTCGAGGCAAAACCGAGTCCGACCGCGATGGCGGCGACAGTGAGGATCGCGAAAGTTGGCTTGAAAATAAGCATTGCGTGGTTCCCTTTTTTAGACCGATCAAGAATGACGTTTCCTAACTCTTTGGCAGATGCACAACGTAGCAGGAAAGGTTGGACCTACGCCGCGGTTGGCGACTGCCGGCTGTTGGGCATGAAAAGAGACACTCGACGGTGCCGCCGTGTCTGAGCGCCAAAGTGTGCAAGTTCCTTCGGTTCAGCGGCAACCGATCAAATCATGGGCGCCCAGATATGGGATTCCTCACACCCCTGGATTCGCGGAGAAATCGAGGGTTTCGTGGGCGCGCTTGGCAGATTGCATCGCACTGCAATGACGCGGTGCTCCTACCGCCCCGCCGGTCGCGCCGCTCTCGCCGCTCAGCTGCAAAGTGAAGTCCGCATGCGGTGGCTGAAGCAGTCACGGATCCGACCGTGTGCATTCGAACCTTTCATCCGAACTTCTCTCGGGTGCTCCGCCTGTGAAGAAGACGAAAGCTCCACGCCAAGACCGGCAAGCACGCTTCAACGCCTCTAGCGCATCGGCCCCTCCAAAGCGGCGACATCCTTCACCTGCCCTCTTGACGCGCGGCAGCAGGGTGGACGAAAGACCGAGATTCACCGCGAATCCGCGCTCATCTCATAAGGGTTTAGGTCAGACCGCGGTTGATCTCGACAATCCAACGCGATTCGGTTTGCAGCCTCGCAATGAGGAACTACTTTTGCGCCATCGGAGCCCAGGTTGGGAGACCTGCTCCGTGCGTGCTCGCGCACGCTTCACTGGCCGAAGCCATTCGGGACCGGCCTCGTCCGAGAAGAAAAGGGAACACACATGAACATCGGTTGTACGGCCCTTCGGGCCGGTGCTGTCACCGCCATTGCGATCGCCTTCACCGGCGCGCCCGCGCATGCGGGTGTCTACTTCACCATCTACACGCTCAACACCCCCTACACCGTCACATCGCCCGATGTGACGCAGGTGATGATGAGCTGGTCGACCAATCTGACCAACGGCATCGTCCAGCAGGGTGACCTCACCGACTGGAGCATCAGCTTTCTCAATGGGGGCAACCTCTTCTACACCGACAACATCGTCGCGGCAGGCGCCGTGCGGTCGCTTGGCGGCGTGAACCGAGGGATCGCGGACATCGCCTTCAACTTCAATCTCGACACGCTCACCGCGGGCGAATTCGACAACATGCTCCAGGGCGTGCTGCTCGCCGGCGCTTCCGGACCCGCGTACAACGTCTACAGCTACCCGCAGGGACCGTTCGATCCGCCGTACTCGACGCTCGGCATCTGGGCTAACGGCAACGAGTCGACGCGAGAGCTTCCGGGCTACTCGTCGGTCTTCACGGTTCCTGCGCCGGGCGCCTTCGCAGCGCTCGCGTTTGCAGGACTCGCGTCGCACCGCCGCCGCCGCAACTGAGCGAACCAACCATTCAATTCGAAGCGGGCCTGCTGGAAATCCAGCAGGCCCGCTTCGACATGTCGTTGCCTCATGCGCATGCGCACACTGCCTTTGCTGTGAACTTTGGTGGTTGTCACTGCGGATGTGCTTTGGAACACCGCGCTCTTGATTCGCTTGCCAACCAGCGTGTTTCACGCATCGCCGTGACTCTTCGATATCCATAGCGTCCATAAAGATGGGATGTCGTTGCGAGACGCCACGTGATTGACCACGTGATGGATCACGCGATGGATCACGCGGCGCAAACGCAACGGGCTTACACATTTGGGCTGGCCGCCTCACGGCGAATTGCCGTGTCAAGTGTTTGAGCGCGGCCGTGTCATCGGCATCGTCGTGCTGATCGTTCGCGAGGCTCGGCGCTCAAACTCAGGTGCTTTGGCGTTTTGTAGACTGCGCGCATGCATCCGCGTGATCTCAAGTCACTGTCACGGCCGTGGTGGGAGGGCGATGGTTTGTCCATCGGTCCAGACGGTCTCTGTCTCGACGGCGCCTCTCTCGCATCGCTGGCGGAGGCTCATGGCACGCCGCTCTATGTGTACGGCCGTGCGAGTGCGCTGGCTCGACTGGCGGACCTTCGTGCCGCGCTCGCGTCGACGGGCCTGGAACACGATGTGTACTACGCGATCAAGGCGAACCGGCACCCGCCGTTGGTGTCGGCGCTCGTCTCGGCCGGTGCGCACATCGACGCGTGCTCGCCGCGCGAGGTGCGGCTGGCGATCAGCCTCGGCGTGTCGCCACGGAACATCTCCTTCAACGCGGGAATGCTGTCGGACCGCGATCTCGATGCGGTGGTCAAGGAAGGCGTGCATGTCACCCTGGACAGCCGCTCGGTGATGCGTCGGTACGGCGCCCGCGTTCCTCGTGGTACCGCGGTCGGACTGCGCCTCGATCCTGGTGTCGAAACCGGGTACGGCCACGATCCCAAGTTGGTCTACGGCAACGCAAAGTTCGGTATTCGCCACGAGGACCTCGATGACGCCGTCGCGGTCGCTCGCGCAGCAGGTCTCACCATCGACGTCCTGCACACCCATTGCGGATGGGGGCTCCAGGCCGATGACCACGACCGAGTCGATCTCGCTTTCGCGCGCCTAGCCGCGGCGGCCGCCCGCGTGGGCGTCGCGACCGTCAATGTCGGCGGCGGACTGGGAGCTCGACAGCGGGCGGCTGACGTTCCGCTGGCGCTCGCTGCCTGGGCGGCGTGCCTTCGTCGCCACTTCGGCCCCCTCGGTGTACGAGTGATTTGCGAGCCGGGCACCTTGCTTGTCGCCAGCGCGGGCGTTCTGCTGGCGGAGGTCACCACGGTGGAGCAGAAGGGCGGAACCCTGTGGTTCGGCCTCGACGCAGGCCACAATGTGAACATGTACGCGGCGCACTACGGCATCCCGCTGGAGATCGTGCCTCTCGCGCGCCCCGACGCGGTGGTGGACACGCTCGCTTCGGTCGCGGGCAACCTCAACGAATCCGGCGACGTGTTCGCGCGCGACCGGCTCTTGCCGCAGCTTGCCGAAGGCGACCGAGTCGCGCTCCTTCCAGCCGGGGCCTACGGGGCCACCATGTCCAGCGACCATTGCCTTCGCGGCGGCGTGCGCGAAGTGCTCGTGTGACGGAAGCAGGCGACGCGGCGCGAGGATGCGCGAGCTGATCTCGTCTGATCACTTTGGCGCCGATGTCTGGAGCAACTTCCACATCGGACTGCTGCCCATGCCGTACATGGGCAATCTCAAGCAGGCGAGAGTCTCCCTCTGCGCTCTCAACCCTGGACTTGGCCCACACGACTAGGTCGGGGAGTTCCGCGATGCGTTGCTCGCGAGGTCTGCGCCGGGGCATCGACGCCTTGGAATCAACGAACCTCGTTCGAGACTTCGTCTTCGGCGTGGCGGTCTTTACCCACAACCGCGAGCCAGTTCGGCTGCATGCATCTCTCCGCGCTCCGCGCGCCTGGACGCGATCAAAAACCTTTCTGCTTGCTGTTCCACTCCTGTATCGCCTTGAGCCTGCGCTGGAGCTCCCTTTGTTCGTCTTGGAGTGACGCCGGCTTTGGCGCAGGTTTTGGCGCAGGTTTCGGCGCAGGTTTCGGCTTCAGCGCCGATGGCCTCGCCGAGAAAGCGGGCCGCGTCGCGATTTGCGGCGTAGTTGCCGTCGCGCGCTTCACGTTGGGCTGAAGTCGAGAAATGTCAGCCTCCAACCTCTCGATTTGGCTCCGACGATCCGCCTCGGCGCGCAAGGCGTCGGTCGACCACTGGGCCGGGCGCCCCGCCGGAACCGTCACGGCGGAAAGCGCGCGATGCTGATCCTGCAGCTCTGTGAGTTCACGCGCCGCCTGACTGCGAGCCTTCAGAGCGGCCTCCGCCATTTCGCGCCGTCTGAGTTCCGCCCGAATCGGGTCGCTGGACACCACGACCACGGGAACCCCGAACTTGTTCACCC
>QWPT01000111.1 GCA_003671075.1 Planctomycetota bacterium
TGGTGGCGGCATGAACTTCTTCAACTCCACCGGCGGCGGCCAGTTGCGCTACCCGGGCGTGACTGCTGGTCCCGCGGGCAACCTCGCTTTGGGCACCTCGATCGGCAGCACTGGCTCGTACAACACGTCCACCACCGGCGTGGTGTTCGGCAGCGCGGCTGGCAACTGGCAGTACAGCTCTGAGAACATTATTGGTTTCCGTTTCGTCGCTACGGCGGGCACCACCCACTACGGCTGGATGCGCTTCCTGATGGGCGCCGCTGGCAGCTCGGGCACCTCGATGACCCGCACCGTGGTTGACTACGGCTGGGAATCCGACGCTGCCGTTGCAATCACGGCTGGCGCAGGCGCCATCCCGGCTCCAGGCGCAATCGCGCTCCTCGGCCTCGCTGGCCTCGCTGCTCGCCGTCGTCGCTGAACAAGTGCGGCTCGACTGAGCGCGACAGACGTTCAGTACGACAGCATCGCGTGGGTGGCTCATACGAGCCACCCACGCTGTTTTTTGCTCTGTTGGCATCGCGCGCCCTGTGGGATGCAGGACCGCCACACGACTCCTCAGCAACCGGCTGTTCGCGGCGAGGAAAGTGCGCCCGTCGGCCGGCAAGCCGCTCGCGTCGTTCGTCGGCGATGGTGAACTCGATCTCACCCTCGATCACGCGCGAGGTGGACGCCGCACGAGGTTTAGCCCACTGTGTGAGGCACGTGATAATCGATGGTGAGCTTCCCCTGACCAAGTCGTACCGTTCGTTGCATTGCCGGATTGAGCGCCGATGGTGAAAGTTCCACCGTCTTCGGGTGCGACGCGGAAACTTTGGTTCTCTGACATGGCTGCCGTTTCCTGCGACCAGGAATGCATGTTTCTAGTGCGATGAGTGCGACCGAGTCAGGTGATCGCGACCCAAAGCACGAACGCGTTCAGGATCAGCAACACAATCGCGGGAAGGGTCTGAACCAGCGAGTCTCCGATACGGATGCGCGTAGCGATGCCCAACAGCATGGTGAGCGTGAGACCCGCGGCGGCCACAACAAGCATGGGTCGGTTGAAATAGCCCACCAGCAGTCCCAGCGCCCCCAGGCACTCCACTACCCCGACCAAGTTACGGAACCGAGCAAGTCCGTAGCGCGCGAACTCGACTTCCATGCGCGCCGAGGAGATGCAGACGATCCCGTAGAAGAGGAAGGCGATGGCCGAGAGTGCGCGGGCGATTTCGAAGGCAATCTGCATGGGGGGGGCTAAAGAATTCATGTGAGCCCGACGAAGATTCCGAGCGCGCTATATCCTAACCCAAACTATGCCCCTCATCAGTTCCATTCTCCAAGTCATCGTTGGTCTCGGCCTCTTAAATGTGTGGCTACTTCGTCGGCAGAGCTCGACCGCCTACCGCGGCGGCGAGGCGAAGAACCTGAAGGAAGAGTTCGCGACCTACGGGCTGCCCGCATCGATGTTCTACATCGTCGGCGGCCTGAAGATCATCTGCGGCGTGCTGCTCTTGGTGGGACTCGGATATCCGCCCGTTGTGCTACCTGCGGCGGCAGTGGTTGTCGTGCTCATGATGGGCGCGATCGCCATGCACCTGAAGGTGGGCGATGCCGTGTTGAAGTTTGTTCCGGCGACGCTGATGCTTGCCATGAGCGGTGCAATCTGCGTGATTTCCCGCTTGTAACAGCACTCGAGCCGCGGCGATCAGTCCGCCGAAGGCCCCAGTGGCGGCGAAGGTTGCGCGGCTTCAGCACCACGCCCAGATTCAACACGAGCATTCCAATTGCAAGGGCGATGCCCCGCGGGAATCTCGTCACGTTCAACGCGACGATTCCGATCGTGATCGGCAGGTGCATCAGGCCCGCCGCGAAACCTGTGCGCGGCACGCGCAGCACCTCGGGCTCGTACTTCTACTGGCGCACATAATCGGCGATGCCCTCCACCAGCCAGCCAGCCAGCCAAGCAGTAGTGTCGACCGATGCGGGATACGCCTAGATCACATGCGTGAGCTCGTGGATCACCATGCCGAAGTCGTCGGGGTGTTCGGCGATCCACTGCGCGCTGAACTGCATGCGATTGCCCAAGGTGAGCGCGGGCGCCTTGCCGTCGTGTAGATCGGAGCGGAACACGACGACGATCTCCTACGGCCGCGTTCATTGGTCAGTGGCGAGAAAGCGGCAGCTGATCGGGAACCACGCGGCGCAGACCTTGCCAGCGTCGTCGGCCCACCGCTTGGACGCGGGAGAGCCGGCGCAACGAAGCGCGCGCGATCACCATGACACCCCTGCTCCATCGGCGATCCCGAACCGCGTGCGCAACGCAGCAACACCTCAACCATGCACGTCGAGCTTCGCCCCAGGCGTCGGGCTCCACGCGTAGAAGTCGACGCTGCACACTTCTCTGAAACCAAGCTTGACGCAGATCGGCGCGGAAGTCTTGCGGTCGCCTTGCAGCACCGCGGCGTCCTTGCCCATGGCGCGCGCTTCGGCGAGCCGAGCGGCCATCAGCGCGGTGTAGGTGCCACGGCCGCGGTGTGCTTCGAGCGTGGCCGCGCCTTGCATCACCATCACGCTGCTGCCTCGAGGCGAGAACATGCTCGAGACCGCCACCGGTCCCTCAACGCCATCGAGGTACGCAAGAAAGTGGTTGCCGCAGTCGACGAGCGGCACCACCTCGCAATAAACAGAAGCCAGCGCCTCGGGCATCGGATAAGCCTCCGCGTACAAGCGAACCACATCGGCTCGATCTCGCTCGGTCGCCCGTCGCACGGTCACCGCTGGGTTGCACGCAATCTCGTGCCGCAAGTCGGTGAGCACCAAGCCGGCCTGCTCGACCATCTTGGAGAATCCCGCAGCCTCGAGTCTGGTGACGAGATCGATCGGGGTCGACGAAGCATTGAGCCACCAACCCACCACATGGCCCCGCTTACCGAAGAAATCCTGCACCTGTGCGATGGCGGCGTCGGCGTTCGCTTGGGTGAGTGTGGAGACGCCCACCATGTTGCCGAACGGATGGTCGACGCCGGGCGTGGCGTGAGCGCGGAGCCCTGGGAAACTCAAGATGTCCCAGCGCCCCGGCAATGCAGGGAACTCGAACATGCTGTTCTGGACGGTGTGCAGGATCGATTGCTCGCTGGCGGCCATGCGGTACTCACTTCGTTCGCGGAAGCCGATGAGTCCGCGCGATACCCGCTCGGAGCCAGCCACCAGGGTGCGATTTGCGGAGCGAGCCTACCACACATGGCGTTTGTATTGAGGACGCTGCGCGCATCTCGACAACGCGTGACTCGGCGACTTCCCGCATTGGATGTTTCGCTGTGAACCGCGAGAGTTTCGAGTCACCAATGGGCGTTGACACGGATGTCATCATTGGTGGCGCGACGAAGACGGAGTTGACCAGCACTTCCGCGCTCTCGGCTTTCCATGGCTTTCATTTTCCCTTCTTCCCTTCCGGCAGCCGAGGTGTCCGTTCATCGGCGGTGAGCAGTTTCATCTGCTGGATGGCGATTTGATTGAGTCGGGTGAGGCGTTCGGATTGGGGCAGGGATTGCCCTATAAACAGGGCGTTGAGGTTTTCGAGGTTTGAGAGGCAGACAAGTTGGGCGCCGGTGGCTTGGTCGCGAATGTTGCCATTTTCGCCAGGGTTTTGGCCGCGCCATTGGGCGGCGGTCTGGCCGAAGAGGGCCATGTTGAGCACATCGGCCTCGCTGGCATAGACGACGCGGGTCTGCGCTTTGCCCAGCTCCGGCGGGATGAGGTGAGTCTGGATGGCGTCGGTGTGGATGCGGTAGTTGATCTTGGCGAGATTGCGGCGGATGTCCCAGCCGAGAGTTTGGCGCTCGGTTTCCTTGAGCCGCTGAAATTCCTTGATGAGGTAGAGCTTGAACTCGACCGAGATCCACGCGGCGAACTCCAGGGCGATGTCTAGGTGGGCATAAGTGCCGCCGTAGCGCCCAGCCTTGGACTGGATGCCAGTGGCGCCGGTGCGCTCGATCCACTGCTTGGCGGTCAGAATGAAACTGTTGAGCCCGGCCTGCTTTTTAATCCCATCGAATTCGATGGGATTAAAAACAGGATTATTGATCTGCTCCCAGAGGCCGAGGAATTCGATGGTGTTGCGGTTTCGGAGCCAGTTGGAGATCAGGTAGTCCGTGCGCTCTGGGTCTTTGTAGCGGGCGATGTCGGTCAGGCAGACGTAATCTTGGTCGTTGACGCCGGTGAGGCGAACTTCGCGGGCAAGAACTTCGATTTTCTTAGGCATGAGTTTTCTCAGAGTGCAGGAGTAGTTTGATGTTGCCCAGCACTTCCGCCTATTTTCGCGCGTACTCGGGTGGTCCCAACCCTCTGCGCGCTTCGCAGTTTCGGCTTCAGTAGCCCCTTGCCGGCAGGTAGTACGGCGTGCACAGCCTTGGACTTTGTCGAATTGGAAGGCTTCTTCATCGCACGCTATCCGATTGAATCCAAGCGGGTTGACTGGCATCAAGCAGCGTGCTGAAAAAAATTTCCATGGCGGCGTTGTCCCAGGGATTGCTCGCTGGCGCCAGGGATTGCTCGCTGGCGCCAGGGATCGCTCGCTGGCGGACATGCGGTACTCACTTCGTTCGCGGGAGCCGATGCGTCCGCGCGATACCCGCTCGGAGCCAGCAACTAGTGTGCGATTTGCGAAGCGAGCCTACCACAGCTGGCGTCCGTATTGAAACCGTCGCGCGCGTGTCGAAAACGCGTACCTCTGCGAATTCCCGCGTTGGATGTTGCGCTGTGAAACGCTAGAGTCTCAAGTTACCAATGGGCGTTCACACGGATGTCATCATCGTCGGTGCGGGTCACAACGGATTGATTGCGGCCGCAGTCTTGGCTAAGCGCGGTGTGCGGGTCACCATCGTGGAAGAGCGCGCCATGATTGGTGGCGCGACGAAGACGGAGTTTCCGTTTCCGAAGGCTCCGCGACTTGGTGCGTCGACCGCGTCCTATCTGTTGGGGGTGATGCCGCCAGAGATCATGGAGCGGACGGGAACCACCCTCGAACTCATTCGCAGAAATCCGCACTACTTCTTGCCGATGCTCGATGGTCGCTCGCTGCTCATTGGAACTGATCACGAGTCGATGAAAGAGCAGTTTCTTGCGATGTTCAGCATGCAAGATTGGCGGGCCAACGCTGCGCTCGCTGAAGAGCTCGCGATGATTCGTGATGACCTCGCGCCGAGTTGGCTTGCAGAACCGCTCAGCGTGCAGGCGACGGCGGAGAGATACATTCGACGATCTTTACAAGAAGTCTTTGTGAAGTTGGTGACGGGCACTGTGGAGGATTATCTCGCGCGATTTGAATTTCAAAGCGAGATGCTCATTGC
>QWPT01000112.1 GCA_003671075.1 Planctomycetota bacterium
CGGTGCTGCGTTGGCTGCGTTCATCTGGGCGGCGCGAGATGATCAGTTCGAGGATCTCGATACGCCGCCGAAACGGGCGATATTCGATGACATGGAGGTCAATGACGGCGCGGCTTGTGTGACCCATGTTGAAAAAAAACGTAAAAACAAGGGCAAGACGCTCGACACCCGCTGATCGGAAATTACGGTGCCGATTCGGATCACCTTGACGATCGCCGCCTTCATCGCCGTGTTCGTCGCATGGCCCGCGCATGGCCAGTTCGCTCTTCACTTCACCGATGTCACGCCTGGTAGCGGACTCCATCTCTTCTCGCACAATCCGAACGCGCTTTCGGTTCCGGGTTCGAACGAGTGGATCATGGGCGGGATTGGCGTTGCCGATTTCAACGGCGATGGGTTGGTGGACATCTTCGTTCACCGAGGTCGCGGCGCAAAGCATCGGGCGCGGCCTTTGCATCCTCAACGGGTTCGACGGCCAACGGCGCTGCTTGGGGCGACCTCGATTTCGACCGAGATGGCGATCTCGATTTGTTGATGTTGGTCAACAGCGGTCCGCTGCGCCTGGATCGCAACGATTCGACGAAAATGGGGGCGGTGGCTGGAGCTTGATCTGGAGGGGGCGGAGGTCGAGCAGCGACCCAGTGGTGCACTTTGGCGTGCCGACGAGCGCGCCGTCGGCGATGGTGCGCGTGCTGTGGCCGAGCGGCAGGCCACGGTTTTGCACGGAGTTGCGCTCGATGCGCGTCATGCGATCGCCATGCCTCCGCCATGCCTTTCGCCATGCCTTCGCGCGCTGACCTCGATGGCAACGGCGTGGTGGATGCGGTCGACCTTGCGCTGCTCTTCCTGGCATTGGCGGTACCGATCGGACAAATCGCGCGATTCGAGCCGCGGACATCCAATTGGGCGGAATCGTGAACCATCGCGACCTCGCGGCGCTCCTCTCTGAATGGACTTCGTAAGCACTCCGCCACTGGCCGCGCCGCCGTACCATCCGACGCGCTTCCAATCTATTCCTCTAACAAGGATTTTCTCGTGACGAACGCGATGAGCAACGCCATGACCGCATTCCCGCTTCAACATGCCGGCACGCCTGTCGGCACTCCCGACATCGACAACCTCGCGATCAACACGATCCGCACGCTGTCGATGGATGCGGTGCAGGCCGCTGATTCTGGGCATCCGGGAACGCCGATGGCGCTCGCACCGGTGGCGTATGTGCTGTGGCAGGAGATTCTTCGCTACGACCCGGCGCAACCCAAGTGGGCCAATCGCGATCGTTTTGTGCTTTCAAACGGCCACGCTTCGATGTTGCTGTATTCGCTGCTCAACCTCACGGGCGTGCAGCGCCTCGACCACGAAGGCCATGCGACTGGCGAGCTTGCGGTTCCGCTCGAGGACATCAAGCGCTTTCGACAACTCGGTTCGCTCTGTCCTGGGCATCCGGAATCGCATCTGACGACGGGCGTTGAAACCACAACTGGTCCGCTTGGTCAGGGTCTTGCGACCAGCGTCGGCATGGCTATCGCATCGCAGTGGTTGGGCGCGCGCTACAACCGCCCCGGCTACACGCTGTTCGATTTTCGCGCGTGGACCATTTGCGGCGACGGCTGTTTGATGGAGGGCATCTCGGGTGAGGCGGCGTCGCTGGCGGGCCATCTCGGTCTCGCGAATCTCTGTTGGATCTACGACAACAATCACATCACGATCGAGGGATCCACTGATCTCGCCTACTCCGACGATGTTGCGGCGCGCTTCGCGGGATATGGCTGGAATGTGCTGCGCGTTGGCGATGCCAACGACCTCAAGCAATTGACGCGCGCGTACGAAACCGCCAAACGCGCGACTGATCGGCCGACGATGATCATCGTCGACAGCCATATCGGCTACGGATCGCCGAAGAAGCAGGACACGGCGAGTGCGCACGGCGAGGCGTTGGGTGAAGAAGAAATCAAGGCGACCAAGCGCGGATACGGCTGGCCGGAAGACGCGAAGTTCCTGATTCCTGACGGCGTGCGCGAGCGATTCGCCGAGAAGATGGGCGCGCGCGGTGCGACAGAAAGCGCGGAGTGGAACGCGCGTTTCGAGGCGTATGCGAAGGCATATCCGTGGCTCGCCGACGAAGTGCGCACGCTGCTTGCACGCGGTCTTCCCGAAGGTTGGGACAAGGACATCAAGCCATTCCCTGCTGACGCGAAGGGCAATGCCACCCGAAATACTTCGGGGCAGGTACTCAATCAGATCGCAAAGAATGTGCCGTGGATGATGGGCGGAGCCGCCGATCTCGCGCCGAGCACGAAGACGCTGCTCACTTTCGATGGCGCGGGCACCTTCGGACCAAACTCGCGCGGCGGCCGCAATATGCACTTCGGCATTCGCGAGCACGCGATGGCGGCGATCTGCAACGGCATGACGCTGTCGGGCATTCGCTCGTACGGCGCGGGCTTTCTTATCTTCAGCGACTACGCGCGCGGAAGCATTCGTATGAGCGCGATTATGGAGATTCCCGTCCTGCAGATCTTCACCCATGACTCGATCTATGTTGGCGAAGACGGGCCGACGCATCAGCCGATCGAGCAGCTTCTCGGCTTGCGCTCGGTTCCGGGAATGCGCGTGTATCGGCCGTGTGATGCCAACGAGGTGATCGCATGCTGGCGCGCGGTGATGACAACGACGAACCATCCTTCGGTGATGGCGCTTACGCGGCAGAACCTGCCGACGCTTGATCGCGCGAAGTACGGCGCGGCCGATGGCAGCGCGCGCGGCGCATATGTGCTGAGCGACTGCGAGGGTGGTACGCCCGATGTGCTGCTGATCGGCTCGGGCAGCGAAGTGCATTTGTGCCTTGGCGCGCAGGAAATTTTGGCGAAGGAAGGCGTGCGCGCGCGGGTGGTTTCGATTCCATGCACCGCGTTGTTCGACGCGCAGGACGATGCATATCGCGCGAGCGTGCTGCCCAACGCGGTGCGCGCGCGCGTGACCTGCGAGGCGGCGACCACGATCGGTTGGGATCGCTATGCGGGCCTCGACGGCGAGTGCGTGGGCATGTCGAGTTTCGGCGCGAGCGCGCCGGCGAAGGATGTTGCTGCGCACTTTGGCTTCACGCCCGAGCGAGTGGCCGACGCGGCACGCAAAAGTTTGGCGCGCGTGCGCGGGGCCCATGTTTCCGGATCGACCGGAGGTGCGCGGTGAAGGTTGGTGTCGCGAGCGACCACGCGGGTTTCACGCTGAAGGAGTCGATGAAAAAAGAGATCGAGGCTGCGGGTCACACCGTGGTCGATCTCGGAACCAACTCGACCGACAGTGTGGACTACCCTGATTTTGCCGAGAAACTTGGGCTTGCCGTTGTGCGCGGCGAAGTCGTGCGCGGCGTTCTGTTCTGCGGCTCGGGCATCGGCGCGAGCGTGGCGGCGAACAAGATTCCTGGTGTGCGCGCCGGCAACTGCAGCGATACCTACTCGGCCCATCAAGGCGTCGAGCATGATGCGATGAACATCCTCGTGCTCGGTGGACGCACTGTTGGTGCGGCGGTCGCGAGCGAGATGGTGCGTGCATACCTCGCGGCGGAGTACACGCATGAGCCGCGTCACGAGAAGCGGTTGGCGAAGGTGATGGCGATCGAGGCGAAGTACTCGGGACAGTCTGGCGCGATTGCGCGCTGATAGTTCGTAAGGCCATGATGCGCATGGATCCGCATGGATCCGCATGACGGCGAAATCATCAGAGCAAAAATGAAACAGGCGAGCTGCAAGGCTCGCCTGTTTCGTTCAGTCTGTAGTGTTGATCACTTGCCAGCAGGTGCGGCAGGTGCGGCGGCGTCGACGATTTCGAGAAGTTCGACATCGAAGATCAGCGTTGCCATCGCGGGGATCGGTCCGCGACCGCGCTCGCCATAAGCAAGAGCGAACGGAATCACCAGCTTGCGCTTGCCGCCGACCTTCATGCTGCCGACGCCCTCGGTCCAACCAGGAATAACGCCGCCCAGCGGGAAAGTGGCGGGTTGGCCGCGATCGACGCTCGAATCAAACGGCGTTCCGTCGGTGAGCCAACCGGAGTAGTGAACCTTTACGGTCGCCTCTGGTCCGCTCGGTACAGGGCCAGTGCCCTCGACGAGTTCGGTGTACTTCAGGCCGCTCTTGGTTTCAATGAGTTCGCCGGTGAAGGGCGCGCCCGGGAAGCGCGGCTTCTCGGTGTCGCTAACAACGGTGCCGTCGTTGGCGTTGATCACGACTTCAAAGGCCTTCGATCCTGCGTAGACCATGACCTTGGCGACCGCGGGCTGGGCCGTGTAATCAAAGGTCGCCCAGCGGACGCCACCATCGTGCTTCTTCTTCGCGATGTCCATGGCGGACTTGATGGTGAGGGTCGGGGCGCTCGCGGCGCCGGTCGTCGCGTTGACGATGACCTTGCGGGCAACGCCGCCCGATGCGACGGTGATCTCGTACTTGAGCTCGCCGCCGAGAACGGTGCGCGCATCGACAGCGGTTCCGTTGGCGATCTTCTCAGCGGTCGCGACGGCCTGATCGAGCGAAACCTTGCTTGCCGAAAGGGCTTGCTCGACTTCGGCTGGATCGGCGGGGACGCTGGTGTAGTCGGTTTGTGCTTCGGCGGTCATGGTGAGTGCGAGGCCGCAGAGAGCGGCGAGAAGAGTCTTGGTGTTCATGGTTTGCTCCAGAAGATGGGTGGGGATGCTAGCATCTGTAGCCGTCGCCGCTGCAGGTAATTGAACGGTGCAAAAAATCATCCTGAGAAGACCGATGGAAATGATCAAATTCTCTTTGCGCGTTTGCGGCCTTGCCGGCATTGCCTTTGCGACCACGCTGATTGGTTGCGAGCAGGAGCCGGTCGATGAGCCGCGGGGTGGGGGCTATGTCGCCAACCCGGCGCCGAGCACGGAGCCTGAACCTGCGGCGAAATCGACGCTCGGGAAGGCGAAGCAAGCAGCCGAGCGCGTCATCAACGAAGACATCGCCGAGTACAACAAGAAGTTGGAAAAGGCTGCCGACGAAGTGTTTCCGAAGTAAGTCATCCGGCTCGGCACGGAACTGCCTGCGGTCGCGCCATCGGCTTCGGTCCAAATCGGCGTTTAGCCCAGCCGATCGGGGTTCAATGCCTGCAGATCCGCCGGCACGAACAACCCGTCCTTGCGGATGACCTCGCCGTCGAAGCTGATGGTTCCGCCGCCGAACTCGGCGCGTTGGATGCAGACCAAATCCCAGTGGATCTCGCTGTTGTTGCG
>QWPT01000113.1 GCA_003671075.1 Planctomycetota bacterium
GCGGACTCGAGCATTGTCACTGCGCGCGCCCACGACGACCGCGCCACGATGTCGCCGAATCCAACCGTCGTGATCGAGGAGATCGAGAAGTAGAGCGCGACATCCCAGTCGAGGGGCGCCGACTTCGAATCGACCGTCGACCAGTATGAGTCGGGGTTGATCGCGGAAATGTGGCGATGCATCGTCGCGAACATACACGCGGTCAGGAGAAAGACCGCAAGGCCGCCGTACACCCGATCGTCGATCAGCGCATTGCTGCGCAGAAGCACCGTGCTGATGCTGATGATCAAGTATCCGTAGTAGGCGGACGCCAGAATCGCTATCGGGCTTCGCGCGATCATGAGGGAGTCGCCGTGATACAGCGCTATCGCCAGGCAGACCAGCGTGATGAACATCACGATCATCGGGAGTGCGCGCTTCCACCCGCCGAGCACCATGAGGCCAAAGAGCGGTACCAAAGCGATCGCAAGCGGAAACACCCAGTCGGACGCGCCGAATTCGTTGAGAAGCAACGGGTGCAGCGCGATCAGGGCGATCAGCGCGATCAAGAGCGGAAGCGATCGATTTTTGAGCCACTTCCAGGGGTCGTACACGATCGAAATTGGTTTCACCACAAGAGCCTATCAGGAAGATGCGCGGTCGTGCTCAGCACCAACAACTCAGTGACGACCTCGATCATCGGTAACGCGCAGCCGCTCGCGTCCACGACCGCAACCGCGAACGCCATCCAGGCGCGGCTCTCAAGGCGGCGCATGTCGTCGTGGTTACCCTCGTGCTATGAACGCGATCACCAGGGCTTCGAGTGTCATCGTCATGTTTGCTGCGGCGTTGACGGCGGTGCTGACCGCGGCAGCCTGTGCGCCGCGCGATCCCAGCCCTGCGAAACCCCTCAGTATCGTCCTTCTCTACGCCGACGACTGGCGCCACGATACGCTCGGCTGCGCAGGCAATCCTGTGGTGCAGACGCCGCGCCTCGACCAACTCGCGCGCGACGGCGTGCGCTTCACGCACAACTCCGTCACCACTGCGATCTGCGGCGTGAGTCGAGCGACCATGCTCACTGGCCAGTGGATGTCGCGTCACGGCAATCGCGCGTTCGACATGTTTACAACGCCGTGGAGTGAGACTTTCACCGCGCAGCTGCGCGCCAACGGCTACTGGGTCGGCCACATCGGCAAGTGGCACAACGGCAAGTTTCCCGCGGCGGAATACGACTCGCCTGCGTCCGCCCTTGCCAACGGCACGCATTGGATTGAGCAGCCAGGGATCACGCAAGCCGACGGCACACGCATCCATGTGACGCAGAAGAACGAGCGCGACGCGATCGACTTCCTGCGCGCGCGTCCCATCGACAAGCCGTTCTGCCTGACCGTCGCGTTTTTCGCCACGCACGCCGAGGATGGCAACAAGCAGCAGTACCTCCCGCAGCCCGAGAGCATGTCGCTGTACCGCGATGTGACTGTGCCCGTGGCGTCGAGCGCGAACGACGCGGCTTTCCGCGCGCTGCCCGCGTTTCTCGCGAACGCCCGCAACGAAGGCCGCAACCGTTGGACCTGGCGCTTCGACACACCCGAGCGCTACCAGGAGTACATGAAGAACTACTACCGCCTCGCGACCGAAGTCGACGCGACCTGTGGCCGCGTGCTCGACGAGTTGCGCGCGCAGGGCGTGCTCGACCACACGCTCGTGATCTTCACCACCGACAACGGCTACTTCCACGGCGAGCACGGCCTGGCCGACAAGTGGTACCCGTACGAGGAGTCGATCCGCGTTCCGCTGATCGTGTGGGATCCGCGCATGCGCGCAAGCAAGCGCGGCACGACCGACGACGCGCTCACGCTCAATGTCGACCTCGCGCCCACGATCCTCGCCGCCGCGCGCGTCGCGCCGCCCGTGGGGATGCAGGGCCGCGACATCGCGCCGCTCTATCTCAACGCGCAACCGCCCGCGTGGCGCAGCGAGTTTCTCTACGAGCACGCGATGCTCACCAGCCGCGACTTCATCCCCGCGTCGGAAGCAGTCGTCACGCGCGAGTGGAAGTACATCCTGTGGCCCGATTGGAGCGTTGAGCAGCTGTTCGATCTCGCACACGACCCGCGCGAAGAGCGCGATGTGGTCGCCGATCCGGCCAACGCGCAGCGCCTCGCCAAGATGCGCGCGGAACTCGCGCGGCTCAAGTCGCAGGCGCAAGCCAGTGCCTCCGCCTGCTGCGATTCGTTTTGATTTCAGTCCTGTCGCGCGCCGTCAGTTGGCGGTAGCCGCTTCCTGCGCCGCGCTCTTCGCGCTGCGCGAGTTCAGCAGCAGCACCAGGAACACCACCGTGAGCAGGCACGGCAGCACCGCAACTTGTCCGAGCGCCTGCAGGCCTGCGTCGGCCTGGATGGACGCCCACTGCGTCGCCTGCTCGCTGCCAGCCGCCGCGCCCTTCAGCGCATCGGCGGTCGTTCCCACCGGGATGCGCGCCGCGATGCCGTCATCGTAGAAGCGGCCGATCACTGGCAGCACGATGCTCACGCTCAGCATGCCCGCGCCGCCCAAGATCGCCATGCCCAGCGCGCCCGTCTTCGGGAAGCGCTCGTTCACATAGCCCAGCATCGTCGGCCAGAAGAAGCAGACGCCGAACGCAAACACGGTGGCCGACGCGAACAGCATCGGACCGGTCGTGCGGCTCATGAGGAACAGGCCCGCCGCGCTGAGCACTGCGCTGCACAGCAGCATGCCCATCGGTTGGAGCCGATGCACGAATGCGCCCGCGAACTGGCGGCCGACGGCCATCAGGCCAGTGATCCACACCAGCACGAGGATGCCGGAAACGCCTGCGTTCTGAAGGATGCTCGGGATCCACTGCGACGGGCCTAGCTCCGTTGCTGCGGTCATGAGCATGCATACCACCATGAGCAGGAAGATCGGATTCAGGCAGGCTTGGAACATCGCGCCCGTGGAGACGCCCATCGAGACACGCTCGGTGCGGGGCATCGATTGGCCGAGGAACATCACGCCGTATGCGCCAAGCGGGATGAGCATGGACGCGAACTGCACCTTCCAGCTCATGCCCGCGCTCGCCAGCGCGAACGCAAGGAGTCCGCCGATGACGATGCCGCCCGGGAACCACACATGGAACTGGTTCAGGCGCGTCGTCTTATTGTCGGGATACAGCGCGGCGATCAGGGGATTGCACGCCGCCTCCACCGCACCGTTGGCGATACCGAACAGCAGCGTGCCGCCGAAGAGGCTCCAGTAGTCCCACGCGAAGATCGTGAGCAGGATGCCGGCGACATGCCCGACGAACGCGAACTTCACGATGCGGCCCATGCCGATGGCGTCGCAGAGCGGTCCGCCGAAGATCATCGCCAGGGTGAATCCCCAGAAGGCGGTTCCGTTGATCCATCCGACCTGCTCGTTGTTCAGGCCGAACTCGGTGGTCCACGCGCCCATGGCTCCGCCGCGGATGGCAAAGCTCATGGCGGTGACGATGAGTGCGAGGCAACTGGCGGTAAATAGCCGGGATGCGTTCGTTGTGCTGGTCATGGCTGCTCCTATGTGGGTGGTTGCAGGACCGGCAGAAAGACTCGCCGTTGCGCGAACCCTACCGCGCCGCAGACGCAGGCGCAACATTTTGCAGAGTCCGCATCGAGCGTCGTCGGCGATGGTGTCGGTGTCGAGCGAGTCGTGGGGAGGCAGAGCTTCGCTTGCGCTCGATTCACCCATGTTCATCAAGTTCAGCCAGCTTTAGAAGTCCCACCGCCTGATAGCCACGCTTCTGATTGCGATCGGCATCATGAGTTTCTGGCGCGGCGCTTGGGGGCTTCAAGACGTCTATCTGTTCCTGCGGAACCTCCCGCTGAGCTACGCAATCTCGACGGTCCTTGGACTCGTGGTCATCGTCGTGTCGCATCACACGCTCGACTGACGTGCGTCCATCTCAGTCTTGGAGGCGCATCAGAAACTCGGGATTGTCCGGCAGCGTTGCGAACGGCTTGCCGGCAGCCTTGCCGTCGGGCTTGCCGTCGGCGAGGCTGAACCGCAGGATCTGCTTGCCCTCGCGGCTTCCGACGTAGAGCCATCCGCCGTCGATCGCGAGCGCCGATGGCTCGGTGAGCCCCGCGTCGCCCTTCTTCACGAAGACCTCCACGCGGCCGCTCGCGACATCGACCTTGAACACGCAGTTCGCGCCGTTGTCGCCCACGAACATCGTCGCGCCGTCGGCGGCGAACAGCGCTTGAATCGGCCGCTTGAGCCCGTGTCGCGATTCGGCGATGACCTTCACACGACGGCCAGTGTTCGTGTCGTACGCGCTCACGCATCCCGCGCCGCGGTCGCAGACATAGAGCAGGCCGTCGGGGCCGAACGCGATGCCGCGCACATCCTTGATGCCTTCGGCGCTCGTCTTGTCGCTCGGCACGATCACGCCGGGCGCGCCGCCTGCGGCGTTCGCGAGCGACACGGGCTGGCCCGCATTCGGCTGCGCGACGCCCGCAAAGCACGTCACCGTGTTGCTGTCCTGGTTGCTCACGTAGACCTTGCCATCAGGCGCGATCGCGATCTGGTAGCCGTGCGCGAACGCGGGGACCGCCGCACCCGCCGTGGCGAAGTCGCCGAGGTACGGATACGCGCCGTTGGCGTCCTTGGCGCCAAAGCGCAGGATGCGCGTGTCCTTGAGGTACGCGTTCATCGCGAGGAAACCGCCATCGGGCAGCGGTGCGAGTCCGCGCAGGTTGTGCGGTACCAGTCCGGCCGGACCATCGGGGATCGGAGCGTTCAACGGCCCCGTCAACGCGCCATCACTGCCGATTCCCCAGATGCCCTGGGGCTTCCCATCATCACCATGCATCGTGAGCAGCCACTGCGCACCCGCAGCAACTTCGGGCGCGCGCTTGTCGGCCTTCTTGTCATTTTTGTCCTTCTTATCACCTTTGTCCTTCTTATCACCTTTGTCTTTCTCGCCATCGCCGAACTTCGATGCGGGGCTTTCCGCCGCGCCGCCAAAGGTGTTGGCACCAAGAGCGATGCACGCGCTGACAAATAGGAGGAGCAGGGGTCGGATGGGGTGCTGCATGAAAGTCATTGGAGTAAGGCGGTTGTTGCGACGAAGGATCGTCAGCGTA
>QWPT01000012.1:0-50059 GCA_003671075.1 Planctomycetota bacterium
GCTCCAGGCGCCATCGCGCTCCTCGGACTCGCTGGCCTCACCGGCCGTCGTCGTCGCTGAACGCGGAACTGACAACAAATGCTTGATTCCCACCGCCGCGGTTTACCGCGGCGGTGGTCTTTTTAAATCTGAACGCGCCGCCAACAATGGAGCTCGCCAACAGGAGCAGCGTGGCCCGACGGCGCCAAGTCAAACGCGCGCCATCCGACAACACCATTGTGCGAAGGGTCTTACGCAAACCGTTTTGCCAAGAGCCTTTCCGCGAACCCGCACGGCAACGCCTTTCTCCCACCCAGCTCAATCCGTTCTGCGCAAATGTTCGGCGGATTCCCAAAGAAAACGACAATCGCAACCTTGACTCCCCCCAGAATGGTCGCATGGTTGTCCTGTGAGGGTTGTCTGTGCTCGAGGGAGCATCTGATCCGAGCCATTGGATCAGCGAGATCGATTCCAGTCGATCTCTAAGACGGGAACAAGGGGCCTTGGCCGACGGCGAACTCGTCGCTGGCCTGGGCATGAAGTGATCCCGTGTTTCGCTTGTAAGAGCGAGACTTTCTGTCCCTGTGTCCCTGTCCCCTGTTCCACATCATAAGGATTGAGATCATGAAGCTCATGGCTATGACCCTCGCGGCCGCTGTTTCCAGCGTGTCCTCCGCGACTTTCGTTGAGTTCTACACCGTTAAGTCGCAAGTCTCCGATGCCGGCATCGCGCTGGACGTTTACGTGCTCTACGCCCGCTTCAACGGCGCCACAGATACGGTCTTGAACGCGTTCAACTTCAACCGCACCGATGCCAGCCAGACCAACATGTTCTTTCACAAGGACAACGCGTCCGGCAACACCAGCGTTCTCCAGACGGCCTTCGGCACCTGGAACCCAGCCCTCACCGGCGGCAACCTGAACCGCCCCTACGACTCCTACCTGACCATTGGTGGACTTCCGACCGCGACCAACGGCACCAGCGCCGATCCGTCGTGGGGTAACCCGCTCTCCTGGAACCGTCCTGACGTGCCGAACGGCCAGAACGCTGGTTGGTTCGCTCCGGGTGGATCGATCGCAGGTCGCGTTGGTCAGGCCGGCAACCTTGCCGACTCCACGCGCCTCGGTCAGTTCTCGATCGCTCGCGACTCGGACGCTGGCGTTTGGAACATGAAGATCGGCTACAACAACGGTGTTGCGGGTTCGGCCGTTCAGTTCGCTGAGTCGACCTTCGCCATCGGAGTTCCTGCTCCTGGCGCCATCGCGCTCCTCGGCCTCGCTGGTCTCACCGGTCGTCGCCGTCGCTAAGTAACCAACCTCAAGGTCGCCCTACAAGGGCAATCACGGGGACAGACAGATCTCACCCGCCGCGGCTTGACCGCGGCGGGTGTTTTTTTGTCATGCCGCCAACCGAACGTCCGCATCCCGGGCTCGGACCGCGAACTTCACGCATTTTGGACAAATTACTTCGTACTACCCGCCGTTGCATATATCTTAAACGCGTGCTCGTCCGGGGCCGGCGAGCGGTTCAATCCCATTCTCAGAGCAGGAGTTTCAATTGAAAACGAGTCTCACCCTCGGCGGTCTGCTTCTCGGTAGCACCGCCATCCTTCTCGGCCAGTTCCAAGCAACAGCGGTCCCAGGCGGCGGCGACGGCGGAACTGCATCCATTGGCCCCGATGTCATTGTTGGCGCAATCCCCGATGTCTCGCGGTACGCACCAGGAACTTACCAAGGTACTGAGTACGCGTCGTATGCCTTCGGAACCACCAGCTGCAACATTGGAACTGCTCAGCTGCAGTGGCAGCCCAATCCAAGCAATCTGCACCCGACCATTCCGCAGAACCTCTTCCGCATCAAGAATGGTGTGATCGAGCAGATCGGTCTGTCGTGGTGCAAGCACGGTTTCTGCGCGCTGCAGGGAACGCTCTGCGGAGCATGCATCCCTGCTGGTGCTGGTTGCCCGACCGTGCTGGGTATCGGTTGCTCCGATCCGTACACCTCTAGCCTCAACGGCGGCCAGTCCGATCTCAAGGGGCGTGGACCAATCAATGCGTCCACCGGTGTCTTCTCGGGAACCTATACCGACCCGACCGCACCGGCTGCTCTTCCGACTTCGCTGCGCGAGCGCTGCATGGTCGCTCGTTCCGATCTCGATCCCGCGCAGAATGTCGGCGCGACCTACTACGCCGAGTGCCAGTATCTGCATCAGGCCGACGCGGCGGCGCTGAACGACGACAACAATGCGTCGTATCGCAAGCTCACCGTGGGCGCGACTTGGTCGACCACGGCTGGCTACGCACTCACCCTCACCGGAGCAACCTTCCAGCAGCAGCCGGCAATCGCCGCGTGGGCGGCGGAGTTCCCGGGTTCTGTCGGTGTGAAGAGTTACGACATTGCCGGCGATGGGCGCTTCCTCCTCGGCTACCGCGTGACCGCCAACGCCAATGGCACTTGGCACTACGAGTATGCCATCCACAATCTGAACTCTGATCGTTGCGGCGGAAGCTTCTCCGTTCCGATTCCACCGGGCGTCACGCTCACGAACATTGGTTTCAAGTCGCCGAGCTACAACAACGGTGAGGGCTACACCAATGCGCCGTGGACGGTCACTCAGGCTGATGGCGCAGTGACCTGGACTTGTGAGCCGAACACCAACGCCAGCGCCAACGCGCTCCGTTGGGCCACGCTCTACAACTTCCGCTTCGATGCCAACGTGGCTCCGCAGGCCAACCTTGGTTCTGTAACCCTCGGCCTCTGGAAGGCACCGACTGCAACGAGCACCGCGACTTCGGCCGTGATGGGCGCGCAAATTCCGAGCATCCCAGCACCACCGCCGATCGCTGGCGACTTCAACAACGACGGTTTTGTGAACGCGACTGACCTTGCCAACCTGCTGAACGGCTGGGGCACGGCGAGCGGCGATGTCAACAGCGATGGAAACACTGATGCGACCGACCTCTCGATTCTGCTCAACAATTGGAGCTGATCGCGAGCAAGGCTGAGATGGTTTGATTGAATGATTTCTTCTGCAGGTGGGGCCCTCGGGCCCCACCTGTCTTTTTCCCCGTGCTGTTGTAGATCCACTTCTCGCGAATCCATTTCTCAGGAATCCATCGCGTCTGCGAGCCATCGGCGCGCGAACGCTTCTCGGATTCTGCCCACACGCACTACTTCCCTCTCAAGTCGAGCCCCATGACCCGCCATTTACCCCTCGTCGTCTCCGCCCTGTTCGCGATTGCCTCGATGGCCTCGTCCACATTCGCCGTCGGCGAGGTTGCGCCGGCCGAGAGTGTTCAGAAGAGTGGTTTGGGCGCGGCGCTGACTTCCCCGGCGACTTCCCCGGCGGCTTCCTCGTTGCTTCCTCGCATCCAAGCGCTGCGCACTTACGGCGTACAGCGCTTGGATGTCCCTGTGGGCATTCCCGAGCAGGTTGAGATCAAGGTAAACATCGAAGGTAAGTTGGAGACATTGCGCCTGTTCCGCACCTCGTTGCGATCTGCGACGTCCAAACTTCTCCTCGACCGCGGCGAAGGGAAACTGGAATCCTCACCGCTGCCGCCCCACCGAACCTATCGCGGCACCGTCGCTTCCAACGGCGCGTTGGTGGCGGCGTCGATCATCGACGGACGGCTGTCCGCGCTGATCGACATGCCCTCGGAAACATTTTTCGTGCAGCCGATGAGCGAGTTCGCGACTGGACGCGGAGCCAACGAGCACGCGGTGTACCGCCATTCGGATGCCCTGCCCTTCGGCGACCATCACTGCGGCAACGACGATGTGAAACTGACGCCGCCCGATTGGATGCTCGATCTACCGACCGATCCCGCGCAAGGAGGATCGGTCGCCCGTGGTGTTGATGGCGGCGGCGATGGCGGAGGCGACGGCGGAGGCGACGGCGGGATCGCGGGCACGACTCCGTTCATCTCCGATATCGCCTGTGATGCCGACTTCGAGTTCTTCCAGCTCAACGGTTCGAACGCCACCAGTGTGGTAAACGATATCGAGAATGTCCTCAACAATGTGTCGCTCCTCTATGACCGCGATGTGAACATTTCCTACGAGGTCACCACCATCGTCGTCCGCACCACCGCGGCCGATCCGTACACCACCACGGTGATGAACGACCTGCTGTGCGAGTTCCGCAACAAGTGGAACACTTCGCCGGAAAACGAGATCCAACGCGATGTGGCGCAACTCTTCACCGGCAAGCAGATCACGGGCAACGTGATCGGGCTCGCGTGGCTCGGCGTCGTCTGCAATCAGGCGGGCAACGACTGCGGCGCTGTGGGAAATCTGGCGTATTCCTGCGTCGAGAGCCGGTTCACCAACATTGCTGACTTTCGCACTTCACTTTCCGCGCATGAACTCGGCCACAATTGGCAGGCGGGGCATTGCGACGCGGTCAACCCGTGCAATGTCATGTGCTCCATCATCAACAGCTGCCAAGGGACTGCGGGAGCAAACCTAAAGTTCTCGCCGACCGAGCAGGCGCAGATCACGGCGTATCGCAACGCGGTGTCGTGTGATGTGGCGCTACCGCCGGCGATTGCGCTGCCGTTCAGCGACGGCTTCGATGCATCGGCGACGATCAACAGCAACAACTGGATCTACTCGAAGGGTGCGGTTGTGACCACTTCCGCGATTGGCGAACCGAGTCCAACTCGCTCGATCAACCTCGATGCGATCAGCGCCCTCGCGTATGGCGACGACGAAATTCGCACCAACTACATGCTTCTCGCGGGATTGCCTACGGTCATCGTGCGGTACTCCACCCAGCACATCGGCGTTGAAGTTGGCAAGCAGCTCATCGTCGAGTACCTCAGCTCGACGCTGCGCTGGGCTCTGCTCAACACCATCAACTCGGACGGCGTCAATCAGACGACTTTTTCCAACTGGCTGCACACCATGCCGGCCAATGCGAAGCACAACAAGTTTCGCCTGCGCTTTCGCGCCGCCGTTGACGCGCAGGATGACGACTGGTTTATCGATGATGTGAGCGTTGTCACCGTGATCATCCCGGACAACGACGAGTGCGTGAACGCGACGGCGATCGGCGAGGGTGCGTTTGCGTTCAACAGCGCCAATGCAACAGACAGCGCAACCACGCTGCCGGCATCGTGCGACGAGGGCGCGGGAACGCTGATGAAGAACGACCTTTGGTACCTGTACACGCCGAGCTGCACGGGCACGGCGACGGTAACGACCTGCAACGGTGCGGCGTTTGATACCCGTCTGGCCGCGTACCGCTCCGCCTGTGCGCCCGCGGGCACTCTGGTCGCATGCGACGATGCAACGGCGGGCTGTGCGAACGGAACTTCGCGCATCAGTTTCACCGCGCTCGCCGGGACGGGGTACTACCTGCGCGTGGGCGGCGCGACCGGCGGAGGAACGGGCACGCTGACCACGAGCTGCGTTGCCACCCAACCATGCGATGCTGATCTGAATCTCGATGGACTGGTGGACGCCTCCGACCTTGCGGAAGTGCTCAACGGATGGGGTACCACCATCGCCGACATCAATGGCGACGGAACGACCGATGGCGCCGATCTCGCGGTGCTGCTCAACGCGTGGGGCGATTGCCCGGTGTGACGGAAATCGCGATTGTGCCGGTGGCGTAAGGCGCGGCCAGCTTCATGTATTACTTCAAGGCGCCGCGATTCATCGCGGCGCCTTGCTTTCTCGAGCGCCGTCGCTTCCGATCGGCACGCGAGCGGCTATAACCCGCAGCGATGAACGATGTCCCCGACAGTTCCGCGGTTCGCTCGCGCCCCGCCCTGAGCAGGCTCGCGTTAAGTTCGGCGGTGATGGGCGTGGTCGCGCTTCCGCTCGTTTGTTGCGGCGGCGGGTTTGCCGGCGCGTTGTCCGTGCTGTTCGGAATGATCGCCCTTGATCGCATCAAGCGATCGGGCGCAACACTTCGCGGGCGCGGGTTGGCCTGGACAGGAATCGCCGCGGGCTTCGCCACCACCATTCTGTCGATGATGTGGATTTCCACGGTCACTGACCTGCAGCAACAGTGGGATGCACAACTCGACAACGGCGTTCGGCTGACATTCGACGCGGACAGCGAAACGACTTCGAAGTTGGCGCTGCAGTCGTGGTCAGCGGCAAGCAGCACGAGCGTTTCGGCCGGGCAGATCGCTGCGTTTGCGGCGGATGTGCGCGGGCGATACGGCGCGTTTGAATCGCTCGGACTGGTGACGAAGGATGTCTTTCCGTCGCTGGTGGGCGATCACACCCTGACGCATGTAGTCACCTTCGATTTCGCGAGTGGCCGGAGGACGGGAGCGGTGACGGCGAGGTTGCACACGCCAGTGGACTCCTGGTCGCCAACGCTGCAAATCGCGTCGATCTTGGTGAACGACCCCGACGCACCCGATGGATCGCTGGTGTTTCCACCTCCGATCGCAACGAAGGCGCAAAGCAACGACAAGGCTGGCGAGACGGCTGGCGAGACGGTGGGCGAGACGGCTGGCGATAAGACGGGCGAGACGACTGGCGAGACAAATGGGGAGACGAAGCAATGAGCCGACCAACGCACCAGCCAATCGCCATGGAAGTTCCCGAAGTCGCTGGTAAGCGGGTGACGGTCATGGGCCTTGGGCAGTTTGGCGGCGGGGTCGGCGTCACCAAGTATCTCGTCGCGCGCGGCGCACGGGTGACACTGACCGATGTTGACCGCGTTGAGAAACTCGCGGAGCCGCTGTCGCAACTTGCCAACGAGATCGAATCTGGGCGCGTGACCTGCGTGTTGGGCGAACACCGCGTGGAAGACTTCGCGACGGCGGAATTGGTGATCGCCAACCCGGCGGTGCCAAAGCCGTGGGACAACCGATTTCTGGCGGCTGCGACCGACGCGGGCGTTCCCGTGTGGACAGAGATCGGGCTGACGATCTGCGAACTCGTCGGACGAGGCGTCACCAATATTGTCGGCGTGACTGGCAGCGCGGGAAAGAGCACGACCTCGGCGATGCTGCAGGCCGCGCTTGATGACGGGCTTGGCGACAAGTACGGCGGCGGGCATGGCGGCGCGCGCGACGGTAGGCATGCGGCGCATCTCGGTGGAAACATCGGCGGCTCGCTGCTGTCGAAGCTGAATGACATCGGCACGCATGACTTCGTTGTGCTTGAACTGTCGAGCGCGATGCTCTGGTGGATCGGTCAATCGCTTCGCTGGTCGCCGCGGGTTGCCGTGTTGACGAACCTGCTGGCCAACCACATCGATTGGCACGGGACCTTCGCCCACTACGCGCAGTCGAAGTCGATGATCCGAGCGTTTGCACCGGCGGATGCGCGTTTCATCAGCGCGTTCGAGGGCAGCGCCGATGCCCAGCGCGCGCAGGCCATGGGCGCGCAGGCCATGGGCGCGGATGCATGGTGGCGCGATGCGAACGGCGCGACGGTGGATTTGCCCGCCGCTGCGTCGATGAATACGCGCATTCCCGGAGCGCACAACCAGGCCAACGCGCTGCTGGCGCTTGAAGCCGCGGTGGCCGCGTACCAACTAGCCGGTCTCGATGCGGCCGCTGCCATCGCAAGCCTACGCGCTCGGATCGAGCGGTTTCCCGGTCTACCCCATCGGTTGGCGTTCGTGCTCGAAAGCGCGGGCGTGCGCTTCTACAACGACTCGAAGTCAACGACGCCCGAGGCCACGCTTCTGGCGATCGAGAGTTTCACCGACCCCGCGCGCATACACCTCATCGCCGGCGGGTACGACAAGTTGGCGGATCTTTCGCGCGTACGCGCGCTCGGCGACCGAGTTGCGGGCCTCTACGCCATTGGCGTCACTGAGCCGAAGCTGCTTGGCGGCGCGCGGAGTCACGGATGTGGGACGCTGGCGGTGGCGATGGAACGGATCCGCGCGCAGGCGCGGCCCGGGGATGTCGTGCTACTTTCGCCGGCGTGCGCCAGCTGGGACCAGTTCAAGAACTATGAACAGCGCGGCGAATTGTTCGCCGCGCTCGCTCGTGATTCGTGATGAGCCCGATTTATTCGTAGGGCTTGGCCGGCGTCGGAAGTTCGCCGCCCTGCGGTGTCCACCAAGATGGCCGCTTGGTCATGCCGTCGTACCGATCGCCGTACTCGGCGGGTTCCTCACGCCACTCGGGACCAGTGCGCACGAGGTAGTCGATGCGACGGCAACCCGTGGGCGGGCAGGTGAGCTGGTTGGTCAGACGCCCCGTTGAAGTTCCAATGTCCCAAATCGAATAGACCATTCGGTCGGGTCGCTCGACGGGATCATCGCCCTCGCCCTCGATGAAGTTCATCGTGAGCTGCTTGCCTGCAGGAATCTCGAGCTTGAAGAAAGGCTCTTCGGTTCGAGTATCGACGAGGGAGATGGTGACTGGCCGCATCTCCGACGACTCATAGGTGTAGCCGTTGCCCGAGTAGGGATAGATCGCTCCTCGCGGGCCGTAGCAGCCTGCGAGTAGGAGCGATGCGGCGGCAAGCGAGATCGTGGTGGCGCGAGTCGTGATCATGCGAGTCATGGCGTAGCCTTCAGTTGCGCACGGGTTCGTGGCACCGTGCTATCGGCCGAGTCGGGGCGGGCTCTTCGGGAATTGGCAAGCGGAGTCACCGCTTTGGGCGACAAAGAGCGTTCATGAGCACCCAACTGCCCGCCCTTCGGATTGGACATGGATACGACCTGCATCGCCTCGAACCCGTGGCGCCCGCCGGCGCGGGACGGCCTTTCGTGCTTGGCGGTGCGCGGTTTGACCATCCGCTCGGTCCAGTTGGGCACTCGGATGGCGATGCGCTGTTTCATGCGGTGGTCGATGCCCTCCTCGGCGCGCTCGGAATGCCAGATATCGGACAGTCCTTCCCCGATTCCGACCCAGCGTGGGAGGGAAAGGACTCGGCATTCTTCGTCGAAGCAGCCCGCACCAAGGTCGCCCGCGCCGGATTTGAGGTCGTGAACATCGATGCCACGGTGATCTGTGAGCGCCCAAAGTTGTCCGAGCGCAAGCGGGAGATGATCGGAAACATCGCGCGCCTGCTCGGCATCGACGCTGCGCGGGTGAATGTCAAGGGCAAGACCCACGAGCGCGTCGACGCCGTCGGCGAGGGGCGCGCGGTGGAGGTCCATGTGGTGGCATTGTTGGCAGCGATGTCTACGCGATAGGTCCGCGCGACCGCCGCATCGGTGCGAGATCGGCCGTTGTCCTGTTACGCTCTTCCGTCCAAGCCCCCGTTCTGGCGGCTGAAATTGGAGATGTCTGCATGCGCGCGATCGTCACCGGCCAGATTGGAGTCGACAAGAAGCCCTACCTTCGGGCGGTGAAGGAAGCTGCGGGGATGCGCGGCGACCACGTCGAGCTCTTTAATCTCGGCGACCTGATGTACGCGGAGGCGCCTGATGTGCGCGCGGGCCGGATTCTCGATCTGCCTATCTCCCGACTGTCGACCCTCCGACGGGCTGCGTTTAAGGATGTCATCGCGACGACCCAGCCAGCGAAGGACCACCGGAATGTCATCGTCAACACCCACGCCACCTTTCGCTGGCGCCATGGGCTGTTCTCGGCGATCGACTTCGACCAGATCGCCAAGCTCGAGCCCAACATGTTCATCTGCCTGGTGGACAATGTCGAGGTGGTGCACCAGCGCCTCCACGCCGAGCACGAGATCGACGCGACACTGAAGGACTGCATGGTCTGGCGCGAAGAGGAGATCCTCGCCACCGAGCTTCTCGCCCAAGCGATGGGCTGCCAGAACAATTTCTACATCCTGTCGCGCGGGCGTTTGCAGGACACGGTGGAGACGGCGACGCGGCTGATCACTCGGCCGACGATGCGCAAGGTCTACCCGAGTTTCCCCATGAGCCATGTGGTGGACTTGCCTGATGTTCTGGCGGAAATCGACCATTTCCGCGCTGAGCTCGCCCGCCACTTCATCACCTTTGATCCCGGCGATGTGGACGAGAAACTGCTGCTCGATCGAGCGCTTGCGGCGGCCCGCGATGGCAAGGACTGGATCGAAACCGCTGCTCACAGCTTCGGCGCGCGCGCGGGACGCAGCATTCGCGTCTCGGTGCGTGAGGTGCTGGATATCGCCGGCGACATCGACGGGCAGATCTACATGCGCGATTTCAAGCTCATTGACCAGAGCGACATGATCGTGTCGCTGGTGCCTGAGCTGGCCAACGGCACTCCTGGACTTTCGAGCGGTGTGGAGCGCGAATTGCACCACGCTTGGGAGCACACCAAAGAGGTGTATGTCGTGTGGAAGCCGAGGAAGGCACCGAGCCCGTTCATCACCGAAACCGCGACGAAGATCTTCCCGACCGTTGATGCGGCCCTTGCGTACTTCGAGTCGAAGGGCATGTTCCACCCCGGCGACCTCTTCGGACGCTAACCGCGACCCGGGCACCCCGGAGCCAGACCGCGATGCCGCGCTACAAGCTGACCATCGCCTACGACGGCACCGACTTCCACGGCTGGCAACGGCAGGAGCCCGCGGATGCCCCGGCTCTGCGAACCGTGCAGGGAGTCATGCAAGAGGCGGTGACCGACCTGCTGCGGCAGAAGGTCGAGGTAGTAGGCGCGAGCCGAACTGATTCGGGCGTTCATGCGATCGGGCAGGTTGCGGCGTTCACCGCCGATGTGCGCGTGCCGCTCGAGCGCCTGGCGCAAGCGATCACCGCCCGCCTCCCCCGCGATGTACAGGTGGTGCGCGCCGAACGCGTCCATGACTCCTTCAGCCCGATTGGCGATGCGCGCAGCAAGTGCTACCGCTACACGATCGAGCACACCAGCCATCCTCACCACCCGCGTCCGCTCTTCGACCGCAATCTGGTGTTCGCGACACCGCACACGCTCGACCTCGCGCGCATGCAGGAAGCGGCGGGCCACATGATCGGAACATACGACTGCGCGAGTTTCGCGCAGATCGACCATGGGCGTGCGACCACTGTGCGCAGCGTGCTCGACTGCGTAGCGCGTTCGCCCAGCCCGCGACGGATCGAGATCGAGGTCGCTGCTAGCGGGTTCCTCTACAACATGGTTCGCATCATCGCGGGCACGCTGTTGGAGGCGGGGCGCGGGCGCATCGATCCAGCCGATCTTCCGCGGATCATCCAGGCTCGCGACCGCCGCGGCGCGGGACCGACGCTTCCTCCGCAGGGACTCTGCCTTCGCTGGATCTGGTACGGAGCGGCAACTGCACTGCACACACCTGCGGAGGGTACGCCGTGCGATTGATGTCCCTGCCTTGCTCTGGAATGTGGTGCGCAAAGACGCTCCGGATGATGCTCTTGATGGCGATCCAGAGGGCCTTCCAGATCACCATCCCGCTCACACTGTGCATATGCCTCTCGAACGCGGCAACCGCCCAGACACTCAATCTCGGCGGCGTGCCGACTGGCCCGTCGATTACCCAAACCAACGGCGCGACCGACTTGGCGACGCTTCTCGAGGCTGAGTTGCGTGCGCTCAACGACCAGGCAGCCAATCTGACGGGCGAGGCGAAGTCGGGCGCGAGTGCTCGGGCGCGAGTGCGTGGCATTGCCGCATATCTGCTGCGCGCGGGCGCCATGAGGCCGTGGAACGAAAGCGCGCCCGCGGTCGATGGCGCGCGGCTTGCGCTGTTGATCGGACGGATCGACGCGTTGGTCGAGCTTGCCGTCGGAGGGCGCGCCATGCCGCCTCGCACGCTCTCGGCAGACAACGCCAAGCGCGCTATCCGCCTGCTCGAGGCAATAGCCAGCGCCTCAATCGAACCGATGCGAAAGGCAATGGTGTCTCCCACGCAAGCGCTTCCTGCCCAAACTGCGCGTGCGCTGGGCACGGTTCTCGCGCCACTTGCGGAACTGGCGGAACTGCTTGAAGGGCGGCAGAACGACGACCCTTGGCCAGTGCTCATCGACGCACGCGCGGCTTCACCTGAGCGCATGGCGCCGTGCCGTTCTTCGGCGGAGATCCGTGCGAGCTTGGACGCACTCCCGAACTGTGCCGAGAAATCGACGATGAAAGCCGCGCTCGACGCGACGATCGCCCGCGGCTCGAGCGCGGCACAGGATCTGAGGCTCCTCGATCGCGCCGCTGATACGGTCGGGTGGCTGGTGAACATGCGCGCCTCTGGAGCGCCCTTCCCCATTTCGGAGGCGGCGCTCGCGGCCTCACTGCAACGGATCGTCGCCGCCGTAGTCGCGTTGTCGCCAACAGCGGACGAACGCGGAGCAATCGACGCCCGCAGTGCGTTGGAGGCTCTCGAGAAGACTGATCCAGCCGCGCGCGCGATGCTCTCGATGCGCTCGACCCGAGAGATGACCGAACAATCGCGCGCGGCGCTATCCGATGCCGCGTCGTCGATACTCAGCAGCGAATCCGGAGGCGCGTCAGGAGAACTCGAGCGCGCGCGCGCCGCCACCCGCATCATCGACGCATGTGCGGCGGCCGATCGGCTCGAGAATTCACTTCTGGCCAGCGCACCGCGCGACCTGAAGGATGTGCTCCGACAACTCGACCGCGATGCGCGATTCGCTGTTCGCGCGCTGGCCCCTGCGTTCAAGGCGATCGCAGCCGATCCAGCAGCATCGAGCGAGCCTGGCAACCTGTCCGCGCTTGATCGGGTGAAGTCCATTGACGCCGACCGCCGGCGCATCGTCATGCTGCAAGGTGTCATCGACTCGATCGGTGCGATCAGCCCGGGCGCAGGACGAAGCTTTGCGACCGTCGGCAAGCGCATGGCGAAACTCCTGCTCGAACCCCTCAAGCGCGCGCAAGGGCAAGCCGCCTTTGCCGCGTTGGAGGCGCAGTTCAGCGCGGCCTTTCCCTTTGCATACGAAGATGAACTCAAGCGCCGAAGCCCGCGCGCCATCGAGTTGACGGGCGGCGCGCCCGAGCGCGTCATCGAGCGTGCGGCCTCCCTGCGCGCGGCCTGGTGCGAGGCCGTCGCAACGGGCGATCTCGGCGGATCGGCCAGCCGACGGATGGACAACGCCGCGAGGCTTTGCAAGGCGTTACGCGACCTCGACCAACTCGTCGAACCGATCAACCGCTCCGACGGCGACAAACTTGCCACATGGGGAGGCTGGGCGACGCGTCGAGCTATGATCGCCCCTGCGACCCAAGACCTCACCGCCCTTGCAAGCCTTGCCGCCCGATCATTCGTCGCCAGCGCGACGACCGAGGGACAGGCCACCTTCGAGCGCGATCTCCTTGCGCTCGAATCCGCGATCCCGCTCGTGCGACTGACGGCCGCGATCGAGCGAAAGCTCGCGCCGCTACTTCGCGGCGATCCGGAAACCGTGGCCGCACAACTCGCGCCGCTGCTGGTTGCCCCCACAGCCAATGCATACCTCGCCGATGCATGGATTCGGCTGCTCACGATGCATCGAGCGATGATCGAGGCTGAATTCGCGCGTCGTACTGGCGATGCCAAACTGCGCCAATCGCTCGACCAATACCTCGCACTCGTTGCCTTGGAGATCGAACAGTCTGCGTTTGGTGGATCGCGCCTCGTCGGACCAGTTCCTGGCTTCGATGGTTCGCAACCTAGGACCGATGACTCGAAGCCCAAGGGCACACGCGGGCGCGATCGGTAACATCCGACCCTGTGCAAGAGCCAACGACAAATCCGACGCCGATCCCGACACGCGCCGCCATGAACATCGTCGTGGTCGCCCCTCATCCGGACGACGCCGAGCTGGGCATGGGCGGGTCGATCGCCCGATTTGTTCGCGAAGGGCACCGCGTTCTCATCGTCGACATGACCAATGGCGAGCCGACACCCTGTGGTACTCCTGAGCGCCGCGCGACGGAAGCGGCCGCCGCCGATGCGATTCTCGGCTGCTCGCGCATCAATCTTGGACTGCCCAACCGCCGGCTCGAGCACTCGGTGACCGCACGCCACGCGCTCGCCGCCGTTCTGCGCCAACACCGTTGCGAGATCCTCTTCGCGCCCCATCCCGAGGATGTCCACCCCGATCACCTGGCCGCCACACGCATCGCCGAAGATGCGCGTTTCGACGCCAAACTCACCAAGTCCGACATCCCCGGCCAACCCATCTATCCACGCAAACTCGTCTACTACTTCTGCACCCATCTGAAGGCGATGCACGATCCAACCTTTGCTCTCGATATCACGGAGTTTCGCCTGAAGAAACGCGAGGCAATCCTTGCCTATCGCTCTCAGGTGGTTGACCACACGCCCAATCAAGTGCTTCCCGAGCAAATCGATGTACGAGATCGCTTCGTTGGCACACGCATCGGCGTTGAAGCTGCGGAGCCCTTCTGGTGTCGGGAGCTTGCTGGTCTGCGCACGATCGACGCGTTGATCTGATCGGTCTAGGCAGCGCGAAATCCTCCCAAGCAGTCGCCTGAACCAAAGCCCAATCGCCCCTTGGCGCTGATAGAGTGCCTGTCCATTATGGACGACACTGTTCTCCAGCTCTCGAGCATCCTCTGTCAAGCGGTCGATACGGCCGCAACAGCGGTCGCATCGGACGGGGGCGGCCTGAGCGGCTGGCTCCAGTCCCATGGCAAGGACTTGGTAACCGAGTACGGCGCGTGGTTCATCTTCTTCGCATTCATCATCTGCGGAGTCGGACTTCACATCTCCGAAGATTTCCTGCTGATTCCCGCAGGCGCGCTGATCTTCCACGGGAACATGCACTGGACCGAAACGCTGGCCGCCGCGTACTTCGGCCTGGTCATCGGAGATACCTGTTGGATCTGGGTCTGTCGAAACTTCGGCACCAGGCTCATACACAGCAAACGCTTCAAACGCATGATGCACCCGCGCCGCCTGCTTGAGGCGAAGTACGCGATGGAAGAGCGTGGCGCGGTTGTGCTCATCCTCGCGCGTTTCATCCCGGGAACCCGCACTCCCGTGCTGACCATGACGGGAATCCTGCATATGGCGTGGTGGAAGTTCCTCGCGGTGGAGCTGACCACGGTGGCCATCACCTCGCCGATTCAGATCGGCATCGGCTACCTCGGCGCAATGGGTTACGAGCGTGCCGAGAGCACGGCGGACATGCTCACGCTCGCCGTCGCCGGTTTTGTGCTCTTGATTGGCTGTGCCATCGCCTACCGCTGGTGGAAGCAGGCCAAGAGCCGCAAGGGCGCCCGACCACGCGCGCCCGTGGCATGGCTGCGGACTTTCGGTCACAGCACCCGCACACCACCGTCGAATTGATCGCAGGCTCATCGGCTTGATCGCAGGCTCATCGGCGATCCGGCCTAGGCAAGAGTCGATCGCGATCCAAGCGCGGCTGTGCGCCGAACTCCTCATCCTCGTCGTTTGAGCCAAAGTCAAACGGCCCGCTGAGTCCGTCTGGGGACAATGACGCCTCGTCTTCGACGAACGAGTGAATCGGATCGACATCGATGAACTCGCTCATATCTGCAGATGGTGGAATGTCGTTGATCTCCTCGACCAGGATCGTCGCGCACAGTTTGGCGAGCAGCGCCCGATCGTCGAACCCATCGGTTCCGGTCAGATAGATGCCAAGCCGCGCCAGGCCATAGAGAATCGTCCACAGGCAACGATGCACATCGGCGGCTGACTTCGGAAGCGAATCGCTCGCGGGAACCATGATGCCAAGCTCGAGCAGCTGCCGGCGGTTGGTGGTCTTTGGTGCGAATTCGGAGTCATAGGTGATGCAAGCAACGAAGCGATCGACCGGCTTGCCCTTGGCGCGCGCATCCTCGAGCACGCGAGCGATGCCTTGTTCGCGCCGTTGCGACTTGCCGGCAAACAGCGCCACAATCTGCGCGTGCGTGCGCCCAGTGGGAAAGTGTTCAGGCCGCGGCGCGTCTTCGGGCACGACGCTCGGAGCACCCGCGGCGAACCTATCGGCGGGTTCAACACGAGCATTCGCTGGCGAAGCCTTGTCTGAGCCGCCCGACGAATCGATATCAAAACCGTGCGCAAAGAATCCATTGGTGAAACCACCACGACCTCCGTCCATGTCAAAGCAAGCGATCATCGCCATCACCGTTTTCCCTTCTGCTGTAGTCCAACGAATCCCGAATGCGCAGCCGAATTCTCCCGCCCGAGCGGAGGTCGCTGCGTGAGCCGAGGCTAACCGCAAAAAACGACTGATCTCAAATGCACCACACTCTTACGCGAACTATTTTTCCGCGTGCGGCTTGGCGAACTGGTTCGCGCTCCACGACCGAGCGCCGGCCGGGATCTCAACGATGTCGCCTGGAAGCAGTGTGATCCAACTCGAGGAAACCGCCGCGCGACTCGCGTGTTCGTCGTCCTCGATCCAAAGCTCGCGCACAACCCGCTCCGCGCGAACCAAATCGAGACCGCACCCACGCAACACCGGCGTGGGCAGCATGAGCTGCGCATCCTCAGCGAGAAACCATGTCGCCCGCGCAAGAGTTGGCTCGCCCTCGATACGGGCAACGAGCAATTCGCGTCGCGCATCCGCATCCGCCAACAGCGTGCTGGGAATGCGTGCGCGCATCGAGGCCGCGGGAAGACCAGCGCTCGCGTGTGGCGTAAGCGAAAGCTCCACTTCCGCTCGCACAACACCGTGGAAGTCGATGCGCTGCACGATTGCACGCACGCGCGCGCTCGTGAACTCATCGGCATTCTCGAAGGCGCGATCGTCGACCAACACCACCTCCAGTTGTCCGCCCACGAGCTGCACGAAATCCCCGGTCGGCTCGATCGACAGCAGGCGTGGCGCACACGCGCGACGCACCGCATGCCACGCCGGCTTTACGCGCCCCGCAACATCAACGAGCGACCAGGAGTGCCCCGCCCACACATCGTTCCACTGCCAAATGAGCGCGCCCATCGAACGCGGCGCGTTGGCACGCAACCAGCGCATGGCAACATCCATCGCCCGCGCCTGCAGATGCTGCGCTTGCGCGACATACTCATCGAATCCGCGCGCCACTCGAAATCGCGCATCAAGAAACGGCTTGTATTGAAAGTCGTCGCCGCCCCAAGCTTTTTGCCGAAGTTTCAACGCCTCGCTCGAGATCATCAATGCTTCAGGCGGAAACGACTCGCGAAGCGTTGCGATGCACGGCGGCGACTGATGACCGAATTCGCTTGAAAACCGCGGCAGAATCGTGCGGTATCCCTCGATCTTCGCCTCGGCGTCCCAAGTGTGGCGGTCGCCGTGATCGCAGTCGTTGGGATGAAGCTCCATCGAGCCTGAGTACGGACTCTCCGCCCAATACGGCGTGCCGGGATCGTGAGCCGCGACTGCCGCGGGCAGCGTCTCCAACCAATACTTGCGGCCCCACGACTGCCCTTCCTGGAGTCGATCCTTCCAACCCCAACTCCACCACGCAAGAATGTCCTCGTTTCCGCCGCACCAGAGCGCCATCGATGGATGACGCGAAAGTCGTCGCACCTGATGATCGGCCTCGCGAGCGATCAGCGAAGCAAACGGCTCGTCTTCGGGATAGGTCGCGCATGCGAACATGAAGTCCTGCCACACGAGAATTCCCAGCTCGTCGCAAGCGTTGTAGAACGCATGCGGCATGTACTTTCCACCGCCCCATACCCGCACCATGTTGAAGCCAGTGGCGCGGTAAAGCTGCATTTCCTCGCGCCAATCGCGCACATGAGTGCCGTCGAGCAGCGTCGGGATGAAGTTTGCGCCCTTAGCGAACATGGGCTTGCCATTGACGATGAAGCGAAATCCTCGGCCGATGTCGTCGAGGCTCGTGTCGAGTTCGATATTGCGCAGCGCAAAGCGCGCCTGCCGTCCATCCAAAAAACCATCGTCCATCGACTTGCCTTCCCACGCGATCGCCTGCGCCATCCAACTACAACCGCGACGCGAACCGCGCTCCCACGGATGCCAGAGTCGCTTGGGCCGCACCGTGATTGATCGACATCCATCCTCAAGTTCGAAATGCTCGCCATCAGGTCCGTCGATGAGGCAAGTCACGCGACAACGAGCGGGATCAAGGTCGCCGCGCACATCGAGCGAAATCGTGCACGATCCATCGCGATTCCAACGCTGCGCAACCGAGATCGGCTCAATGCGCGCGTCGTCCCAACAGATGAAATTCGCCGCGGAGAAACCGACACCAGGAACGCGCGGACCCCAATCCCAGCCGAAACTACAGGCGGGAACGCGGGCGAAGCAAAATGGCGTCCAATCACCGTTGACCGGCCGCGCACCGAGTTGCTTCTCCCAGCGCAGCACTTCATTGACCGGCGCCTTGAAGCGAAGCTCGAGCAACGCGGTACTTGCGCGAAGTTCGTCGGGAATGCGCGCCTCGAACGGCACAAACGCACTCATGTGCATGCCCAACGAAACACCGCCGAGTACGACCTCGCAGGTTCCGTCGATCGTTCCAATGCGCAGCGCGCAATGGCGACCTTGTGAACGCGGCGGAATAGCCAGCGAACACGTAAAGCTCCAATCGGTGCGCCCGACCCATTCGCTGTCGAGCTCGGCGCGCAACGGATCAATCGGTTGCTGAATGCCCGCGCGAGAAAGCGCCGCGTGGATCGAACTCGTCGCCCCGCGCGCAATGGTGAAAGTGCCGATGCCGCGCGTGATTCCATCGCCGCCCGTGGCAGTCGCGGTCCAACCATCTCTGCGCACGCCGATCGAATGGCGTAACTCAGCCATGATCTTCCCCGCCACCCGTTGGCCGATTGCGCACAGATCCATCATCGCCCGCGTCGGCGCGACGCTTCTCGAGCAATTCGAACATGCGGCGAAGGTCGCGCACTCCACCGATGGAAAACCAGATCACCACGCTCGTACCCACGATGAGCGTGAAGTAGGTGTACGCGTGCCAGAATCCCAGCCAGGCCGAGTCGACGGGCGGCTTGCCGAACAGAAGAAATGGCGTGACAACGGCGAACAGAAGCGTGCCCGCGATCGGCCACGACAGCGTGATCCAAGTGACCGCGCGATCCCAGCCAGTGAAATTGCGATCGATGCCGATCTTCTCCCAAATGCTGCGTTTCTGATCGATTTGGATCGCGGCTTCCTCATCGTCGGCCACGCGGAACTTTCCACGATGCAGCAATCGATCGAGATCGAAATTCGCAGGTCGCACCAGCGCAAGTGTGGTGTAGACCGACGCGGCGGCCGCCATGGCGAAGAAGCCGAGCAACTGGCCGTTGAAGCTCTTGATCCACATGAGCAACGCATACAGCGACGGCAGCGATTGCTCGCATGACTTCCAAACACCAGTGAATTCATGCACAAAGAGGCCGATGGCCGCAATCGTAACGCCCGTGAGCATGCCGCCCCACGCCGACGCGCGCCCGCCGATGCGCGTGTAAAGGCCACCGATGATTGCGCACCCCGCACCCGCGTAAAACAGGCTCGCGGAGAGATTGCAGTACATCGCGATGCGTTGGTCGGGCGAACGGAAAGTCGCGCTGAAGAAGAAGCCCCAGCAAGCCACGAGAAAGATTGCGAACTTGATCAGTCGAATATGCGCCTTCGGCGAAAGCTCGCCGAAACCCATGCGCTGGCGCACGGGCATGATCACATCCTGCACAAGGATCGAGCCCCACGAGTGGAGATATGCGTTGTCAGTGCCGAGATACGCGCCAAACATCGCGGCGATCACAAAGCCGAGCAGCCCCGCAGGAAGCATGAGCCCGAGCGCAACCGGAGTGCGCAATTCGCTGACCTGCGAAGCCGGAAGCGCGGCGACAGCCTCGCGCACCGCCGCGCCCGCTTCCGCGTAAGCAGGATTTTCCAGCAGCGTCCGAATGCACAATGGCAGCACCAGCGTCACCAGCATAAACACGCGGAAGCGCCAGCCGTTGAGGATGTTCGCCATCTTCGCTTCGTGCGGGGTTGCGGCGGCCGCGTTGTAACCCTGGTCGCCCTGCCATGCTTTCGCGGTGTAAAGAATGAGAACAGCTTGGATTCCCCAGTAGGCAACATTGAAATTCTCTTCCGCCTTCAGCGACGAAGGCGCCGGATTCACCAGTGATTTTCCGTCACCCACCGAAAGCAGCGTGGTGCTGAGATCGCTCCAAGGGAACTTCCAGATGAGGAAGAGCGTGAGCGCTGCGAACACCAGATTGCAGAACACTCCTTGCAGAAAGTCGGTCACCATCACCGTGACCTGTCCACCGAGAAAGATGAAGAACAGCGCCGTCGAAAGCATCATCACCATGAACACGAGATAGGTGTCGAACATGGTTCCCGCGAGCATGAAATGCGACGGAAGCCCCATGAGGTGAATGAGAAAACGTGCGCTGATGCCTGGAAAGACGCCATAGTTTAAGAGACCGGCGACGAAGGCGAGCCCGCCACAGAAGATGCGGAAGTTGCGGTCGTAGCGCTGCTCGAGAAACTGCGCGAGAGTCAGCGCGCGCGTGCGACGGAAGCGATACGCGACCCAACCGGTCAGCGCGAGAAAGATCATGATCGGACCTTCGCTCAGGCCCCACCACACCGATGTGTATCCAACATCGTAATTTTGCTGGAAAAACCAGGCGAGCGTGATCAGTCCGATCGACGCGCGCGCATCGGCCAGCGCGATGAGGTAACGGCCGGCGCAACGATTGGCGGCAAGAAAGCCAGCGACGCTCTGGCCGTACTTACGCGTGCGGATTCCGACAACCGCAAGCGCGGTCACCAGAACGATCGGAAGAAGCCAGTCGAACAAAGACAGATGCATCGCCGCAGGATAACGCCTGCGCCGCACTCACTCGACGCGCAGGGTGACGATCTCGAACGGCTTCATGCGCAGGAGCGTGGCCGCGCCCTTGGAATGCCTGAGATCCTCGCGGGAAAGCGGCTTCTCCAAGAGGTCGACCGACGACACTTTGCTCGCATCGATGTTCCAGAAGACCTGCACATCGCCGCGCGCGCCACGCGTCTCGACAAGTCGCAAAATGCGACCACGGCCGTCCTCCGCCGGTTTCCATGCGGCAATCTCCACGCGCATCGATGCGGCTGCGAGCACATCGAATGGCGCCCATGCGCCGCGCAAAATGCCCTTGCGGCCCTTGGTTAACGCCAACGCGCGCATTGGCTCGCGGAACATCTCGGCCGCGCAATCGACATCCGCATCACGCCAATCGCCGGCGTGCGGCATGATGGCGTAGTTGAAAGCGTGTTCGCCACGGTCGCAGGTCGGATCGGGAAACAGCGGGCTTTTGAGCAGCGAGAGCCCGAGCGTCGCGCCATCCGCCGTCGCGATCGCGCTGCGTCCGTAGCGGCCATCGTCGAGCACCGCGACTCCGAAACCAGGCTCGGCGACATCCATCCACGCGTGGCCAGGAACCTCGAAACGCGCCTCTTCCCAACTTGTGTTGCGATGAATCGGCCGCTCGATCGCGCCGAACTGCGAGCCGAACCAAGCATGACGCGCCCGCACCGCGCAGGGGAACAGCGCGCGAAGCAACTGCTGCGACTCGCGCCAATCGACCTCGGTACGAATCTCAAGCCGACCGCTTCCCGCATCAAGGCGATAGGTCTGCCAAATCCTGCTTTTTGCGCCAATCGCGCGCTCGACGCGCATCTCGCCACGCAGCGGATGCGCTTGAGATATGGCGATTTCGCAGTCGTCGTCGATCATGAGGCACTTGTCGAAATAGTCGCGATCGGTGTCCCATGCCTCCCAGCGACGCGGACGATCTTCGTACATGGCAAGTTGGTTCATCGGCATCGGGCGACCGCGCGCATCGCGCATATTGGCAAGTCGCCGCGTCGGAAGATGCTCGAGCTCGGCAACACGGCCAGCGAGATCGATGAATGCGCGCACGGTGCCGTTTGAAAGCGTCACGCCCCGCTTGGTCGCCTTCACCATAACGGCGGGCGGAAGCGGCCCGATCTCCGCAGCATCAATGAGTTTCATGCCCAGCGCGGGCACATCGTTCACTTCGATCAAAGCTTCGCCGACCTCGACCACTCCACAGCGCCGCTTCGACGCCGTGTTGCGCACCAAGACAGGGTTGCGCATCGCGCGGGTGTCGGCGATTTTGGCGAACGCCATCTCGAGCCGATCACGCTCACCAACCGCCACCTGCGAAATCGCGACATGGTCTGCGCGAGCGTCCTTGTAGACGATCTCGATCGACGAACCAGGAAGGATGTCGTGGAACTGATTGAGAAGCAGCGTCTTCCACGCGCGATCCAACCGCCCGCGAAATGCCGACAGATTCTTCGCATCGGTTGCGCGCGAGGCGCTCGGCAACGAGCACGCCAACGCCTCCACATCGCGCAACGCGCTTTCCGCAAGGCGATTCTGCCGCTTCAACCAAGCCTGGCTGGTGTAGGTCCCGCGGTGCAACTCGAGATAGAGCTCGCCGTCCCAAGACGCCAACGGACGGCCCGCGCTCTCGAGCGCTTCGCGTCCGGCGTGGAGGCGACCACAGAAGACATCGACGCGATGCTGCTCGAAACGCGGCAAACCAGCGCAATCCGCAGCGAGTTCGGCCCGCGCGATTTGCCAATCGGTCGGACCTCCGCCACCGTCGCCGAAGCCAAACGGCTGCAGCCACATTGGAATGGCGCTGGCAAAGAAACTCTGTCCATCCTGGACAATGAGGTTCTTTTCGCCGTAAAGCATGTCCTTCGGTTCGATCGACGAGTTGTAGTTGTGCCCCGGTGTGAGGTGCGTGAGAAGTTCGGTGCCGTCGAGGCCGCGCCACATGAAGGTGACATGGGGAAACTTGTTCGTCTCGCACCAGCTCATCTTGTTGGTGATGAAGGTGTCGAGTCCACCAAGCCGTGCGATCTGCGGAAGACAGGGCGGAAAGCCGAAAGTGTCGGGTAGATAGAGGAAGCGCTGCTTTCCCGCTGCGCCAAAATGCTCGGTCCAGAAGCCAGTTCCGTGCACGATCTGCCGCACGAAACTCTCGCCCGATGGACAAGTGCAATCGGGCTCGATCCACATCGCGCCGCCGGGTTCCCATCGACCCTCCTGCACGCGCTTGGCAATCTGCGCGAACACTTCGGGTGCGTCTTCCTTCACATACTCGTACTGCTGCGCCTGCGAGCAGAGGAAGTGAAAGTCAGCGAAACGCTCTTGAAGACGCAAGACATTGGAGAAACTGCGCACGCACTTGCGGCGGGTCTCGCGCAGTGGCCAGAGCCAGGCGGTGTCAATGTGGGCGTGACCAACGGCGACGCACGCCGTCGCGGCCTCATGCGCGCCACCTCGTACGAGTTCGTCGAGCGCCGATGCCGTTTCCTCCATGCCGGGCACGGGATCTTGCGCATCGATGCACGCGTGAAAATCACGCAGCCCGTTGGCGATTTCGGTTGCGCGCGGCGAGTCTTCCGGAAGCGCCAACATCAGTCGACGCAGGAAATCCCAGGCTTGCGCGTATCGCCAGGCCGCTTCGTCCACCACGACCAACTCCGCGCTCTCAAGCCGACCCGGCTTGGGCTCGCGCCATCGCGCTTGCAGCTCAGGGTGATCCCACCAAAAGGTCGAGATCCCCAGCGGAAGATTGCACGCGCCTTCGACGAACAGGTCGATTTTCTCGCCGCCCCGCGCGCCCGCCGACCAGAGAAACGCGAGGTCGCGGTACGGATCAAATCCTTGAAACGCCACGCCATCACGCCAAAGTGTGCCTTCACTGCCGCAGGAAAACCGCAGCGCCACTGTGTGGCCGCGCATCTCCGCTGGAACTCGCCCTTGCAATCTGAACCACGCCGTCGACCAGACTGGTCCCCAGCGTAGACCGATGTCCACTGGCCGATACTGAGCGCGTTTCGCCTCGGCGAGCGAAGGATGCCCGCCCTCGAGGCCCGAACCTGGCGCTTGCCAAATGCCTACTTTGAGCGGGTTTCGCAGCGGAAATACCCGCGGCAGCAAAACTTCGGTGTGGAAACCTTCGTAGCGAATGGCCGCATATTGGAGATTAGGAAGCACCGGCGCATCCTACCCAAGCTCGCGCAGGGAAACCGACGACGATTGATTCGTAACATGGCGTCTATGCGCACGACCCCGACCCTCAGAGTTTCGATTGTCCTCGCCACGCTTGCCGTCACGGCCGTGGCCTGCGCAGCAAGTCCCGCCACCATCGCGTCGACCATGCCCGAGTCGCGCGCCACCACCATCGCCGTCGGAGTGGCGCAAATCACCGGGCTGGCGATCTCGCCGCTCCTGGTTCTGGTCGCGCTCGGTTGGACCGAATTCCTCAACGCCGGCGGCTTCAGCGCAACCGCGCTGCCGATCTACGCCAATCCATGGTTGCTCATCCCATGTTCCGTGGTGCTTGCGCTCGCACTCGCCAAAAAGTGCGTTGCCCCAGCGATTCCACTGCCTATCCGCAAGTTGTTCGACGCCGGCGAGTATCTCGAGGCGAAGGTTTCCGCGTTGGTCGCGGCGGGCGTACTGCTCCCGAGCATCATTGCGACCATGGCGGCGGCGGCGAGTGTGACATCCGCGACTGGCGGCGACGCATCAGCGCAATCCGCTGGAATTACAGCCGATTGGGCGGTTTACCTCTGGATGGTTCCCGCGGTGCTCGTCGTGTTCGGCGCGGTGTGGATCACCTTCCACGCCGTCGACGCGCTCATCGTGCTCAGCCCGTTCGCGCTCATCGACACCCTGCTCGTTGCGCTGCGCGCCAGCGTGTTGGCGATGCTCGCGCTTTCGCTTCTTGTGAGCCCAATCCTTGCGTTGTTGCTGTGCGCACCGATCATCCTGCTCTCGCTTCTGTTCGCCGGATGGTGCGTTCGCCTCGACATGTTTGCGCTCTGCGTTGCGCTCGATCTGCTGTTTGCGCGCGCAAAGCGCTCCGATCCGTCACGCGGACCCATGCGCGCCTTCCTCGCCACCCGTGGTCATGGAGCGCCGATTCGAACCATGGGCCACGCGCAACCCGATCCTGCTGGAATTGCGTTCACCTATCGACCGTTGTTTCTGCTGCCACGACGCACAATCCACATCGCCGCTTCACAGCCCACTCTGGTGCGCGGAGCCATCTGGTCGACCATCATCGAACAACCGCCTGGTGTTGCGCGCACGCAAAGACTGCTCGCGTTTCCGCCCCGCTACACGCCACACGCCGAAACGATTGCAACGCGCTTTCGAGCCCGCCTATCCGAGGGCGTCATCCGCCGCGCTTGGCACAGCGTCCGTTCCGCCATCGCTGCGATCCTGGCGGGAAGCTCGGAATCACCCGCTTAACTGCACGCGAGACGCGGTGCGGAAAGTAGAGTGGACGTCCCGATGTCGGACGCCGTTGCCATCATGATCGAAGTCGCGTTACCAGCGCTCATTGCTGGAGCGGTCGCGATCTTGGCGACGCTGGTCGTCGAGCGATTCGGCGGCGTCATCGGCGGAATTCTTTCCAGCGTTCCAAGCACCATCGTGCCCGCCGCGATCGGCATCTACGCCCGCAACACACATCCCGACGATTTTCGCCGCACCATGGCGTTCATTCCCGTTGGAATCCTGCTGAATGCTGGCTACCTCGTGCTTTGGCGAGTCATTCCGGCCCAAGTTGCACGACGTACACACTCGCATCTGCTTGCTTGGACAGTCACGCTTGCGCTCGGTGCCTGGATCATCGTCGCGAGCCTGATCATGCTCTTACACGACGCATTCAGGCCATCGGTCCATCAGTCGGTCACCATCGGTATCACCGCGTTCGCGGCAGGAATCGCGTTGGGATTTGCGGCCAACCGCAAGCCGCATCCTGCGCCTCGCGGACACAACCGCGTGAGCACAATGGTGCTCATCACAAGAGGCGTCGTCGGATCAATCGCCATCGCAACGGCCATGCTGCTCTCGCGCGCTGGACTTCCCGTCGCCAGCGGCCTCGCCACCGTTTTTCCCGTCATATTCACCACCATCATGGTTGCGACTTGGCTTGCCCAAGGCGCGCATGTGACAACGGGCGCCGTCGGGCCAATGACGCTCGGCACCCTCAGCGTCAGCGCGTATGCCCTGCTCGCCTCCCTGCTGTTTCCACTGATGCCCCTCTGGATTGCAGCCCTTCTCTGTTGGGTGATCGCGGTCCTGACCGTCAGTATTCCGGCCTTCCTTTTCCTGCGCCATCGCCGCCAGCGCCTCGCGCACCGGTCGGCGAACGCCTGACGGCGTGGCTCCGATAGTCATGATTTCCACGGGATCACCCAACTGGTTCGATTCTGCGGCGCAGCAATGTTCGCTTCGATAGACTGACTTCCTAGCGCCACCGTCGTCTCGTGGCACGATCAGACCTGAAGTCCTTGGAATAGGCGCAGCGCGGGCGCCGATGCGACCGAAACAAAAGATCATGACGGGCTCTTCGCTCATCCACCGCATCTTCATCTTCACCCTTGCCGGGTGGATGTTGCTGTGCTGCTGCGATAAGAAGTTACTGGCATCGGCGATCGCCGACGAGCCTGGGAGTGCACGCGCTTGCTGCCAAGACACTTGCTGTAAACAGTCACCCAGTTCGGATGATTCCCGTTCAGCCGACCAAGGCCAACGCGAGGCACCCGCACGCCGTTGCACCGACGGCTGCTGCAACAAAATCTGCTGTGTCTCCGCTCCGTTCGAAGTAGATGTCGACACGATCGGAACCCTGCCTCTCATCGCGATATTCCCAGAGATTGGCGTTGATTCAGTCGCGGCAGCGGTCGAGGTCGCGCGATCGCGGTTCAATCGCTCCGATGGCGAGCCTCCCCCGCGGCTTGTGCTGATTCTCTCCGCACGCATCCGGATCTAAACGACCACGCGCCATTGAACGCGTGTTGTCTGTTTTTCCGGCCTCGTGGCGAGAACCTCATGCCAAACTCAACATTCAAATCGGTTGTGCCCATGGTGGCGCGGACGCTCGTCCCCGCGATGGTCCTGACAATCGCAGCCCTTTTCATCGGCTGTGCTTCACGCGAAAAAGTCGCGCCGATGCAGACAGTCGCTGTGCCCGTCGCCGCAAACATCGATGCCGATGAGGCCGCCGCTCGGGCACTCCGCGTTTCGCCACGGGTACGCGCTGCGGCACTGCGCCTCGACGCAGCGCGCGCGCGAGCAACGGCGACCGCACTGCCGCCGGATCCAACCATCGCTATCAGCCTGGGTATTCCGATCGACGGTCTTGGTGGAACTGCAATTTCCGCTTCAATCATGCAGGGTATCGGCTGGCTGCTCGCGAAGGACGCGCTCATCGACGCCGCAGCGCGCGAGCGTGATGTCGCCGCGCACGAATTGATCGGCGCAAGCGTCGAAACCGCCGCCGAGGCGCGACGGCTCCTCCGTTCGCTGATTGCGGCGCGCGTTGTGACCACCGCATCGCGAGTGGCGATGGATGCGCGCGAAGCTCGCAGCGCCATCGAGCGCTCACGCCTTGAACTCGGCGAAACCTCCACCGCAAAATTGCTCGGCATCGAGCGAGACGCCCTCATCGCCAAGTTCACGCTCAACGCAGCGGAACTCGAGGAGCACGAGTTGTCGGTCTCGTTGGCATCAATCCTCGCCGTCGACCCGCTGCCCGGCCTAATCGATGCTGATATCGCTGCGGATTTCTCTGCTGCCGTTACTTCACTCGAGGTCATCCGCGCCCGTGCGCAGGTCGCGCGTGCCGAAGCGATGTTCGCATCGGCCGACTCGCCGCTCGGCGCCGATGCGCGCGCGGGAGGAGGATTCATGCGTGATCTCGAGGGACGCGAATCGATCGCGGGAACGTTCGAGATCGGGCTTCCGATCTTCCGTCGCTCCTTTGAACTTCAGGCTTTACGCGCTGACGCAGACGCCGCGCACGCCGAGCTCGCCGAGGCCGAGCGCCTGGCTTCCATTGAGAACGACCACGCGCGCACGCGGGTTTCTAGCGCGCGCACGAACCTTGCGCTCGCGGTGAACGGCGTTCACAACGCGCAAAATGAGCGTGAAATCACACAGCGCTCTCACTCCAATGGCGAGGCCTCTCTCGCCGATCTCACCGACGCGCGCGTGATCGAGGCAGAGGCGCAAGCGCTTTGCGCCACCCGACGCCGCGAAGTTGCCGATGCGATCGCACGCCTTGAATCGCGCGCCTTCAAGACGGAAGCCGACGAGCAATCGCGCGATAGGCTGCAAGCGCTGTCGCAAGATTTGTCGCAAGATTTGTCGCAAGAGCAGACGCAACCACAGACCGAATCATCGAGCGGAGCCGCGCAATGACCACCAAACAACGCTTCCCCGCATCCCGTTTCGTCGCCCGCTACTTGGTTCCTGCTGTGATCCTCGCTACCGCGGCCGCGCTGTTGGCAGTAACTGGTTGGCGCGCGCTTGAGCGTCTACCGGCTGTCCGCGTTTCGCCGGTTGCCATCATCGCTTCGCAGCGGTCGTCCACGCGCGTCGATGGCGGATTGCAGGCGCCGGGTTGGATCGAGCCCGCGCCCTACGCCATCGATATCCGCGCACTGCGCGAAGGTGTGGTCGAGGAACTGCGCGTGCTCGAGGGAGCCCGCGTTGCCAAGGGCGATCTCTTGGTGACCCTCGAGCGGCGCGCCGAACAGGTGGCGGTTGTGCGGGAAACCGCAGGATTTCAACTCGCCGAGGCGCAAGTGCAGTCGAGCGCTGCCGCCTTGCACGCAGCCGAGCGCACACTCGCGCTTGCACTGGACGCCGACCGTGGAGTGCGTAGCGCCGACGCGGCGCTGAGCGAAGCCGAGGCGATGCGCGCGAAACTCGTGGCCGACATGAAGGAAGCCGATTCAATGGCCGCCGAGGCGCGCGACGAGTATGCGCAAAAGTTGAAACTCGTCGATAGCGGCGCGTTTAGCGCAGGCGATGCGCGCCGATTGGGTCTCCGCGCCGACGCACTCGCGGCCAAGGCTGATTCGCTGCAACAAGAGCGGCCCGCCCGCGATGCAAAGATCATTGCGGCGCGCGGCGATCTCGAAGCCGCGCGAGTTGCTCGAACCGAGCTTATTGCCGAAACTCTCGCGCGCGACGAGGCCAAAGCCGCATTCGCCGCTGCCAACGCCTCACGCGACATCGCCGCGGCGACGCGCGATACCGCGACCATCGCCCTCGAACGCAGCGAAATCCGCGCGCCCCGCGACGGCGTCGTCCTCAACCGCATCGCGCGTCCTGGATCACGCGTCGGTGGCGATGCCGACGCGCTCATCACAATCTTCGACCCCGCTTCGCTGCAGGTTCGCTGCGATGTTCCGCTGAAGGATGCAGGAAAGCTCGCTGTTGGCCTCATTGCCGAGATTCGAGTCGATGCGTTTCCTGATCGCGTCTTTCACGGCAAGATCGTGCGCATCGTTCCGCAAAGCGACATTCAGAAAAACACCGTGCAATGCAAGGTCGAGATCGAATCGCCCGACGAGGCGTTGCGGCCGGACATGTTGGCACGCGTGCGCATCGCCACCGCTGGATCGCCTCAGCAAGCGCAAGGTGAATCCGTGGCAATCCCAACTGAGTCGCTGCGCGCGCGCGATGGAGACAGCGCGGATGTCCTCGTTGCAATGCCCGATGCCGGCGCCGCGCGTGCAGAACTTCGCCACATCAGCCTCGGCATCGATCGAGCCAATGGATGGATCGAGGTCATCGATGGCCTTTCCGCCGGCGACCGCGTGGTGATCGACGAATCGATCCGCCCCGGGTCGCGCCTCATTCCCATCGAAACCGCGAAGGAGGAAACGCCATGAGCGATCCCGTCGCGCGCGAGCCGTTCATCCGCTGCTCGAAGCTCACCAAGATCTATCGCAAGGGCGATCAAGAAATCGTGCCTCTGCGCGACCTCGATCTCGAGATTCCCCGCGGTGGTTTCGTATCGCTCATGGGGCCATCGGGATCAGGAAAGACAACACTGCTCAATCTCATTGCTGGAATCGACACCGTCACCAGCGGCGCGTTATGGATCGGCGAGCACAACCTCGCCACTATGTCGCGCGACCGTCTGGCCTCGTGGCGCGCACACGAAATCGGCATCATCTTCCAGTCGTACAACTTGGTGCCCGTGCTCACCGCCTTTGAAAATGTCGAGTTGCCGCTCTTGCTGCACAATCTCTCGCGCCGTGAGCGTTATGCCCGCGTCGACCAGGCTCTTGCCACCGTCGGTCTTTCCGATCGTGCGGGACATTACCCCAAGCAACTTTCCGGCGGGCAAGAGCAGCGAGTGGCAATTGCCCGCGCAATTGTGGCGAATCCTCCGCTCCTGTTGGCCGACGAACCAACCGGCGACCTCGACCGCGTGAGCGCCGACATGATCCTTGCGCTGCTTGACTCGTTGCATATCGAGCGCGGGTGCACGATCGTGATGGTGACACACGATCCCAACGCCGCCGCGCGCGCCGACACGCAACTCCATCTCGACAAGGGCTCGCTGGCGCGCACGCTCCATACGGCCAGTCGCGAGGCGCGAACATGATTTTTGTACGCACCGCGTTGCTCTCGCTCCGCATGCTCTCACGCAGCCCTCTTCGCGCGGTGCTCGCCGTACTTGGTATCGCCGTTGCGGTGTTGCTGCTCTGCGCCGAGCGCGCGATGCACGAAGGCGTGACCGAGGCGACCTCGGCCAACGAGCGCGATACTCGACTGATTGTCTACCGCGCCAATCGCTTCTGTCCGTTTACCAGCCGCATTCCCGAACGCTACACCGACGACATCATGCGCATTCCTGGCGTGAAGAGCGCGATTCCGATGCAGATCGTCGTGTCGAACTGCCGCGCGAGCCTCGACGTGATTGTGTTCCGTGGCGTGCGCGCCGCCGATGCCGAGCGAACCCTCGGACCGCGGCTGCACTTTCGCGCTGGTTCCATGCGTGATTTTCTAGGCCGCGGAGATGGCGCACTCGTCGGGAGCGCACTTGCAGAGCGTCGACATCTCAAAGTCGGCGATCTCTTGAACTCGGCTGGAGTGGCGGTGACCGTGTGCGGGATCGTCGAGGCCGAGGGCCCGCAGGACCGCAACGCCTGCTTCGTGCAACTCCCGTTTCTGCAGTCGGCCAATGGCAGGGCGCAGGGTGGCGAGGTCACACAATTCGAAGTCGAGGTCGATGATCCGCGTCGATTGTCCGAGGTTGCCGCAGCGATCGATGAGCACTTCGCTTCCGACGCCACTCCAACATCGACACGCGCGGAAAAGGCTTTCGTCGCGCGCGCGGCCGAGGATCTTGTTGCCATAGCACGATTCGCCGGATGGCTTGGATTGGGGGCGCTCGTCGCCGTGTTTGCATTAGTGGCAAACTCGATCGTGCTATCACTCGAAGGGCGCACGCGCGAAATCGCGATTTTGCAATCGATTGGATTTAAGTCGACCGCAGTCGCATGGACGGTGCTTGTCGAAAGCACAACGCTTGCAATGTTGGGCAGCATCCTCGGCGCGGGAGTTGCCTACGCGATACTGGCGTTCGGAAAGTTCGGACTCGGCGCTGAGGGCGTGCAGGTGGAGTTCAGGCCATCGATCTCGCTCTCGCTTGTCGCGATCGGCGCCTCGGTTTGCGTTGGAATCGCTGCGGGCGCAGTCCCTGCGATCTCCGTTGCACGAAGACCGATCGTGGAAGGACTCAAGACTTCCTAAGTCGAGAACGCCGCATGATTCCACGCATCAAACTCCTTCCATTCGACTACGCGATCCGCAACCTCGGTCGCTCGCCGAAGCGACTTGCCCTCGTTTGTGGCGGGAGCATGCTGGTGTCGATGCTCGTTCTCGGAGCGGTTGCGTTCGCGCGCGGGATGGACAGCGCACTTTCATCGACGGGCTTGGTGACCAATGCGCTCGTCGTCGGCTCTGGTAGCGAAGAGAGCCTCGAGCGCAGCGAAATTCCGCCGACTACCGCTGGCGTGCTGGCGGCAAGCATCGATGGACTGGCCGTGGTCGCGGGAGTTCCTGCGGTCTCGCCAGAAATTCAGGTTGCGCTTCCGCTCACGCTCGAGGGTGCGCAGAGTGAAGACGCGACCGAGGGAACCACCGCGGCTGCGAGTTCGCGCGAGGCTCCTCCCGCGATCGTGCGTGGATTTCAGAACGAGGCGTTTCTCGTGCATCCGCAGGTGCGACTTGTGGTCGGGCGTTGGCCCGATCACGGCGCCGACGAAATTGCCGCTGCCCCGGGCGCGCTTGCCCGAGTCGCGGGCGCGCAAATCGGTACGCGGGTCATCATCGCTGGAACGCCGTTCGAGATCGTCGGCATCTTCGACGCGCCCGGCACCACCATGCACGGTGAGTTCTGGATGCGCCTCGATCGCGTCGCACAGCTCACACAGCGAACAACGCATTCGTGCGTCGTTGCCGCGCTCGGCAGCGCGGATATGGACGATGTCGATGCCTTCTCCTCGTCGCGGCTCGATCTCGAAACCATTTCGATGCGCGAAAGTGCTTACTACGCGCGGCTCGGCGACTTCTTCGCGCCAATCAGGCTGTTGGTCATCGTCACGGCCTTGCTGGTTTCAAGCGGGGGGATTCTCGGCGGAATCAACGCGATGTATGCAGCGTTCGCTTCACGAGTGCGCGAGGTTGGCACGCTGCAGGCGCTGGGATTCTCGCGCAGCGCGATCGCAATCTCGCTCATTCTCGAGTCCACCGTTGCATGCGTCGCGGGCGCACTGGGCGCATGCCTCGCCGCGACGCTGTTGCTCGACGGCATCGCCATTCAGTTTTCCATGGGATCATTCGGCCTTCAAGTCGATGCAACAGCCATCGCCTGCGCACTGGCCGCCGGCATGTTGCTCGGCGTATTGGGCGCGCTCCCCGCAATCTTCCGCTGTCTTTCTCTTCCAATTCCCAGCGCACTTCGCTCGTAGTTCAGCTCAACAACGCAGATAAATCATCATGTTGACATCAACCTTCGCCACCATCGCCTCGCTGTTCATGCTGTTCGCACCGCCGCCATCGACACCACCAGCTGCCGCGCCGAAGATCCCCGACGCGGTCTTTGTTGCCGAGAAGCCGAAGGATCCAAAGGGTGTTGCCGAAGTGCGCAAGACCGCCAAGAAGGGCGACACCGTTGTGATCGCCGCAAAGATCGGCGGTCGCGCCGAGCCGTTCGTGAAGAACCGCGCGGTATTTCTTGTTGCCGACCGCGCGCTCAAGAGCTGCGACCAGATCCCAGACGATCCGTGCAAGACTCCGTGGGACTATTGCTGCGAGCCACCAGAGTCGAAGAAGATCAACATGATGACCGTGCAAGTGGTGGGCGACGACGGCAAGCCGATCAAGATGGGCGCGCAGTCGACGGGCGGTCTCGAGCCGCTCGCGCTCATTGTGTTTGAAGGCACCGTTGCTGAAATCGACGACAAGGGCACCTTCATCGTGAACGCGAAGAAGATCTTCGTGGAGAAGGCCGACAAGAAGTCGCCGGCAAAATAGGCGCGCGCCATCGCGCTACATTGCGCCGATGGCCTCATGCGAACCGCTCTTTCTCGGCATCGATGTTGGAACCTCGGGAACCAAGTGCGTCGTGATCGACGCGCGCGGAGTCATCGTCGCCGACGCGACGGCCGAGCATCCGGTTTCCTATCCGAAGCCCGGATGGAGCGAGCAAGATCCTGAAGACTGGTGGCGCTCCACCATCGCGGCGGTTCAGCAGGCAACGGCGCAATCGCCCGGTTGCGCCGCGCTCATCGAGGCCATCGGGCTCTCGGGACAGATGCACGGATTGGTGGCGCTGGACGCCGCTGGAGAGGTGGTGCGGCCGAGCATCCTGTGGAATGATTCGCGCAGCAGCGCGATTTGCAACAGGCTGCAGTCGCGCGATCCCGGGCTGGCGATGCTGATGCGCACCACGGGAAACCGCGTGTTTCCTGGCTTTCAAGCACCGAAATTGCTTTGGATGCGCGAACATGAACCCGCGGCATTTGCCCGCGTGGCCAAGGCGCTTCTTCCGAAAGACTGGTTGCGCTACCGACTCAGTGGCGAGTACATGGGTGAGCCGAGTGATGCGTCAGGCACTGCGGTGTTCGACTGCGCCAAGCGCGCGTGGTCCGACGAATTGCTCGGCGCGCTGAAACTCTCACGCGCGCTGTTCCCCGACATCGCCGAATCGCCGATCCTCTCGACGCGACTCAGCGCCTCCGCCGCGCGTGCGCTCGGTCTACGCGCAGGAATCGGAATCGCCGGTGGTGCGGGTGATCAGGCGGCGGCGGCCATCGGCAGCGGAGTCGCGGCAGAAGGCACGATTTCGTGCTGCATCGGCACATCAGGCGTGGTCTTCGCCGCGAGCAACCAATGGCGCGCGACACCCAACGGCGAGTTGCACGCCTTCTGCCACGCCGTTCCCAATCGCTGGCATTTCATGGGCGTGATGCTGTCCGCGGGCGGATCGCTGCGCTGGTTGCGCGACACGCTCGCGCAAGATGCTGTTGCGCAAGCGCAAACGCGTGGCATCGATGCTTACGAGGTGCTTGCCGAGCGCGCGGCGCGCGTGGCCATCGGCAGCGACGGTCTCGTCTTCCTCCCCTACCTCACTGGCGAACGCTGCCCGATCCCCGACCCTGCGATTCGCGGCGGTTTCGCTGGGCTCGACATCGCTCACGGCCGCGACCATCTCGCCCGCGCGGCGTTCGAGGGCATCACCGCCGGACTCGCGGGCAATGTCGACCTCATGCGCGCGCTCGGCGTTCGCGTCGACGAAGTTCGACTTTCAGGCGGCGGTGCGAGAAGTCCGTTCTGGCGCTCGATGTGTGCCGACATGTTTGACGCGTCCGTGTGCCTGCTGGCTAGCGACGCCAGCGGCGCGTTCGGCGTCGCTCTGCTCGCTGCCGTCGGCGCTGGCGTATTTCCAACCGTTGACGCCGCCTGCGCCGCCACCGTGCGCACCCGCGATCTCCTCGCGCCCGATGCCGCGCGCGCGCGCGCCTACAACGCCGTCAAGTCGCGCGCGCGCACCGCCGCCGAGCGCGCTTTGCGCGTGGAGCAGTAAGATCACCCTTCGATGATCATTTTCATCACCATCTTGCGCTGGCTGGTCGCGATCGTCGGCATGGGCGTTGTCGCGTGGATCGCGTGGAAACTGGTCAATCGCCAAGAGGCGAAAGACTCTGATTTTCTGCAAAAACTCGATGAGGACGATGATCGCGCCGCCAAAGGCCGCTTCGGTCCACCAGCAAAGTTTGGTACTCCGCCAAGGTCAGAGCCGCCTACGAAGCCTGAGGCATGAAGCGCAAGCCGCGCGTCGGAACTCAAACAGACTTCACGAGCCTCGGGAAGATCTTGCGTTCCCACGGACCCTGCAGATAGTCGCCCGGGCACTCCGTCGGCGACAGCTGCTGATGGGTGAACACTCCCACTTCCTTTGACCTTCGCCCGCCCACCAATTTTTGCGATGGAATCTTGTACTGCTTCTGCAACTTGTCCACGAACTTCGTCAGCGTCGCAAGCTGCGCCGCCGAGGGGTTCTGGAGCTCAAAATTGCCCAGCAACATGACTCCGATGTTGCCCGAGCGATTTTCGACACCCTTCCAGTTGCGGGTGTGACGGCCCTCGTAGCGAATATCGCGTGCGGCCCACACTCGGCCCGCGGAGTCGATGACATAGTGGTAGGCGATGTCGATGTGCCCCTCGCCCATCTCGCCACGCATCACATGCGCAAGCTCTTCTTTGACCTCTGCCACGCCGGTATCGGTGAACTTGTAGGGATTTCCCGTGTGATGAATGGTGATCTTGCGAACCTTGCCCAGCGGATCCATTTCCTTCGGATCGGGACAGGACTTGCACCACGCCGAGCGCGCGATCACTTTGCCGTCGTAGGTCTTGGGAATCCCTGCCGTGCTGGTCGCTACCGCATCAGGTTTGTCGGTGGCCTTCACGACCGCCTTCTTGGGCGCTATCGCGGCGTCGACCGATGAGGGAAGCCGCGCAGAGCCTTCCGTGCCGAATTGCGGCGAGGCTGGTTGCGCCCAGCGTTGGGCTGGAAGTTTGCCCTCGCTGGTCCACATGCCGGGAGGAAGGCCGCGATCGGATTGGCCTGCAGTTCGGGTCATTGAACCCGCCACGCCCTTGGAGCTTCCTTGAGAGGCGCAGGCGGCGAGAAATCCCATGCTTGCCAACACGAAACCTCGCCGCGCGATCTGTGACGGCGTCAGCGCCGCCCCCAAAATCGAAGGTGAAGTATTGGAAGGCTGCTGCTCCTCAGTCATGTCGGTCTCCATACGCCGAGCGCGGCGTGGTCAATCGGCGATTTCGCCAAACTTGGCGCAGAATCGCAGACTGCCTGCAGAATCACCTTCCGACCTAAGGCTCAAGCATTAGGCGAGGATCTGTTTACGAATCGACGCCACCCTCGGCTGCAAGTTCTCGCCTGGGCACGCGGTCTGCGCGTCCGGCCATTCCTTGTGCGTGAAGACGCGGCCGCGCTTGATGTCGTAAGTCGTTCGCAACTCGACAAGAACCTTCTTCAGCGTCGCGAGTTGCGCCGCTGTTGGTTTCTGCTCGTCGAAATTGCCCATGACGAGAACGCCAATGTTGCCTTCGTTGTGATAGCGCACATGGGCGCCCTGCCAACGAATGGAGCGCCCCTGCCAGAGCACGCCGCCGCGGTCGATCACCAGGTGATAGCCGATGTCGGCCCAGCCTCGGCCAAGATGCCCGCGGCGGTACAACTCGATCCGCGCCGCAACATCCGCGGTCCTGCTCGACCAGATGAGCTCGTCGAGGCCATCGTGGTGGACGGTCACGCAGGTGATGGGGAGCATCGGATTGAGATCAGCCTGCATCGGCGCGCCCTTCGCCCAAAGAAAGCGTGGCTTCGCCCAAGGAAGCGCGGCTATGTTCGTCGGCTGAGAAGCGATTCGGTTGGGCGCAGGGACCTTCGACGACGGATTGCTGGCCTCCCCATCCGTCGAATCGGGCGATGCCACCGGCTGCCGCTCGACGATCAGGGCCGTCGTGGGAGGCTCGCGCCATTCACCCATCGGAAGTTGAGCAACCTTGCGGCTGGTGCAGGCGGCGAGTCCGAGCGTGCCCATCAGTGAGGCGCCGACGAAAAATCTTCGGGAAACCTGCAAAAAATCACCGCGAACCACCGCTGCCGACACCATCGCCTCAGGCTCAGCCATGCCCACAATCCTCAGAGGATCGGGCTGCGGGTCGCTTGGTTCGCGACAGGAAACTGGCTTGAAATCAACCCTCACGGACCCCTCCCCGCTCGGTGCGCGGCGGATGCACGCGCGAAGGGCGAGTGTACGGCTTGCCCCTTGGGCGGGTACGACGGGACGTGCGGGAAAGCAGTTGGGTTTCGCCCATGTTTCGCCCATGTTTCGCCCATGTTTCGCGCCATTTTTTCACCCACGTTTTCACCCACGTTTTCATCATGTCCCACCACCGCGCTGATGACGGAAATCAGCCATTTCTGCTAGGATTTGCGCTCTCCGACCCACCCGTCGGATGGTCCTCGCGAAGCCCACGCCGAAGCCGCTCCAGAAACACTCGATGACCGAATTTACACCCGTGAAAGAACCATCCGCTGGCCTCGCCAACGCGGAAAATTACACCTCTGAGTCGATCCAGGTTCTCGAGGGACTCGAGGCGATCCGCAAGCGCCCCGGCATGTATGTCGGTGGAACCGGACTCAGCGCCCTCCATCACCTCGTCTACGAGTGTGTCGACAACGCCATCGACGAAGTCATGGCCGGCTACGCCACCACGGTCACGGTTCGTATTGGCGTCGATGGATCCTGCACGGTGATCGACGACGGCCGCGGCATGCCCGTCGATCTGATGCGCCACGAGAACCCGACGATCAATGGTCGCCCCGCGGTCGAGGTCATCCTCACCGAGGTGCATGCGGGCGGAAAGTTCGGCGACAACGCGTACAAGGTCTCGGGTGGACTGCACGGCGTCGGCGTGAAGTGCGTGAACGCGCTCAGCGAGTGGACCGAGGTCGAGGTCTACAAACAAGAGAAGACCTATCACATCAGCTTCTCGCGCGGCGATCTTGTGAAACCGCTCGAGTTGGTGGAGACGCTGGAGAAATCGGCGGCGACCGACAAGCGCAACGGCACGCGCATTTCGTTCCTTCCCGATTCGCAGATCTTCCCCGACACCGAATTTCGCTATGAAACGCTGGAAAATCGCATCCGCGAGCTCGCGTTCCTCAATCCGGGCGTGAAGATTCGCTTGGTCGACGAACGCGTCGACGCGAGTGGTCAACGACGCGACGCGACTTTCCACAGCCCCGATGGCATCGGTGGATATGTCGCTTGGCGCAACGAGCAGAAGACGATCCAGAGCCCCGTGATCGCCTTCATGGCCAACGACGAGACGCAATCGATGCATCTCGATTTCGCCATGCAATATGTCGATTCGAACTCCGAGCTCACGCTTGCCTTCGGAAACAACATCCCTAATCGCGACGGCGGAACCCATGTGCAGGGCTTCAAGGCCGCACTCACCCGCGTGGTCAACGGCTACGCGCGCAAGAACAATTTGCTGAAGGACCTCGTGCCCTCGGGCGACGATCTGCGCGAAGGACTTGTTTCGGTCGTCAGTGTGAAACTGCCCAATCCGCAGTTCAACAACCAGACCAAGGAGAAGCTGCTCAACCCCGAGGTCGAAGGCTTTGTCTCCAACGCGCTCGGCGAGAAGCTCACGGCGTGGCTCGAGGAGCACCCCAAGGACGCGCGTGAAATCTGCATGCGCGCGGTGTTGGCTGCGCAGGCGCGCGAGGCCGCCCGCAAGGCGCGCGAGCTCATCAAGCGCAAGGGCGCGCTCGATTCAGGCGGCATGCCGCACAAGCTCAGCGATTGCTCGTCGGACGATGTCGAGAAGACCGAACTCTTCATCGTCGAGGGTGACAGCGCAGGAGGAAGCGCCAAGGGTGGCCGCGACCATGTGCATCAGGCCATTTTGCCCTTGCGCGGAAAGCTCCTGAATGTCGAGAAAGCGCGCCTGGACAAGGTGCTCGGCTTCGAGGAAATTCGCATTCTCATCCAGGCGCTGCAGTGCGGCATTGGCGAGGATTTCGACATTTCCAAGCTGCGCTACGGCCGCGTCATCATCATGACCGACGCCGATGTTGACGGCTCGCACATCCGCACGCTGCTGCTGACCTTTCTGTTTCGACAGATGCAGGAACTGGTGCGCCGCGGCAAGATCTTCATCGCGCAGCCGCCGCTCTATCAGATCGCGCGCGGCAAGACGGCGACCTATGTGCTCAACGACAAGCGCATGAACGAGAACCTGGTGAACCTCGCACTGGCCCACGCCACCTTCGCGGTACGCGACGATTCAGGCGTGGTGGAATACCGCGTGCAAGGCGACGAAATTCGCCGCATGGTGCGTTCGCTTGAGCGGCTTGGTGAACTGGTCACCGTGTCGCAACGGCGCGGCATTCCCTTCACCAAGTTGTTGGCGCGCCGCGCCAGCGACCCTGATCGTCACTTGCCCTCATGGCACCTCGCCTGGGCCGAAGGCGACATGCTGTTCGCCAATGAAGCAAGCGCGCGCGCCGCCGTTGCCAAGCATGATCTCGTGCTTGACGATCTGGTGACGCCCGACATGAAGATTGATCGGCGTCGCATCGCGAGCTTGCGCGAACTGCATGAAAACCGCGAAATCGAGCGGATCATCGGCCAGCTTTCGCAGTGGCACATCAACATCGACGATTGGGACCGCGTGCAGGTCGAGACCGTGACTGGCGAGAAAGAGCCGACGCGATACGCCTGGATCGTCGACAGCGCAAAGCATCCGAAATCAGGCGCGAGCGCCGAGAATGGTGCAGAGAGCAACGCGGGCGATTCCACGCAATCCAGCGAGAAGCAGTCGGCCGACACCGATGGCGACAAGCCCTCGCGCAAGAAGGACTCTGGCATTGTCGAAGCTGCGAGCGTGCCGGGAATCATCCGCGCGTTGCTCGAAGTCGGTCGCCGAGGCATTGAGGTCAAGCGCTTCAAGGGCCTGGGCGAAATGGAGCCTATTCAGCTGTGGGAAACCACGATGGATCAGGCGCGCCGCACACTGGTGCGCGTGACCCTCGAGAGCGCCAGCGACGCCGACGCGCTCTTCACCGTGCTCATGGGCGAAGATGTCGAGCGACGCCGCGCGTACATCGAGAAGCACGCGCTTGAGGTCAAGAACCTCGACATCTGATTCAGCTCCGCGATAGGCAAGCAGGGATCAACAAACAGCGACAAACAAACAGCGACAAACAAACAGGCCCCGCGCATCGCGCGGGGCCTGTGCATTTGCATCAGCCGCAATCGATCAAGTCACGCCGCTCAGCCCTTCTTCGCCGCGCTCTTTGCGAGAAGCTCGTCGATCGTCGCTTGGATCCCCGCCTCGTCCGAAGGATGCATGCCGACCTTGTAGACCTTGCCGTCCTGGTCGAGAATCGCGACGAACGGAATGCCGCGAATGCCGAAGTCGGGATTGAAAACATCCTCCTGCGTCACCGCGACCGTCCAGGTCACGCCCATGTCTTTCATGAAGACCATGAGCTCGGTCTTCTCCTTCTCGACATCGCCCGCGCACTGCACGGCCTCGCGCTTCTGATGCGCGATCATGCCTTGAATGCTAGTGATTCCGACGATTTCGACCTTGTCGGCCGGGTAACGCGCGCGCATCTCAGCGACCTTGGGGAAGCTGCCCACGCAAGGTCCGCACCATGTGGCCCAGAAGTCGAGCACGACGACCTTGCCCTTGAGTTCGGAGAGATCCTTGAATGGCTTTGTTCCGTCCACGCGTGCGACAAAGTCGCAGTGCAGACTCGGCACGGGAAAGCCAACGAGTTCGCCGCGGGCAGCCGCGCCGTTGAGCGTCTTGCCCATACGCTCGAGCATCTTCTTGTCGCGACCATCAGCAGTGGCCGTCTTCGCGACGATGCAGTCGAGCACGACCTTGCGAACGGCGACGGCCTTCTCTTTGCTGAGCGCGCGGTTGGAAACCTTGATGAAACCCTCGCCGGTCATGACCACCGACATGGGCGCATCGGCCTTGAATTGCGCGGCGTAAGCCTCGAGAACAGCGGCGCGCTTGGCGAGTTCCGCTGCGGGCGCGTCTTCGAGAAGTTCAAAGACCGCTCCGCCCTCCTCGCTGGCGACGCCCTGGGAAAAGCCTGGGTGATCGAGCAGTTCGGCGGCGTTGCTAGCAGCCTGATTCTCGCCGAGTGCGCCCAGCATCGCCGACTGCACCGCGGCCCTGAAGCCCTCAGCGGTCGGCTTCTTCGCCTTCTCGAGGAGCAACTTCTGCATGGAATCTCGGCCCTTGGGCGACATTCCCAAGAGCGGCTCGACCGCAGCCATCTGCGCTTCATCAAGCTTGGCGAAATCGAGATCGGCGATCGCAGCGTCAGCCTGCGCGGCAACATCGGCTTGGATCGCCTTCATCTGCTCTTCGTTGGGATTCTCGATCTTGCTGTACTTCGTCTGCAGCGACTCGAAGAGCGCTGCAACGCGCGCCTCGAGCTCGGCCACAGAAGGATTGCCGTTGGCCTTCTGCGTTGTAGGCGCGACGACGACGGGCGCGGCTTGCTTGGGGTCATCGAAGGAAAGGGTGAGAACGAGCGGAAGCAGCATGAGTTCGAGCATAAATACTCCTAGTTGGATTTCGGCACGGTACCCGAGCAATCAACGCTGCGCCGCGGGGGATTCACCGTTTTAGCGGGGCGTTTTGCCCGTCTGACGCAATTCAATGATCAACCGCGCCCGCTTCGGCGAACCCTCGCCGACGCAGGCTGCACGCGTCACAGCGACCGCACGGCGCGCCCGCAAGCGAGGGGTCGTAGCAGGACAGCGTGCGACCGACGGGCACGCCGAGCTCGAGTGCAAGCTTGACGATTCCCGCTTTGGACAGCGCCTGAAGCGGCGTGTGCACGGTGAAATTCGATGCGCCCTCGGCGCCGGCCCGAGTCGCGAGATTCGCCAAACGCTCGAACGCAGCGATGAACTCGGGTCGACAATCGGGGTAGCCCGAGTAGTCGATGGCGTTCACGCCGATGGCAATGTCGCCTGCACCGATGGTCTCGGCGTAGGCAAGCGCGAAGGCGAGAAAGATGGTGTTGCGCGCGGGAACATAGGTAATCGGCACGCCGTGCGAAATCGACGCGTCGTCGCGATCCTTGGGTACGGCGATGTCGGCGGTTAACGCGCTTGCGCCAAACGCGCGCAAATCAAACTCGGCAATCTTGTGCTCGACGGCACCGAGCGCGAGCGCGATCTCAGTTGCGCGCGAGAGTTCCACGCCGTGACGCTGTCCGTAGGCGAAACTGAGCGCATGGCACGCGTAGCCCTCGCGACGCATCCACGCGAGAACGGTTGCGCTGTCGAGACCGCCGGAAAGAAGTATCACTGCGCGTTTCATGCAGATTTCCCCATGTTTCGCTCACACTGGGCTGGGCACGCTCTCGAGCACACGCTGCATGATGCGTCGCGTAGTCAGGGTGTCGCCCTGGTGCATGTAGGTGCGGCTGATCACTCGGTGCGCGCAAACGGGCAGGGCGTTGGAGACGATGTCATCGGGCACGCAATAGTCGCGGCCCAGGACATAGGCCGTTGCCCGCGCCGCCGCCGCCAAGGCCAACGCGCCACGCGGAGAAACGCCGACCTGTAGGTCCTCGCTGTTGCGAGTGGCGGTTGCGATCGCGATGATGTAATCGACGAGGCTGCGCTCCATGCGCACCGCATCAACTTGCCGCTGCAGCGCAAGCACCTCCTCGGCGCCCATCGCGGGCTGAAGGTCGGGCAGCGTTGAACGCGCCGGCTGCTTCAACAGAATGCGCGCCTCGTCGTCGGGCGACGGATAGCCGAGCGAAAGCCGCATCAGGAAACGGTCGAGTTGGTTCTCAGGAAGGAAGTAAGTTCCCTCGAACTCGTAAGGATTCTGCGTGGCAACCACGAGGAACGGCTGCGGAAGATGGAACACGCTGCCTTCGGCCGAAACGGTTCCGTCGCTCATCGCCTCGAGCATCGCCGACTGCGTGCGCGGAGTGGTTCGATTGATCTCGTCGGCAAGGACGACATTGGCGAAGATCGGTCCCTGGCGAAACTCGAAATTCCCCGTGTCTTGGCGGTAAATGCTGGTGCCAGTGACATCGGCGGGGAGCAGATCGGGCGTGCACTGGATGCGGGTGAACGAGCAGCGGATCGATCGCGCCAGCGCGTTGGCCAGGACGGTCTTTCCAACCCCGGGCACATCCTCGATGAGCACATGGCCTCGGGCGAGAAGGCACACGATCAGTCGATCGACCGCCTGCACATTCCCCATGTAAACGGAGACGATGTTTGCCCGAAGGGCCTCGATCCGGTCCTGCATAGCGCGAGTGTAACGGCTCGAAAGCGTCGCGCGGGTACGCCTGCGCTTGCCTTGTGCGCAGGCGCGGGTCACACTGCGAGCAATGCCGGGACACACGATCCGCAAACCGCTGCCGTGCTCGAAGTGCGGATATGACCTCGAAGGCCTCGCCGCGAAGGCTCATTGCCCTGAATGTGGGCAGGATGTCGTCGCCACGCTCGCAGTCCGGCTCGATCCCGCGACTGAGACGCTCGCTCGGGGCAACGCTCTGGTCAGGACCGCTTGGGCGATTTACCTCGCCAGTGCGGGAAGCGTGCTCGGATGCGCCATCGCACTCGCGCCGATGGTGGATCATGCGCGCGTATCGACGACACCGACGCGTTGGATCGCGCTACTCATGGATGGAACGCGCACCATCGCGCCGAGCATCGCCCTGGTCGGCGCCTTGATCGGGCTCCTCGCAACGATTGTTTTGCTTCCCTGGAACCGCACGCGCCCGATCGTTCGCGCGCGGCTGATCGGCGGCGCGGGATTCGTCGGTTGGACCGTGCTCGCGCTCGAGCCTCCCTCATTCACCGCAACGCTCGCAACATTGGGCGCCGTCGCGGCGGTCGCGGCCTCGATGACGCCGCTCCTTCGCCAGTTGCTCCCCCACTCCCGCCTCTTTCGGACCGCCCGCCATGCGACCCAAACCACGCGCGACCTGCTGATCTCGGCAGCGGTCAGCGGCGGCGCTGGCGTGCTCACGCTTGTGCTGTACAAACAGCGCGGCCAGTTCACTGAGTACGCCGTCTTCTCTGGCGCCGTCGCCTACTCCGCCGCCATGCTGTTGGTCGTTGGCCTCTGCTACCGGCTGGCCAACGCCCATTGGGTGCTGCGTTCCGTGCGTCGGCCAGCGCTGCGGGTCGCCGAAGTGCTCGGCGATTGAAGCGCCCTCGATTTAGGTCTGCCAATACGGCAGCAGTCGCCAACAACCCTCCAGAACTGTCAGCACGCGCAGATGAGGGTCTAGCCAGGATCGGCGCTTCAAGCCCTTCCACAGCAAATGCTTGCGCGCATCATTCGCTCTTCGCTCGCACCGTCTTGCCTCACCATGGCTCCCGTCGTGCTGGTACGCCGTTTGTGTTAGCCGCCACCCCGTCATGAACGGCTTCAGGCTCGTCCTGATGCCGCTCATACGAGACTCATACGAAACTCGTAAGAGACCTGTCAGAGACCTGCAACCCGAAATTTCGGAGAGCGCCCAAGATGTCAGCCAAGGAACTCTCGTTCGACAACGATGCCCGTAAGAGCCTGCTCGCCGGTGTTGAGAAACTCTCAGCCGCCGTCAAGAGCACCCTCGGTCCCCGCGGCCGCAACGCCGTGCTCGACAAGAGCTGGGGCGGTCCGACCGTCACCAAGGACGGCGTGTCCGTCGCTGAGGAGATTGAACTCCGCGACAAGGTTGAAAACATGGGCGCCAAGCTCGTGAAGGAAGCCGCGTCGAAGACTTCGGACGATGCGGGCGATGGCACCACCACCGCAACCGTCCTCGCTGAGGCTCTGATCAAGGCGGGCTTCCGTCAGATCACCGCCGGCGCCGACCCGAATTCGGTCGTGCGCGGCATGAAGAAGGCTGTGACCGCAGTCGCCGCCAAGATCCGCGAAAGCGCGCGCCCCGTCGACAAGGTCGCGGGCGGTATCGGCGCGGTTGCGTCGATCAGCGCCAACAACGATCTGGCGATCGGCAAGATCATGGCCGAGGCCTTTGAGAAGGTCGGCAAGGACGGCGTCATCACGGTCGAAGAAGGCAAGAGCCGCGAAACCGAGATCACCGTCGTCGAGGGAATGCAGTTCGATCGCGGCTACCTCAGCCCGAACTTTTCCACCAACACCGACGAAATGACTTGCGAGTTCTCCAAGGCACTCGTCCTCATTTACGAAGACAAGATCGATTCGCTCGCGAAGTTTGTGCCCTTCCTTGAGAAGGTGATGGAGGCGAAGAAGCCTCTGCTCATCATCGCCGAGGATATCACTGGCGAAGCACTCAGCGCGCTCGTGATCAACAAACTGCGCGGCGTGCTCAATGTCTGCGCCGTCAAGGCTCCGGGCTACGGCGACCGCCGCAAGTCCATGCTTGAGGACATCGCGATCCTCACTGGCGCCAAGGCGATCATGAAGGACCTCGGCATCGAGCTCGACAAGGTCACCATTAAGGATCTTGGTCAGGCGAAGAAGATCATCGTCGACGGCGACAACACCACGATCGTTGAGGGTGCAGGCAGCACCGCCTCGATCAAGGGCCGTTGCGAGCAGATCCGCCTTGAGATCACCAACACCGACTCCGACTACGACCGTGAGAAGCTGCAGGAACGACTGGCGAAACTCGCTGGTGGCGTTGCGCAGATCAGCGTCGGCGCATCGAGCGAAGCTGAGCTCAAGGAGAAGAAGGCTCGCGTCGAAGACGCGCTGCACGCGACCCGCGCTGCTGTTGCCGAGGGCGTTGTTGCCGGCGGTGGCACCAGCTACATCCGCGCGCTGCCCGTGCTCGACAAGGTTCGCAAGGAAGCCAAGGGCGACGAACTCGCTGGCGTCGAAGCCGTGGCGGAAGCGCTCTGCGTCCCACTGCGCACCATCGCTGAAAACGCGGGCGCCAAGGGCACCGTCGTCGTTTCGAAGGTCAAGGAAATGAAGGGCGATGAGGGCTTCAACGCGCTCACGCTCGAGTACGGCGACCTGGTCAAGCAGGGCGTCATCACTCCCGCCAAGGTCGACCGCACCGCGCTGCAGAATGCGGCGAGCGTTGCTGGCCTCATCCTCACCTGCGATTGCGCGATCTCGATCAAGCCGCAGCCGAAGGGCGAGGCACCAGACGACCACCATGCCCATGGCGGCCATCAGGGCATGGGCGGAATGTTCTAAACCGCCGGTCAGGATTCGGCGAAAAACTCGGCGAATCCCGACTGATCCGTTCCCATCGTTTGCTTTCAACGCGCCAAACACAAATCACTTCACTCTTACGAGAGACCACCACCATGTCCATCCGACCGCTCGAAGACCGAATCCTCATCAAGCCCACTGAGCCCGAGACCAAGACCGCTAGCGGTCTGTTCCTTCCCGAGAGCGCCAAGGAGCGCCCGATGCAGGGAACCGTCGTCGCCACTGGCCCAGGCCTCCTGCTTGAGAACGGCGAGCGCGCTGCCGTTGTTGTCAAGAAGGGTGATGTCGTTGTGTACGGCAAGTATGCAGGCAGCGAAATCGAGATCAAGAACCAGACCCACGTGATCATGCGCGAGAGCGAACTGCTCGGCGTCATGACTAAGTGACGGCCGCATTCGTCTGAAAGGCTTTGATTTATGGCAAACAAGCAAATGAAGTTTGACGCTGCGGCGCGCGCTGAAATGAAGCGCGGAGTCGACCAGCTCGTCCATGCGGTCGCGGTCACCATGGGTCCGGTCGGGCACAATGTGCTCTTCGCGAAGTCCTTCGGTCCCCCGATGATCACCAAGGACGGCGTGACTGTTGCGAAGGAAATCGATCTTCCCTCGCCGTTCGAGAACATGGGCGCCAAGATGGTGCAGCAGGTCGCCAAGAAGACCGCTGATATCGCCGGCGACGGAACCACCTGCGCGACCGTGCTCGCGGGAGCCATCTTCAATGGCGGCCTCAAGCACATCGCTGCGGGCGCCAACGCCGTAGCGGTGCAGCGCGGAATCAACAACGCGGCATTGGCTGCGTGCGACGCGATCACCGCGATGGCGCAGAAGTGCAAGGGCAAGGCTGATCTTGAGAAGATCGCCACCGTCTCTGCCAACCACGACACCGTCATCGGCAAGCTCATTGCCGAGGCGATTGACAAGGTTGGTGCCGAAGGCGTGTGCGAGATCGAAGAAGGCAAGACCGCCGAGACCACGCTCACCTATGTCGAAGGCATGGCGTTCGATAAGGGCTTCCTTTCTCCATATTTCATGACCGACCCCAAGCGCGGCGAGTGCGTGCTTGAGAATCCGTATGTCCTGATCTACGAGAAGAAGATCTCGATGCTGCAGGATCTGCTGCCGCTGCTGAACAAGGTCGCGACTGCGGGCAAGCCCCTGCTCATCATCGCTGAGGATGTTGAGGCCGAGGCGCTCACCGCGCTGGTCGTCAACCGTCTGCGCGGTGTGCTCAATGTCTGCGCTGTGAAGGCGCCGGGCTTTGGCGACCGCCGCAAGGCGATGCTCGCCGACATCGGCGTGCTCACCGCAGGCGTGTTCTTGGCCGAGGATCTCGGCCGGAGCCTCGAGGATGTTGAGCTCAAGGAGCTCGGCACCGCGAAGAAGGTCGTCATCTCCAAGGATGAGACCACGCTTGTGCAGGGTGGCGGAAAGACCAAGGACATCCAGGCGCGCGCTGCCCAGATTCAGATGCAGATCGATCGCACCACCAGCGACTACGACCGCGAGAAGCTCCAAGAGCGCCTCGCCAAGATGGTCTCGGGCGTTGCGGTCATCTCCGTCGGCGGCGCAACCGAAGTGGCGATGAAGGAAGCGAAGGACCGCGTCGACGACGCGCTTCACGCGACCCGAGCTGCCGCGAAGGAAGGCTTCGTTCCCGGCGGAGGCGTCGCGCTTGTGCGCGCCGTTGACGCGGTGCTCGAGGCGAAGAAGAAGGCCAAGGGCGACGAGAAGTACGGATTCGACATCGTGGCCATCGCCATGACGCGACCGTGCGAGCAGATCGCTGAAAACGCTGGATTTGACGGCGATCTCGTGGTCGAGAAGATCCGCGAGTCGAAGTCGAACATGGGTTTCAACGCGGCAACTGGCGCGTACGAGGACCTGGTGAAGTCGGGGATCATCGACCCGGCGCTCGTCATGAAGACGGCGCTCCTCAACGCAGCCAGCGTTGCGGGTCTCATGCTCACCACCGATGTGATCATCACCGAACTGAAGGATGAGACGCTGCCAGTCGAAGGCGCCGTCGTCTGAACTAGAAACATCCGCCCGCACGCGGGAAACCGCGTGCGGGCGCTTCATTTCCGGCGAGTTGTTCGTCGAGACCCGCCGACCCAAAGTGCCGGAAGGCGTGTCGGAAGGTGTGCCGGAACGCGACGGAACCGGTTCGAATCTTGAGGCCGCGCATGCCGCAGACACGCTGCTACTACGAAATCCTGTCGATCGAAAAAGTCGCTTCGCAGGATGACATCAAGCGTTCCTATCGCCGTCTGGCGATGAAGTGGCATCCGGACCGCAATCCGGAGAATCCCGACGCTGAAGGCGAATTCAAGGCTTGCACTGAGGCCTATGAAGTCCTTTCCGACCCTGAGCGCCGCCAGCTCTACGACCGCCACGGTCATGCGGGACTTCGGCAGAATCCTGGCCACGACTTCCGCTCGATGCATGTCAACGACATCTTCTCGATGTTCAACGATGTGTTCGGTCAACAGGCCGGCGGACGGGCGCAGCGAGGACCCGCGCGCGGCTTCGACCTTGAAACGGAAATGGAGATCGAGCTCGAGGATGCCTTCAAGGGTTGCGAGCGCGATGTCGACTTCAAGCGGCTTGATGTGTGCGAGCCCTGCTCGGGATCGGGCGCGAAGCCTGGCTCGAAGCCCGCGACTTGCACGGTTTGCAATGGCCAAGGCCAGGTCACCCAGACTGGTTTCGGCGGCATGTTCCGCATGGTCACCGCGTGCCCCGAATGCCGAGGCCGACGCACTGTCATCACCGACAAGTGTGAGAAGTGCCGCGGTCAAGGTCGCGTCGCCACCAAGCGCAAGCTCAAGGTGCGTGTGCCGGCTGGAATCGACGACGGTCAGGTCATCCGCCTGACTGGCGAAGGTGAACCGCCGCCGCCCGAAGCAAACGCGCAGGGCAAGGGCCCGCGCGGCGACCTCCATGTCGTCGTGCGCGTTGCTGAACACGAGCGCTTTACCGAGCGCCGTGGAGCCGAACTCATCATTGTGCAGCCGATGGCGTTCGCGCAGGCCGCGCTTGGTGCGACCGTCAAACTCGAAGGCATCGACGGCGCAGATGTTGAATTCGAAATCCCCGCGGGCAGCCAGCATGCAGATGTAGTTGTGGTTGAGCGCGCGGGCATGACGACGCTGCAATCCAAGGAGCGTGGCGATTTGCATATCGTCCTTCAACTCGTCGTCCCAAAGAGGCTCAGCGAGGACCAGCGCCGGCTCCTGAGCGAATATGCCCAGACCGAAAAAGTCGATGTTCGCGTAGGCGACTCGGGCTTCTGGAAAAAGATCAACCCCTTCGGCGGATGATGCCGCGCGCAGAAAGTCCCGAGACAACATGGTCAATCAAACTCCGAACGATCCCGAAACCACCAACGCGCCTGAAGAGCAATCGCAGGTTGCGGAACTCGCGCAGATGATCGAACGACTCGCGATCGAGCGCGACGATGCCATCGCGGCGAAGATGCGCGCGCAGGCGGACTTCGCGAACTTTCAGCGTCGCTCGATTGAGAACGAGGAGCGCGCGCGCATTCGCGGCCTCTCGCAGATCACCCGCGCGCTCATGCCCGTGCTCGACCATTTTGACCTTGCGCTGGCGCAGGATGCGTCGAAGCTCACCGTCGAACAATTGTCGAAGTCGATCGAGATGACGCGCGCCGAATTGCAGAAGGCGCTTGAGCAGAACGGCATTGCGCGCATTGAGCCTGCGCCCGGCACGCCGTTCGATCCGCTGCAGCACGATGCGGTCATGCGCCAACCGGCCGAGGGCATCGCGCCGAGTTGTGTGAGCATGCGCTTTCAGACTGGTTGGCGGCTTGGCGAAAGTGTGCTGCGTCCGGCAAAGGTCGCGGTTTCACCAGAAGCCTGAGCCTCCATGCCGACCTACGAATACATTTGCCGTGCCTGCGGACACGAGTTCGAAGAGTTTCAATCGATCAAGGCGGAGCCGACGGCTGTGTGCCCGAAGTGCCGCAAGAAGAAGGTTGATCGCAAGATTTCCGGCGGAGGCGCCGTGATCTTCAAGGGTCGCGGCTTCTACGAGACCGACTACCGCAGCGAAAGCTACAAGTCGGGCGCCGACGCCGAGAAGAAGGCGGGCGAGTCGAAGCCAGATGCCACGCCGGCGAGTGAGGCGAAGTCCTCG
>QWPT01000012.1:50103-66968 GCA_003671075.1 Planctomycetota bacterium
GAAGTCCTCGAGTGATTTGAAGTCCTCGAGTGACTCGAAGTCCACGCCAAACTCCACGCAGAAGCCTGACGCAACGCCCTCGAGCAAATCTTCAGGCGAATCAGCATCTAACTCCGCCGCGAGTTCAGCCTCCGCGTCGGCAGCATCGGCGACCGCCGCCGCCGCGGACAACAAGCGCATCGAGTCGCGCGCCACCCACCCATCGCGCATCGGCCGCGGCGTGGGAAATGTCGCGCCAGTGGCGAAGAAGTCCGCGTCCAAGCGCAAGAAATAGCGCGCATCGGCGTGAGCACGCTCCGAGCGCCCACCGCAATCTCCTTTCTGTTCATCCGCTTTCACGGCCTTACCGCCGCACGCCGTACACTCCACCCCTATGCCGCTTCGTTTCAAGAGCCGAATCCTCGACCATCTCGCGCACAAGAATTACGCGCCCATCTACATGAGCGAGGTCGCGCGGCAACTGCGCATCGCCGACGAGGACGAGCCAGCCTTCGGCGAAGCCATTCGCCAACTCACCGAAGAAGCGCGCCTTGAGATCGGCAAGGACGAGCGCCTGCGCCTGCCGCGTCTGCCCGAAGAGGTCGAAGGCACCATCAAGATCACGCCGCGCGGCTTTGGCTTTTTGAAGACGCTGATTGCCTATCGCGAAGGCGATCTCTTCATTCCCGAGGGCGAGACCAAGGATGCTGTGAGCGGCGACCGCGTGCGCGTGAGCGTTGCCCGTCGCGGCGATCGTTGGAATCGTGGCGCCGGTGTTGCGCCAGGATCGACGCGCGATGACATCTTCGGCCGAGTGGTCGAAGTGCTCGAGCGCGGTCAGTCGCGCTACGCGGGCACGCTGGTCAAGCGCGGCCGCGAATGGCTCGTCGAGCCCGATGGTCGCTCGATTCGCGAACCAATCGTGGTGCGCGATCCAACCGCCAAGAACGCGAAGGAAGGCGACAAGGTCGTCCTCGACATTCTGCTGTGGCCTGAAGAAGGCGCGCTGGCCGAAGGCGTAATTCTCGAGGTGCTTGGTCCGGCGGGACGGCCCGATGTCGAGACGCAGGCGGTCATCGCCAGCTACATGATCCGCGAGGTCTTTCCGCCAGAGGCGCTTGAGCAGGCCCGCGAGGCCGCGGTGGCGTTCGAGCGTGCGACCCACGCTGCAGGAAACACTGGAAAGTGGGAGGACCGCGAGGATCTCACCGCGCAGTTCATCTTCACCATCGATCCGCCCGACGCGAAGGATTTCGACGACGCGATCTCCATCACCCAGAGCCCGACCACTAGCCATTGGGAACTCGGCGTGCACATCGCCGATGTTGCGCATTTCGTCACGCAAGACTCTGCGCTCGATGTCGAGGCCAACGCCCGCGCGACCAGCGTCTACCTCCCTCGCCACACCGTTCCCATGCTGCCGGAGACGCTTTCCAACGGCGTTTGCTCGCTGCAGGAAGGTGTGACCCGCTTCACGCTGAGCGCGTTGATCACGCTTGACGACGAAGGCAAGATCGTTGGCCAGCGCCTCGCGCGCACCGTGATTCGCTCGGCCAAGCGACTGACCTACATCGAGGCGCAGGCGCTCATCGACGGCAAGATGGAGGTCGCGCGACAGAACGCCAAGACCGACACCGCGTACACGCCCGAACTCATCGAGGCTCTGCAACGCGCCGAGAAGTTGTCGAAGATCATCCGCAGCCGCCGCGAGCAAGCGGGCATGATTCACCTTGATCTTCCCGAAGTCGAGTTGATCTTCGACGACACTGGCCATGTCGTTGACGCGGTGAAGGAAGATGATTCCTTCACCCACACGCTCATCGAGATGCTCATGGTTGAAGCGAACGAGGCGGTCGCGCGAACTTTCGCGGGACTTGACACTCCGCTTCTGCGCCGCATTCACCCGGATCCGACTTTCGGCGACATCGAGGAAGTGCGGCAGTTTGCCCGCCTCGCGAAATGGCGCCTTCCTGACGAGCCGACCCGCAAGGATTTGCAGGCTTTGCTCGACGCAACTCGCCATTCACCCGCGGCGCGCGCGATCCACTTCTCGATCTTGCGCTGCATGTCCAAGGCGGTCTATTCGCCCGCGCTCATCGGTCATTACGCGCTTGCTAGCGAGCACTACGCGCACTTCACCAGTCCGATTCGACGATATCCCGATCTCCTCGTCCATCGCGTGGTGCATGCGTATCTCGACATCACCGAGAACGGAACCGAATCGGGCGGAGGCAAGCGGCGTCGGCAACTTGCGCGCCAGCTTGGAATCGACCCGCGCGTTGTTGACGAGGCAAAACTCATCGATCTCGGCCGACACGCCAGTGAGCGCGAAGTCGCCGCCGATCACGCTGAAAAAGACCTCCGTACTTTCCTTGTGCTTCAGCTCCTGCATGAGAAGCACCTCGGCGACAGTTTCGAGGGAACCGTCACCGGCCTTATGCCCAACGGCACTGTCTTCGTGTCCATCGACCGCTATCTGGTCGACGGTGCGATTCCGAGCCGCGATATGAAGGGTGGAGACGGCCGGCTCGATCGATGGAATCGCGATCAGCGCAGCGGCCGTCTGGTCGCCTCGCGTAGTGGTGCATCGATTGGCCTTGGCGACCGACTCACCGTGCGCATCACCTCGGTGGATCTGCGCGGACGACAGTTGAATCTCGAGGTTGCGAAGTTCGGCCGACCGGCGATTCTGATCGAAAGCGAACTGCCGACATCAGGTGATGCTGGATCGCGTCTGGTCGGCGGTGAGCGCAAGTACTTCGAACCACGCCCACGCGATGGCGGGACCGGCAACACAGGCCGCGACAAGTTCGGCCACAAATCAGGCTTCAAACAAGGACGGCGCGGGCGCAAGGGGTAGAGGCGGGCGAGGCGTTCGAGTGTGCCAAGATCAGTGGCTCAGATTCAGCGCGAGCCAACGAGCGCGCTCTGCCGCTCCGTTCGAGCTCTCACAACTGAGCACAATGCGTCGGCGGAGGTACCAAGTCGGTTTCCTCAGTTGTAGGTAGATTTGAACGCGAGATCTGCGAACCCGAAACTCAGAGTCGCTGCTCTCACGAACCTCAACACCGCTAAAGTCCCCAAGCGCCCATCGTGATGTCCAGTGGATCGGTCCAAGCCGGCGCCACCAAATCAGCTCCTCTTCCGTTACCACGGAAACCAGCGTCCCGCGCACTAGGAACACCCAGTACGCGCCATTCGCGAGTGCGAGCAGAATTCCAATGACATGGGCAAAGCCGAGCACCACGCTGCGTAACAAGTCAAGGACACCAGTCGTCTCTGGCAGAAGCGCTGCGATGGTCACCGTTCCTAAGTAGAGCAAAATGCCGCACGGGACCACGACGGTTCCAAGGGCTAGGACCATCAAGCCGTGTGTATCGTTGACAGAGTCCTCGCCGAAAATAGTGTCCCATCTGAGGGCACGCGCACCTGATTCGGAGGCCATTCCACTCGCGCTGATGGATGTGAACGATCCATCTGAATTTCGACCTTCGAGTTCTGGCACGACATAATGACCGACATTGAAATTGCGGCAGCGAAGCTGAATAGCGAACGCTCTATGCATGTTGACGACAAGTCTACTTCGCGTCATCGCCCACAAAGCCGCTTCCTCCGACGACCTCGAAAAGTAAACTCAGGTGACGTTTTTGACATGCGTGAGGGGTGTCTCTTCACCTGAACCGCAGCCTTCGCAACAGCACCCACTGGAGCTGCTCGCGTGCGGCGCTGTCGACCATCATCGCAAACCATGGAAGCTCTCTGCGGATAGCCACGCGGACTCTCTAGCCTGGGCCTGGTCCCCAACTCGAAAGCGTGATCGCGAGATCGCCGCCGCCGACCCAGCCGTTCGCGTCGAGGTCCAGCAATGGATTGAACGATCCCCAGGCGGCGAGCAGCTCGGCGAGGTCGCGACCGTCAACGCCTCCGTCGGCGTTGAGATCGGCTGGGCCAATGTGTACAGGTGCGACGATGATCGGAATCGTTTTTTGCGGGGAAAGCGCGGCGTTCGTACGTGCATCGCGTTCGACCTCCGCCGCATCGACGAAACCCGTCACCCATGTGTAGATCGTCACGCCGCCGACGATTGCAACCTCCAGTGCAATTCGGTTGACGCCGAGGTCTGGTGAAACCGTCTGAACGACACCGAGCGTAGCGATGCAACCAGTGCGCACGGGCGACGGGATGGCGACTGCGGCGGCCCGCGAAACTTGCGAACCTTGAGCCAAAAACTCCGCCGTTGATAGGTAAAAACCGAGGATGACTTCAGGACGCATCAAGCGACCGGTCGTGCGATTGGCAAGCAGAACCTGAACCGTCACGCCGTCGATGCGCTGAAATGCGTTGGCCTCGATCGCGATCCACTCCGCGCCCGCCATCCACTGCGCGTGTGCGACCGCACCCGCCATCTCCGCGACCGAAACCGTTGTTTCGACACCGAAACCAGGAACGGGTACTGGGATGACTGCGCCCGTGATCGAATCGATGTTCACGATCGTGGCCGCACCGAAGTAGGTCACGCGAAAGGCGAGGATGCCCGCCTCGTAGAGCAACACCATGCGCTCGGTGTCGATGCGGGTGGCGCTCGCGTTGGCAGCGGGAAGCGCCTCGGCGAAATCAATGCCGGCGTAGTTGAGGCGTTGGATTTTTTGTTGGGTTGCGGCGAACTCAGCGGCGGGAATCGGCGCGCTGGCTTGATCGATCAATGCGCCGGTGTCGCGGTTGATGGTGGCGGTGGCGCAGCGCGAGCAACTTCTGCCCGGGCACCGCAACTCGGCAGGTGGCGGCCGCGGCAATGAAACCAATATCCGCACGCACGCCATCGGCGGCGAGCATGGTGAGCGCGGTCATGAGCATGACGCAAAATCGTCGTCGCATTGTCTCAGTCGTCCAAACAGGCGATGGACGAGACGAACACAGCGCTCCCGAATTCCACATAGGGATTGTTTCGAAAACGACACCGCGGGCGGCTTTTTAGGGCCGCCCGCGGTGGTGATTCATTACGAATTTTTGAAGTCCAACTTCAATCGATACTTGTGCGCGCTCAGCCCCAGTTAGAGAAGATCACCGAAAGATCGCGCGAACCCACCACGCCGTCGCCATTGAGGTCGAGCAGCGGATTGGCCATGCCCCAGGCGTCGAAGAGTTCAGACATATCGCGAGAGTTCACAACGCCATCGCGGTTGATGTCGCCAAGCTTCACCGCTACAGGTGCCGCTGCGAAACGGAAGCCGTTGGCGGCGGGAGTCGATGCGTCAACGAAGTAGTCGATCTCGATGAGCTCAGCGGTGATGAGGTTGATCTTCCAATTCACAGTCGTGCCTGCGTCTTCGACTTCGACCTCGAACTCGGCTTCGGAGATGCCCGCGCCGGGATACGCGCCTTCAGCGGCAGCAACGGCGGCGGCGAGACCGGTGTGAACCAGGTTCCAATTGTCGCGCACGCGCTGAATGCGGGTGATTTGCGATCCAACTGGCTGGAAGTCGTTGGAAGACAACACTGCGTCTCCACCAACATTCACCATCGACAGCATGCCGCTCTGAAGGTCGAGGAGGAGAACCTCGACGATGTTGCCGCCCTTCTCAGCCTCGCTCTCCAAACCGATGGTGACCCAACCTTCTCCCTTGAACCCCTCAGCGACGCCGATAGCGCCGATGACGGAGGTCGATGGATTGGTGTCATCCATGTCGTCGTTGGCACCGTGATGCGGGATGACTCCGCCAGTCACGCTGTCGACATAGATCTTGGTCTCGCCATCGAAGTAGTCGACTTGATAGGCGAGAATGCCCGCTTCGAGGTCATAAGCGATGCGCTCGGCATCGCTGCGCTGCGTCGACGCATTAGCGATCGCAAGAGCGGCGGCGAAATCAATCTGCACTTCGCCGAGGCGATCAGCGATTGGATGCAGGGCCGCACGCTCCGACTTCGAAACCGCGTTCAAATCGACGCGGATCAACGCGCCGGTATCACGATTGATGCGAGGCTGGAACTGGGTGGTGAGGGCGGCGTTGTAGAGCTCGCCTTCGTAGATCCAGATGTTGTTGCGAATGCGCTGCTTGATACCGAAGAGGGTTCCAGCAGGAGCCGCTGCGCGAGACGCATCGACGGCAGCAGAGAAACCGATGTCCGCAGTCACCGTCGAGGCGATCAGCAGGGTGGCGAGAACAGATGTGGTGGAGATAGACAAAGTGGTGATCCTTAGGGCTGTGTTCAGTGGACGAGACTGTGGCGCGCCCCGTACGGGAACCGCCCCTCACCAAGAGGGACGGTTTTGAGACGATCGTCTCAGTGCGCTACACACTCATGAAGAGCAGGTCAGCCCCGCGGTGATACACCACGCCCTGGCATTTTCGTAAGTTTGCAAGTCCCCCTCACGAAACACCATAAACTCGGACGCTGAACGCCGCCACGACGAAAAATGATGCGGAATCATGCTGCGGATGCGGCGAAGCTTTGACGCCGCTGGCGCTATCCGACGACAGCGTCCTCGATGAGGTGACCGTGAACATCGGTGAGCCGCATGTCGCGACCACCCGAGCGGAAGGTCAGGCGACGGTGGTCAACTCCCAGAAGGTGCATCATGGTGGCGTGCAGATCATGGATTTTGTAGGGCTTATCGACCGCGCGATAACCAAACTCGTCGGTTGCGCCGATGACCGCACCGCCGCGCGCGCCGCCGCCGGCCATCCACACGGTGAAGCCGAAGGGATTGTGGTCGCGGCCGTTCGAACCCTGCGCGAAGGGCGTGCGGCCGAATTCCGCGGCCCACACGATGAGCGTCGATTCAAGCAGCCCGCGACGCTTGAGGTCCATGATGAGCGCGGCGATCGGCTGGTCGACTGCGCGCGCATTGGCCTCGTGACCGGCGCGAAGATCGGCATGTTGGTCCCAGCGGTCGCCGATGGTGCGCGGGCAAGTGACCTCAACAAAGCGCACGCCGCGCTCGACCAGCCGCCGAGCGAGGCAGCATTCGCGCGCGTATGTCCGCGTTGACTCGTCGGGCGCGTCAAAGCCGTACAGGTCCTTGGTCTCCTTGCTTTCACCGTCGAGCGATGCAAGTTCCGGGACCGAGGCCTGCATCCGATAGGCGAGCTCGTGGTTCTTGATCGCACTGTCGACCGCCTCGGAATCGGCGTCGTGCGCGAACGCACTATCGAGGCGCGCGATGAGCTGACGCTGACGATTCTGCGCCGCGATGGATTCGCGAGGGGTTGCGTTGGCGATCGCCTCGCCGAGCGGGCGCATGATCGAACCTTGGTGGCGCGCGGGCAGGAATCCAGCGGAAAAACAGTCAAGACCGCCCGGGGGAACCAACCCGCCCTCCACGACGACGAAGCCGGGCAGATTGTCGTTCTCGTCACCGAGTCCGTACGAACTCCACGCGCCCATCGATGGACGTCCGGGAATTCCAGAACCCGTGTGAAGGAAGTAGTTGGCGTTGGTGTGCTCGCTGAAGTCGCTGGTCATCGAGCGAATGACGCAGAGCTCATCGGCCACGCGCGCGACATGCGGAAACAGATCGGAGATCCACAGCCCCGCCTGTCCGTACTGTCGAAATTTCCACGGCGATGCAAGGGTATTGCCGTTGTTGTTGAACTGCGTCGGCGCAGTCTTCATCGGGAACGGCTTGCCGTCGTAATCGACGAGCAGAGGCTTCGGATCGAAAGTATCGATTTGCGACGGACCACCGTCCATATAGAGAAAGATCACGCTGCGTGCGCGAGCAGCGTGATGAGTGACGGGGAGCGCGCGATCGGCGAGCATGGCTGCGGCGTCATCGGCGTGAGCGTTACGGCCGAAAAGGCTTGCAAACGCCAGCATTCCGAAGCCACCACCAACACTGCGCAACATGTCGCGGCGCGAAAATGGTTGTGCCTGAAAGCAGCCGCAATGATGAACGGCACGATGATTCATCGGAGAAACACGAACTCCTTTGCGCAGAACAATGCGTGGCAAAGTGCGGAGTATGCAGCGCCATCACGGGCGGTGGCGTCCGCCGTAGTCATGGCCGCGCGCTCGCCCTCAAGAAAGTTTCGCGCTTGCTCGCGCTCGGAAACGATCGGCGCCCGCGCGAATGCAGCAAACCACATCGATTCAATCCGCGCATCTTCGCTGGCAGCATCGGAGGCCAACCGCGTGCCCCACCAACGGGCGAGCTCGAGCACCAGCTCGCTATTGAGAAACGCGAGTGCCTGCGCGGGAACATTCGACGCATGGCGCATGCCGCAGGTGGTGGCGGGAACGGGTTGATCGAACGCTTGAAGGAACGGATCAAGGAAATTGCGGCGAGTCTCGAGATAGACGGTGCGCCGACCCGATCCGTCAATCGGGCCACTTTGCCCAGGGCGGCCGCGGCCCTGCATGTGGTCGTTGAGGTGGGTCGCAATGCTGGGCCCGCCGTGCACATCGTCAAGCCGACCGCTGGCAGCAAGCATCGCGTCGCGAATTGACTCGGCGTCCAGACGGCGCACAATCAGCGGACTCCAGGCGTTTGCATGGGTTTCCTCGCCATCGCCGGCCGCGCGATAGGCTCGAGTCAACACGATCTCGCGGATGAGCTGCTTGAGCGTCGCGCCGTGGGCGAGCTTGATGGCGAGATGATCGAGCAACGCGCGACTCCACGGAGCTGCGCCGAGTTGGCCGAAATCATCGGGAGTTTCGACGATTCCGCGGCCAAGAAGCTTGAGCCACACACGATTGGCGAGCGTTCGCCAAAGGTACGGCTGATCCGGACTCGTGATTGCATGGGCGAACGCGAGACGGCCGCTGCCAGAAACTGCGGGCGTTGGCGCGACCGTCGCAACCGCAGTGTTGAAAATCGCCAACTGTGCGCGCGGCGCAATTTCTCCGTAATCGCGCGATGATCCGCGCACATGCACCGGTTCATTGAAATCGCCAGATTCCTCGGCGACCAGCGCGCGAATCGGCGGCGTGCAGGAGATGAGCGCGTCACGCGCGGCAACGGCCTTTGCGCGCAACGCGTCGAGCGCGGTGGAATGAAGATCGACTTCGACAATCGACGGGCCGTCGGAATCCCATGCGGTGTTGCCCGTCGCGGGCGTGAGTGCGGGAGGAGTCGCATCATCGCTCGCGATGATCGCATCGACTTCGATCCAGCCGCCGCCGTCGTCGACGATTTCGACATAACCGCGCTCGCCTGGGAAACGCAAAAGATCGAATGTTTCGACCCGCCACTCAAAATCGCGTGGATCACGCAGGGGCGCCTTCGCATCGACATCGCCCAGACGCCGGCGCATGCCTTCGAAGAGCAACGCGTTCTGCTCGTCGAGCCAGTAGTTGTCAACCACCACGCGCAACCAACTCGATGCGCCGCGCACGCGCATGTGCAGAAATCGCTTCTCAACGCTGAACGCGGGCGAACGCGCGCTGCCGACAAGCCGAGTGTCGATGCGCGCGCTATCAATCGTGCCGTTTTCGGCAACGCGCAGCGCATCATTCGATGCAAGCGCGATGGTGCAGGCCGCATTGGATTGCGCATTCGCTACGCCGAACGCGTTGCCCGAACGAGTCCACGCTGCGCCACCATCGTGCGCGTCGTCGATGCAAATCAACGCACGCGCGATTTGCGGATCAACGGTGCGCGGGCTAGGCGTGCCGCCCACGATCAACGCCGCCGCCTCGAGCGCGGCCTGCACTTCGAGCGCGCGCTGAGCCGCAAGCGCATCGGTGTCGATGAATCCGAGCACGCGACGCGTGTTGCGCGCCACGCCGACAAGGGCGTAAAAATCCGTCGTCGGAATCGGATCGAACTTGTGATCGTGGCAGCGCGCGCACGCAATCGAAAGTCCGAACAACGAACGCCCTGCGACATCAACTGCGCCAGCGATGCGGTCGGCCTCGTCGTGACGCACATCGACGGGGGCGTGCGTCGCAGGGCCGAGAAACCACCAAGCGGTGCCGATCGGTGCAGCGTTTGCAAGGCCCATGCCTGCGCGCGGCGAGAGCAAATCGCCGGCGATCTGCTCCGACACGAAGCGCGCGGGCGGGATATCCGCGTTGAGCGCGTCGATCACATAATCGCGATAGCGCCACGCGTCGGGGATTCCGTAGTCAAATTCGTGACCGAGCGTCTCGGCGTAACGCGCGAGGTCGAGCCAGTGGCGGCCCCACCGCTCACCGTATGCGGTGCTCGCCAGCGCGCGATCGACGAACGCCGCGAACGCGGTGTCGCTCGGATCTGCCGCAAACGCGCGCAAATCAGCCTCGCGCGGCGGGAGGCCGGTGAGATCAAACGACGCACGCCGCAGCAGCGCGCTTGGATTGATGTCGTGCGTGGGTGCAGCGAGGCCCGCGGATTCGCGAGTGGCCAGCACGAAGCGATCGATGTCGCTTCGCGGCCATTCAACTTCGCGCACCATCGGCGCTGCCGAATCCTCGATGGCGCGAAACGCCCACGGCTGCGTGTACTGCGCGCCGGCCGCGATCCACGCTTCGATGATCTCGATCTCTTTCGCCGTCGGCGGCTCACGACCGTCGGGAGGCATGCGCAAATCCGGATCCACCGTGTTCAATCGATGGAGCAGCGCGCTCGCGCTGCGGTCACCAGGCACAATCGCGCGCGCCTTGCTCTTGAGCATTGCCGTCGCACCATCGAAAGTATCCAGACGAAGCCCCGCCTTGCGCGTTTCTGCATCAGGACCGTGGCAGGCATAACAGCGGGCAACAAGTACAGGGCGCACTTCGCGGTCGTAGTCCACCGCTGCGTGCGCGACCATGGGCATGAGCATCGCGAGCGTGCCGCTAGCGAGCATGGCGCTGGTGACCGTCGTGGTCGCGAGGAATCGATGCAGCGAACGGTGCATGCGTTTAGTATCAGGCGAAGCGGCCGCCGATGGAAGAGCCGACTGTGTGAATGGCGCAATTACCGCGGCGATCAAAGCGCTTCCGCGAACAGCCCCCGCATCGCGGCGAACGCGCGCGCTGCGATGATTTCTCGGTAGAACATGCCATTTGCGTGATCGTGCGCCTGCGGATTTGTAAAGGCGTGCCCGGTCGACCCGTAGGCCACCAGCTGCCAATCGGCGTGCGCGGCCGTCATTTCGTCGGCAAACCCGCGCATCGCTTGCGGGTCGCACATCGGGTCGTCATAGCCGTGCAGCGCAAGCACCTTCGACTTGATCGATGGCTGCGGTCCGATGTTCGGCGGATTGAAGAGCCCGTGGAACGCGACCGCCGCGCGTAATCCAGGCGCGTTGGCGCGCGCGAGGTCGATCGCACAAAGACCACCGAAGCAGAAACCGATCACGCCCAGACGCTCGGGATCGCCGCCTTCAATGGTCTTGGCCGCAGCAACGCCCGCGAGCAGGCGGGTGCGCAAGGCGGCGCGATTCTCAAGCCAGGGAGTCATGAGCTTGCTGCACTCTTCTTGCGTACTCCCGCGCCGGCCCGTGCCATACACATCGATGGCCACGCCGAGGTAACCGAGCTCCGCAAGCATGTGCGCCTTGGCGCGCGCGAAGTCGTCCTGCCCGGCCCACGCGTGTATGACCAGAACGACGGGGCGCGCCGCCTTCGAGGGCTCAGTCGGAACGGCGAGAAAGCCCTCAAGCTCTGTCGATCCATCGAAGTAAGTGAAACGTCCAGTGCGGGCAGCGATGCTCATGAGCGGAGTCTACGAGCACGGTGAACGGAGGTGGTCGCTGCGCCGCGGCGGGTCGGCGGAAATATTTGTGTAAGAGTGTGGTGAAATCAGAAGGGAGTGAAATCCACGGTAGGTTTGCGCTTCAAACCTTTGAGGAGGAAAACGATGCAACAGAACAATCTGGCCGTGCGTGAGGTGGCCGCGCGTTTGCGCGATCTCGTGTTGGTGGGAGGCGTGTTGGTGGGAGTCATGTTGGCGGGGGGCGTGTTGACGGGGCGATTACTGAGGGCTGCTGACGCGGCCGTACCTGCGTCGGGTCCGCCGATGATCGAGCCGAGCTTGTTGATTCGTCCACCGACGCGGGAGGTGCTTCGATTCGGCGAGTCGATCGCGGCCTGCGGCAATCGCATCGCAATCACCGCGCCAACCGATGGCGACAACGGTCCCGAACCTGGCTCGGTTTCGATCATGAAACTCGCTGTGCAGGCCGACGGATCCATCGCATCCTTTGCTGAGGCGGCGTTCAGCACAACCCGGATGGGCGATCATTTCGGCTGCAGCGTTGCCCTGGCGCGCGACGGTGCGCGTGGAGTCTGGATGGCGGCGGTGGGAGCGGATCGCGCCGCCGAGGTCACGGGATGCGTTGATTTGTTTGAATCGAGCGCATCGAGCGACGGGACTTTGGCCTGGAGCTCGAGCGGCACGCTCACCGCGCCTCGGCCGCAGATTGGCGCTGGCTTTGGCGGTGCGGTGGCGTTCGCGCCAAATGGAATGAATCTCGCGGTCGCGGCGATGCGGCAGAATTTTGGGCTCATGGCTGACGCAGGCTGTGTGCACATGTTTCGGCAAGCGAGTGTGGTGTTGTCCGACGGACCCATCAACGCCAATACGCCTGCGTTGCGCAGTGCTCAGCAGCGGCGATGGGTGCACGCGCAAACCATTTTCGCGCCCGCGCCACAGCTGAGCGGATGGTTCGGATCGGCGATCGCGCTGGGAGAACAGTGGTTCGCGGTGGGCGCGCCCGGCGAGAATCAGCTCGGTGGCGAGCCGCCGGGGTCGGCGGAGATTTCCGATGTGGGCGTCGTGTATCTCTATCGACGCTCGTCGGGTGACGCGTACCAATACGCGGGCGCGCTGCGTTCCCCCACCCCCGCTGCCTTCGCATCGTTCGGGTCGGCGCTGGACCTTGATGGATCGACGCTCGTTGTCGGCGAGCCGGGCGGGCGCGTCGATGGCGTGCGCTGCGGAAAGGCGTGGCGATTTGACCTCGAAGATCTCGATGCGCACCCGAGTGAGCTCGTACCTCCCGAGCCAACCACGGGCCTTTCCTTTGGCGGATCAGTGGCCGTCCATGGCAATTGCATCCTCGTCGGCGCGCCAGGATTTGACGATGTCGTTCATGACGGCGGCGGCGGTGGCGCAACCATCGAGGATTGCGGCCGGTCCTACCTCTTTGAACGCAGCACTGCGCAACTTTCGGCGGCGTTGGTCGCCCCCGCGTCAACACCGATGGCGCTCTTCGCTTACCGCGTGACGCTGACGAGCGTACCGACCGACAGTACCGCTACCAAACGAACCATCGCGGTCAGCGGTCATCTGTTTGTCGAAGAAGAGTCGTTTGGCCCGAGCCCGGGCGCAGCGTTGTTTCTACTGGGTTCCCCGCTCATTTCGGCAGCGGATACCACTTCGCGAGTGTCGTCTTCCAATCCTCAGTGGTATCGCAGTCAATGAACTCGCGCTTGACCTCATCGGCTCTCGGATGGTGGGTGGCGAATTTGATGCCGAACTTCCGCATGCGGCGGCCTCCGCAGGCCTCGCCGTGGAGTTGCATTGCGAGATCGAAGTGCGACTCAAGAGCATGGCGCTGTTCGTCAAGCGTCGGTTGGCGCGCAGTCTCACCGCGCATGAGTGCGCGCGCTTGGGTAAAGATCCAGGGATTGCCGATGCATCCACGCGCAACGCTCACGCCCTGCACGCCGGTGTATGCGTGCATGCGGAAAATATCGTCGACGGTCCAGATGTCGCCAGAACCAAAGATCACCCTGTCGGGATAGCGGCTGCAAAGGTCGCGCAGGAACTCCCACTTGCCCGGGCCGAGGTACTTCTGCTGGACGGTGCGGCAATGCACCACCGCCCAGGCGTAGCCCATCTCGTAGCAAGCGGCGAAGATCTGCTCGAAGTGTTCGGCCATCTCCGGCGTGTCGTCGAAGGCACGGCGAAGTTTGACCGTGCAGGGGATGCTCGCGGGCACGACGGCGCGCACCGCCTTGAGGATCTCGATCGCGTCTTCGGGATGGGCCAGGAAATGACCGCCGCGGTTGGACTTCTTGATCTTCTTGACCGGGCAAGCGAGGTTGACATCGATGACGTCGTAATTCATCTTCACGAGCAGTTCGCTCGCGCGCGCCATTTCGCCCGGAAAGGTTCCCATGACCTGACCGGCGATCGGGTGATCGTCGAGTCCAGCAGCCACATTGTCTTCGATCTCGCCCATGCCGCACTCGGTGGCAAGCAGATCGGGATCTTCCTTGCGGCGGCCCTTGCCGCCATTGATGAGCGTGCGGTCGAGGAGCGCCTCGGTCACACAGAACGGCGCACCGTGGCGGCGAGCGACCAGACGCATCGCTCCGTCGCTGTAGCCCGCAAGCCCGGCTTGAAAGAACGGCGCGTCAAATCCAGGGACAGTTGCGGGAATGCGCGGATCAATCGTCCAAGTCCGAGCAACGTCGGCGACGCTCCGAGAGATCGGATAGTCGGGAAGTTTCGGTGGGGATAGTTCAACCGACATTCGCGCGAGAATAGGCAAAGCAGCGTGCGCACGCGAATCGACGCAGGAAATTCCAGCGGCGAGCGCGTTCATCCTCGCGGGGAGTTGGACGCACAGACCTTAGCGGCGGCGGCGGTTGAGAAGTCCACCAAGGCCGATGAGCGCGAACGCGGCTGGTGTAGGCACGAGCCGAAGTTGATCCTGCGCCAAAGAGCTGGTGAGGCCTTCGATCGCTGTCGACTGGAATCCACCGACACCGAGCGACTGCACGATCGAGCCGTACCAATCAGCGGTGGCGCCGGTGATGCTGGCGCGGAAGGCACCAGTCGTGAGTGACAGCTGCGCAAGCACGCCCTGCGGACTGTTGGCAGTGAAATTCTCGTGGGTGAGCTCCCAGAGCACGATCTGAAACGCCGCACTCTTGGCGTCGCGATCGGCTGGGGCGCCATTGATATTGCCGTTGGAGGCGTTGATCCAGCGCGCGAACAAGTCGCGCACCGCGGCGGCCTTGAGGGCGCCCATCGGCCCTGGAGCAACTTCACCACTGGGGGCCTGTTCAGCCGCGACAGTGTCGAAGGTGTACGAACTGCCAAGGTCGAGGCCTTGGTAGACCTCGGCGCACCATGTGAGCGACTGCGCGCCGCTCGCCTCGGTGAGCGTGTGCTGAAAGGCACGGATCGACCAAAGCGTCATGGACGCGCTGGAATCCCAGTTCTGAGCAGCGGAGTACCCGCATTGCTCATACCTGCCGGCGGCATAGCTCGTCAGTGTTGCGGTGAATGAAGCATCGGCGCAGGCCACAAACGGCCCTGCCAATGCAAGACAACCAACGGCAAAAGCCGTTTCCACATTGCTTATAGATCCCATTTCATACCTCCCAGAGGGCGGATTGACCGCCCTCTCCCTTAGTTTCTCCGCGTGAAACCTATTTCCGAAACGTGTGGTTTCAAGTGCTAACGGCAGGTTTTTCAAGCCGAAACACGCAACTACCTCGCATTGCGGCTGTTACGCGAAGAACTATTTTTACGGACCGCTGCAGCCGTCACAGACGGCGCATATGGCTCTTGCAGCGTTTCAGCCGCGGCGCCACTCTTCGCAGATCCTCGGCTCCATCGGCTGCTTTGAGCAATCGATGTGCACCATAAAGAACCCGCCACGGTGCTTCTGGACATTGGGCCACATCACATCGCGATCGGTCTGCGGGATCGGCAACTTCTCGACATCTTCAACGCGATGCCACTCCAGCCGGCCCTCTTCGAACTCGGAATGCGGGATCTCGTCATGTCGGATCGGGCGCGTCGCTTCGAAGAGGAAGATCAGCCAATGATCCTCGCCCTCGTAGGCGCGTTCGCTGACGATTGAAATCATGCGGATCTCGTCGTGGCGCAGCACGACGCATGCCTCTTCGCGGATCTCGCGCAGCGCGCAGTCGTGCGGGCCTTCACCTTCAGCAATTTCAAGTTTGCCGCCGATGGGCGAGTACATATCGCGGTTGGGCGGCTTGCGTCGATGAAGCAGCAGCAACCGACCCTCTTCGTCGTAGAGGTAACAAAGCACGGCGATCTTGTAGGGCATCCCGCGCACATCATGCGGGTGGGCGGGCGTAGGTGCGCTCACGCGTGCGCGACCGCTTCAAGCTTGGAAAGGCCGAAATTCGCCAGAATTTCGCTGATGCGCACCGTCGCCTCCTTTGAGGCCTCGACAAGCGGAAGACGCACCGCGCCCGAGTCGCGACCGAGCAACCGCATGGCCGCCTTGAGTGGAACCGGATTCACATCGAGCGAGAGCAGGCCCTTGGCCAGCGGGAAGATCTCGCGATGAATCTGCTGCGCGCGGGCGAAATCGTTGCCGAGGAACGCGTCGCAGAGCGACTGCATGCGCGCGGGCATCAGGTTGGAGACAACGCTGACGACGCCGGAACTTCCGCAGCCCGCAAACGCGAGCGTGAGCGAATCGTCGCCGGAAAGAATGGTGATCGAGCAGCGCTGGCGGATCTCGCTGGCGGAGTCCATCGAGCCAGTGGCTTCCTTGATCGCAACGATGTTTGGATGACGCGCGAGCCGCGCGACCGTTTCAGGATTGATCGCAACGCCGCAACGACCGGGGATGTTGTAGAGCATCATCGGCAGCGGGCAGCAGTCGGCGATGGTCATGAAATGGCGATAAAGACCTTCCTGGGAAGGCTTATTGTAATACGGCGCGACTTGAAGGCTCGCGTCGGCGCCGAGGTCGAAGGCCAGCCGCTGCAGGTCGACCGCGTGGCGGGTGCAGTTGGATCCTGCGCCGGCAAGCACCTGCATGCCGCGTGAGTGCCCGATTTGTACGGCGGTTTCAACGACCAGACGATGCTCGTCGTCCTCGAGGGTGGGCGACTCGCCCGTGGTTCCGCAAGCGACGATGCCGCTCACGCCGCCCTCGGCCTGAAACACGATCTGCTCGGCGAGACGGGCTTGATCGATGGCGATGCCGTCGGCAGTAAACGGCGTAACAATCGCTGTGTAACAGCCCTTGAACTCGATC
>QWPT01000012.1:67295-68556 GCA_003671075.1 Planctomycetota bacterium
GGATGATCGTGGAAGGCGTGCGCGTACGGGCCCGTGTGGATCTCGCAGAAATCGAAGCCTGCGCGCGCGGCGGCGGCGATCTGCCGTTCCTGGGCGTCGATGAACGCGCTCACCGGAATACCCGCGCCCTTCAGTCGCGCCACCGCCTCGCGAATGCGCGACTCCTGGCCCGCGATATCAAGCCCGCCCTCGGTCGTGACCTCTTGGCGACTTTCGGGAACGAACATCGCCAACTGCGGCTTCAGCCCTATGGCGATGCGGATCATTTCCTCGGTTGCGCCCATTTCAAGATTGAGTTTGGTGCGGACGACTTCCTTGATCCGTGGAAGATCGGCGTCCTGAATATGGCGGCGATCTTCGCGCAAATGCACGGTGATGCCGTCGGCGCCGCCGGCCTCGGCCTCGATCGCGGCCTGCACCGGATCGGGCTCGTAGGTGCGCCGCGCTTGGCGGACGGTCGCGACATGATCGATGTTCACGCAGAGTTCAGGCATGATTCGCGGCTCCTCGTTCGGTTCACTCTCGAGGCGCGTCAGCATACGCGCCACAGGTATACTCGCCGACCGTGCCGAACTTCAATGACCAGCTCGCGCTCCTGCGCAACAACCTCGTCCTCCAGGGCGACCGTGTGCTCGACATCACTCTCAAGGCCGTCGAGAGCTACTTCGACGGCGACCGCGAGAAGGCGCGCGCCGTGATCGCGGCGGACGAGGAAGTCGATCGCGTCGATGTTGAAATCGAACGCGCGTCGATCCCGCTGTTGGCGATGGGCGTGACCGATGAGAAGTCGATTCGCTCGGTGCTCACCATCGTCAAGGTCAACAACGAACTCGAGCGCGTGGCCGATTGCGCCGTGGACATCGCCGAAGCGGTGCTGAGCGATGTGCAGCTGCCCGCGCGGATTCCCGATGTCTTTCGCGTGATGGCCAACTCGGTCATCGGCATGCTGCGCGATACCAACCGCGCGTTTGCTGCGGGAAACACCAGTCTCGCCCAACAGGTACTGCTGTTCGACGACACGGTCGCGAGTTTCAAAACGCAATTGCTGCGCACCGCGCAGGAGCAGGTCGCGGCGGGACAGCTGCCCGTCGACTACGCATTTCGCCTGCTCACGATTACCAAATCGATTGAGCGCGTTGCCGACCACTGCACGAATGTCTGCGAGCAGGTGATTTACCTGCATGCCGGCCTGATCGTCCGCCACCGGCCCGAAGGTTGGTCGAAGCCGCTGCCGCCGACGCAGTGAATCCAGCCACCGCAG
>QWPT01000012.1:68593-69926 GCA_003671075.1 Planctomycetota bacterium
GAATCTAGTGTTTTCACCGAGAATATCCCATGTTGTCCGCTGAAATCGAGCCACGAATCGCCGACGCTTTCCAGACGCACGGGCAAGGCCAAGTGCTGCGCCACGCTGCCAAACTCACGCCACATGCGCGCGCGGAACTTGCGGCGCAACTTGCCGAGGTCGATCTCGCGCTGATGACCAAGTTGATTGGTGGTCACGACAGCGAATCGAAGACCGACTTCGCGAAGATCGCGCCCGCGCCTTACATCGCGCTTGGAACGCCGGCGACCGATGCGCGCGCGCACGGCGAGTCGATGCTGCGCGCGGGCAAGGTCGCGGCGTTCACCGTCGCGGGCGGACAGGGCACGCGTCTCGGCTGGCGCGGGCCGAAGGGAACCTATCCCGCAACGGTCGTCACGGGCAAGCCGCTCTTCCGCGTGTTTGCCGAGCAGATCGCCGCCGCGGAGAAGCGCTACGGCTGCGCGATCCCGTGGTACATCATGACCAGCCCGCTGAACGACGCCGACACGCGCGCGTTCTTCAAGGACAACAACTGGTTCGGCCGCAACCCGGCGGACACCTTCCTCTTCCCGCAGGGCACGATGCCGTCGATCACCTTCGACGGGAAGCTCATGCTCGAAACGCCTGGCTCGCTCGCGGTGAATCCCGACGGCCACGGCGGCGCCATCCGCGCGCTCCACCACAGCGGCGCGCTCGAGGACATGCAGGCGCGTGGCATCGCGCACATGAGCTACTTTCAGGTCGACAACCCGCTGGTCAAGATCGTCGACCCGGTGTTCCTCGGCCTGCACGCGCAGTCGGCCAGTTCAAGCGGAGAAATGTCGAGCAAGATGGTCGCCAAGCGTGACGCTGCCGAGAAGGTCGGCGTGTTCTGCGATGTCGGCGCCGGCAAGACCGGCGTGGTCGAGTACAGCGACATGCCCGCGACGCTGACCAATGCCACCAACGCTCACGGCGCGCTGCGCTTCAACGCGGGGTCGATCGCGATCCACGCGATCGCGCTTGCGTTCATGGAGCGGCTGACGGCGGGCGGAGAAGGAACCGGCTTCGCGCTGCCGTTCCACCGCGCCAAGAAGAAGGTCCCCTACTGGTGCGACGCGCAGATGAAGACCGTCGAGCCCGCCGAGCCGAACGCGATTAAGTTCGAGGCGTTTGTGTTCGACGCGCTCGCGCTCACTGCGAAGAGCCTGGTGATGGAGACCGCGCGCATCGAGGAGTTCGCGCCGATCAAGAACGCGTCGGGCGACGACAGCCCCGCGTCGAGCCATCAGATCCAGTCGAACCGGAATGGCGCGTGGCTCGAGCGATTCGGCGTGCGCGTGCCGCGACGCGC
>QWPT01000013.1:0-45049 GCA_003671075.1 Planctomycetota bacterium
ACACAAGCAGTTCTGATTCGATGACCAACGTGCAGTTCGTTGGCAACTATGCGCAAGCAACAAACAGCAGCACCACATACGGCGGCGCGATTTGGGGATACGCCTTTGGCCCGTTCACCAACTGTGAGTTCCGAGCCAACTACGCCACAGGCAGCGACGCCTACGGCGGCGCGATCTGGTGCTACGGCGGCAACTGGACCAACTGCACGTTCGGTTCGAACTCGGCCAACACGCCCGCAGGCACCGCGCAGGGCGGCGCGGTGCGCATTGAGCGTGGCTACACCTCCGAGGCCAACTTCACCAATTGCAACTTCCAGAACAACAACACCGACGGCAACTCGACCGCGGGTGGCGCGATCTACCGCTACGGCTACGCGTTGAACTGCGCCAACTGCACCTTCACGGGTAACAGCGCCCAGCAGGGCGGAGCGGCGAAATACGAATGGGATGGGAACGATTACCAAATCGCCTTCACACAATGCCGCTTCGAGAAGAACAGCGGCAACCAAGGCGCAGCGCTCTGGCTCTACGGCATGCGCCGCCTCCAGCTCACCGACTCCACCTTCTCCCTCAACCTCGCGTTTGACTCCGGCGGCGCGGTCTGGCTCGCGGGCTACTCCATGTACAGCTCGCAGTTCGCACGCAACACCTTTTACGGCAACATCGCCACCAATGGCGGCGGACTCTACATGAGCAACGTCGGGGGTTGCTGGCCCCTCCCCATCGACAGCTGCCTCTTCGCTTCCAACACCGCGACCACCGGCGGCGGCATCTTCAACCCCAACAGCTCCTGCGTCTACCCCGCCGTCATCAACTCGACTTTCTGCGGTAACACGCCGTCGAACATCGAGGGCTACTGGCAGAACGACGGCAACAATGTGTTTGGCACTGGCACCGACTGCAACAACAACGGCGTCTGCGACGGCGCGGACATCGGCATCGGCACCAGCGCGGACTGCAACATTAACGGCACGCCCGATGAGTGCGATATCGCGAGCGGCAGCGCCAACGACATCAACTCCAATGGCATCCCCGATTCGTGCGAGGCCGACTGCGATAGCGACGGCATTCCCGATGCCTACGCGGTGGCCAACGACATCGTGCCTGACTGCAATGCCAACAGCCAGCCCGACTCGTGCGACATCGCCAACGGCACGAGCCCGGACCTCAACCTCAACAACATTCCTGACTCGTGCGATACCGACTGCAACGCTAACGGGAATCCCGACGATTACGACATCAGCACGGGCGCGGCTCCTGACTGCAACGCCAACGCGATCCCCGATTCCTGCGACATCACTTCCGGCGCGGCCATCGACTGCAACGCCAACGGCATCCCTGACTCGTGCGACATTTCCACGGGCACCTCGACCGACTGCAACGCCAACGCCATCCCCGATTCCTGCGACATCGCGGGCGGGATGCTCGACTGCAATTCAAACGGTTTGCCTGATGCGTGCGACATTGCGTCGGGCAGTAGCACCGATCTGAACTCCAACTCGATTCCCGACGACTGCGAAATCGACTGCAACCAGAACGGCGTCCCCGACCGATACGACATCGCGTCGGGTACGGCGCAAGATTGCAATAGCAACGGCACTCCTGACTCGTGCGACATCGCGGCGGGAACCAGCGCCGATGTCGATAGCAACGGCGTGCCTGACACTTGCCAGACCGACTGCGACGCCAACAACATCCCCGATAGTTACGAAGTCTCGTCCGGAAGCGGTCGCGATTGCGACGGTAACGGCGTGCTCGACGCGTGCCAGATTCTTGCGGGCGCGGCCGACATCAACGGCAACGGCATTCTCGACACCTGCGAGTGCGTGTGTGACCTCAATCTTGATGGCAACATCGGCGGCGCTGACCTGTCGATCGTGCTCGGGTTCTGGGGTGTGGTCACGACCTTCCCGCGGGCGGACTTCAACAACAACGGCGTGGTGAACGGCGAAGACCTCGCGATCCTGCTTTCGCAATGGGGTCCGTGCCAATAAGCCTGCACATAAGAAGATTCGATCGATCGCGTACTTACCGCGCCGCTGCGCCTGCCTCACCGAGGTCAGGCGCAGCGGCGCGGTTTCATTGAGCATCGTCCTGCTGTTTTTCGCTGGCCCGTGGTACGGTTCACCGCATGCTTTCGCGCTTTCGCTCAGGACATTTGCCCTTTCCGCGCGCGAACACTGCGCGCGTCGCTCTGCTGACTCTGGTCGCCACCATCGGATCGACGCTGCTGGCGGCCGATCAGGTCGATGCCAGCAAATCGACAACGACCCAATCGAGCACGCCGTCTACCCATCCAAAGGAAGCGCTCAAAAAGTCGGTGTCGATCAAGGTGAAATTGCGCAGCGGCGCGCGTGTTCATGGGCTGATTTCGAGTTTCGATGGTGAAGGCATCGACGGCGAGGGCGTCATCGAAATCGATGAGCCCAAGCCCAAGCGCGGCAAGATCACCACCGATTTCAAACGCCTGCGCTGGACCGAGATCGCCACATCCGACCTCGAAACCCTCGCCGAGCGCGTGCTCGACGAGCGTCAGGCCGACGACCTTGTGTTGCAAGGCGAGCTCATGCTGCTGATCGGCGCCGATGCCAGCGCAAACAAGGCGTTTGTGCGCGCGGTGAAGCTCGATCCCGCAACCAAGCCCGCGGTCGAACTCGCTCGCACCCGCGCGACCGCCGCCATTCTGCGCGTTGAAACCGAGGAGCGTGTTGCCAAGAGCGCGCTGATGAGCGAACGCATTCCCAAGTCGGGCGCGCAGCCGTGGCCGGTGCTCACGCTCGACGAACAGCTGGCCGCGATTGCCGAAATGAAGACGCGCGCGCAAACGATCTGCTCCGACGCGGGCATTCGGCCAAACATGGTGGAAACCCGCTATTTCCTGCTGTTCAGCGCCGCCGAACCTGCGGCGATGCAGGAGTGCGCCCGCAGCCTCGACGCGATGTACGAGAAAGTCCTCGAACTCTTCGGCATTCCCGCCGGGCTCAACCTGTTCTGGGGCAAGGCCGTCATCTTGCTCGAGCAAACCGAGGATGAATTTCGCGCCGTGGAGGCCGCGGGTTTCAAATCGATGACGCCGCGCGGAGTCGTCGGGCTTTGCCACCAGATGGGGCCGATGGTCTTCGTGAACATGTTCTGGTCGAACGACCAGGATCGCTTTGACTCAACGCTCATCCACGAAACGGTGCACGGAATCATGCATCGCTACTTCAGCGCCGAGCGACTTCCCGCTTGGGCCGATGAGGGGCTGAGCGAATACATCGCGTCGGTGAGCTTCAAGAGTTCGCCGGTTGACAAGGGCCGGCTTCCGCAGGCGCTTGACTACATTCGTTCGGGGCGCAGCGTGGCCGCGGTGATGCGGCTGAACTACGACGATCGTTCCTGGCCCGGGCCCGACGCGATTGGTTACGCCGTGGGCTACGCGGCGATCAAGCTCATGGTGCGACAGCAGCCCGACGCCTTTGGTCGGTGGATCCGCGCAGTCAAAGGCGGAAAGCCTTGGGAACAGGCGCTGAGCGAAGACTTCGGCCACTCGGTTGACGCGTTCGCGCCGACGGTGGAGCAGTGGTATCGCACCAAGAACTGACGCCCGCGATCAGATGGTCGCTTCGGTCACGCTCAGCACTTCCTCAACCGTTGTCTTACCGAGCTTGACCTTGGCGAAGCCGTCTTCGCGCAGCGTGCCCATGCCGCGTTCAACGCAGAGCCGACGGAACTCGACGACATTCGGATTCGACGCGATCTTGTCGCGCAGGAAGTCGTCGAGCACCAGCAACTCGTAAAGGCCAAGTCGTCCCGAATAGCCGGTCTGGCGGCAGTGCGGGCAACCTGCGCCAACGCGCAGCGTCGGCGAGTCGATGCCGTGGGTGATGACGAAGTCGCGCATGTCGTCGTCGATAACGCGATCGACCGCGCACTTCGGGCAAATCTTGCGAACAAGACGCTGCGCGAGCACGCTGCTGAGCGCGGCGCCGACCAGAAACGGCTCAACGCCGATGTTGATCAAACGGGTGATCGAGCTGGGCGCGTCGTTGGTGTGCAGCGTCGAAAGCACGAGGTGACCAGTGAGCGCGGCCTGAATGGCGGTGGTCGCGGTTTCGCTGTCTCGAATTTCGCCGAGCATCACAACATCGGGGTCTTGACGCAGCAGCGCCTTGAGCGCCTTGGCGAAAGTCATGCCGATGCGCTCATGCGTCTGAATCTGCGTGATGCCGCTGAGGTTGTATTCGATCGGATCCTCGACGGTCGAGATGTTCATCTTGCGCGTGTCCATCTGCCGGATCGACGAATACAGCGTGGTCGTCTTTCCGCTTCCGGTCGGACCCGTCACCAGGATGATGCCGTGGGGTTGCTCGATCTGCTTCTTCCAGATCGTCAGCGCGTCCTCGGCAAAGCCGAGTTCCTCGAGACCGACGCTGATCGAGCGGCTGTCGAGAATACGCATCACAGTCTTCTCGCCCTTGGGCGTGGGAACCGTCGAAACGCGGAGGTCGATCTTGCGGCCGAGGACCGTCGCGCGAATGCGGCCGTCCTGCGGAAGGCGGCGTTCGGCGATGTCGAGGTTCGCCATGATCTTGATGCGGCTGGTGAGCGCGGCGTGCAATTTGCGCGGCGGCGTGAGCATTTCAAAGAGCAGGCCGTCGATGCGATAGCGCACCTTGAGGACCTTCTCGTCAGGCTCGATGTGAATATCCGACGCGCCTTCCTTGAGCGCGAGCTGGATGATGTGATTCACAAACTTCACAACCGGCGAACTCTCGGCCTCAGCCTCGATGTCGCGCTCGTTGACATCTTCCTTCTCGAGCTCGAGTTCTTCTTCCTCCTCAACGCCGTTGAGAATGGAATCCATGTCCATGTCGCTGCTGTTGGCGTGGGCGGTGGCCTCGTGGACCGATTGGATCGCGCCGAGAATGTCGCCAGGGGCGGCGAGGACATTGCGAATGCCCATCACGCCGAGGCGACGCTTGATTTCATCGATGAGGAAGACATCGTCGGCGTTGGCGGTGGCCACGACCGGACGCGATCCCTCGCGCTTGAGCGGAAGAACCTGGTTGGTGGTGCAGAACTCCGCAGTGAGCTTCTGGAAAAGCTCGCGGTCGAACGCATCATGAGCCTTGGCGTCGATGATGACGAAAGGCATGCGGGCAAGCTCGGCGATCACGGCCTGCGCGGCGCGCTCGTCGATGCCCTGCTCTTTGAGAATTTCGATGTAGTGGCGGCCAGGCGCTTGGCGCTGGATGCGCACGGCGGCGACGATTTGCTCGGGATTGGCGATTGCGCGCGAAACCAGCAGCTCATCGAGGCTTTGGCCATTGTGCTCTTCGTCGGGAGTCCAGAGTTCGTTGAGGTCCTCGTCTTGATGAGACGGGCGCACGGGTGCGGGTGCGGCGGCGGGCTTGGGCGCGAGTTCCGGCGCAGCCGCGCTGGGCACTTGCTGGCCGTACTCCATGTCTTCTGCTTCGGCTTCTGCTTCTGCTTCTGCTTCAGCTTGAGCTTCAGCTTCGGCCTCAGCTTTGGCGGCAGCTTCAGCTGCTGCCATGGACTGCGCATCGACCGACGGCGCCGAGGGACGGGGCGTCGAGGGACGGGGCGTCGTCGTTGAAGTCTGCTTGGCGGTTTCTCCGCCGACCGTCGCATGTGCGAGTTTTGGCGAGGGAACACGCTCGACCGGCGCCTTTGCATTGGGCGCGCCGAGCTGACTCAGAATGTCATCGATGTTGAACCTGCCCATCCCATGCCTCCTCGATCTCAGTTTGTACCGTTGCTGATGCCACCGACAATGACGCGGAAGATGGCCTCGCGCTGGAGGTCCTCGTTCCACGCGCGCAGAACGATGCCGTCCTTGGTGATCTCACTGATGGTGAAGACCACCGTGCTGCCGTTGATGGAGAGCGTCTCGCCGACGCGCAGCACCTGGCCATTGACATGCGCCATCGAATTCGCAGGGTTTGAACTCACCATCGACGACTGCACCACCACGGCCGAAGCCGCGGCCGCGCACGCCGAATCCCAGCCCATGCCACGCGACGGATGCGAGTCCTCAGGCATCATCACCGGCGACGCAACCTTGGTGGCGTTGGAGGACTTGATTTGCAGGACCATCTCTTCGCCGGCGATGATGAATGGATTCTTGCGGAGTTCCTCGCGGAGAATCTGCATCTTGGCGTAGGCCTCGGCGTCGAGCGATTCGAGCGGACTTGGGCCGTCCGTCTTCTCAGCCTGATCCTTGAGGAAGGTGTCGACCAGCGACTCCGCCTCGGTGTTCATGACTTCGCTCGCGCCGGCCCGGCCGATTGCGCGCATCGAGAACAGACTGATCACCGCGATGGCCGCGACGCCGGTGAAGAGCATCGCGCCGAAGCCGAAACGCTTGCGGGAATTTCCTGCGGCAACGGAGATCGCCTCTTTGCCGTCCTCGAAAGAGAGCGGCATGCTGCGAGGTTCGTCGTCGGCAGGCATGCCGAGTCCGTGTTCATTGTTGTTCTGCATGGAGGTCACTTGCTCCCGGCGGCGATCGCCGCGTTGGCACTGCCATCGTTGAAGTAGATGCTCAGCGTGAACTCGGCGCGCATCGAGCCGCCGACCATCGCGTTTGCATCGTCGCGCGGCCCCATGCCCAACTTCGTGATCTTCATCTGGTGCACGCGGGTGATGCGTGGAAGAGCCTCGACATCGAGCAGGAACTGGTAGTAGCCGTCGAAGTTGCCTTCGATGGTGGTCTTGAGCGGAAGCTCCATCGCCATGCCGGCAGGAACGACCTTCTCGCCCTTGACCGAACGGACGGCGAGGTTGGACTTCTGCGCCAGCTGAGTCACCTGCTCGAGAATGCGATCAACGCCTTCGCGGTCAGGCAGCTTCTGGTTGAGGCGCTCGAGCTCCTCCTCGCGCTCCACGATCTCGCGACCGAGGTCGCCGATGCGTGAAGTCAGACGACGAAGATTCTCCAGACGCACATTCTTGGCGCTGATTTCAGCGCGCGCCTTGGCGATCTCATCGTTGCGCGGGGCAAAGACGAAGAAGTAGGAAGCGATCGGAACGGCCATGAGAACGGCCACGAATGCGAGATCACGCAGTCCACGGTTATGCGAATTCATTCCTTCACCTCGTTTTCCTTAGCGGCAGCCGTTGCGGTGCCGGTTGCTTCTTCATTGATGAGCGCAGGGGCGGTATCGATTTCCGCGGTCTTGACCGGTGCCATTGGGACAACGGTCATGATCTTGGCACCGTCAAGCGTGCCACGAGCGATCGGATCGGTTGGAGTGCGGAGGTCGTCAAGACCAGGCCATCCGCGCACATCGGCGTTGGGCTCGATCTTCATCGAGATCTTGAACTGGCGCATGCGCTGACCACGCAGTTCCTTCTCCTCGCTCACCTCGAGATGGATGCTCGAGAGGAAGGGGAGATTGTTGAGCGCGCCCATCCAGCGGCTCACATCGAGGTCGTCGGGGGCGACGCCGGTCAGCAGCACATTCACGCGCCGACGAACCGCCTCGGGCTTGGCCGGAGCCTCGGGCTCCTTCGACTTGGTCATGCGGCGGGCCTTCGCGGCTTCCTTCGCCTGCGCGCCAGACTGCTTGTTGCTCTTGAGCTCTTCGCTCTTCATCTCGAACTCAAGGAGCGAGAGGTCGGGCGGCATGGTGTTCACCAAGCAAGCCAAAAGAACCGAGCGCGGAATCGGCTCGATCAGACCGCGCGCGAGCTCGGCCTTCTCGACCATCTGCGCGCGCATCGCCTCGAGACGCTTCATCTCGGCGATTTCCTTGGCGGCCTTCTCGGTCTCGTCATTGATCGATGTCTGCGCGGCCCGAACCGCGGCCCACTGCCGGTTGGTGACCAGGAACGCGGAGAAGACCGCGCCCATGACAATCACAAACAGTGCGAGCGCGAAGATGCCGCTGCGTCGCTCACGCGCGTCGCGTACATAGTCCTCGGGGAGAAAACTCTTCTTGCTTAACATGGTGTTCCTCGGAGTTCTGAGGGCAATGCTGATCAGAGATCGGTGGGTGATGAAGCGAGGCCGCATGCAACGGCCCAGCCAGAGTGGGATGACTGAGGATCGGGCAGGCCCTTCGGAGCCGCGCCGTTCACAAGGAAACGCGCCATCGGATCGCCGACCTTCGCGGGAAGGCGAAGTCCAGACGCCAACGACTGGCAGAGGCCGGTATCGCGCGCCTCGCCGCCGAGAAAGACAACGCGATCGATGCGGCGATCGCGGTAAAGCGAGCCGTGGTAGCGCGTGCACATGCTGAGTTCGTCGGCGAGACTCTCGATGGTTTCGCGAGCCTCGGTGCTCACGCTGCGCGGCGCATCGGTCGGGATCGCGGTACCGAGTGCCGGCGCAATGCCGACTACGCGGCGGTCGGTGGCGATGGCGGCAACCGAACTACCGTTGCTCGCGGCAGCCTCATCGCTCTCAGCCTTCGCAGCGGCCATGCGCAGAAGCGCCATGCCACCGTCGGCGGAGTTCGATGGAGCAAACTGCGCGGGCGAACCGATGCGCATCGGCTTGATTCCCTCGGCGAGTCGCGCAGTGCGGGCCTCGGCAACCGTACAACGGCGCGCCTCAGCAATACGGGTGTCGATGGTGCGACCGGCAATGGTGATCGACTTGGCGAAGACGAGCTTCGCGCCGTGGCAGATGGCGACTTTGGTGCCGCCGTAGCCGAGGTCGATGTACATGGTGGCGATGTTGTCGTCCTCACCGCGGCGATTCACATGATCAAACGCGTGAACCAGCGCGGAAATCTCGCCATGCACACCAACAACATTGAGCTTGGTGCGACGGGCAAGGTCGACATAACGCATCACATCGTCGCGCGACATCGCAAAGGAGATGTGCTCGACCTTTGCGGTTCCATCGCGCGTGGTTTCGCAAACCTGGTTGGTGCGAACCACGAGCGCCTCGGGATCGCAGCCGAGACCAATGGCAATCTGCAGGCGAATAAAGGCCTCAGCGCGCTCGGCCTCGGTTGAAGGCACGCCGATGTGCTGCACCAACATGTGCTGCGAGAAAGGCGCGACCACCAAACGGCTGCCGCGGAAGTGATTCTCGCGCAGAACCTCAGGAAGTTCACGACTCAGAAACTCGAAGCGTTCCTCAATGGGACGCGAGCGCAGGTCATCGTTGAACGGCACGAAGGCCGCTGCGGAAATCGTGGGCAGATCGCCGACGGTCGATTGCACCAGCTTGACGCCGGAGCTACCGAAGTCAGCAAGGATCGGGGAATAGTGCGAGCGGAACATGCCGAAGGGCATCGCGACAACCTCCAGAACGGCGGGACATATCCGAGCGAAAGTTCGGACGTTCGGTGATCGGCAAGAAATTGGGGTGAAGTGAGCGCGGCGACCGAGAAGCCCGCCGATAGCGGCGGACTACTCCGTGCAGACGGAAGTCGGTCGATAGACGCTGATAATCAGCGATTTAGGCTCGCGCGAGCGCCGACACTGCGTCCGCGATGCCCGCCAGCGCCACGACTTGCTGCGATCCGCCGTCGAGGTTCTTCAGCACAACATTTCCCTCAGCGAGCTCGGCGCCGAGAATGACTGCCGAGCGCGCGCGGTTTTTTCCCGCGTCGCCCAGCAGCTTCCCGACATTGCGCGTGGCCTTGGAACTGGTGCGCACATGCAGGCCGGCTCGACGCAGGGCCGACACCAGCCGAGGCAACTGCGCCTCGGCAAGATCGCCGCCCGCAGAGATCACGAAGACATCGGGACGCGGCAGCAGCGTTGCGCCGTCATCGGGAAGAAGTTTGCGATCGCGCAGGACATTCGCCAGCACAACATCGCCCATGCCGAAACCACAGGCGGGCATCTTGGGGCCGCCGAATAGTTCGACGAGGCCGTCATAACGCCCGCCCCCCGCCACCGCGCGCTCGGCTCCGGAAACCTCGTGGAATTCAAACACGGTGCCGGTGTAATAGGCCAGACCGCGCACGATGCCAATGTCGACCGAGCACCATTCGAGAATGCCCGCCGCGTCGGCCGCAGCGCGCAATTCATCGAGTGCGGTGAATTCATCGGTGGAAACCCCAATTTTTGCCGCCAACGCCGTGAGTGTTTCGGCGAGCGGTTGGGTTGCGCGCGCAGCGGTGTCGAAGCGCGCCACACCGTCGGCGTTCAAACCAAGCGCCTCAGCGCGCTGCGCGAACTCCTCGGGCTTGAGCTTGTCGCGGCGGTCAAGCAGCGTCATGGCATCGGCGGATTTCTCGGCCGAAACCCCGAGTGCGCCGAGCATGCGCGCGATAGCAACGCGATGCGAAAGTCGAACCTGCACATCCTTGGGCGTGAGACCAAGTCGCTCGAGCGCAAGGATCGCGCAGGAAATCACATCGATGTCGGTTGCCGCGCCTTCGACGCCGCAGATGTCGATGTTCCACTGCACGAACTCGCGCAAACGGCCGCGCTGCGGACGCTCGGCGCGGAACATGTTGGGAATGGCGAACCACTTCACCGGCACCGGGAGCGAGCCCGCACGCGCCGCGACCATGCGCGCAAGCGTGGGCGTGAACTCGGGCCGCAGCGCGTAGTCGTTCTCACCGCCCGCGCGGCGAAACGAGAACAACTCGTTGACGATCGCCTCACCAGATTTCGCCGTGAACAGTTCGAGGTGCTCGAAGGTCGGTCCTTCGATCTCGTCAAAGCCGCAATCGATCGACGCGCTGCGCCACGCGTTCTCGATGTGCCTGCGCACGGCGAGATCGCCAGGGTAAAAGTCGCGAGTGCCTTTCGGAGCCTGAAAAGAGTGAGTTGCCATTGCGCGCAGAGTAGCGGCAGCAGCGCGCGCCCGTTACGCGGTTCGTCGCACGGGAAGGATCCAGGCAATGATCACTGCGCACATGGTCCACGCAAAAATCGTGTCCAACCAGAACGCGCCGATGAACGCCAGTGGCATGTGCATGAAGTTGCCCATGACGCCAAAGCAAGCCGTCGATGCGAAGAGCGCGATGGTGAATCCGACATAGGCTCGGCGACCGAACCCGCCGCTGACCGATGAAAGCACGCACGCCATCAGCAGCGCGCTGACGAACTCAACGGCAAAGCCGCGCACGAACTCCATGAGATCCATCGGCTCGCTCCCGCCCTTGTGAAACAGGATCAACGCCGTCGGCCCCGTGCGCATCCGCGTCTCGAACGAATCGAACTCGGCCTGCTTCGCGGGGTCCTCCGTGCCTTGCCCATAGCCGGCGGGCACATGGGGAACGAAGTACGCGCCGTCCTCGGGCAGCTCGGTTGCGAGCGTGCTCACGATGGCGCTCTCGCTGCTCGTGCCCACGGTGGGAAAGGCGAACTTGTAGAGATCCAGCGCTGCCCAGGCGGTGAATCCCCACATGAACATTGCGATGGCCGCGAGGAATGCTGCGAGAAGGTGACGCATGGCTGTGCTGCTCCGTGTGCTGCGAGCGCGCAGCCTACGCGATCACGATCTGACGGGTCAGTTCATGCGCGTCGGTCAGGTCATCTGCGGCGCCCGATGCGCGTCACCACTCGGGTCCGCCCGAATAGCGGCCATACACATCGGCCATCGCCTGAACCTGCTCGCCGAGCGTGCAGCGCACCAACGACGCCGCCACCAGCGAAGGCATCACATTCTCGCCCTTGCGCGCGGCGGTGCGAATCGCAGTGAGCGCGCGCTTGACCTCGTCGTTCGAACGCGATGCGCGCATCTTGGCCAGGCGCGCGTTCTGCTCGGTTTCGACCGCGTGCGGAATTTCGAGGATCTCGACCTGCTTCTCGTCGTTGCCGTCGGTGTAAGCATTCATGCCGACAACGATGCGGTCGCCCGCCTCCATCTCCTGGCCGAAGCGGTAGCTGGCCTCGGCGATCGAGCGGCGGAAGTAGCCCTTGTGAACGCCCGCCACCACGCCGCCGATGTCGTCAATTTCCTTGATGATCGCGTTGGCGTCCTTCTCCATCTGGTCGGTCAGCGCCTCGACAAACCACGACCCGCCCAGCGGATCGACGGTGCGATGCACGCCCGACTCATGCGCGATGATCTGCTGCGTTCGCAACGCAACCCGCACCGCCTGCTCGGTGGGAAGACCGAGCGTCTCGTCCATCGAATCGGTGTGAAGACTCTGGCAACCGCCAAGCACGCCCGCCATCGCCTGCAGCGCAACGCGCACGATGTTGTTGAGCGGCTGCTGCTCGGTCAGCGAGCAACCCGCAGTTTGCACATGGGTGCGCATGAGCAGCGATCGCTCGTTCTTGGCGCCGTAGCGCTCCTTCATCGCCTTCGCCCAAATGCGGCGAGCGGCGCGAAGCTTGCAGATTTCCTCGAAGAACTCGTTGTGGCTGTTGAAGAAGAACGACAACCTCGGCGCAAAGCCATCGACATCGAGGCCGCGCTTGATGCACTCCTCGACATACTCCATGCCGTCGCGCAGCGTAAACGCGAGCTCCTGCGTGGCGTTCGAACCCGCCTCGCGAATGTGGTAGCCCGAAATGGAAACCGAGTTCCACTTGGGCAGATGCAGCGATGCAAATTCGATGGTGTCGACCACCAACTTCACATGCGGCTCGGGCGGATAGATGAACTCGTTCTGCGCATGGAACTCCTTGAGGATGTCGTTCTGCAGCGTGCCGCCGAGCGCCGTCCACGGAATGTTGCGCTCCTGCGCGTGCGCGAGATACATGCCCCAAATCACGGCCGCGGGCGCATTAATCGTCTGCGACACCGTGACCTCACCAACAGGAATGTCGGCGTAAAGACGGTGCATGTCCTCGATCGACGCGATGGCGACGCCGCAGCGGCCAACCTCGCCCGCCGAGAGCGCGTCGTCGGAATCGCGACCCATGAGCGTGGGCAGATCGAACGCTGTCGAAAGGCCAGTGTTGGCCTTGGTTCCCTTGGCGTTCTCGAGCAGATACTTGAAGCGCTTGTTGGTGTCGTCGGCCGAGCCGAAGCCCGCAAACTGACGCATGGTCCAAAGCCGCGAGCGGTACATCGTCTTGTGCACGCCGCGCGTGAACGGATACTCGCCGGCCTCGCCGATGCGCGCATGCGCCTTGGACGGATCGGTGGGATCCTGCGTGACAACGCTGTCGGGGCCGTAGCGTTCGCCAACGGCGTAGCCCGAGATCGTGACCGTCTCGGGATCAATGCGGGCCGACTCCGGCTTGGAGGCGTTGCTCTTGCTGTGCGGGCTGTTGGCGGCGTGGGTGTTCGCGGTGCTCATCTGCAATTGGTCCTGCGCTGCGCGCTGTTTCGGAACGAGGGAGAATAGCACTTCTCGCTCAGATATCGGCGCGAAACGGCTGTCGTCGGCGCGCGAAATGTCTGTAGATAACCCGCGGTTCGCGCCATGCACCGCCCCGCTCCTTCGCCATAATGGGCTCATGAGCGAACCATCGAATGAAGGCGTGCCCCGCGCCGCGGATCTGGTCATTGATGCCGCAAGCACCACCGCCGCATCGCTCGAACAGAACGGAATTCCCTGCGTCCGCACCGTGACCGTGAGCGCGTTCGAACGACTGCACGCAACCACGCTGTGCATCAACATCGAGAACGAAGCCGCGGTCCGCTACGAGCGCGGCCTGGAAACCATCCCCGAAGCAACTTCGCTCGCGGTCGATGTTTCTGATTTCATTGTTCCACTGCCCATTCTGCGCCGCTCGAGTGAACGCGAGCCGATCGACCTCACCGCGACCCTCGTCGACTCGACGGGCCGCGTGGTCGCAACCGCACGCCATCGCCTCATCGTCGTGCCCGCTTCGCACTGGTGCGGACTCGCCAACGCACCGGAATCGCTGGCGTCGTTCGTCACTCCAAACACGCCAGCGTTGCGAGAACTTCTGCTGGCCGCGTCAGCGCGTTTGCAGCAAAGCACGGGAAATGGCGCGCTCGACGGCTATCTCTCCAAGAGCGCCGAGCGGACGCAGTTGATCGCCGAAGCCTGCTACCAATCGCTCGCCGAACGCGGGATCGTCTACATCGTTGCGCAGCCCAGCTTCGAGGAACAGGGACAGAAGGTCCGCAACGCCGCCGAAGTTCTTGCCGATGGCGCAGGGAATTGCCTGGATCTCTCGGTCACGCTCGCGGCCATTCTTGAAGCCGCCGGCCTTGCGCCCGCGATCGCCATCGGCGACGGGCACGCCGTCGTCAGCTTCGCCACCACCGACGACCAATTCTCCGATGCGATACACGAAGGCGCATCGCGCATGGCCAATCGCATTGAACTGGGCGAGTATCGCGCGATCGAATCAACGGGCGCGTGCTCCGAGCGCTGTTCATTTTCGCAAGCGTTGACTGAAGGCGAGCGCTTCGTGCGCGAGGCTTCCGAAAGTATGCGCGTGCTCGATGTGCGCGCGGCGCGGCGTTCGGGAATTCATCCGCTTCCCGATTTACTCGACGCCAAGCAAGGCGCTTCGCTGGACACTCGCCGCCCCGTAAAAAACACGCCGTGGAAAGTGGTGCAGCCCACCGCCCTTCCGCCGCTTCCCAAAGTCAACCGCACGCGCAGCCAAGAGCGACTCGATGATTGGCAGAAGCGTCTGCTTGATCTGACCCTGCGCAACCGGCTGCTCAATGACCGCGAAAAACTCGGCATTCCGCTGATGATCGCCGGCGACGAACCGCTGGCGCATCTTGAGAACCTTCTCTGGAACGAGAAGCCGATGAAGTTGGTCGCGCGCGGTTCGACGCGGCTCACCACCGAAAATGTTGCGGCGCAGGCTCGCGCTCGCAGCGAGAACGAGTTCGACGCCGCAGGAATGATCGCCGAGCTCAACCGCTCCTGGCTGCGCTCGACGCTTGATGAAGGCGAACTTTTCAACCGAGCCACCAAGGCGTTTCGCGAAGCCAAGAGTTCGCTGGAAGAAACCGGCGCGCGCTCGCTCTACATCGCCATCGGCTTTCTCGAGTTCCGCGTTGAACCGCGTGACACGCCCGTGCAGGCGCCGCTGCTGTTGGTGCCGATGGAAATGCAACGTATCTCGCGAAGCGAGGGATTTCGCCTGACTCCCGTTGCCGAAGAAACCGTGCCCAATGTGGCGTTGGTCGAGTATCTCCGCAGTGAATACAGTCTTGATATCGACATCGCCGGTGCCATCAGCGACGACGAACACGGCGTCGATGTACCCGCACTGCTCGCACGAGTGCGCAAAATGGTGAGCGATGTCAAGGGCGCGCGCGTCGTTTCAGCAGCAAAGCTAGGTAACTACTCGTTCAAGAAATTGCCGCTGTTCCAAGAGATGCGCAAGAACGCCAAGAAGCTTGTGGAACATCCCGTGGTGAGCACGCTGATTGGCCGCGAACGATCAAAGTCCATTCCGAACAAGCCGCTGATCACCGCCGATGAAATCGATGCGGGCGCGCCCTTCACCACCGTGCGGCTGCCGCTGGCCGCGGATTCATCGCAGATCGCTGCAATTTGCTCGGCGGTCAGCGGCGCGACCTTTGTGCTGCAAGGTCCGCCAGGAACTGGCAAGAGCCAGACCATCACCAATCTGCTTTGCGAAAGCCTCGCGCAAGGAAAGCGCGTGCTCTTCATTGCCGAAAAGAGCGCGGCGCTTGATGTGGTGAGCGATCGACTCAACAAGGCCGGACTCGGTTGCTTTGCTCTCGATCTGCACGCTGACCACGCAACCAAGACTGCGTTTGTTGCGCAGGTGAAACGCGCCTTCGACGCGCTTGACGCGCGCGCGGCACCGGGATCGCGCAAGTTCGACACCATTGCTGCGGGGCTTGACCGCTCGCGCGCCCGACTGGCTTCGGCCTGCAGCGCGTTGCACGACTCGCGCGGCGACGCCATGACCGCGCACCACGCGATCGAGCGCATCGCGGAGATCAGCGATGCCACCAACGCATCGATGCGCGCGCAAGAGGGCGCGTTGGCAACGGCGCTCGACGGCGTTCTGCCCGTGCAAGCAACTGAAGACAGCGTGCATGCGCGACTGACCGCCGTCGCCACGCTCGCCAACGCCATCGACGAATATCCTGGCGCAATTGCCTGCCCCATCGCTGATTTTTCCCCTTCTACCTTGCTCAACGCCGATCAGGCCGCGCAGTTTGGTCGCGCTGCTGGTGAGGCAAGCGCGCACATCGCCGCGAGTGAAGCCGCTGGTGCGCAACTCGCGCTCATGATCGGCGCCACGCCGCCGCGCACGTTCGCGGGTCTAACCGAACTGCTGAAAATTGCGCGCACACTCGCCATCGACGCGCCCGGTGCAGGATTCCTTGTTGAATGCGCGCTTGCCGCTGATCACGCCAAACGCCTGGCGCTGGTAAAAAAGACACTCGACGAATGCGCGCGTGCCGAGCAAGCCGAAACGGAATTGGCGAAGTCATACGACCGCGCGGTCCTTGAACTTCCGTTGGTATCGATGGTGGGCGATTTGCGCGCCACTCGCGAGAAGTTCGTGCTCTTTCGTTGGCTCGCCGCCCGCAAGGCGCGCGCATCGCTGCTGCGCCTCGCAAAAAGCCCGCCTCCGAGCGGACACGATGCGGTGTTGAGTGAAACCGAGCGCGTGCTCGCGTTGAGCGTGACCATCCTCACCGCGCAGCCGCACAAAGAAAGCGTTGCCCGCTACGCAAGCGCCGACGAGTCGGCCGTTGATTTCGCCGCGACTGAACAAACGCTCACTCGCGCGCGCCTCACCGCCGACACGATTCGTGCTTCCTTTCCCAAGGAAGCCGCGCTCATCGCCATCCAAGCGCCCAAGGTGGTTGGTCAACCTGCGTTGCGCGCCGCGACCGACGCTCTCAGCGCCCCGCTCGACAAGCTCAAGCCCGTGCTGGCAAACATCGATCGCATGCTTTCGCCGCTTCCGCCATTTTCTGCGGCAAATCCCAGTGCCAGCAACGCCGACACCGCCACCATGCGTGAGCGTCTCGACCGCGCCGCCACCCACGCCGCGGACTTTCCTGCTTGGAGCGCGTGCACGGTTGCGCGTGCGCAGGCAACGGCGCTCGGACTCGAGAGCATTGCGAAAGCCATGCTCGGCGCAACGCTTCCCACCTACAACGCGCAACGGGTTACCGAGTCCGCGCTCCTCACCGCCTGGACGCGTGCGCGCCTGCGTGATGAAGCTCCATTGGCTGATTGCGGCGTCGACAAAATGGATCTTCTGCGCCGGGACTTTCTCGCCGCCATCGCCGAGTATCGCAAGGGTGCAGCCGCAGCCGTGGCGACCCTGGTCCGCGATCGCGCGCGCGTGCTGTTCACCGCCGACAACGACGATGCCATGCGCAGCGCGCTGCGCACCCTTCAAGAACTGCGCGCACTCACCACCATTCGCCGCCCCATCCGTCGGGTGATGCTCGAAGGCGCGCCCGCAATCATCGCGCTCATGCCCATCGTGCTGGCCAGTCCCCTCTCGGCAAGCACGCTTCTTGCGCCGGAATTCCCTGCATTTGACCTCGTGGTCTTCGATGAAGCCTCGCAGATTCCCGTGTGGGATGCGGCTTGTGCGATCTCGCGCGGCAAGGCCAGCGTGATCGTCGGTGATTCCAAGCAGCTTCCGCCCACAAACTTCTTTGACCGCAAAGACTCACCCTCCGACGACTCCGACGCTGAAGGCGATCTCGGCAACCAACTTGAAAATCTCGAGAGCGTGCTCGACGAGTCCATCGCCGCGGGATTTGGTTCTCTCTCGCTGAACTGGCACTACCGCTCGCGCGACGAGCGTCTGATTGAGTTTGCCAATCGCAAAAGTTATGGCGGAACGCTGCAGACCTTCCCCGCTTCTCACCGCGCCCATCCCAATCTCGGCGTCGAATTCCGCTTTGTTGGCGGCATTTACGACCGCGGAAATACCGCGACCAATCGCATCGAGGCGGTGGCGGTGGTGGCGGAGCTCACGCGCCGGCTGCTTGATGATGATGCCTGCACCGCCAATCGCTCGCTCGGCGTGGTGACTTTCAGTCAGGCGCAGCAGACGCTGGTGCAGGATCTGCTCGACGAGGCTGTTGACAAGGATGGCAAGCTTCGCGAGCGCATGGCCGAGGCGGCAAAGCTCGGCGAAGAGGTCTTCGTTAAAAACCTCGAGAATGTGCAGGGCGATGAGCGCGCGACCATGCTGTTTTCCATCTGCTACGGCCGCGATGCCAACGGCGTGATGTATCACAACTTCGGCCCGCTCAACCTCGCTGGTGGCGAGCGGCGTTTGAATGTCGCCGTCACGCGCGCGCGAGAAAAGATCGTGCTCTTCACATCGATTCGTTCGAGCGATCTCGATCCAGCCAAGTGCAACAAGGCCGGCGCACAGCATCTGCGCGAATACCTCGCCTACGCGGAGTTGGGCGTCATTCCTTCGACGAGCGGTTCGCGCGACACTCCGCGCGAAGTCGATGTCAGTGCCATCGAGAGCGCGATCAAAGACGCGCTCGAAAGCCGCGGCTGGCGCGTCGATTTGCATGTCGGTCGTTCACGCGACTATCGCGTGAGTTTGGCGCTTGCGCACAAGTCTGCGCACACGTCTGCGCACACGTCTGCGCCCGAACGCTGGGTGCTCGGCGTTGAACTCGATGGCGCGTTCTACGCCGCGGCGCCCTCGGTCATCGACCGAGAAACCGTGCGCGACGGCGTGCTCAAATCGTTGGATTGGCGCATTCTGAAAGTGTCTTGCGTCGACTGGTTGCGCGATCCGAGCAAAGTCATCGAACGCATCGATGCCGCAGCGCGTGCGCCGAAAGTTTGATGCGTGCGCCGATCAGCGCAGCTTGCCGCACGATGGATCAGGAATCTTCACTGGCTCCCATCGCGAAGCGAGTTGGCGCTTGCCGTCGGTTGCCTCGATGATCCACACGCTCTTGCGCGGGAAACGCTCGTTGGCTGCGGGCGCGATCGTTCCCGTGATCCCCTCGAAAGGGGTCGACGACGACGCGAACTCGCGCATCGCTCGTCCCACGGTGGCGCGGGTGACGACTCCGCCTGATTGCGCACGCGCGATCGCGGCCACCGCTATCCGGGTGGCGTCATAGCCGAGCGCCGCGAACGCCGTTGGCTCCGCGCCGCCAAAGCGCTGGCGATAGCGGGCGACGAACGCATCGACCGCCGGTTCGCCCTTGCCCGCAAGCCACGCGTGCGTGCTGTAGTAGACAACACCGAGGCCCTGCGCGTTGAATATCTCGGGCTCGTCAAATGAATCAGGCCCAAGCACCGCGCCGGTAAATCCGCGCATGCGCAGTGCGCTCGTTACGCGTGGTCCGTCTTGAGGCAGCGCGGCGAGATAGATCGCTTGCGGCTTCTTGGCCAATGCCGTGGTGATCGCGCCTTCCACATCGCTCGAGAACGCCACCACCGCGGTCTTGCCCGCAGGAAGTCCACGAAACGCCGTAGTAAACGCCGCGCCCACCGCGCTGGCAAACTCGCTCTTGGCGTCGAACAGCACGACGGTTTCGCGCACGGCGAGCCGCTCGTACGCAAACTCCGCCATGGCCGCGCCTTGCATTGGATCGGAATAGCAGGCAAATGAAAGCAATTCCGCGCCCGACATCGTAAGCAGGCACGGGTCGGTCGCGCCCGCCACCATCACTGGCGTGCCGGCAGCGGCGAACGCGGGCATCGCCACACGCAGTTCGTCGGAGTCGGTGAATCCCACCGCAACCACCGCCTCGCGCGCCGCATCGACCGCAGCGGCATCATTGAAATACACCGCGCGAAAGTCGGCGCCATGTTCTTCGACCGCCAGCATCGCCCCGCGCTTTCCCTCGGAACCGAGAGAAGCCTGCCCGAGCGAATCGTCGAACACGATGGCCAACTTGGTCACGCCCGCGTCGCTGCCCGCGTTTCCCGACGCGCGACAACCCGCGACCAGCAGAAGTGCAAGCAACAGCAGACTGGGCGAATCTATGTTTGACAATGGCATGCGTGTGTTCATCCGGGTGTTCATCCGTCTGTTCATCCGTGTTGTCATCCGAGCGTCCATCATGGGCTCACGGATATTCGCACAACCCGGTCGGCCGCGCCGTTGCAGTTCAGCGAATTGTCTGTCATCCTTCGGGGAATCTGTCCCGCCGCCATTTCTCGATACGCAAGAGGCAATCCATGATTCGTAGCAGCCACCGCTCCATCGCGCTCCGTTGGTTACTCCCCGTGCTTGCGTTCGCCATGTGCGGATGTGCGTCCACGAAGTACGCGCTGCCGACTCCCGCGCAAAAGCTCGACTTCCAAAACGCCATCCACGGCGATCTCGATGCCACCGCCTCGCTCGCTCTCACCGAAGACGCGATTTACACGCATCTCGAGCGATTCATGTACACCCACCCCGAGCTCTACGGGTCAACCTATGCGCTCGACCCCGCCTACGCCGGCAAGGAGCTCGCGCCCTATGTCTACCGCGTCAACGGCAAGTTGCTCCGCAAAGACCTCGCGGTCGGCGACTACGACTACTCCCATCTGCCTTGGTTCACCTTGCCGATGTCGCTCAAGTTGCCCGTGTGGTCGGATGCGTACTTCGACGCTGGCGGCGGCGACATCATGATGATGACCTACTCGGCGCCGATCATGAAGGACGGCCGCGCCATCGGCGTCCTGACCGCGGATTTCCCGCTCAAGCTCAAGGCCGAGTAAACCCCGCTATTTCGCGGGGTATTCGTACACGCCGCGACCGCTCTTGTCGCCGAGGCGCCCCGCCTGCACCAGCTGGCGCAGCATCGGGCACGGGAAAAACTTGGGGTTTCCGAGTTCGCGGTACAGCACCATCATGATGTCGTGGCACACATCGAGGCCAATGAAGTCGGCCAGGCGCAGCGGACCCATCGGAAAATTACAGCCCAGCAGCATGATCTGATCGATGTCCTCGGGCTTCGCCACGCCTTCCATCCACGCGTAGAACGCCTCGTTGATCATCGGCATCAGCACGCGGTTCGACACGAAACCCGCGCGATCATTGGCCGGAACCGGCGTCTTGCCCATCGCCTTCGAAAGCTCGATGGTGCGCTGCGTGGTTTCCTCGCTCGTCGCGATGCCCTTGATGACCTCGACCAACTTCATGATCGGCACCGGGTTGAAGAAGTGCATGCCGATCACGCGGTGCGCATCGGAACCGACGGCGCTGGCGAGGTCGGTGATCGAAATGCTCGAGGTGTTGGTGGCGAGCACGACATCGGCGCGAAAATTCGCTTGCATCGCCTTGAAGATCTTCTTCTTGACCTCGACATGCTCCGTCGCCGCCTCAACAACCCAGTCGGCGCTCTTGGCCTCGGCCATGTCGGTCACATAGCACAGGCGCTTGAGCGCAGCGTCCGCGGCGTCTTGCTGCAGCTTGCCCTTCTCAACAAGGCGCGCGAGGATCTTGGCATGGCCGGCCTTCGCCTTGTCGAGCGCAGCCTGACTCACATCGATCTGGATCGCGGCGATCCCCGACTGCGCAGCGGTGAGGGCGATGCCTGAACCCATGGTTCCGGCGCCGATGACGGCAATGGTCTTGACTGTGGACATAGGGGGAGGAATGTAGCAGCCGCCAAGGTGATTTTGCAGTCGCGTCGGCATCGTGGCTACACTGCGGACTGGCGGTCGTGCGGATCGTTTGGAACAACATTTTCGGAATTGAACATGAAGACGATCGATCCACATGCGGCGGATCAGGCGGCGCGCACTCGTACCGCTCGAGAAGTCGCCGAGCTCTTCGCAACGCTCGCGGCCCAGCGCCCCGAGGTACTCGATGCGCTCCACGCGCTGCTGGTCGCGTTGACCGCGCCGCCGTCAGCGACAGCGGCGGTGCCCGCGCCCCCGCTCGCACCGACGGACAACGACGAACCCACGACGACCGATTCGGCGACCGATCCGGCGACCGATCCGACGACACGCTGCTGCGCTGAGGAGCAGCACCTGGATCTACCGATCACCCAAATGGGTGTCGTCGAGGTCAAGCCGAAGCCACTGCCGACCATACCAAAGCGAGCAACGCATGTGCCCGACGAGAAGGACAAGGCGAGCCTGCAGGCCCTCATGGGGCGCTTCGGCGGACCCGCTGCGGAGAGCGCAGGGCTTGGCGTGCCCAGCGCCAATCCAACGCTCGACCTGCACGAAGGCTGCTGGAGCCCCGAGTCGCGGACAGCGAGATCACTCGCGCGGTTCGCTCGGACCCAGGCGAAGCGAATGAGGTCGCTGCGGCGAGCGCGCCATGAGCAGCGCGAGTTGCCGCCGACCGACGGATTCCTCGCAGATGCGTGCATTGAGGATTGGTCGAGCGACGCCGCGCGCATCGCTCGCCTCGCGCCAAAGCAGTTCCGCGAAGCGGAACGCTGGTACTCGCTGACCGCTCATGCGCTTCAGGAAATCGCAGAGTGGCTGGAAGCGCACCCGAGTGCGGAGCTTGGTGGTGGCCTGACGCCACAGGCTCTCGTTGAACGGCTTGAGTGCCTTGCGATCAGCCAGAAGGGAATCTTCTGCTGGATCGAGCGCACCCTCAGCGCCAGCGTGCGCTGCGGCGTGCAGGAGTCCGTCTTCCACACGCTTCGCGCGTGGAACTCCCGCGAGTGCTTCGGCGTGTACCTCCCGTTCGGCATGCACCTTCAGCAGTCGGTGACCAGCGACGAGCGCGAGCTGGTCGAGCGCAATCTCGCCCGTTTCGAGTTGGAGCATGCCGTCGACGACGACGCGCCTGCAGCCACACAATCGCCTGCGAATACCGATCGTCCCGCCTCGCACCGAGCTGCCAGCGTCGAGCGATTCGAATCGGTGATCGAAGCGTTCGAAGCCGCGCGCGAATCATTCGGCCACGATGGCGTGATCTGCTTCACCGAGCGTGCAGAGGAGAGCGCGGCGGCATCTGCGTTCAAGCGTCCCGACGAGGTATACGAGTTCTTCGAGTCGCTGCACGGGATTGCGTGGCACCTGCGCGAGAACGATCACGCGGGTCAGCCGCTCGAAACCCTGTTCCTTCAGCGCGGCTTCAGGAAGAAGCCGTGCACGCCAGGCACCATGCGGCGGCTTCACCGCTTCTACCACATGCGATTCGAGGGAGAGCAAATCGAACTGTCGCAGCACGTCACGCTCGGATCGCGCAACCAGAGCACGTGCCTTTCGATCCACTGGTGGCATGAGAAGGAACGCGGCCGATTTGTGGTCGGCCACTGCGGCAAGCACCTTCCGAACTCCCTCACGTAGGCCGAGAGGGCCACGCAAGCAAAGCGGCCCAGAGCAATGCTCCGGGCCGCGTCATTTCGAGAGATTGCACGCGCTCACGCCTTCCACTGCAGGCTCATCGGCCCGGTGTAACTCGCCAGCGGGCGAATGATGCGGTTGCTCGCGTGCTGCTCCATGATGTGCGCGCACCATCCAGTGATGCGGCTCGCCACGAAGATCGGCGTGTACTGCGGCACAGGAATGCCGAGGATGAAGTAGGTCATGCCGCAGGGGAAGTCGACATTGGGATGGATGTTCTTGTCGCGCAACATGATCGCCTGGACTTCATCGCCCATATCAAACCACTTCTGGCTCGAGGGTCCATGCTTGGCCGCGAGCTTGAGTCCCCAGCGGCGCAGAATGCCAGCGCGGTGATCGCCGTTCTTGTAGACGCGGTGCCCGAAACCCATGAGCTTGCGCTTCTCGGCGAACGCGCGCTGCATCCACGCATCGATGGTCATCGCTCCGTTGGCGCAATCCTTGTCGACATCCTTCAGCATCTCCATTGCCATCTCGTTGGCGCCGCCGTGGAGCGGACCCTTGAGCGCGCCGATGCCGCCGCAAACAGCGCTGTGCATGTCGGTTTCGGTCGAAGCGATGGTGCGGCAAGAGAAAGTGCTCGCGTTGAAATCGTGCTCGGCGTAGAGCACCAACGACACATCCATGATGCGTGCCGCAAGTTCGTCGGGCTTCTTGCCCGTGATCGACCAGAGCAAATTCGCCGCATGACTGAGCGAAGGATCGGGATCAACCGGCGCGTGGCCATCGAGCGTGCGCTGGCACGCGCCGACAAGCGTGGGGATTTGCGCGAGAAGTCGCTTTGATTTGCGAAGGCCCGCTGCAGGAGAATTGTCCTCGCAGTCGGGGTCGAGATGCGAAAGCAGCGACACGCCCGTGCGCAGGATCGACATCGGATGCGCCTTAGGGCTCTCCTTGGCAATGCGGACGATCGCGTCGCGCACGCTGGTCGGGATCGCGCGCATCGAAGCGACTTCGGCCTTGAAGGCCGCGAGTTCGGCGGCCGACGGCTTGTGCCCAACCAGCAGCAGGAAAGACACTTCTTCGAAAGTCGCGTTCTCCGCCAAGTCGGCGATCTCGTAACCGCGATAGATGAGTTCCGTCTGCGTCACCGCGCAGATCGAGGTATCGCCGACGGTCTGGCCGGCAAGGCCACGGGTATCGACAGGCTTTGGAGCAGGGGCAGCGGTGGTCATGGTTGAAGTCCGTGCAATGGCGAGAAACTCGCGCGAAAGCGGCGAGATTGAACGGCGAGTCTACACCGCTCGAATCCCCCACGCCCGCGCACATTCACCGTTGCTCGAGGAAGCCGCCGCAGCACGATCGCACTCGACCCCACCGCCTCCAGAGGAAGCAGCCGCAGCACAATCAAGCTCGACCCCACCGCCTCCAAAGGAAGCAGCCGCAGCACAATCAAGCTCGACCCCACCGCCTCCAAAGGAAGCAGCCGCAGCACAATCAAGCTCAACCCCACCGCCTCCAGAGGAAGCAGCCGCAGCTGCGCCCGCCCCAAAACGACCAACGGCGCCCCCTTTACGGTGCGCCGTTAGCCCCCTTTGTTTCCGCTGACTCGCTTCCCGGCGAACCAACGTTCCCTGTGTTCTCAAGGTCGCGCGAATTTCGCGCAAACTCGAGTCCCTCCTGAATTCTCACTCGCGAGGATCCTCGTGAGCGAGCGTGTGAGCGGCAGGTTCCCTTTCCGCCGTTCACGAGCGATTCGATCTAGTTTCGAATCACTGTCCCTTTTTACCTCCGCCCGCCTTCAGGTCCCTCAACCCGAAGGCTTGCGAACACGAGCGACTCCCTAAATCGCTCATGCGCCACCTTTCGGCGGCTATGCCATTGTTCCGTCCATCGCGAAAAAGTGTTGCGGCTTGCATCAAAATTCGTGAAAATTACGACCTTCGTTCCTGCGCCACTTGAAAAATCGCGGTTATGGGGCAAAGCCCAACCAGGTGATTTTTCAATTGCCCGTTCCATCAAGTTCAATCGGGGCCGCGCTTTAGGCTGTCCTTTAGACTGAACCGATGCTCATCGAGTCCGCATCTACCCTGATTCGGGTGGCAATTGCCGCCACCTGCGTGATGCTTGGAGATTCGGATCCGCTGGCGAATTGCGCGACTGGCGCGGCTTCGACGCACGCTTCAACCAACGCAGTGACATGGACGCCGGGCACCGAGGTTCGCTCAAAGCACTATCGCATTCTCAGCGATCTCGGCGTCGACGACACCCGCATCTACTCCACGCATCTCGACCTGATTTACGAGGAGTACGCGCGACGACTGTCGAGTCTCGCACAGCGCGCGCCCGAAGTTCCGTTCGTGCTCATGTTCGCCAAGGAGCAGGATTACATCGCTGAGTTGCGTAAGCGCTACGGAGTGAACGCAATCGGCAGCGGTGGCATGTTCTTCATCACCAGCGAAGGGGCAGCGCTCGCGTTTTTTACGGAAAGTCTGCCGCGCTCGCGCGTGTTTCATGTGCTCCAGCACGAGGGATTTCATCAGTACGCCTACAGCCGATTTGTCGGCGCGCTTTCGCCGTGGCTGAACGAGGGGCTCGCTGAATATTTTGGCGAGGCGGTGGTGATCGATGGCCGCGTGATCGTCGGCCAGGCCAGCCCCGGTCCCGTCGAGCGGATCAAGAAGGCGATCGACGCAAACACCACCATCGACTTTCTTCGGCTGCTGACAATGACCAGCGAAGCGTGGAACGACAATGTTCGCACTGGCGATGCATCGATCCAATACATGCAGTCTTGGTCGATGGTCCAGTTTCTGAGTTGGGCGGAAAATGGTCGGTATCGCGGGGCTTTCGAGGGATATCTGCAACTCATTCACTCCGGCGTTCCCAGCGAGCGCGCCTTCGTGCAGGCGTTTCAGACCAACGACTTGAAGAGCTTTGAAAACACTTGGAAGCAGTGGGCGCTCAAGACCACGCCGTCCTCGCTCGGCACCGCTGCGCTACGACTGACCTTTCTGGCCGAGGGACTGGTTGCCCTCTCGCGCGATGGCGTGAAGGTCGAATCGCTTGACGACCTACTTGCGAAATTGCGCGATCGAAACTTCTCCACCGAAGTGAGCGTGCACGGTCGCACCGAGAAGATGGAAGCGAACGAGACGATCTTGGTGATTCCCAAAGACGAGCTCGCCGATGCGCAGCCCGTGTTCGACATGATCGTGCCCAAGCCTGCGCGGTCCACCGCCAACGACAAGAAGCGCGAGGCCGACCATCCGACCCCGCCGACGATCACGACGCGCGGACTCGAGCCGCGCGAACTGGTGTTGAAATGGACGCGACGAAAGTCGGGCGAGTTCGACTACGAAATTCTCTCGCCCAAGAAGGCACCGCCCGCGGCGAAAGAGCCGAAGAAACCTGCGAAAGACAAAGCCTGAGTTCCCGAAGTCCCGCGCCGTGAGCGCGATCCAGACCACCATGCACCAAGTTGACACCGCCTTCCTCCGACGGCTGCGCGCGCGTGATGAGCGCGCGTGGTTTGAACTGTGGGAAGCGTTCGGGCCCGTGGTGCGCGGAACGCTCTACCGATGGGGTAACGGCCGCCTCGGCGAGGAAACGCTGCGCGACCTGACCCAAGACACGCTCGCGGCGCTCACCGATTCCATCGAGCGTTTCGATCCGCAACGCGGCGTGCGCTTCTCGACCTGGCTGCTGGCGATCGCCAAGCATGTGCTCGGCGACGAGATGGACCGGCGCTATGCGTTGAAGCGCGGCGCGGGAAAGCGTGGCGCGAGCCTCGATGATTCGTGGATGGGGCAGTCGCGCGAACCGCAACCCGATGCGATCTATGAGCGCAGGGTGATGTCGGCCAAGGTGCACTCCGCCATTCGCTGCGCACAGAAACGCTCGGAATTCGTGCATTTTGAGGCGTATCGCCTGCGCGTGCTCGAGAGCCGCAGCGGCCGCGAAATCGGCGTGCTGCTTGGCGTGAGCGAGCCGACGGTCACGCGCCACTGCCAGCGGGTGCGCGATGTGCTGCGCGAGGAATTGCGCAACGCCATCGAACAATGGAGCTTTACCGAGGACGAGCGCGCCGAGCCGGTACGCGCGGGGCTCGCGGTTGAGGATGCGTTGTTCGATGAAGCGCTCGGCGAAATCTGGCGCGCGCAAGAAGAGATCCTTGCGCTCGACCTGAGGGCGCAGATGGCGGCGCGCGACCGCGACCCCAAGCGGGGCCAGGCGTGAACGGAGCTGGCTGGACGCTCACCATTCTCGGCGTGATTGCTGCCAGCGCGGCGCTGATCGCCGCCGGACTTGCGGTCGGGCGCCTCGGCATCCTGGGCGGAATCTTCGGCGCGCACCTCGCCCGCTGCTTCAAGCAGATTGGCCGCGAGTTCGTGCACTTCATCGGCGCGATGGCCGTCGCCCTGCTGCTTCTACCCATCGCGTTGGCGCGCATGGTGTTGCTGAAGCCCGCCGCCGCGCGAGAGGCGTTGCAGTCGAGCGGGCGCGAGTTGCGAAACGCGTTCATCGCGCTGTACGCGCTGCTGGTGGTGCAACCTCTGCGACTCCTTGGACTGCGCGCAGTGCTCAGCTACATCGAATCGCGCTTGCCCGCGGCGATGACCGGCACCGATGCGACACTCGATCACCAGAACGGTTCGCCGCGCAGCGCACGGGCCGAGTTTGTTGGCTACACGGTTCTGCGCGAACTGCAACGCGGCGGCTCGGGCGCGCGGCTCTATGTGTGCGAGCCCGACGCGCGCACGCGCATCAAGATCGGCATCGCCGACGGCTATGTGGTGATCAAGAGTTTTGACTTCGACGACGGCACCCGACTTGCCGAAATTCTGCGGGAATCACGCTCGCTCGATGCCGCGCGCAAACTCGGACTTGTGCTCGACCACGACAGTTCGGAGCGGCGGTTTCACTATGTGATGCGCTACTACGAGGGTTTAGACCTCGGCAAATTCACTCGGCGGCTGCACGAAACCGCCGGCGCCGATGGCCTCGATCGCGAGCGCTTGGTGATGGTGACGGCGCTGGTGCGCGACCTGGTGGCAACGCTGCGCGACTGGCATGCGGCGGGCCTTTGGCACAAAGATGTGAAGCCGGAGAATGTGATCGTTCTCGACGGGCGCGCAACGCTCATCGACCTCGGTCTGGTGACGCCGCTCGCGTCACAGATGACGCTGACCACGCACGGAACTGAGTATTTTCGCGATCCAGAACTGGTGCGCGAGGCTCTGCGCGGAGCACGAGTGTCGGAGGTCGACGCCGCGCGCTTTGACATCTACGGAGCGGGCGCGGTGCTGCACTTCGTTCTCGAAGGAACCTTCCCCGCCCACGGCGTTCTGAGCGGATTTCGCAAGCCCAGCCCCGAGAGCCTGCGCTGGATCGCTCGGCGTGCGATGGCGGATTTTCAACGGCGCTACGGCAGCGCCGAGGAGATGCTGCGTGACCTCGACAGCGCCATCGCTGGCGGCGATCCATCGGCGGTGCGGCCAGCGGATCTCCCTTCCATGGCGCAACAGCGCGCCGATGACGCGCAAATCGAGCATATTGCGGCGATTTCCGCCGCCGCCGAAGCAGCGCCGCTCTCACCGCCAATCTCTCCGCCGCCACCGCCAGACTCGCGCACCAACGAACGGCTGAGGATCCGCGTGACTGATTGGTGGAGAGGAACCTACGAAATGGTTTCGGTGCGACCGTTGCCCGCGGCGATTCCCGCGCAGCAAAAGCGTGGAATCGGTCCGCCGCTCGCGGTGCTGGTGGCGGCGTTGTTCGCACTCGCAGTGATCGCAGTGATCTGGGCTTGGCTCGGCGCGAGCATCGCCACCTAAGCGTTCGATGCCTGTTCCATGAGCGTTCAGCGCCCGTTGGTAGGGAAATCCCAACGCTCGCCCGGCGTGTACGCCAAGAGTTCGTACAGCTCCTTGCGGTTCTGCATGGAACTGAGCGCGCCGTGAAACCCGCCATCCTTCTTCAGCGCGGCAAGACCGTCCTCGACGCTACGCATGGCGATGCGCATCAGCGAAAGCGGATAGATCACAATCGACACGCCGAGCGCGCTGAATTCATCGCGGGTGATGGGCTCGGTCTTGCCGAACTCAGTCATGTTGGCGAGGGTCTTGCCGGGCGATGCTTTCATGAATCGCGCGAACTCATCGCCGTCGTGCAGACCTTCGGGAAAGATCACATCGGCGCCGGCTTCGCGATACAGGTTTGCGCGCAGAATCATGTCTTCGAACCCCGTCACATGCCGCGCGTCGGTGCGGGCGATGATGACAAAGTCCTTGGAATCGCGGTGATATGCCATCGCGGCGATCTTGTCGGCCATCTCGTGCGCTTCGATGAGATCCTTGCCATCGAGGTGGCCGCATCGCTTGGGGAACACCTGGTCTTCAATATGAAGCGCCGCTGCGCCCGAGCGTTCGTACTCGACGACGGTGCGTACGCAGCACTCGACCTCGCCGTAACCGGTGTCGGCGTCGGCGATCACGGGAATGCCGGCGGCGTCGCTGATTTCGCGGATGGTGCGGCACATCTCCGTCAGAGTGATGAGCCCGATGTCGGGATAGCCCGCGACATTCGCCGTTGCGCCGCCGGAAATGTAAGTTGCATCGAAGCCCGCGCGTGCAACTGCGCGCGCGACCAACGCGTTGAACGCGCCGGGGACAAACACGGTGCCGCGATCCATCGATGCTCGAAGGCGCGCGCCTTGGTGCAGAACGGCCGGGCGATGCAGATTGCTCATGAGGGGAATGTAGCGCCACCGATGTCGACGGCGTTTAGCTGTAGGCGCTGACAAGTTTGGCGCTGGGGTAGTACTTGGCCAGGATCGCGGCCGCCTTCACGCCCGATTTGGCCATTGCCTCGGAGCCGTACTGGCAAAGTCCGACCCCGTGGCCATAGCCGCATCCCTTGAGCAGCAACTCGCCGCCGCGCACGGTCGGGTCAAAGTACGCGCTCTTCACTCGTTGATTCAGCGGCTTTTTTGCCGAGGGATTCGAGGGATCTGCGCTGAGCGCCCAGCGCAGTCGCTCGGCGGGAAGCTCGCACTTCCATCCCTTGTTGTCCTCGATGCTCACCCGCACCGGCCGCCCCTGCTCGTTGCGCGCGGTGATCTGAACCTTCTTGACCTCGCCCATGCGCGCGAGCGATGGGTAGCCTTCGAGTTGCGCCCACCGCGGAAGGACGCGGGAAATCGCGGGAACCGCGAGCGTCATCTCCCACTTGGCGTGCTTGGATGACTTCGTGCAGGCGCAGCCCTTGTGACCGCTGTCGGCGCGCAAGGGCGCAATATCGTGGCGAATCTCGCTGGAAATCGTGTCTTGCGCGCTGGCGCGCGCGCCGCCGCAGCAACTCGAGTAGTACGCCGGCACAACGCGCCCATCAAACACCAGCATCTGCCCCGCGGTATCGCGCACGGCATCGAGGCTCTTCTGATGCGTTGTCGTGCCGACCCACGCCTGGCTGCGCTCATCGGCGACCACATCGTAATGGCGGCGCGAACGCCAGATCGCCATCTCGCAAACGCCGTAACTGCGCGCGGCAATCGCCTGCGCGCGATGAGTTTCAACGCCCCATCCGTTGATGAGTTCCTTGGCAATGACGCCCGAGAGATACGTCTCCATCGGAACTTCATGAACGACATCGAAGCACGCGTCGGTGGGCACGAGGCGCAACGAGCCCGGCCAGAGGTTGCCGTTGATCTTGATGTGCTGCGCCTCGTTGGAGAGGCAGGTCACCTCGAGCGTGCCGCGCGATGGATAGTCGACCACGCGCGCCGCGCGAGTTCCCACCGCCTCAGTCACCTTCCACTTGCCGCCGACCCAGCGCAGCTCCACCGGTCCCTGCACGAGCAGACCGCCGACGCCGTTGCCCTTCTCGACAATCCAAACCTTCGGCCCCTGCCCCTCAACGGTGACGAATGGCTTGGCTGGCGCAATCTCGCCCGTCTTGATCCGAATCGCTGGCTCCTTGGTGGGCGGCTCAGGACGATCGATCGATGGCGGCTTCTCTTGGCCTTCAGTTGGCTGCTGTGTGGGCTTGGTTGGCGCGCTCGGCGGCGGCGACGCATCGGGCGCGCCGTTCATCCCCGCGGGATTCTGCCCAGATCGCGTGCCACCGCCAGGAACGGTGGTGTTGCGCGGCGGGCGCATTCCTTGAGGCGTGTCGCAGCCGAGTCCCATGAAGGAAACCGATGCAACAGCGACAACCGCGCCAGCGGCAGCGACTGCGGAAGCGAGAAGAAACACACGCCGATTTCTGTCGAAGGCCTGCGAGTCCATGCAGCACCCTTTCGATTGTTGCGGAGGCGCGGTGTGCGCGATCCGATCCGACCTTAGCTCAGCTGCCGCAGCGACAATCCGTTCTGCTGCAGACGCTCACGAATCTCGTGCAGGCTGGTGGCGCCGAAGTTCTTCACGCCCATGAGCTCGGCCTCAGTGCGCGAAGCGAGTTCGCCGAGAGTTGCGATGCTGAGGAGCTGAAGAGCCTTGCGGGCGCGCACCGAAAGTTCCAGTGCAGAGATCGGCTTGTTGAGCACGGCCTCTGGAACCATCGCCTTCAGCTCGTCGAGGATGTCCTTGCGAACACCGGGGCGACCGCCTGGACCCTCAAGGCCTTGACCGAGGCGCAGTCCCTTGGACTGAAGCATTGCCTTGATTTCAACAAGCGACTGCTCGCCGAAATTCTTGTAGCTGAGCAACTCAGCCTCGGTGATCTTGAGAAGGTCGCCGAGCGTGCGAATCTGCATCTTCTTGAGGCAATTGCGCGCGCGAACCGAGAGTTCGAAGTCGGTGACTGGCGTGTCGAGTATCGCGTTGCCCGGGCCGATGGCGTTGGGCTCGCTGTCAACCTTCATGTCCTTGCTCGCCTGCACATCGCGCAAGAAAAGGCGCGCGCGCGGGTGGTTTGGATCGGTGTCGACGACCTGCACGAGCAGACGCTCGGCGCGACCGTACTCGCCGCGATCCTCGAGGATCACCGCGAGGTTGACCAGCGCGTTGAGGTGCGGCTTCTTGACGCTGGTGATTTCCGTGTACAGCGCAACGCACTCGTTCTCTTCGCCGCAGAGGTCGAGGAGATATGCGAGCTTGAAGGTGATGTTCGGATCGTCGCTGAGCTCGCGCGCGGCGCGAAGCTCACGAATGCCGCCTTCGCGATCGCGGCCCTTCTCGAGGCGTTCCGCCTCAGCGAGGTGCTTCTTGACCACTTCAGGATTCCCAGCCTTGCCACCGATCACCGTGTCGAGTCCGCTCATCGTTCGTGTTCTTTCGGAGAAATGCTGCGCGACGCACCGAGGGCCAACCCTGGGCGCATGCGAAGGGCGTCGAGTGTAGCCGCGGGTCGCCCCTCGCGCGGGCTTCTCCAAGCCTCGAGTGCGGTCGGGGAGAAATGGCCATCCCATAACCTAGGAGAGCAGATGGAGTCGTCGCCAGCCGCCGCGCTCGAAACGCAGCGCAACGAACACCCCGAGGATCACGAGGTACGCCGTTGCCGCGATCCACGGGCCGGTCGACTCGAGCCCGGGAAACACGCGGGTCATCGCGTACCCGCCCCCCACAATCACCGCCCAGCCGAGCACGGCGGTCACGAGACCAGGGACGAAAGTGTCGCCCGCGCCGCGCAATGCGCCGGTGTAGACGATGCCGATGGCGTCAAGAGTCTGAAAGATCGCCGCGCAGATGAAGATTTGCGAGCCAATGGCGCGGATGCGCGCGGCGCTGTCGAGCGGCGTGCTGGCGTCGATGAAGACGCCCGTGAGTTCATTGCGAAAGATGACAAAAATCGCCGCGCAACAGGTCATCCACAGAATCGCGATGGCCACCGCCGCGTGCGCCGAACGGGCGGCGCGGGAGAAGTCGCCCTCGCCCACATGCTTGCCGACCAGGCTGGTTGCCGCGATCGATAGCCCGACCGCTGGCATGAACGAGATGTGCACGAAGCGCATCGCCGCCCAACCCGCCGTCATGTGCTCGTTGCCGAATCCACCGGCAAGCACGGTCATGAAGATCGCCCAGCAGATCATCTCGTTGCCGAACTGCAGCCCTGCCGGCCAACCCAGACGCAAGACCTCGCCGATGGCGTGGAAATCCGGCCGCCACGCGCGACGCACCGCGAACGCTCGATTGAGGCGCGCGCCGAGAAACATGCAGAGCGGAATCAGCGCCTCGACCGCGGTACCGATCGCGGTTCCGATTGCCGAACCAGTGACGCCATAGGCGGGAATGCCTGGAATTCCAGGCAATCCAAGCTCAGGAAGCCCGCGCTCGCCGAACACAAACACATAGTTGCCGACGAGGTTGACCACATTGCCAGCGATCGCCGCAACGGTGATGACCTTGGGTCGCTGCAGTCCGAAGAAGAAGTTTGAGAGCGCCTTCGAGCTGATGGTGAAGATGCCCGCGGCGAGCAAGATGCGCGCGTACGAGGTCTCCATTTCAAGCAGGTGCGCCTCGTGGCCCATGGCGCGGAACATTGGCCCGATCACCAGCGCGAACGGGATCAACACCACAAGCCAATAGCCCAGCGCGACCCACAGCCCCGCCCATCCGTACCGAGCGATCTCCGCCGTGCGCCCCGCGCCCACGCGCTGAGCAACCAGCGTGTTGACCAGCGTGAGCATGCCGAAGCCAAACGCAATGGAAACCCACGACCAACTGCCACCATTGCCTTGCGCCGCCACTTCGAGCGGCCCGAGCACCGACACCATCAGGCTGTCGACGAACTGCATCGACGTGTAGCTGAGCATCGCAATGACAGTCGGCCATGCCTGCGCCCAAACTTCACGGATGTCGGCGCGGGAGGGAAGCATGGGCGGAGGCCGTCAATTTCAAGAGTTCCGACAAACAGCGAGTGCTGCGCTCACAACTCCACCATCTGCATATCGCTTTCCACCGTCTCCGAATGCTCGGGGGCGTGGAGGGCGTTGGACATGGAGTCGAGGCCTGCGACCTTCGACATTTCGCTGCGGGTGGTTGCGGGGCAGTAGTCGGCGGCGGGTTTGCCGATGCGCGCGCCGAGGAGATTGAGCGCGATTTGCGCCTCGCTCTTGGCGTGCTCGATTGGATCGATCGCCTTCTCGAAAGCTTGCAGGCGGCTGTTGGCGTTCTCGAATGATCCGGCCTTCTCGATCCAGACTGCGCCAGGAAGAACGACCGACGCCATCGCGGTGACGGCGTTGGCGAGCGTGTCGATGGCGACGACGGTGGTGAGGCCGCTGAGCGCCTTCAACAGGGATGGCGTGACCCAGTCGCTCGGATAGTTTCCGGTGACGATGGCGGCGGCGAACTTGCCGCTGGCGAGCGCGCTCTCAAATCCTTGCGCGTTGGCGACGGGCTTGCCGCCAGCGAGCGCTTCGAGCACACGGCGGACGCCGCGCGTATTGGGCGCTTTTTCAGCACGAATCGTGAAGCCGCCCGGGAAAGTCTTGTCTTCACCGAGGAAGGGAACCGGGCCGATGGCGAGCATCGCCTCGGGGTCAACCTTCAGCGCGTAACGCGCGAGGTGATAGGCGTCTTCGCAGGAGAGCATCGGGCTGACGAGCAGCGCGAGATTCTTCTTGCTGGCGGTGAGCGCATTCATCGCGCTCTCGACGGCCGCGGTTGCTTCGCGCCAAGCTTCCATCGGCTTGAGCGCGTCGAATGCGGGCTTGCCCTTGATGGCGGGCATGGTGATGCGCGACTCGGAATGCACGAATTTCCAGCCGTAACGCACTTCGTCGGTGATCCACCACTTGTTGACCGCTTCGTTCACGCGCGGCTTGATGCGATACACGCGACCATCGTTGTGCTCGACGGAAATGTTGTCGCCGCTGGCGGTGATGCCGTCGATCGACGGAGTCTTCTTGAGGAACCACACGCGCTGCTGGAAGAGGAAGTCCTTGTCGAGAAGCGCGCCCACGGGGCAGAGATCGACAACATTGCCCGCGAGCTCGTTGTTGAGCGCCATGCCGGGGAAGATGTCGATCTGCTCGGTGGCGCCACGGCCGTCGACCATGAGTTCGTTGGTGCCGGTGACTTCGCGGGTGAAGCGCACGCAGCGGGTGCACATGATGCAGCGGTCGCTGTAGAGCAGGATGTTCGGGCCAACATCCTTCTTGGGCTGCTTGTTTTTGGCTTCGGTGAAGCGGCTCTGACCGCGGCCGTACTGGTAGCTGTAGTCCTGCAGGTGACACTCGCCAGCCTGATCGCACACCGGGCAGTCGACCGGGTGATTGATGAGGAGGAACTCCATGACCGACTTCTGGTTGGCCACCGCCTTGGGACTGTCGGTGTAGACCACCATGCCCTCACTCGCCGCCTGCTGGCAGGTAGGAACGAGCTTGGGGAACGCCTCGAGCTTGCCGGTCCGAGGATTCGGGGCCCAAACTTCGCCGAGGCAAATGCGGCAGTTGGCCACCACCGAGAGACCCGGGTGGTAGCAGTAGTGCGGAACCTCAACACCTTGGTCGAGGGCGGCTTGAAGGATCGTTTGTCCGGGCTTGAAGGCGTGCTTCTTGCCGTTGATCGTGAGCTCTGGCATAGGGGGCGCAATGTAGCCGAGGCGCGGCGCTTAGTGGGAAGGGCTGTTTGCGTCGGTCGATGCCGCGGGAAGAGTCGCGAGCAGGAGCTCGATGCGGCGCGGTTTGCAGGAAATCTCGCGCAGTTCCACCCGGCGGCCGTCGGCAAGGCGGATCTGCGCGGGGCCGGCGGCGAGCTGATCGAGGCTGCCGCGCAGAATCGCTGCAAGTGCGTAAGCCACTCCCGGAATCGGCAGCCGACCGATGCGGGCGAAGCCGATGTCGAGTCGAAGCCGGCCATCGGAAAGCTGCGGCGCAACGGGAAGCGAGATGACCGCCGCCCCGCTCGCGCGCACCGAGTCCTCGATGATCAGCGCCCCCTCGATCGAGGCGAGGCGGATCGTGCAGGCGGGCGCAAGTTCGGCGAGTTCGGGATCGTGCTCGATCCACTTGGGAAGCCGCGTGGCCAGCCACGAGTTGATGTCGGTGGGGTCGATGGCGACGGCCCATTCCTCCTCCGCCGGACGAATCTTGGTGATCGCTGCCACGAGGGCTTGCTCAAAAGCTTCGCCGCGGGCGACCGGATCTTCAGGAAGCCCGGCGCGGGCGACGGGAGGAAGCGCCGCAAGAAACAGCGCCGCGAACATCACCACCGCGAGGGCGCCAACAACTTTGATCACGATGAGCACGCGCGAGGAGCGCGAGGAGCGCGGCTTGGCAGGAGAGCCGTTGGCGCGAAGTGCGCTCACGCGAATCGCTTTACCACCAGCGTGTCGTTCTGTCCGCCGAAACCGAAGGAGTTCGAGAGGCAGATGTCGACCTTGGCTGCGCGCGCTGTGTTGGGCACATAGTCGAGGTCGAGGTCGGGGTCGGGCGTGTTGTAGTTGATGGTGGGCGGAAGCATGCCGTCGCGTATCGCGAGGATGCAGGTGATGAACTCAACCGCGCCGGCGGCGGCGATCAGATGGCCCATCATGCCCTTGATCGAACTCATCGGAATGTCCTTGGCATTGGCGCCAAAAACCCGCTTCACACCGCGGGTTTCGATGGAATCGTTCTCCTTCGTGCCCGTGCCGTGCGCACTGATGTAGTCGATGGCGGCGCGACCATCGGCGCGGCGGGCGGCCGGATCGATGCCGGCCTGCTTGAGAGCAACGCCCATCGAAGCGGCGCCACCGCGGCCCTCGGGCTGAATGTCGGTGATGCGAAACGCGTCGGCGCTCGAGCCGTAGCCCGCAACTTCGGCGAGCACGGTTGCGCCGCGCGCACGGGCGTGCTCGAGACTTTCAATGACGATCATGCCCGAGCCTTCGCCCATGACAAAGCCGTCGCGGGTCGCGTCGAACGGACGCGAGGCCTTGGCGGGGTCGCCCTTCGAAGTCGAGAGTGCGGTGAGGCGGTTGAAGCCGGTCACACCGAGCACATGAATCATGGTGTGGGTGCCGCCGGAAATCATCACATCAGCATCGCCGCGCTGGATGAGCGAGTAGGCCTCGCCGATCGCTTGCGTGCTGGCCGCGCAGGCAGTGAGGCAGTTGAGCGCGGGGCCGCGCACGCCAAACTCACGCGCGAGGTGCGCGAGCGGCATGTTGGGCTCCTGCTCGACCTCGCACATTTTCTCGAGAACCTCGTGCGCGCACTTGGCCCACGCTACGCCATCGACCTTCCTCTGCTCGGCGTTCCAACCGGCGAGATTGGCGGATGCGTAGTTGTCGAAATCAAGCACGCCTTCGCCAGCGCCGAGGTAAAGGCCGACGCGCTTGCGGTTCAGCGCGGCGTATCCATCGAGTCCCGACTGCTTCCACGCTTGGCACGCGGCGCCGAGGGCGAACTGCGAATTGAGGCCGGCGCTGGCGTGGACCTTCGCGTCCTTCACAAAGCGGTCGATGGAGTAATCGCGCACTTCCGCGCTGAAACTGGTGGGAAATGTGCGCGCGTCAAACCGAGTGGTCGGGCCCATGCCGCTTTCGGAGTTGAGCAGGCGCTTCCAAACACCGTTGATGTCGTGGCCGAGCGGCGTGATCCAACCCATGCCCGTAACGACGACGCGCTTCTGACCGTGCTGGTTGTTGGTGTTGGTGGCCATCGTCATGTTGAGGCTCGGGAAATCACGGCGGCGCTGTTCTGACCACCGAGGCTCGGCGTGCAGACGAGGATATTGCGCAGCGCGTGCGGCTGACTCGGCGCGGCCGAGGCCATGAGGCTGCCAGTGTTGGTCGAATTCAGACGCGCGGGAAGCCGCTGCTCGGTGATGCATTTCACCGCGACGGCGACGGCGATGGTTCCGAAGCCAGCAACGGTGGCGCCGATGAAAGGCGCGAGGGCGATGATGGGCTTGGTGTTGATTTCGCCAGCGAACACGCGGGTGAGGGCGTTGGCCTCGAGTGCGTCGAGCGCGGGCACGCCGCAGCCGTAGGGGATGATCGCGTCGATGTCGGAGGGCTTGAGGCCGGCATCGCGCAGCGCGGCTTCGATGGCATCGGCAAGCGATTCGCCGCTGGCGTCAGGCACGAGTCCGACGGTGTCTTCGCACCAACTCTGCGATGCGCCAGTTCCCGCGAGCAACGCGTGAATGCGGGCGCCGCGCGCTTTGGCGGTGTCCTCCGCCTCCAACACGAGAATTCCGCCGCCTTCGCCCACAAGAGTGCCGCTCGAGGACGGATCGAAGGGCTTGACCTTCTTGGTTGCGTCCTCGTCGATGGTGCAGTTCGCCAGCCGACCCGCCAGTTCCTGGCGCAGGTAGCCCATGAGGTTGATCTTGCTGTCGGCGCCGCCGGAAAGGCACACATCGGCGGCTCCGCGCTCGATCACCCGCTGCGATTCGGCAAGGGAAAGCCCGCTGGAAGCCTCGTTGCAAGTGATGGTGTTCGACGGGCCCTGGCAGTCGTGGATGATCGTGACATGGCACGCGAGCATGTTGGGCAGATACTTGAGCAGCCAAAGCGGCGTGAGCTCCTGCATGCCCTGCTGCCCCCAATGCCCGGGGTCGAACTTGCCCTCGGCTTGGCCGCCTGAACCAGAGGTCGAGCCGGAGGTCGCGCTGAAGGTCGAGGTGGCCAGCGCGGCGGTGAGTTCGTCGAGATCGGCGGCGATGAGACCGGCACCGATGTGGCAGCCGACGCGGTCGGGCGCGATGGTGGGCGGATGGTCGGCGTCGGTGCCGCGGGTGGAAAGGCCCGCGTCTTTGACGGCGGTGAGCGCGCCGCCGACGGCGATCTCGATGTCGCGGGCCATGACCTTGGTGGCCTTGCGGTAGCTCTTGGGAACGAGGTCCTTCACATCGTAAGTCGCGGGCAATTCGCCACCCGATGCGGCGCTAAAGCCGCGCGCGTCGAAGGCACGAATCGGCGCGAGCGCGGAACGACCTTCGCAGAGCGCCAGCCAGAGAGGTTCGATCCCAAGGCCGTGGGCCGAGACGGGACCAAGGCCGGTGATGACGACGCGTCGGCGTGACATAGGGTCGGGAGTATAGAGAATCGCACATGACGCGCGACTGACGCGCGACTGCTTGGCGCGGCGTCAACTACGCGGCGCGACTTCAACCACGCGGCGCGGCGTCAACCACGCGGCGCGGCGTCAACCACGCGGCGCGGCGCGGCGAGCGATCAGCATCGCCAGCTCGAGCGCCTGCTCGTAGTTGAGGCGCGGATCGACCTGCGAGCGGTAGGCTCGCGAGAGATCGTCGTCGAGCAGACCGCGCGCTCCGCCCGTGCATTCGGTGACATCCTCGCCAGTGAGTTCGACATGCACACCCGCCAACACCGAACCCTCGGCGCGATGCACCTCGAAGGCTTGTTCGACTTCGGCGAGAATATGGCCGAATTTGCGGGTCTTTACGCTCTTTCCCGCCCAAGGCCCGCCCGTCGGCACCACGGTTTCGGTGTTTCCGTGCATTGGATCGCAGACCCAGACCACTGGCAGTCCCGCCTCGCGTACCGCGCGCAGCAGCGGAGGCAGGCCGCGGCCGATGGCGTGCGCGCCGAAGCGTGAAACCAAGACAACGCGGCCGGGCTCGCGCTCGGGCGAGAGCGCGTCGATGGTGCGCAAGAGCCCGTCGGCGCTGGTGTCGGGGCCGACCTTCACACCAACCGGATTGCGGATTCCTCGACAAAACTCCACATGCGCGCCATCAACGGCATTGGTGCGCATGCCGATCCACGGCAGATGCGTCGACAGGTTGAACCAACCTTCACGACGCGGAACCTGCCGAGTGAGCGCGGATTCGTAGTCGAGCAGCAGCAACTCATGGCTGGTGTAAAAATCCACCCGCTGCATCTGCGCGATGGTTGCGCCCGCGAGCGACTCCATAAAACGCAGGCTTTCGCCGATGGAATCGACCATTTTCTGATACTCGGCCGCCAGCGGTGAATGCACAACAAAGGAGAGATCCCATTTCTCGGGATGATGCAGATCGGCGAAGCCACCATCGACAAGCGCGCGGACGAAGTTGAGGGTGAGCGCGCTGCGCTCGTAGCCACGCAGCAGCAGCATCGGATCGGGCGTGCGCGATTCGCGCGTGAAATCAGGGCGATTCACATTGTCGCCGCGAAAGCTCGGCAACTCGACGCCATCGCGCACTTCGTTTGCGGTGCTCCGCGGCTTGGCGTATTGCCCTGCAAAGCGGCCGATTCGGGTGATGCGCTTGCGGGTGCCGTGCACAAGCACGAGGCTCATCTGCAGCAGGATCTTGAGCTTGGCGGCGATGGCGGCCGAATTGCAATCAGCGAAATTCTCCGCACAATCGCCGCCCCAGAGGATGAAGCGTTCGCCGCGCGCCGCCTCGGCAAGCTGCAACTTCAGCGACTCGATTTCATAACTGGTGACCAACGGTGGCAGCGATGCAAGCTCGGCAAGCGTGCGCTCGAGCATCGCCGCGTCGGGATAGACGGGCTGCTGCACACTCGGGAACGACTTCCAGCTTTGCGGAGACCACATGGGGTGAGAGAATAGAGAATGGAAAACGGAAAGTGGACCGAGCCGTTGACCATTCCCGATTCTCTCGCTGCCAATGCGGGCGACAGGACTTGAACCTGCACAGGTGTTACCCCACGGGAACCTAAATCCCGCGCGTCTGCCATTCCGCCACGCCCGCGGAGGGCGAGATTGTACGAATTTCCGCCTTCGAGCCGATCCAACCCAAAATGGCGGCGCTCGACCTCCTTCGAGCGCAGGCCTTGGCCTACGACGATCGCCCGATGAAGACCTTCTTCCAATTCGCCTCGAACGCCGTGCCTCTGCTGGCAAGACTCCTACTTTGCCTAGCGTTTTTGCCCTCGGGCTGGCACCACGCGATGAACTGGACCGAGTTCCAGGGCACCGAAGCCCAGCGCCTTCGGGAGTTGGGCGTGGCCTCGGCGGTGACCCATGTTGCCAACGAAACCACGGTGCAATTGAAGGGGGAGCCCCAGCCCACCTCGCCCACGGAGTTCACCGCGGTTCTGCAGGCGCGCTCGCTCCACGAGCTCACGCTCGAGTTCGACGCCAAGGGCATGCCTCGGCCGTTCATTGCGGCGTGGACGATCTCGGTGATTGAATTGCTCGGCGGCGCAATGCTGCTGATCGGGCTGTTCAGCCGGATTTGGGCCGCGGGAATCGCCTTCTGGGCCATCGCGCTTTTCGGGCTTTCTGGGCTGATACAGAACGGTTTGTGGAACGACCTCTGGACCACCACCGCTGCAGCGCGCGCGAGCACGCTCGGACTGTTGACCATTGCGACGCTGGCGCTGGGAATCGTCTTCAAGGGCGCGGGATCGTTCAGCCTTGACGCCATGATCTTCCGCCGCGGCGCGGGCAAAGACGGCGGCGGCAAGAGCGACGGCAAGTAGAACGGACACTCGACGGCGTTGGGGAAGTCGGTGATGAGTGATCCGCTTGACCGTTGGGTCCATACGATGCGCGCCATGACGCACGGGACCGCCAAACAGCGCACGCAGATGGGAAGCAGCCTCGGGGCGCGCTCCACGACGCGGGGTCGAGACGGCAAGGCGCGGCGAACGGCGGCGCGGGGCGTGCTGATTTCGCTGGTGGTTCACGGCGCGATTGCTGCGGCGATTCTCGGCACGGCGTGGGGCGTGGCTGGCGTTGCGGGCATGGGCAGGAACACTGCTCCCGTGGTCTTCACCGCTGACTTCTTCGATCCTGCGCCGAGTTTGCCGCAGGATCCGCGCGCGCGATCGGTCGCTGCTGCTGAAACTCCGCCGCAAACATCAGTAGACGAGATCCCTCCAGACGAAACCTCCCGCGACCTTGCCGCGCGGCTGCGTGAGCTTGAACTTTCCAGCACGCACAATCCTGAATTGGACGCTTTGGCGCGGCGCTTCGGCGCCCTCAGCGGGAAGGCGGGTGGGAAGGTGGACGCGAGTGGTGGCGCGAACGGTGGCGCGAACGAGGATCTAGGCGCGCTCAACGCCTCCCCCGCTTCTGGCGCGCGCGTCGGCGCCAGTTTCGCTGGACTTGTCGCCGGCAACGCCACCAAGGTCGCCTATGTCATCGATGCCTCGGGCTCGATGATCGGCAGCTTTCCCGCCATGATCGACGAGGTCGAGCGATCGCTCATGCGCCTCGAGCCAACGCAGTCGTTCAGCGTTGTCTGCTTCCGCAAAGACGGCGCGCTTGCGTTCGGCGGCGAGGCGGCGTTGCGGCCGGCGAGCAAGGCTGCGCGTGTGGCGGCGGTGCGTTGGCTGCGCGAAACGGTGGTTCCCGCAGGCAGGTCGAGTCCGTTGCAGGCGTTGGCGATGGCGCTGGCAACGGGCGCAAACTGCGTCTTTCTGCTTTCAACGACGGTGACGGGCCCGAGTAGCCACGAACTCGACCGCGCATCGATGTTGGCGTTACTCGACCGCATCAATCCGCGCGACGGCGATGGCGGCCCGAGGCGTGCAACCATCCAGTGCATCCAATTTCTCGAACCTGACCCAGGCCAAACTCTGCAGGCAATCGCCGCTGAGCATTTCGGCGAAGGCGGCTATCGCTTCATTCCCCGCAGCGCGACTTCGCTCGACGCGGCCAACACACCAAACGACGGAGCTCGGCGATGAACGGCAGCATCTTTTTCTACTCGCTCAACGGTAATGGATCGTTCGAATGGATCGGCAGCATGATGATTTGGCTGCTGCTGCTGCTGTCGGTGGCGAATGTGGTGTTGATCATCATCGGCGCCAACGAGAATGCGCGGAGATCGCAGTTGCCCGACCGTGCGGCCATCGACATGAGCGAGTTGATTTCCGCGGGGCGATATCAGGATGCAATCAAGCGAGCGGCCGCCGGCGAAGACGACTTCTCCCGCATTCTCTCGCGCGGACTCGAGCACGCGCCTGATGGCGTCGAGGCGATGACGCACGCGGCCGAGCAGACTGCCGACGATCTGCTTGCGGCGCGATTGCGCGGACTTGAGCGACTGAATGTGCTTGGTCAGGTCGCGCCCATGATTGGACTTTTCGGCACGGTGTACGGAATGATCGTTGCCTTTCAGACCATCGCTTCAACTGGCGGCGCCGCTGATCCAGCGATGCTCGCTGGTGGAATCGGCACTGCATTGGTGACCACATTTTGGGGATTGCTCATCGCCATTCCCGCAACCAGCGCCTACGCGTTGCTGCGCAATCGCACCATCGCCATCTCCGACCAAGCGCTCGCACAGGTCGACGATCTGCTTGCGATGTTCCGACCGAAGCAAGACGCGGGCAACAAGTAAATGGCGCGGCGGCGAGGGCACTTTCCCAACGCGGAAGTCGAGGCGAACCTCACGCCGATGATCGATGTCTCGTTTTTGTTAATCATTTTCTTTGTGTTAGTCTCGCGCATTGGCGACGCTGAGCAGGCGGAACTTGCGGTGCCGATGGTGCGCGCAGGTGCGGCGGTGCGCGCTGAGGACGACGGGCGCGTGGTGCTGAATGTTGTTCCCGGCGTCGACGGCGCGAGTGCGGGATATCAGCTTGGCTCGACGATGTTCGAAGCGACGCCCGCGGGAATCGCCGAAATGGCCGAGGCGATTGCTGAGGGTTACCGCAGGAATTCGAACCTTGCGGTGCGACTGCGCGCTGATCGCTCCACGCGCTACCAATGGGTTGAACCGGCGATGCGCGCGGTTTCAACGGCGGCGCGTTTGGCTGGCGGCGGCGCGCTGCCACGACTTGATCTCGTGGTGGAAGAGCGCATCGAGCCGCTGGAAACGGGCACAAACAAGGCAAGTGGCGGAGGCTCGCGCAATGGCTCGTGAACACCGTCACCAACGACACGCCAATCCCGGACGCGCGCGGTTGCTGCTGTCGATCACGCCGATGATCGATGTGGTGTTTCTGCTGCTCATCTATTTCCTGCTGACCACGGGCTTCGCCTCGACTGAACGACTCTTGCGCGCGGAGGGAACGCGCGAGCAGGCAGCGCGCGAGATCGATGCCAAGAATGATCGTGCCCACGAAGAGGCGCTTGCTCTCGAAGCCGATCCGTTGGTGATCGAGCTCGCGCGTGTGAACGGCACCACTCGCATCACGCTGTCGGGTGGACTCACGCAACCGAGCGACGCTGCGGCGCAAGATGGAACGGCGCAACTCGAGCGCATCCTGCGCGATGCGCTGCTGACGCGCGATCGACCGCAGGGATTGTTCGAAGCCGACCACCCAATTCGAATCGCACCCGCGCGCGATGTGCCGTGGGAGGATGTGGTCGGCGCGTTTAACGCGGTGGTGCGCGCGGGATATCGCGCCGTTGCTTTCGGAGGTGGCTCATGATGGGCGTGCGCGCGGCGACCATACTTTTGCGCGTGCTTTCGCGCGTGCCGTTGCGTACGCCGTTGCGCGTGCTTTCATGCGCGCTTTCGTGCGCGGGATCGTCGCTTGCGCAGGCGAGTGAAATTCAAACGGGCCGCGAGCAGCAAACGGGGACCATCGGCACGGATGCGACGCGCGCCGACGCGGGTGATCGCGCGCTGAAGATGTTTCGCCAGTTGCGCAGCGATGAGATTGCGGGAAATCTCGCTGCATTGACGGCGGCGGCGGCGGCGGACGCGGGCGCGGGCGCGGACGCGGACGCGGACGCGAAACATGATGATTGGGCGCAGAGGCGCGCGGGGCTCGGTCGCGATGCGGTGATCGCTCGCAATGCAGCGAAAAGCGGCGCTGGCGCGCGCGCCGCCGAGGAACACATCGATCAGATGCGCGCGGCATTGGCGGCGCAGATCGCTGCCGACGATCCAGCGTGCGCGCGCGAACTCGTGCTTGAATGCGCGGAAGATTTGCTGCTGCGGATGATCACCGCCGATGCAAGCGATGCGATGCTGGCGATCGGCCTGCCGACACCGCAAGAAATCGCACGAGTGCGCGCGGTTGTGCTTGTTGCCCGCGCGCGGCTGGCGTCGGAATTGCTTGCGCCCGCATGCGCGCCCACCGCCGATGTGGCGACTGACGCGATTGTGTTTCGCACGCGTTTCCTGGCCGGAATCGCAGCGCTGTGCGCGGCGGACGCAGATGAGTGCGCGCGGCGAGCGCTGGACCCTGCGTTGGCC
>QWPT01000013.1:45106-61552 GCA_003671075.1 Planctomycetota bacterium
GGGCGCGGCTCTGCAACGGGGCCCGACGCTGCAACCGACACGATGCGCAACGACGCCGCGCGTTGGTTGGATGACGCAGCGCGATCGGAATTGCCTGTTCCGCAGGACATTTCCACCATGCTCGCGTTGGCGCGCGCACGAGCGACGAGCGACCCGATTCTGCGCGCGCGCTTGCTCGGCGAGGCACGCGCGTCGACCGATGCCGTTGGCAACTATGTCGCGCGCGTCGAAAGTTGGCGCAACGCACGCGCTGACGGCGTTGCATTTCCCACTGCGCCCTCGTCGAATCCCGCGCTTGCATTTCTCGCTGCCACCGCCGAAACACGCGCGCGCATGGAGCGTAATGAAAGTGCGGCGCAAATCGCGGCACCGCTCGAACGCGCACTTCGCGTCGCCGCGCTCGCGCGAGAAAGTAAGGGTGATGCGATCGGCAGCGCGGCGCCCAACGCGTTCGACAGTTCCAACCCTCGACCATCGCAGCCCGATGAACGCTTGCAGAACATGGCGGCTTCGTTCGCGCTGCGCATGAACACGCGCCTGCTTGAAATCGCTGCCAGCGACGACTGCCCTCCCCTGCTGCTGGCGCTGGCATCGATGCATCCGGCGGGAACACATCTGCGCGCGCAACGACGCGATGCCCTCATCGCCGCCGCCCGTGATCCGCTGATCGCGCCGTGGCTTGCCGTGGCGTTGGCGCGCGCATTGCAAGCGCAAGGCTTGATGGTCGAGGCGGCGGATGTGTTAGTTTCGATGGTTGAAACCACCGATGGGCTCGCCGTCGCCCGCGACGCGATGGACATTGCGCTGGTGATTCGCCGAGCGCAAGCCGCGCGAGATGCCGCCGGCGAAATCGCCCTTGATTACGCGCTCTCGGTCGCGGTGCGGAAGATCATCGATTCCCCCGCGGAAGGCGTGATTTTTCGCGACGCCTGGTTGCTCGAGCGCGTTGACCTCGCGCTGTTTGCACGATGGACATTGGCCAACCCCGACCGCGCCGCGGAGATTCTGCTCGGGGTCTCCACCGTCGCCTCCATGAAAGATGCACGCGCAGTGCGCGCAATCGAAATCGAGGGCGCGCGGGTCAGCAGCGTGGCGCCGAGTTCCAAGCGAGACGCAGCGATGAAGATCGCTGCTGACGCGGAGATCGTTGGCGCGCAAATCGACCCCGCCCACGGCGATCTGCTTGCTCGGGCACAGTGCCTTCGCGCCGAAATGCTTGTGATTGCTGGTCGTCGCGCCGACGCAAGCACCTGCGCGGCACGGGCGATGACCTCCACCGACATCGACCCGCGCACTGCCATGCGCGCGGCTGCGGCGTGGATCTCCGCCAACGCCGCACACGACGGCGCGATTCAACCGCCCGCCGCTCTGATGGCGCTCGCCTCAACCGATGCACAGGTTGGCGAACTTGCGAGCGCTCCGCTGCGCGCTGCCTGCGATGGCGTGGAAGCGGCGATCGTCGAGGGAAACCACGACGATGCAGCGAAACTCGCCCGCGATCAACTGGCGCCGTGGGCGCAGCTCGCGTCCGCATCGACCTCCGCGCCAACGGCTGAACTCGCGCGCGCGCCCATCTTGCTCGCCTTGGCAACGGGCGCAACGGCCGACGCAATCGAACGCGCACGCCTCGCCTGCGCCGCATGGCCCGACGACCGTCGGCTGCGTTGGCTGCTGGCCGAAAGCATGCGCGCGGGTATCGCCGATGACGCACGGTTGCGCGCGCAATCGTTCGCCATCTTCCGCGCGCTTGCGCCGATGGCCGCGCCAATCCGCGACGATGTCTGGTGGCGCGCGCAACTCGCCCAGTTGGAAATGCTCGGCCTCGATGCGACAGATACCAGCGCCAACGCCGACGAAATCATTGCGCGCATCAACCGATTGCGCGCGTTCGATCCACAGTTCAGCGACAAGTTGCTGGCGCGGCGCTTTGATGCCCTGCGTTCAAAGCTCGAAGACGCGAACAAACGCACCCGCGGTAAACCATGACCAACGACCCACGATCACCGTCGCCCACTTCGGCTGATGAACGCTCGCGCATCGACCGCTTCGAGGCCGCCTACAACCGCATCGACCGTGAACTTCAGCGCATTCTCGATGAGCCGCGCGAGGGTCGACGCCGCGGCTTCGCGAGTTCGTTGCGGCAAATCGCTTCGCAACGCAGGCATTTCGGCCGCCATCTCGACTTCTTGCTCGAGGCCGGCGAACTGCGCAACGCCCTCGTGCACAATCGGCTGGGAACCGTCGAGTATATCGCCGTTCCCACCAACTCCACCGTTGAACAGATCGAGGCCATCGACGAAGAACTGCGCAAACCGCTGCCATTGCGCTCGATTTCCGCCACTGATGTTGTCATGGTGAGCGTCGACGATCGAGTGGGCCGCGTGTTGGCGCTGGTCAGAGAGAAGGGCTTCGTGCGCTTTCCCGTGCGCCGCGATAACCGCATCATCGCGCTGCTCACCGCCTCTGGAGTGGTGCGCTGGATTGCTTCGCACGACATCGACGCCTGCGCCCTTCCCACGCGCACGCCCGCGCCCGCGCGCACGCCCACGAGCAAGCCGACGCCGACCGCGAAGGATCATCCGCGCGCTGATGCTGGAGCGCTCGACCAAACCTTGCGCCTGTCCGACGGGGAGCGCATCATTTGCACCATCGCCTCGGTCACCGTTGGCGAGGTGCTTGCCCGCGATCACCGAAAAGACGAGTTCGCCATCGTTCCGCGCGACTCCAGCGTCGAGGACGCGCTCGCGCTTTGGACGCGCAATCCGCGCCTTGAGGCGGTGATCATTACCGAGCGGGGAAAGCCGGAGGAAACGCCGCTCGGCATCGCGACCGCGACCGACCTCATCAAAATGCTTGAGCGACGGTCCTAACTCGATTCATCACTGCAGGGGGTTTCTGCAGCGGTTTTCTGCAGGAGTTTCTGCGGGCCTCGCGGCAAGACTCCGACCTTGTCTCCGACCTTGTTTCCGATTTGGTCTCCGACTCGGTCTCCGATTTAGACGCCGAACTTTCCGCGAATGCGATCGCGCAGATCGTCGAGCTTGGCGAGCCGCTCGCGCTTGCCGTCGTCGAACAATGGCATTTGGCCCGCGTTTTCGCTGACTTTGTTCGCTGCGAATCCGCACAGCCGCACCGCCCGCCACTCTCGGGCGGAGAAAGCTGCGAGCAGTTCGCGCGCGGCGGTGCGCAGTTCGTGCGTGTGGTCGGTCGGCGTGGCGAGTTTCCTGGCGTGGGTGTGGGTCGCAAAGTCGCTGAAGCGAATCTTGATCGCGACCGTCTGCGCATACAAACCCTTGGCGCGCAGCCGCCGCCCAACTTCGTCGGCTTGGCCGAGCAGCTTCGCCTCGATCGCCTTCACACTGATGATGTCCTCGGCGAAAGTCTCTTCCTCGCCAACCGACTTCGCCGCACGATCGACCTCGACTTCGCGGTCGTCGATGCCGTGACTCAGTCGATGCCAACTTCGTCCGCCATCACCGAAATCGCCAACGAGCTGCCGTTCGCCTGCAAGCTGCAGGTCGCCGAAAGTTGCGTAGCCACGCGCGCGCAATTGCTCGGCGGCAACCGGGCCGACGCCCCACATGCGCTCGATCGAAAGCGGCGCGAGAGCAGCGGAAAGCGCTGGTTCGCCGCGTTCGTCGAACTCGTTCAACTCGACAAGCGCGTCAGGCTTGCGCAGATCACTGGCGATCTTGGCGCAGAACTTGTTGTGAGCCACGCCGACAGAGCAAGTCAGCTGAAGCTCCGCGCGCACCGAAGCGCGAATCGCTTGGCCGATCGCGCGGCCCGAGCCGAACAGTCCGAGCGACGCAGTGACATCGATGAAGGCTTCGTCGAGGCTGAGCGGCTCGATGTCGGGCGAGTAGCGGCCGAAAATCTCATGAATTGCCCGCGAAACTGCGGTGTACGCTTCGAAGCGCGGCGCGGTCACCACCGCCTGCGGACAAAGCCGCATGGCTTGACCCATCGGCATGGCGCTGCGACAGCCAAACTTTCTTGCTTCGTAACTGGCGGCACAAACAACGCCTCGCCCCTCAAGACCTCCGACCAGCACTGGCTTTCCGCGCAGCGCAGGATCGTCGCGCTGCTCGACCGATGCGTAGAACGCGTCCATATCAACATGGAGAATGACGCGACGCGCAGGCGCCTCCTCCCCATCGAGCGTCATCTGGCCGAACCCGACTCGGTATCCCAGAAGAATAGGCTTTGCGGATCGGGCTTCTTCTTGATGAGCGCAAGCTCGGCGGACTGATTCACCATTTCTTCCCATCGCGCGTAACGCATGCCACCGAGCCCGATGCGCTTGGTTTCGTCGTTCTCGATGAGCGGCCGCTGAATCACCGCGCCCCGATCCATCGCCTCGATTTTCATCGCGGGGTTGAGCCGCGCCATCGCCTGATTGGTCGGGCCGGCATCGTTGAGATAGGCCCGCCATCCGGCCGCTGATGCGCGGACGAACCTGCGGCAAAGATCGCCGTTCTCTTTGAGAAAGCCGCGAGTGGTGACCACCACGCAGTTGTAAGGATCAAAGCCCGCTTCGTTCATCAGGAAGACGCGCGTCTTGATGCCTTGCAGTTCGAGCGCGACCGGCTCCGACGGCACAAAGCATTGCGACGCGAGCGTGGGCTGCGACGCGAACTGCGCGAGATTCGATGTGTACGGAACGATCTTGCGCTTGCCGCCGGGGAACCTCGCGTTGAGCCACTTGAAATCGGCAAGGCCGTCTTGGATGGACAAGGTCGAGTCGGACTCCCAAAGCGCCATGAGCGATTGGTGCGGCGACGATTCGTGCACCATCACGCCCATCGGATTGCTCTGGAACACCGCGTAAATCGCAACCAAATCGCCGCCCTGCTCATTGAGCTCGATGGCCTGCGTTCCGGCAACGATGGCGAAGTCGACCTTGCCGCTGGCAACCAGTTGCGCCGTCGGAACATCGGGTCCGCCTTGCACCATCTCCATCGCCATGCCCTCGGACTGGAACAGTCCGCGCTCCTGCGCCGCATAGAAACCGCCAAACTCAGGCTCAGCCACCCAATTGAGTTGCAGCTTGATCGGGCGCAGCGACGGCTTTTGAGCGGCGGCCGTGCCATCGGCTGAACCTGAATCATCCGAGCGTTGATCGCACGCTGGAACGAGTGCGATGAAAGCTGCGAAGAGAAGCGCCGACAAGCTGCGTGGCGCGGATGAGAACATGGCGTGATGAAACATGGACTGAGTGTAATGTACGCCTCGCCGCCGCGGCTCCATCGATGAACAGCAACACCGCCACCATGTGCTCTCTCAAACTCGCCGGCGTATCCCGCGCCTTTGGTGCGATCGCAGCAGTGGACAGCGTGAATCTCACACTGGACGCGGGCTCGTTCACCGCGATGGTCGGCCCGTCTGGCTGCGGAAAGACAACGCTGTTGCGCATGATGGGCGAATTGGAAATCCCAAGCGCCGGCCAGATCAGCCGCAGCAGCGGCACGGTGAGTTTTTGCTTTCAGGAGCCGAGGCTTTTGCCGTGGCGAACGCTGCTGGAGAATGTCGCGCTCCCGCTTGAATTGACTGGGGTGGAACGGCACGAGCGCTTGGAGCGAGCGGCGCGCGCGCTGGCGCTGGTGCAACTCGACGACGCGCACACGCGATATCCGCATCAGCTCTCGGGAGGCATGCAGATGCGCGCGTCGATCGCGCGCGCGCTGGTGTCCCGCCCGCAACTTTTGTTGCTCGACGAACCCTTCAGCGGTCTCGACGAAATCACGCGCCACGAACTCGACGCTGAACTGCGCGCATTGTGGGAGCGCGAGCGCTTCACTGCGATTGTGGTCACGCATTCGATTCCCGAAGCCGCGTTTCTTGCTGAACGCGTGCTGGTGTTCTCACCGCGACCAGCGCGCGTTGTGGCCGACATCGCTACGCCGATGATCGTGCGCGACGCGCGCGCCTGGACCAGCGACGCGCTGGCCGCCTGCGTGCGCGAAGCCAGCACCGCACTGCTGCACGCCATCGTGGAGGCGCGACGATGACGCCGCGCGCACGCGTTCTCGGCGCCACGCGCGCACGCGTCCTCAGCACCTTGCGAGCCTGCATCGGACCAACGGCCACCATCGTCACCGCGATTGCGGCGTGGGCGATCTTCAAGTACAGCTTCTCGGTGAAGGACTTCATGCTGCCGTCGCCGCTCGGCGTTGCGCGGGTTTTTCTCGAGGATCCAAGCCCATTTCTTCTGGGCATGCGCGAAACCGCCATCAGCGCCGTCATCGGTTTCTCCATCGCTGTTGTCGGTGGAGTGCTGCTGGGCAGCGCGCTCTCGCTCTCGCGCACCATCGAGCGCAGCGTCTATCCGGTCACGCTGCTCTTTCAAATGGTGCCGCTGGTGGCAATCGCGCCGCTGCTGGTGATCTGGTGCGGGTTCGGTCGACCGGCGATCATCGCCAGCACGGTGATCGTGTCGATCTTTCCCGTGATCGCCAACACGCTGGCTGGACTGCGCGCGCGCGATCCAAAGCTCGATGAACTCTTCGCGGTTCTGGGCGCGGGACGACTCGCCTGTTGGTGGAAGCTCGCGCTGCCGTCGTCGGTGGCGTCGATCGTGACTGGCCTGCGCATTTCAGCGGGACTCGCCACCATCGGCACCATCTCGGGCGAGTTCATCGCGGCCGAAGGCGGACCACGCGCGCCGCTGGGCATGCTCATCATGACCTCGCTGCGCCAGTTTCAGACCGACCGCGTGTTTGTGAGCGTTGCGCTGGCGGCGTGCGTCGGCTTTGCGCTGTTCGGCTTCGTGAGCGTCGCGAGTCGCGTGCTTCTTGCGCGCTGGACGCGCGGGCGATGACGCGTCGCATGCAGTCCGCGCATGAAGGCGGCGCATGAAGGCGGCGCATGCAGTCCGCGCATGAAGGCGGCGCCTACGCCGCCGTGCGAAACTGCGCGAGCGTGCCCTTGATCGAACCGACCTGATCGCTGGTTTCGCTTGCAGCAGCGGCGAGTTCTTCGCTTGCAGCAGCGTTGGCCTGCGTGGTTTGATCGATCTCCTGCATGCTGCCCGCGACGCCCTTGAGCGCAGCGGCCTGCTCGCGACTCGCCGTTGAAATCGAAGTGAGCAGTTGCGCGACCTCGCGCGAACCGCCGACGATGCGACTGAAAACATCCTCGACATCACCGACAAGCTTGACACCCGACTCGGCGCGCGTGCCCGATTCCTCGATCAGTGCTGCGGTGTCGCGGGCGGCCTCCGCCGAACGCTTTGCCAGACTGCGAACTTCCTGCGCAACCACCGCGAATCCGCGACCGGCGTCGCCAGCACGCGCGGCCTCGACCGCGGCGTTGAGCGCGAGCAGATTCGTCTGAAACGCAATCTCATCGATCACGCGGATGATGCTCGCGATTTTTCCGCTTGAGGTGCGGATGCCGTCCATTGCCTGCACGAGTTCCTTCATGCGCGCGGTGCCGCCGTCGGCGTCGGTGCGTGCACGCTCGGCGATGCCAGAGGCGTCGACCGAACTTTGCGCGGATTTCGCGACCATCGCGCTGAGTTCCTCAATGCTCGCGGTCACCTGCTCGAGTGTCGCAGCCTGCTCGCTCGCGTCGTTGGCGATCGTGCGGCTGGTCTCGTGAATCTTGTCGGCGCCGCCGGCCAGATCGTGGGTTTGCGTGCGAACCGCGTCGATGCTTATCGCGATCTTCGCGGCAAACGCGTTAAATCCGCGCGCGACCAAGCCAAACTCGTCGGCGCGCGAATCGTCGAGACGGCGCGTCAAGTCGCCCTCGCCCGACGCGATGTCCTCGAGAGCGGAGCCGACCGTACGCAGCGGCCGCACGATGCTGCGCAGCAGAACCAATGCAAGTCCGATCGCGGCAATCGAGGCAACGGCCGCCGTTGCCGCGATTTCCGTCAAAGATGTGCCCGCGCGCGCCTCGGCGTCGGAACTGCGCGTCGACATACCTTGCGATGCAACGGCCGCGACCTCGATCGAGAGGTTGATCATTTTTTCGGCCGCGTGCGAGTACGCGGTCTCCGCGGCGGCGAGCGCAACGCACTCATCGAAGTACGCGCGGATGTCGTTGCGAAACGCCGCGGTGCACGCGCGCGACTTGCTCGAAAGCAGTCCGTCACCCGCCGCGCTTGGCACATCGAACGCGCCGGTTGCGAGCATGCGCGCGGTTGCATCTTCCTGCGACTGGAGGCTCTCGTCCATTTGCTTGCGGCACTCGGCAGCGGGCGCGCCGTTGCGCATGCGCTCGAGGTGAAAGAGCGCGCCCAGCATGCCGATGCTTGCTTCCATGCATCCGTCGGCAGCCTCCCATTTCTTGTTCAAGCCGCTATTCCAAGCGATGTTGGTCTCGGGATTTTTCTCGAGGCTCTCGACCTGACCGTCGCCGATCGTCTCGAGCTCGGGACCGAAGGCAACAAGCGCCGCGCTCGACGCATCGAACGCATCGTGCAGCCGCGTCCACGAATCGTGTCGATTGAGAAGCGCGGAAAGCATGCGCGCATACTCGTCGCGCACCGAGCGGAACTTTGCGAGTTGCTCAGCAGGAAGCCGATCCGCCGTGATCGCCTCGTCGAAATCACCACGCGCGAGTTCGCCGTGCTCGGTCACATCGTCGAGATCCTTGCGGTCGTTGGTGCGCAGGAGACTCGCGACATGACGCATCTGCTCGCCGATATTGCACGCGCCCTCGAGACTTTTGCCCGCGGTCGTCCAAGTCGGGCCCGCGACTTCACTGAGATCCGCGCGCAACTTCGAAACGCCCCACCAGCCAATCGCGCCCGAAGCAACCACGAGCGATATGGAGGCGAGCGAGACGAGCGAAATATTTGTTGCGATCTTCATGGATGAATTTCGCTTTCGACGAGAGCGGTTCAGAAGCCGGGTGTTTCAGAATGAAATGGTGCAGCGCATGGTGGCGACGAGCGAGTTGTCACTTTGTCCGCCCGAGGGATTGCCAAACCACTGCAAATCAGGCTTGATGTGCAGGCTGGGCGTGACAACGAAGTCGTAGTAAATTTCGAGCGCGCACTCGTTGGACCCGAAGCCCGCGCCAGGCGCGTTGCTGAAGTCGACGATCGACAGATAGATGCCCGCGGTGTCATCGTCGCGGCCGGCGAAGGTGCCGACGATCGACGAACCGATCGCATACTGGCCCGCGACCGTGCTCACATCGGCGTTGGCAAAACCAAGCTGGCCGAACATCCAAAGGCCGCGGCGGTCGCAGCCGTTCTCGCACTTCACGCCGTCGGGTTTCCAGAGCCGCGCCTCGGCAAGCGCGTAGAAACCGCCGGTGCCGTTGGCGGTGGCGCCGTCGAATGTCTCGAACTGCCCCGTGTGCCACCACGCGCCGACCGCGCCACGCACGCTGCTCAATGGCCCGGCCTCGGGCAGCGTGATGCCCGCTTCGCCGATCATGAACCAGTCGTCGGATTGATCGTCGCTGAGAAATGTCGCTGGTCCGCGCGAACCAGTAGGGATGCCATCAACCGCGCTCGCGCCGTCGTAGATGCCTGCGCCGATATAGACCGATTCCGTCGGATATCCGAAGAGATTCACGCTGGTCGCGGGGTTGGGATAGGTCGGCAGCGCAAAGATCGCCGGTGAAAAACCTGCGCTCGCGTTGATGAACCCGCCCGCCGCGGCGATGGCGCCGAACTCGCTGTTCGCATCGACCTTGCCGGCCTTGAGGCGCAGCCCGCGGCTCGCGAACCACTGCTCGTACCAAAGCTGGGAAATTTGCGTGATGGAGCCGTCGATCTTGATGTTTGAGTAGGTCTGGAATCCGCCATTGTTTGCGCCGTCGCCGCCGTTGGCGGTCTGGAAGTCGAGGAAAACGGTGGCGCCGGCGAGCCCGGCGAGCATTTCGAGATCGAGCGCCAGATTGAGGTCAACCAGGAAGCGCAACGCGCTGTTGGACGCCGTGGATCCGCGCAACACTCGGGACCCTTCGGTGACGGCCGACCCGCTGAACTTGACGCCCGCCTCTTCGATCGAGGTTCGCATCCCCGCCCAATCGCCGGTGGCGCGGGTCCAAGCCGTCCACGGCTGCTGGTCGAACCACTCGCGCGCGCTGGCGCCCGCCTCGGGAACGGTTGGTATGCCACGATCGCGCGCACCAGCCTTCTGCCCAGGAAGCACGGGCGGTAGGCCCACGGCCGCGGCATGAACGAGCTCGGCGGCATCGGTGATATCGGCGACCCCAGTCACCATCACGCCGTCGTCATCGGGAACGGTGGACTCGGTGATCGAGACCGAAGCGGCACTGGCGCAATCGGCGACCGACAACGCGACCGCCACGGCGGTATGGAACGAAGTAAAAATTACACGGACAGCTTGGTGATGCATGGTTGCCTCGGGAACTCTCGCGACGGATGCCGCGGCGCTCGGATCGGCAAAGGAAACCCGCGGCTTCATGACTTCGCGGCGAACGGGGTGTCTGCCCGCCCTACAATGCGCGTCCAAATTAAGGAGCCAGTTGCCTTGTTGCTCGCCGCTGCCGTGTTCTCGCCCATCACCTATTGGCCCGTGCTCGCGATTTTCCTCGCCGGCATCGCCGTGGTACTCGCGTTTGACCTCTTCGTTCTCGAAGGCCTCACCCATCGGACCGAGCACTCGCCCGCGCAAGATCGACTACGACTGAAGATCTCGCTGGCCTGGACGGTGGTCTGCTTCGCTGGCGCAATCGGGATCGCCTTCGCCTTCAAGTCCTTCGCGCTGGCCGAACTCACCGCCAATCCGTCGCTGCTTGAAAACGCGAGCAGCCAATACGCCGGCCTCACGCCTGACAAGGCGGCGAACACATTTTTCCTCGAGTTCCTCACCGGATACCTCGTGGAGATCTCGCTCTCGGTGGACAACCTCTTTGTCTTCCTGGTGATTTTCCGCTACTTCAACCTCGATCGCGACAAGCAACACCGCGTCCTCTTCTGGGGCATCGTCGGCGCAGTCTTCTTCCGCGCCATCTTCATTGGCATCGGCGCTGCGCTCGTTCAGTACCAGTGGGTGCTCATCCTCATGGGTCTCTTCCTGATCGTCACCGGCGTGAAGCTGGTGAGCAGCGAGGAAAAGCAGCTTGAGCCCGCGAAAAATCCATTCATCAAGTTGCTCTCGGGTCTGCTGCCGATTGCGCCGCACTTCGATGGCACGCATTTTCTGACCAAGCTCAACGGCAAGTGGGCGGCGACGCCGCTGTTGGTCACGCTGGTTGTGATCGAAACCACCGACATCGCTTTTGCGGTGGACTCGGTGCCCGCGGTGTTGGCGATTTCGCACGAGCCGTTCGTCGCCTTCGGCTCGAATATCTGCGCGATCGTCGGGCTGCGCGCGATGTTCTTTGTCGTCGCCGAGGCGATGCAGAAGTTCCATCTGCTGAAATACGGCTTGGGCTTGGTGCTGGTTTGGGTCGGACTCAAGATGACGCTGCTGCCGTACCTGTTCGATGGTCATGTGCCGACGCTGCTTTCGCTGGGCGTGATTGTGCTGCTGATCGGCGGCACGATGATCCTTTCGATGATCCTGCCACCCAAGCTTCAAGCACCGAAGGTCACCCCTAACGAGGAGGCGCCGCATGCCTGAGCTACTGCACGAGTTCGTCCGCTGCTTCACGGATACCAAGGCCGTGTTGGGCGATGTGTTCGGCGCGCTGGGGCCGTACACCTATGTGGTGCTGTTTGCCATTGTGTTCGCCGAGACCGGGCTGGTCGTGTTGCCGCTTCTGCCCGGCGATTCACTGCTGTTCGCCACTGGCGCGCTTGCTGGCATGGGACATCTCAATCCGTGGGTCGCGGCAGTGACGATCTTCTGCGCCGCGTTGGTGGGCGACAATGTGAACTACCGCATCGGCCGCGCCATCGGACCGCGTGCGTTCAGCGGAAAGTACCGCTGGCTCAAGAAGGGACACCTTGAGAAGACCAGCGCCTTCTTTGAGAAACACGGCGCGCGCGCAGTGATTCTCGCGCGCTTCGCTCCGATCGTCCGCACTTTCGCACCGTTCGTCGCCGGCGTTGGCGCGATGCCGTACTGGCGCTTCCTCGGCTCGAGCGTGATCGGCGCATTGTTGTGGGTCGGCGGATTCGTGGGCGCAGGATTTTTCTTCGGCAACCTGCCCTTCGTCGAGAAACACTTCACCAAGATTGTGCTCGCCATCGTGTTCCTCAGCCTGCTTCCACTCGTTTACGGATGGTGGAGCACGCGCGACACCTCCCGCAAGTCCGCCAGCAAGTCCGCCAGCAAGTCCGCGAGCGACGCCTGATGTATCGCTACGCGATCAAGATGCTTTTCGGTGACAGCGCCAAGTTTTACGGGATCCTGCTCGGCCTCGGGTTTGCTTCGTTGCTCATCGCCCAGCAAGCTTCGATCTTCGTCGGGCTCATGAGCCGAACCTTCGCCTTCGTCGGCGGAGTTGGGCATATCGATCTCTGGGTGTTCGATCCGACGCAGTCGTTCGTCGACGAGCCCAAGCCGCTGCGCGCCACCGCCCTCGACCGCGTGCGTGGCGTGACCGGCGTTGCTTGGGCGGCGCCGATCTACAAAGGCCTGCTGGTGGCGACGCTTCCCGACGGCAGGCGACAGGTTTGCAATGTGATCGGCATCGACGACGACACGCTCGCCGGCGGTCCGGCCGTGATTGTCGCTGGCTCGCTTTCCGATCTGCGCCAACCCGATGCGGTGATGGTGCAAGTCGAATCAAGCCAGCAAAACATGCTTTTTCCCGCCGAACTCGCCGTGGGCGCAATGCCTGCGCCTGGGCAGGTGCTCGACCCGAGCCTTCCAAAGCGGCCCGTGCAGATCGGCGACATCGTTGAGCTCAACGAGCACCGCGCCCGAGTGGTCGGCCTGGTGAAGTGCGCGGAAACTTTCAGCCCCGGCCCCACCGTCTACACCGTCTACTCGCGGGCGATCACCTACGCACCGCCGTCGCGGCGCATGATGAGCGCGGTGTTGGTGAGCGCCGCCGAAGGAGTCAACCCCGACGCGCTCGCGCAACGCATCCGCGACGAGACCGGACTCGAGTCGATGAATCCGTGGGATTACTCGATGCGCACGCTCGGATACTGGATGCGCGAAACCGGCATCCCGATCAACTTCGGCATCGCCATCGCGCTCGGCTTCTTCGTCGGCGTCGCTATCGCTGGGCAAATGTTTTACAACTTCACGCTCGACAATCTGCGCTATTTCGGCGCGTTTAAAGCGATGGGCGCGTCGAGTCGCACGCTGCTGGGAATGGTGGCGTTGCAAGCGCTGGTTGCCGGCGTACTCGGACTCGGCCTCGGGCTCGGCGCAGTCAGCGCATTCGGACTGAACGCTGCAGGCGGCAAGCTTGCGTTCAAGATGCTCTGGCAGATTCCGTTGATCGCAGCAGGCGCGGTACTGATCATCTGCATCTTCGCCAGCGTTGTGTCGATGTGGAAGGTGTTGCGGCTCGATCCGGCGGATGTGTTTAAGGGCGCGTAAGTGATGAACAACACGATCGAGCCAACTCCATCGCCCACTACCCGCGTCGCCATCCGGCTGCGCGCGGTTGAGAAGACTTTCGGCAAGGGCGAAAGCGCGGTCCGGGCGCTTCGCGGCGTTGACCTCGAAGTTCCCATCGGCGAACTCACCATGCTCGTCGGTCCGTCGGGCTGCGGAAAGACCACGCTCATCTCGATTCTGGCCGGACTGCTTTCGCGCGACCGCGGCGAGTTGTCCGTCTTCGGCCAGGACCTCGGCGCACTTCGCCGCGACCAACTCTCCGCTTGGCGGCGCGAGAATGTCGGCTTCATCTTCCAGCAGTTCAACCTGGTGCCGCAACTGACCGTCGCTGAGAATGTCTCGGTTCCGCTTGTGCTCAAGGGCGAGTCGGTGAGCGCGGCGGTGAAGAAGGCGGGCGAGCTTCTCGCCACCCTCGGCCTCGAAGGTCGAAGCAAGAGCGCGCCGCTCAAGCTTTCCGGCGGCCAGCAGCAGCGCGTTGCCATTGCGCGCGCGCTCATCCACGAACCTCGGTTGCTTGTCTGCGACGAGCCGACGAGCGCGCTCGACGCCGAACTCGGCCGCCGCGTTATGACTCTCATCCGCGATCGCTCGCACCAGCGCGATCGCGCCGTCGTTGTCGTCACCCACGACGACCGCATCTTCCACCTTGCCGACACCATCGCCCACATGGACGATGGCCTGATCATCCGCAGCGAGCGCCCGACTCGCACGACCGTCGCGGGCCACGGCCCACTTCACTGAAAGCACGCCATGAACGCCAGGCTCATTGTTCTTCCCATTCTCGCGCTCAGCGGATTTGTGCTCACTGGCGTCGCCGTTGCCAAGTTCAACGCGCCGCCCAAGACGGGCCCCATGCCCATCTCCCCCGCGGTCATTCCGTTTCCCGACCGCGTTGCCGGCGTTGGAGTCGTTGAGCCTGCGAGCGAAACGATTCTCATCGGCACCCAGATCGGCGGCATCGTTGCGAGCGTGCTGGTGAAGGAAGGCGACCGCGTGACCAAGGGCCAGCCGCTGCTTGAGATCGATGCGCGCGATGCGGAGGCGCGACTTGCTTCGGCGCGCGCGAAGGTTGAGACGGCGAAGTCGCGGGTGACGGCGGCGGAGTTGCGGGTGGCGCAGTTGGTTGCCAGGCCGCGCGCCGAGGATCTCGCCGAAGCCAAGGCGCTCGCCGATGCGCGCGAAGCCGCGCTGGGCGATGCACGCGGCCGGCTCGACCGCCTGCTCAAAGTGACCGACCGCGGCACCACCGCCAACGAACAGCCGACGCTCGAGTTCAATGTCGCGCTCGCGACTGCGAACCTCGCCGATGCCAAGGCCAAGCTCGCGCGCGTCACGATCGGAACCTATCCCGAAGATCTCGCCATCGCCCGCAGCGATGTTCATACGGCCGAGTCCGAGTTGGCCGCCATGAAGTCCGACCTCGCTCTCGCCGAAACCGCGCGCGACCTTCTCATCGTGCGCGCGCCCATCGATGCCACCGTGCTCAAGATCGAAGCGCGCCCCGGCGAGTACAAGTCCGCTGGCCCAAACTCGACCGCGCTCATGCGCCTCGGCGACATCTCCACGCTGCATGTGCGCACCGACATCGATGAACTCGACAGCTGGCGCTACGACTCCGCGGGCCAGGCGGTCGCGTCGATCCGCGGCGGCAGCAAACTGCAATCGCCGCTGCGCTTCGTGCGCATCGTGCCCGATGTGGCGCCCAAGAAAACGCTCACCGGCGAGAACAGCGAACGCATCGACACCCGCGTCATGCAAGTCATCTACGCGTTTGAGAATCCACCCGCATTCATGCAGCCAGGCATGCTCGTCGATGTCGCCATCGCCGCGAAGCCTTCCAATTAATCGTCTGAAGAGGGAACACCATGCGCACCTTCAATCTCAGCGTCGCTTGCGTCCTGCTCGCAACCCCCATCCTGCTCGCAACCCCCGTCCTGCTCACAACCAACGCCGTCTACGCACAAGAGACGAAGCCGGCGGAGGCGCCGAAGCCGGAACAGAAGACCGATCAGAAGCCTGATCAGAAACCAGTCGCCGCACTTCCCGTCAAGTGGCCGGTCATCGATGGCGCCGCTGGCGAAGACATCCCCGGCATCGTTGCCAAGGGAACTCACATCTATAAGTGGTCCGACGGCCACAACTTCACCGATGGCCCCGCCTGCTCGCCCGACGGAACCATGTACTTCACCGACATTCCCGGCAATAGCCTGCTGCGCATCGATCCGCAGGGCGCGGCGATTGCGATGAAAGAGACGAAGGGAATGAATGGCGTGTTTTTTGCCAAGGACGGCACGCTTTACGGTTGCCAGAGCGCCGAGCAGCGCATCGTGGCGATCACGCTTGAGAACGGCGTGGCCAAGGGCGAACCGCGCGTGGTGTGCGACAAGCGCGCTGGCGATGGCGGCGTCACTGGCACCGCGCTCGGCCGCGTCAATGATCTCGTGCTCGACCGCTCGGGCGGCATCTGGTTCAGCGCGCCCGTGATCGGTCGCAAGAAGTCGGGCAACGCGCCTGACGCCGTGTACTACTGCCCAGTCGAGGGCGGCGAGGCGATCGAGGTCGTGCGCGATGACAAGGTGGTTGCGCCCGATGGCGTGCATCTTTCGCCCGACAGCAAGACGCTCTATGTCCTGCCTTACCTTTCGCTCGATGTGATGGCCTATCCGATTGTGGGTCCGGGCAAACTCGGCGCGGGCAAGGTGCTGTACACGATCCCGGGCGGAACCCGCGAAACTATCGGCGGCGACGGACTCACCGTCGACACGCGCGGAAACATCTACATCACCGTGCCTGCGCGCGCCGCCGTCTTCGTGCTCTCGCCCGAAGGCAAGCCGCTGGGCATGATCCGCTTTCCCGAGCGTCCATCCAACTGCGCGCTCGGCGGCAAGGACGGCCGCACGCTTTATGTAACGGCGCAGAAGGGCGTGTATTCGATCGATGTCGAGGGATCGCGCTCGCGTTGAGTAGCGCGGGGCAACATCACGGGGTCACA
>QWPT01000013.1:61586-67424 GCA_003671075.1 Planctomycetota bacterium
AGGCAAGCAGCGCAGGAATGACTCGCGCGTCGCCCTCGACTCCGGTGAGCCGATGAGGTAATCCCGAGTGCGTGTAGGTCAGCTGCAGGTGATCGAGGCCGAGCAGGTGCAGCACGGTGGCCTGAAAATCGCGCACGCGCACCGGGTCGCGGGCGATGCGATATCCGAGTTCGTCGGTGGCTCCGTAAACGCTGCCGCCCTTCACGCCGCCGCCGGCCATCCACATGGTGAACGCGTGTGGATGATGATCGCGGCCCAGAAACGCCTTGTTTCCATCGCGATACTCGGCCACCGGCGTGCGGCCAAACTCGCCGCCCCAAATCACGAGCGTCTCATCAAGCAAGCCGCGGCGGCGCAGATCGCGGATGAGCGCGGAAACCGGACGATCCATTTCGCCGCATTTTTTCGGCAGTTGCGTGAGGAGATCGTCGGACGCATTGGTGCCATGGCCGTCCCAGCCCCAGTCGTAGAGTTGCACAAAGCGCACGCCGCGCTCGACCAGGCGCCGCGCAAGCAAACATGAGTTCGCCAGGCTCGGCGTGCCCGGCGCCGCGCCGTACTCCTCAAGCGTTGCGGCGGTCTCGCGCGTGAGGTCCATCGCGTCGGGCACGGCAGTCTGCATGCGATAGGCGAGTTCGTACTGCGCGATGCGCGCCTCGGTTTCACGATCACCGTGACGCGCGAAGCTGGCGCGGCCGAGGTCGGCGATCGCGTCGATGGTGGCGCGGCGCGTGTCACGCAGCATGCCCTCTGGGTCCTTCGAGTACAGCACGGGGTCGCCCGACGCGCGGCATTGAACGCCTTGATACACGCTGGGCAAAAAGCCGCTGCCCCACACGCTTTTGCCCGCATCGGGCGTCTTGTCGCCCGACACGAGCACGACAAATGCAGGCAGGTCGCGCGTTTCGCAGCCGAGTCCGTAGCCGACCCACGAGCCAAAACTCGCGGCGCCAAAACGCGACTCGCCGGTGTGAAGCTGAAGTTGCGCGGGCGCGTGGTTGAACTGATCGGTGGTCATCGAGTTGATGACGCAGACCTCGTCCTCGATGGTGCGGAAATGCGGAAGAAGATCGCTGGTCCAGAGTCCCGCGCGGCCGGCCTGGCGAAACTTGTGCTGCGGCGCAAGCAGCGTGGGATGGCCCTTGATGAAGGCGAACTTCTCGCCCTTCAGATAGTCGTCAGGACAAGGAACGCCGTTGTATTTCGCGAGTTCAGGCTTGTAGTCGAGCAGTTCAAGCTGGCTGGGCGAACCAGCAAGGTGGATGTAGATGACATGCTTGGCCCGCGCGGGAAAACTCGGCGCGCGCGGAGCCAGTGGGTCGGTGGTGTTTGGAGTAGCGACGCCGTGAGCGAGCACATCTTCGTTGGCGAGCATCTCTCCAAGTGCGATCGAGCCGAGCGAGAACGCCGCAGCGCCGCCAGCGAGCGAACCGAGAAAGGTTCGGCGCGTCTGCGCTGCGAGTGCGATGCGTGGGTCAAGTGGATGCATGGCGAGCGCGTTCGGTAGGTCACGACTTGGTGAGGAAATCGTCGAGGTTGAGGATGGCGTTGGCAGCGGCCACCAGTGCCGCGTCGCGCGCGAGATCGGTGGACTGTTCTGCGGCCTTGCCGGCAAGAATCTTGGCGGCCTCGTCGCGGCCGGCGTAACGCGCGCGCTCGTTGGCAACCAGCGCGGCGAGGCACGCGATCTCGACATCAGTCGCGGCGCGGCCGAGTGCGCGCTCGACCATCGTGCGCACCGCGGCGGCGTCGTCCGCGTTCGCACGAACGCCGATGGCCATTTGCTGCGCGCACTCGAGGTAAACCGGATCGTTCAGAGTGACGAGCGCGGCGAGCGGCGTGTTGGTGCGGATGCGTCGCACCGTGCAAGTTTCGCGGCTGGTCGAGTCGAAAGCGATGAACGACGGATACGGGTTGGTGCGGCGCAAATAGGTGTAGATGGCGCGGCGATAGCGATCCTCGCCCGCGCTGGTGTTCCACGCCGAGCCGGAATACACGACCTGCCACAGGCCATCGGGTTGCGGCGGGAATACCGACGGCCCGCCGATCTTGTGCGAGAGCAGTCCACTCACCGCCAGCGCGGTGTCGCGAATCTGCTCGGCCTCGAGCCGCCCGCGCGGGAAGCGGGCGAGGAGCCGGTTGTCGGGGTCGCGTGCGATCGTGGCACTGGAAACGATGGCCGACTGGCGATAGGTCGCACTGGTCACAATCTCGCGCAGCAGCGCCTTCATCGAGAATTCGCGCTCAATCAACACGCCGGCGAGATGGTCGAGCAACGCTTGGTCGCTCGCGCCCGAGCCCATCACGCCGAAGTCCTCGCTGGTTTCGACGATCCCGCGCCCGAAGAGCGTTTCCCACGCGCGATTGGCGGCCACGCGAGCAAACAGCGGATTTTCCGGGCTGGCAAGCCACTTCGCCATCCCGAGTCGATCCTTCGGCTGCTCGGTTCCCGCGAACAGCGCGCGCGGAAGTCCAGGCGTCACTTCTTCCGCGGGACTCTTGATCGCACCGCGCGTAAGCACATGCGTCTTGCGCTGTTTGTCGGCGGCGAGCTCAGTCATGATCGGCGCGGTGGTCTTGCCGCCCGCGCGCGTGACCTCCATGCGCGGCGAATCGTCGTCGAGGTCCGTGTCGGCGGTCTGGTTGAGATACGCGAAGAACTGGTAGTACTCGCGCTGCGCGATCGGATCGTACGGATGCCCGTGGCACTGCACGCACTGGAAGGTCACTCCCATGAACGACTGCCAAGTGGTCGACACGCGGTCGAACACGGCGGCCATGCGGAACTCCTCGTTGTCGGTGCCGCCCTCGGTGTTGGTGAGCGTGTTGCGATGGAACGCGGTTGCGAGACGATCAGCCTCGGTCGCGTCCGGCACCATGTCGCCGGCGAGCATGCGCACGGCGAACTGGTCGTAGGGCATGTCGGCGTTGAGCGCGTCGATCACCCAGTCACGCCACGCCCAGATGTCGCGTCCACTGTCTTTCTCGTAACCCTGCGTATCGGCGTAGCGGCCGAGATCAAGCCAAATGCGGGCAAAACGCTCGCCGTAGGCTGGACTGGCCAGCAGCGCGTCGACGAATTTTTCGTAGGCGTCGGGCGCGTTGTCGGCAAGAAACGCAGCGCGCACATCGGCATTGGCGGGAATTCCCGTCAGGTCGAGCGCAACTCGCCGCGCGAGCGTCTGGCGATCAGCTTCGGGCGCAAGCGCGAGACCAGCCTCCGCAAGCCGCGCCGATACAAATCGATCGATGTGATGAGTGAGGTCGCTGCGAACCGCAGGCACCGCCGGATCCTCGCGCGGCGTGAACGACCAATGCGTCCCCCACTGCGCACCTTGCTCGATCCAGCGTCCGATCGCGCGTATCTCCGACTTCGAAAGCGGCGCGCCTTCCGGAGGCATGCGGCGATCGGCATCGTTCGAGAACACGCGGGTGAACATCGCACTCTGCGCCGGCGAGCGCGCGACCACCGCGACATGACCACTCTTGAGCACGCCAGTCACGCGCGCGTAATCGGAGAGATTCAGTCCGGCCATCTCGCGCACACCGCCGTGGCAACGAAAGCAGCGCGCGGCAAGGGTGGGAAGCACCTCACGCGCAAAATCCACTCGCGCCGGTTCCACGGGCGCAAAGTTCATTCGCGCCAGGTCCACGCCCGCAGCGTCCTTCGCCACCTCCCGCTCGCCATGCAACAGCGCCCCGCCCGCCGCGAGCACCGCGGCGGCCGAAGCGGCGAAGATCATGCTCGCGGCGCGCATCAAAGAAGCATAACGCCGACCCAAACCAAACCTTCATGTAAAGATCTGTCAACAAAAAAGCTCGGACCCGTGGAACGGCCGCTGCGTCGTTACTCTCGCGGACCCATGATGCGCTCGCACCCCAACGCCAGCTCCGATTCAGGCCGGGTCCAACCATGACCGCGGTCGAAACGCTGCCTGCGTTGCTCGCGGGAATGGTGTTCTTCCTGATCGGCCTCGACAGCGTCAAGTCGAGCCTCAAGGCGCTGGCCTCGCGTTCCATGCGGCGGCGCATGCAAAGTGCCACTACCTCGCCGGTGCGCGCGGCGCTTCTGGGCCTCGGCATCGGCGCCGTGGGGCAAAGCACCAGCGCGATCTGCTTCATCCTGGGCGGCTTTGTTTCGGCGCGGCTGCTCACCCTACCGCGCGCGATCACCGTCGTGGCGTGGTCGCACCCGGGCATCGCGGTGCTGCCGTTTCTCGCCGCGGTGAACCTCAATGTCGCCACGCTCTGGGTCATCGGCCTCGCGGGCCTCGGCTTGCGCCTGCGGAGGTTTACCCAGGCGTCCGCCGCACTGGGCACGCTGCTGGGCATCGGATTCCTGCTGTTCGGGCTCTTCCAGCTCAAGAGCGTCGCTATACCGCTCCAGAGCGCGCCGTGGTTCGCTTCGGTCAGCGTGGTGCTCAACACCTCGCTGATCGTTGGGTTCCTCATCGGCATCGTGCTGCGCATCTTGATCCAGAGCTCGAGCGGCATCGCCGTGATCCTGATCACGCTTTGCACGAAGGGCCTGCTGGAGCCGTCACACGCGCTCATGGTCATTCATGGCACGGGCGTTGGTATCGGCGTCTCCGTTCTCGCGCTCGGTCATAGCCTGCGCGACGATTCTCGGCGGCTCGCGCGCTGGCAAGCGGCGTCGAATGCCTGCGCCGGGGTGCTGATGGGGCTGTGGATGCTGATCGCGTCGACGGGCGTCATTCCCTCGATCATCGACTTGCTTCAGCGGTTCCTGATGCGCACAGAGACCGACCTTGCGATTGGATTCCTGGTGCAGATGTCGGTCGTGCCGCTGATCGCCATCGCGTTTGCGCCCTGGACTCCCAAGTTCCTCGCCTGGCTGGTTCCCGATGTCGCCGAGGAGCAGCTGGCGAAGCCGATGTTCATTTCCGACAGCACGACGAGCGCCCCGGAGCTCGCCGTCGACCTCGCCCTGCGCGAGCAACTGCGGCTCCTGCGCGCGGCGCCGGGACTTCTCGACCGAGCGCGGATCGACACCGCGGCCTCGAGCGGCGTGAACGCGGCCACGCTGCGCACCTCCCTCGACGCGCTGCATCATGAGATCGCGGGCTTTCTCAGTGACAACGCCGAGCACGCGAAGGACCACGATACCAGCACGCTCATCCTCGCCGCGATCGGCCGCGAGCGACTGATCGCAGAGCTGATCGATGCGCTGGACGCGCTCGCGCGCGAAACCCTGACGCTCGCAGAAGGTTCGCCTGCACGCGCGCTCTGCGGCCGCATGGTCGAGGCGAGCGATGCCATGCTGTACACGCTTGCTGACGCGGTCGAGACTGGCGACGAAATGGACCGCGAGATCCTCAACGCGATGACCAGCGACCGCAGCGATCAAATGGAAGCGATCCGCAGCAGCGCCGCAGCAGCCTGCCTCGGCGTCGGCGCCGCTGCCGCCAGCCCCGGCGGCGTCGCCGTCAGCCTCGGCACCGCGCGCGACCAGGCGACGCTGCTCTACGCGACCAGCATGTTCGAGCGCGTGAACTACATCGCGCGCCGCGTGGTGTGAGCGAGCGTCGGAGTCGATCGAAGAATCACCCAACCCGTTGCGCAGGCTTCGCCTGACGGGCATTCTGACCTTGCACCGTTTTCGTGTACACCCAAATTGGCGAAAATGCTCGCAAGGAGTGCTCCACGGACATTCCTACAAAGACAGCCAAACGGCGAGATCGCCGTTGGTTTTCATCTGAGTTCAAAGCAAAGGCGGTACGCCTGTGCAAGGCAGGCGACCGCAGCATTGATCGTGTCACGAAAGATCTGGATCAGACTAAGACTGCGCTGCGCCACTGGGTGTAACGCGCTGACAAA